>CAVUKT010000070.1:0-62673 GCA_963742055.1 uncultured Actinomycetes bacterium | reverse complement strand
AGCGTGGCGGGATGCCATGGACACGGTCCGCCTGCTCGGCCAGCAGGGTGTCCTCTTCGACATCAATGTCACTGGCGTGCGACCAGTGCTGGCCTGCGGATGCGCTGATCCGCTTCGCGGACGAATCCGGCTGCCGGCGGGTCAACGTGCACTGGCCGTCGAGCATCGGCCTGGCAGCGGGTTGACCGCCGAGCAGATCCCGGCGCCATGGGTGGCTGGACCTGGTCACCGCGATCAGCAAACGGGCCGAGACGCGGCCCGACCTCTTCGTCGAGATTGAGCGTGGCTTCCTGGCGGAAGGGGAGCCTCTCATGGAATGTGCCCTGCCTGTCTTCTCCAATCTGCAGATACTTCCCGACGGCCGGGCCTATCGCTGCGGCCTGCTGGTTGACCAGATCGGCATGGCGTCCCTGGCCATGCGAGACGACCAGTTGCTCCTGACCCGCCCGGGTTTCGGTGAGGACCGGCTCCAAGCCACGATGTCGCCGGAGTGCGCCAGCTGCCCGGCCATGCAAGCCGACGGCAGGCGAGCCTGTATCTACGACAAGGTCAGCTCGGTCCGCCTGGCCTAATCCCCACTTTCCAGGCCAGTTTCATATTCTTAGCACATTGCCTTCTCCCGCTTTGGATTGCTTACAATCAGGCCCCATCTGCGGAGGAGGGCCAGCGGATGCGAAGCAGGGGCCTGGTCATCTTTGACGCTTTCAATACCCTCGTTACCTCGCGCCGTGGCAGCAAGCGAACCTTCTTCACCGGGCTGGCCCAAGCCGGGCTGAACTCCTCGCGAGCGATGCTGAGGGAACTGCAGGCGGCCAGCGAAGGGCTCGACCATTCCGGATGGTCCGGCTCCCGGCCGACCTATTGCGGCTGGGCGACTGAGACCCTGGCTGCCGCCGCCCAGACCGGCGACCTGCCTGTCAGCCTGGCTCCACGCGTCGTCCCGGCGCTGGAGCAGTGCCATCAGGCGGCCATGGTGGCCTTGCCGGGAGCCGCAGACTGCCTGACCGAGCTCAGGCGTGCGGGATTCACCATTGCCGTGTGCTCCAACTGGGGGTGGGATCTGGCCTCCGATATCGCCGCAGCAGGCCTGGCCGGCAGCATCGACGTTTTCGTCACATCGGCCCAAGCTGGCTATCGAAAGCCACATCCACGCATTTATCATCACACGCTCGAGCGGGTGGGGTTCAGCGCGCAGGATGCTGTCTTTATCGGTGATAGTTTGCGGACGACGTCCTGGGGCCGCAACACATCGGTATCCCCTCGGTGCTTGTGGCCGCACCACCCACGCGCCAGGCCGGTCACAGGCAGGTGGCCTCGCTAGCCGAGGTGCCGGGTCTCCTGCTCGGCACGAGCCCGCCGGGCGCACCCAGGCAACCTCGTGTAGTCCCCTTCCGACGACGCCGCCTACGGGGTTGTCGCGTCCGCCCGTAGCTGGGGCATCACGCTGGCGGTCACCTCCTCGAAGACCGCATCCTCGGCAGGAGCCGCCCCGTTCACCAGCCGCGATCCGGATCGACGACGGTGTCGCAGTTCCACAGCACGTCGAACCCAGACCGTTCGGCGTCCCGCCCAGCGCCCACGAAGCGCGTCCAGCGGCAGGTGCTGATACTGATAGGCGCAGAGGCGCAGTCCGGCCACGGCCGCCTCCGGAAAAGGTCTGCCCGGCTCCGCGGCCACACCCGAAGCGTCGCGGGTCCTAGCTTCGAGGCATCGGGGCGCAGATCTCACCGCACGATAGCTCCCCCAGGACGGCCGGTACGGCTGAGTTTGCGGCTGTCGTGCCGTGGCAAGCTACCTCTATGACAGATGACACGCCAGAGCCCATACACAAGCACAAGGCCACGGCGGCACTGGACGAATTCATGGCGACCGTGCTTCGCCACCTGCGCATGGGGCACGGCCACCCGCTGGAAGAGCTTGGCCTGGCGAAGTCCGCCGACGAGCTGCAGAACTGGCGGCCGGACGTCCCAGGCGCAGGAGCTCAGCAACAAGGGGGCTCCCTAGGTGAAGAAGCGGCCGCCGACCTGGAAACGTAATTGACGCGCGGAACATCTGTGGCGCGGCCTGCGTGCGACGGTTGCCTTGCCTTTGCCTAGCCTGAGGGAACCAGAGGATTCTGTCCGGTCATGTTCTGGCCTTGCGCCGTTTACCTGCGACCCGGATTGCGGCCGCGGCCAGGGGGCATTATGGCCTTTGTGGCATGTCCAGGGGGCCGGGGGCGCATGGTGACGACGGCAGTCTTCCGCTCCCCCGGGGGGAGCGTCACATGAAAGCAGTCGCAGTCTTCCCCGGACCTCAAGAGGTCAAGGTCGTCGAGCAGGAATTCCCCCGGCTCGCCCAGCCGGACCAGGTCATGCTGCGGATGCTCGACATCGGCATCTGCGGCACCGACAAGGAGATCTGCTCCTTCGAGTACGGAACCCCGCCCCCGGAAGATGACTACCTGGTCATCGGGCACGAGTCGCTGGCCGAGGTCGTGGAGGTGGGGACGGCGGTCGAGCGCCTGGCGCCGGGAGACCTCGTCGTACCGTCCGTGCGCCGCCCGTGCCCGCACCCGGGCTGCCTGGCCTGCCGTTCCGGGCACCAGGACTACTGCTACACCGGGGACTTCAGCGAGCGCGGCATCAAGGAAGCCCACGGCTATATGGCCGAGTACGTGGTCGACCATGAGCGGTACATGAACGTCGTGCCGCCAGATCTGCGGGACATCGCCGTCCTGGCCGAGCCGCTCACCATCGCCGAGAAGGCCCTGGCGCAGATTCTCTGGATGATGCAGCAGCGGCCGCCCTGGATCGACCCGGAAACGCCCAGCGAGGAACGGGGCCAGGGACTCTCGGCGCTGGTGCTCGGCATCGGGCCGGTCGGGCTGCTGGGGGCGATGGTGCTCGTCACGGCCGGCTTCACCACGTACGTCTACTCCCGCGAGCTCCCTCCCAGCCCGCGGATCGACCTGGTCGAGGCCATCGGGGCGACCTATGTCTCCTCCCAGACCGCCACGTTCGGGCAACTGACGGAACAGATCGGCAACATCGACCTGATCTACGAAGCGGTCGGGCACTCGCACTTCGCCCTGCAGGCACTCAAAGTCCTGGGCACCAACGGCATCTTCGTGCTGACCGGCGTCCCGGGCCTGCAAGCCTTCGTCGAGACGGATCCGGCCCACCAGATGAGGGAGATGGTGCTGAAGAACCAGGTGCTGCTGGGCACGGTGAACGCCGGGCCGGACGCCTTCGCGTCCGCGCTCCGCGATCTCGACCGCTTCCGCCGCCGCTGGCCGGCCGTGGTATCGACGCTCATCGCCGGCCGCTACCCGCCCGAGCAGGCCCCGGACCTGATCCTCGGCAGGCCGGCCGGCATCAAGAGCGTCATCGCTTTCTGACGCGGACCTAAGACTTTTTGACGGAGACCTGAGACCAGACTTGACGCAGACCAGAGCCCAGAAAGGACACGGACACGGTGCCTGAGGATCCGCCCGACGGGCAGCACGTCGCCGACCCAGCCTCGCTGACGGCCGAGGAACAGCGACTGCAGGAAGCCCGGACGGGCGTTCCGTGGCGAGCCTGGGGGCCCTACCTCAGTGAGCGGCAGTGGGGCACGGTCCGGGAGGACTACAGCGACAACGGAGACGCCTGGTCCTACTTCAGCCACGATCAGGCCCGGTCCCGCGCGTACCGGTGGGGTGAGGATGGCATCGCCGGGATCAGCGACGACAAGCAGCGGCTGTGCCTGGCTCTCGCGCTGTGGAACGAGCGGGACCCGATCCTGAAAGAACGCCTGTTCGGCCTGACCAATGCCGAGGGCAACCATGGTGAGGACGTCAAGGAGTACTACTTCTACGTCGACAACCTGCCGACGCACAGCTACGAGCGCTACCTCTACAAGTACCCGCAGGCCGAATTCCCCTACGACGACCTGGTGGCGGTGAACCGGGCCCGGTCACGGCAGGAAATGGAATACGAGCTCCTCGATACGGGTGTCTTCGAGGACGGCCGTTATTTCGATGTCGAGGTGGAGCACGCCAAGAACGGGCCGGAAGACATTCTGTGCCGCATCACCGTGCACAATCGCTCGGACCAGGACGCCGCGCTGCACGTGCTGCCCACCCTGTGGTTCCGTAACACCTGGTCCTGGGAAGCCGGCGGACCCAAGCCCCGTATCGCGAGGGCAGCATCCGCGTACCCGGTCGCCCGGGCCGAGCACGACGAACTCGGCGTGTTCTACCTGCACGCTGAACCCCAGGCCGACCTGCTGTTCTGTGAGAACGAGACGAACACGGCGCGCACCTTCGGCACCGAGCCGGCCACCCGCTTCCCCAAGGACGGCATCGGCGACCACCTGCTGCACGGCGCGGACACCGTCAACCCCGGCGAGGAGGGAACCAAGGTCGCGGCGGCGGTCCGGCTCTCCGTGCCGGCCGGCGGGCAGGCCGCGGTGCTGGTCCGGCTCACCCGTGAGGGCCCGGAGACGCTTACCGCGCCGTTCGACGGCGCCGGCGAGCTGATCGCGCGGCGGCGGGCCGAGGCCGACGACTTCTATGAGGCCATCACCCCGCCTTCGGTGCCCGACGACGCGAAGGCGGTCATGCGCCAGGCCCTGGCCGGGATGCTCTGGTCGAAGCAGTGCTACTACTTCGACGTGGACCGCTGGCTGCGCGAGCGCCATCTGCACCCGTTGCGGTCGCCCGCCTGGCGGGGAAGCCGCAACGAGTCCTGGTACCACATGCTCAACCATGACGTCGTGTCGATGCCCGACAAGTGGGAGTACCCCTGGTACGCCGCCTGGGACCTGGCCTTCCATTGCATTCCGCTGGCCATGGTCGACCCTGACTTCGCGAAGAGCCAGATCGACCTGATGCTGTCCCAGGACTACCTCCACCCCAACGGCCAGATGCCGGCCTACGAGTGGAACTTCGGCGACGTGAACCCGCCGGTGCACGCCTTCGCGACCCTCTTCCTGCAGAATCTGGAGTCGGGCCTCGGCGAGGTCAACCTGGCCTTCCTGCAGGAGGGCTTCGCGCGGCTGCTGCTGAACTTCACCTGGTGGGTGAACCGCAAGGATCCCTCGGGCCGCAACGCGTTCGAAGGCGGCTTCCTCGGCCTGGACAACATCGGCGTCTTCGACCGCAGCGCCGCCCTCCCCGGCGGCGGACGGCTGGAGCAGGCGGACGGCACCGCCTGGATGGCGCTGTTCAGCCAGAACATGCTCGAAATGTCCCTGGCCCTGCTCGAGCACGACCCGAGCTACGAGCAGTTCACGCTCAAGTTCGTCGAGCACTTCTTCTGGATCGCCGCCGCGGTGGATCCGATCGGTGAGCACCCCGACGAGATGTGGGACGAGGAGGACGGCTTCTTCTACGACGTGCTGCGCCTTCCCGACGGCACGGGCGCCCGGATCAAGGTCCGGTCCCTGGTGGGCCTGCTGCCGCTGTGCGCCACGACGGTGATCGAGGAGGACATGCTGCAGCGCTTCCCGCAGATCGCCGGGAAGGTGGGGGCCTTCCTGGAGCGCAACCAGGACCTGCTGGCCAACATCGCTGACCCGCTGGTGCCCGGCGCGCACGGCCGGCGGCTGCTGTCCCTGGTGAACGAGGACAAGCTGCGCCGCATTCTGGCGCGGATGCTGGACGAGGAGCGTTTCCTGGGCCCGCACGGGATCCGCTCGATCTCCCGGTGGCACCTCGAGCATCCCTACAGCTTCAACGCCGGCGGGGCCGACCATTCGGTGCAGTACGAGCCGGCCGAGTTGACCAGCGGGATGTTCGGTGGCAACTCCAACTGGCGCGGGCCGGTCTGGTTCCCGATCAACCTGCTCCTGATCCGGGCCCTGCTGCAGCACTACCGCTACTACGGCGATGACCTCAAGGTCGAGTGCCCGACGGGTTCGGGCACGATGATGACCCTGTTCGAGGTTTCCCAAGAGCTGTCGCGGCGTCTCGCCGCCACGTTCCTGCGCGACGACGAGGGCCGGCGGCCCGTCTACGGCGGGACCAAGATGTTCCAGGAGGACCCGCACTGGCGTGACCTCATCTTGTTCTACGAGTACTTCCACGGCGATAACGGAGCGGGCCTCGGTGCCTCGCATCAGACGGGGTGGACCGGGCTGGTCGCCAGGCTGATCCAGAGCAGCGGCCAGTTCGACGCCGCGTCCGTGCTTGACGACCACAGCTGGCCGATGGCCAAGCCCTACCGGCGACTGGCCGCCGAACCGGTCGGGGACGTCACCACGGCCCGCGAAGCCCGCGGCGTGCGAGCACCAGAGTCATCTCCCTGACCACCCCGGTACCCTCGCGCCGCTGGCAGGCAGCACTCGCGGGCCGTGTCTCGTCACAGTCACCTTATGTACATGAGTCAGTTCTATGGGTAACTTGGGCTGGAAGATCATTCATCAGGGGGGATGAAATGAATCTTCGTAATCCGGCCGCAGCGGCAGTAGCCGCCCTGGCGCTGGCTGGAGGCCTGACCACGACGACAGCCGCAGCCGCAGCCGCACCTGCCGGCCTCAACACCCAAGGTGATCCAGAATTGCGGGAAGTTCCGCGCCTGCGCGAGTCACCGGCCACGGTCCTTCCAGCTCTACCGGCACACCCGGATCAACGACATCAGGTGGCGCCGCTACACCTCGACCCGGGCCGTCGGCCTGGGCTGGTTCGGCCATGCCAGGCACGTGTGCAACAACCACGTGCCCGCGGTCAAGGACACCTGCGTCCTGCTCGTATTTTCCTCACCGGTGACACGTGAACGGGTCCGGTACTACAACCGGCTGCAGCTCCGGCCCGCGACGATGTTCAGCAACTGGCGCTGGTCGTGGCACACGGCCACCTGGAAGTACGTCGGCCAATAAGGCCGCCGGATCCGGCCTTATCACAAACTGAAGAGTACTCTTCAAATTGTGGATAGACGCCCGGCGCCATCACTTCTGCCCATCCTGCGCTCTCAGCAGCAGGGGGAGATCCTGGCGCTGCTGCTCGGCGACGCAGATCGTGAGCTGAGTCTTACCGAGATCTCGCAACTGACGGGTGCGCCACATCCGTCGGTGTACCGCGAGGTGCAGCGCGCGGAACAGGCCGGGCTCGTCGCAACCAGGAAAATTGGTAACACTCGCCTCGTACGGGCCGACACCAGCAGCCCCTACTACGCGGGGCTCGCCGACGTCTTGACCAGAGCATTCGGTGTCCCGGCCATCCTCACCGAAGCTCTTCGGCCCGTCAGCGGTATCGATGAGGCCTACATCTACGGCTCATGGGCGGCCCGGCACGCCGGGCAGCCCGGGCGGCGGCCAGTGGGGGACATCGACGTCCTCCTGCTTGGAACACCCGACCGTGACGAGCTCTACGAAGCGGTCGCCTCCGCCGAGAAACACCTGGGCAGGCAGGTCCAGGCCACGATCCGTGAAGCGGGCTGGCTGGACTCCGGATCGGGCTCATTCCATGAGAGCGTGACCAGTCGCCCGATGCTCAAGCTGGCGCTCCGGACGGCTAGGTGAACCGCTCGGGAGGTGTGGCTGAGAGGACTACCTTCGCACCAGCCAGCCCCTCCATTGCCTTCTGGATCGCCCATTCAGCGTCTGGTCGGGTGATGGGCGCCGCCGAAGGGTCGAAATACTGTGCCGTATGGCGCGTGCGTCGGAGCCGCTCGAAGATCGGCTTGGCGAAGGCAGGAATCTGGGCGGCGAACTGGGCAGACACGGCATCCTCGACGGACATGTGAGAGCCGTCGCCACCAGTCGCACGAAGGCCCTGGCGGGCTAAAAGAGCCTCGGCGGCCATTCGGTAAGCGTCGTACGCGGCAGCGTAGCAACCGTTGACATCACCCTTTCCCAGGGCGGAGATTGCAGTGGCGTTTAACCGGAGCGTCGCCCGGTGAATCTGGGCGTCAGCCAGCGTGCTGAGATCGCTGGCCTCAAAGCTATCCAGTTGACCACGGTCGATCAGGTGGACGACCGTCTGTTCGCCCTTCACCCAGCGCGCCACTACCTCTTGCCTCTCTCCCCGGTTCGGCGGACCCGCGAACGAAATTACATCCGGGCTCGGACACTGGCCGCCTCCCTCGGGGCCGCCAAAGTCGCCCGTGTTGCCGGGCCTACCTACTGAGCCTGAGACCGGCGAGGGGGCGGCCCAGTTGTGCTGGGGCGCCTCCGGTCTGCCCGACTAGGCGTCGCGGAAGCGGAACACCAGGCCGCCGGCCAGCATCGCGGCTGCGGCCCAGATCGCCAGCACGCCCAGACCGGCCCACGGCGTGATCGCCAGGCTGCGCAGGCCGGTGGTGTCCTGGATGGTCAGCCCCGCGACCGTGGGTGTCCACCGCTCGAGCCGGTGCTGCCAGTGCTCGTTCCCGATGAACGACAAGATGATCGGGAACAGGTACAGCAGCGCGAGGACGACGCCGATGGACACGGCCGAATCCCGCACGATCACCGCGCCGCCGAGGCTCATCAGCGCGATCAGTCCCAGGTACAGGACCGACCCGCTGGCGGCGCGCAGCGTCGGCCCGTAGCTCAGCCAGACCGGGGGGAAGCCGCGCGCGGCGGTAAAGCCGTGGCCGGGCAGGATCAGGTGCCCGGCCAGCACCGAGCCGAGCACCGCCACCGCGCCGGCCGCCAGCACCAGCGCGGCCAGCAGGATCGCCTTGGCCGCCAGCACCGCCTGCCGCCGAGGCATCGCCGCGAGCGTGACGCGCATCATGCCCGAGCTGTACTCGTTGCTGACCATCAGCACGGCCAGGATCGCGACCACAGCCTGGCCAAACTGAATCCCGGTCAGGCTGAGCTTGGTCGTGTTGACCGGGCAGGTCAGGTTCTGCGGGCAGTGCGTGGCCCCGACGGCCGCGGCGCTGACCGCAATGGTCGCCGCCGCGACCCCGAGGAGCAGCCAGGCGGGTCCGGAGACCGTGCGCAGCTTGGTCCACTCGGCGTGCAGCGCGTGGCGCAGGCTCGCCCCGCGCGCTGCCGCCGTGGTCATCGCCGGCGCTGGCTGCGTCGCCGCGGCGGTGCTCATGCGTCGCGCCGCCGCAGCATGACCAGCGCGAGGACCAGGGCCGCCGCCGCCCACAGGCACAGCACCGCAAACCCTGCGTAGGGCGACAGCGGATAGTAGCCGCGCACGGGCTCGACGACGGTGGTGACCTGCGAGTACCGCGGGATGCTCTGCTCGATCGCCAGGCCCGCGGCCGGGGTCAGCCGCAGCAGCCAGTCGCCGACCCCGGCGGGCACGACATTGAGCGCGGTCAGCAGGAACGGCATGACGACCGTGAGGACCGCGATCGTGATCGCAGCGGCGCTGCGCCGCAGGATGGCACCCAGGGCGACGGCGAAGACCGCGGCCACGCCCAGCATGGCCGCCGTGCCGGCGATGACCCGCACGTCGGTCAGCCAGGGCACGGTCAGCAGTATCTGACCTGCCGTCCTGCCGCTCGACTACATCGTGGGCTCCGCGCTAGCCGATCAGGCCGCCGCCATCGGGGCCATGGATCTCACCGTGCAGGACACCAGCAGCCAGGGCGGCTCCTGGGTGGCCGGGAGCCAGGCTCTGCTGAGCCGCATGGTGGAGAACGTGATCGACAACGCGGTCTGCCACAATGCCCCGGGCGGCTGGATCGCCATCACGACCAGGTCTCGCGGCGCAGGCGCCCAGCTGGTCGTCGAGAACGGAGGCCAGATCCTTGACCAGCAGCAGGTAGCCGAGCTGTCCCAGCCGTTCCGGCGGCTGGAGGCGGACCGGATCGGCACGGACAAAGGCTCAGGCCTCGGCCTGTCAATAGTCGCGGCGATTGCGGAGGCCCATGGCGGCACGCTGGACCTGCGGGCCAGGCCCGGCGGCGGGCTCCGCGTCTGCGTCGAGCTGCCCGCGGCCGTGGCGACGACGTCGGCAGCCGTCCCGGCGGGAGCGCCGGCATGAGAGTGCTGGTCGTCGAGGATTCGCGGTCGCTGGCCGACGTCCTGGTGGAGGGCCTGCGGGATCAGGGCATGGCCGTGGACGCCGCGCACGACGGGCTAGCGGCAGCCGCGAAGCTCGACCTCAACTGCTACGACGTCGTCGTGCTCGACCGCGACCTGCCCGGCATCCACGGCGACGCCCTGTGCCAGATGATCACCGACCGCAACGACCGGGCGATGGTCCTCATGCTCACCGCGGCCGGGGCGCCCGGCGACCGGGTGACCGGCCTGGCCCTGGGCGCCGACGACTACCTGGGCAAGCCGTTCCACTTCCCGGAGCTCGTCCTCCGGGTGCGGGCGCTGGCCCGCCGGCAGCCATCCGCCCGGGCCCGCACGCTGCGCGCCGCCGGGATCGAGCTCGATCCGATGCGGCGGACCGTGATGCGGGATGGACGGCAGCTCGACCTGTCGGTCAAGGAGTTCGGCGTGCTGGAGGCGCTGCTGGTCGCCTCGCCTGCGTTCCTGCGCGCCGAGGATCTGCTCGAGCAGGTCTGGGACGAGCAGGCCGATCCGTTCACCAACACCGTGACGGTGACGATCGGCCGGCTGCGCCGCAAGCTCGGCGACCCGCCGGTGATCGCGACCAGGCCCGGCGTCGGCTACCGCATCTGCAATCAGCCGGCCTGAGGGCTGTGCCGACCGGGCATCCAGGCGCAGAAGCTTGCCGGGCGCCCAGAGTAGTTGGACGATAGCGGTGTGGTGAGCAAACCAGGCGAAGAGCGCTGTAAGCACGGCGAAGTGGCAGCCTGGTGCGGTGAGTGTGGCCGGATCGTGGGTCGACGGGTTTCTGCTGGAATGGCGGCGGAGAGAAGATGGCCGGTGGAAGGGCCTCGTGAACTACCGCGATAAGGCAGGACGCCGCGTCGAGCTCAAGGACCAGGATGAGCTCAAACCGGCTGCGGATTGAACCGGCAGCGCCACATCCGAGCACTCCTGAGTTGGCAGGCCAGACCCTGACTATGACCCGCGGACAGCCACACTGCCCTTCGGCTTTGGTTCCGGGTACGGGCTTAAGTCAGATGCGTCCGTAAGGTCGAAGAACCGGCGGACCCAGGGCGAGCGGCGAGCCAGGCTCCGGAGCACGGGCAAGGAGAATGCGGCCTGCGAGATGCTCCCGTAGCGGTCGTAGATGGCAGCGTTCAGCTCCATCGCGATGATGATGGCCCGGCCGAGGATGAAAAACCAGCCGAGTGTCACCACTGTCGTGCCGAAGGCTCCGTAGAGCTGGCTGGCGTGATCGAGGCGATCGGGGAGGTAAAGCTCGCTCACGGCGTGCATCACGGTGATGGTGAGCGCGACGAGCAGGCAGCCCGGCAGCAGCGCACCGGGATCCTCGGTAGCCCGAGGGAGGAGCATCGAGATGCCCAGCCATGCGATCGCGTAGATCAGGAGCGCGGGGAGAAAAGAGACGCTCGCGGGACCAATGCCGAAGGACTCCTTGATCCTGCCGATGAGAATGGCGATCACGCCTATGGTGCAGACCAGGCCCGCAATAGCGCCCACCGCGCGGAGCCGGGCGTGGCTGCCTGGCGGCAGCCCCCAGGCGGCCGCGCTTGCCGCATACAGCACCCGGCTCAGAGACCGCCCGGCAACCAGGACGCCCCACAGGCCGAGCAGCACCGCGAACCACCGGGTGAGCCCGGGCTGGTGAAATGCCATGCTGACTTGCTTGGCCAGGCCGCCGGAGATCCCGGCCGCCCGGTTCGCGGAACGCGCATCGGCGACGTCGGAGGTGAAGCCGATCACTCCGATCGTGAGGAGCAGCAAGGGCAGGAAGAAAAGGAACAGCCGGAACGCGAGCGCACTGCTCATCACCGATCCGGCCGCCCGCCGGTCCCTCCGGAAGGTGCCGACGACGACATCGACAACGGGGATGCCCTCGTACCTGGCCAGCCACCGCTGGGCCCTTGTCACCCCACCCCGGGTCGCCGCGGCAAATCTCGTGAGGCCGGTGTCGTCGGCGGCACCCTCGGCCGCACTATCGCTAGCGTCGCCAGACGCTGCGCCGCGACGCGGCCGATCGCGGCTGGCCGACTTCCGGCGGCGCACAGTCATGGACTCACCTAAGCACCCTGACGGAAATCAAGGCATAACCCACCTGGACATACCGTGCGGACATTTGCCTGGATCAGGTGCGCCTGGGGTGCGCGCACCCGGTTCGCAATGTCACCGTGTTGCTGGGCCTACCTACTGAGCTTGAGATCCACGAGGAGTTGGTCACCCACGGTCTCCTCATAAACAGCCTGGCCCTCGGCGCGCATCGCCTCACGCAACCCGGGATCCCAGGGCGTGTCCACCGGATCCCCACCCAGGCGGACCCCTGAGCAGACCGCCGAGAGGTAATCACAGGCGCCCATCCGCCAGGCCCGCCCGCCATAACGCGCGATCACGTCCGCCGCGATGGCCACACCGGGCCAGTCGAAGTCGCCGTGGTACCAGAGCTCAGCTCCGGCTCCGACCGCCAGACCCACCAGCCGGTGAAAGGCCGTGGACGGCCGTCCCTCGGTGCAGACCAGCGGCGGGCAGGCCGCGCCCAGTTCCGCGCAGGCCCGCCGGAGCACCGCCGGGTTCTCGCACACGAAGATCCGCGGGCAGGAAACCCGGATCGGATGGGCGGCCAATTGGTGCAGGGTCACCTGGAATGGCGTGCCGTACCGCGCCGCGCCGGTCAGCCACTCGCCCAGCCCTTCCCCCTCCGCAGGCAGATTCAGCACCAGGACCCGGCTGGCCAGGTCATCGACCAGGACACCGGCCCGGTCCCATAGGTCCCGCCGCTCCGCCGCGGACCCGGGCCGCGGTACGCCAGCCCGCAGAGCGAGCGCCCGCAGGACGAGCGTGCTCGAGTCCCGTCCCGTGATTGAGCGCCTTCGTGTCCCCGGTGATCTGCGCGGCCAGCGCAGGCAGGGCGATCGGCCCGGCGCCCGCCGGACGTCCGTCCAGGAACTCCAGCACGCTGGACCCCTGCGCAAGGATCCCGGCGTCGCCCTGGGTCGCCAGCCGGGTCAGCGTGCCGTCCTGGCGCAGCTCACCCAGCCACTGCCGGTACCAGTCACAGGCCAGATAGAGCGGGCTCGCCTCGGCCAGGGCGACCAACTCGGCCCGTGACGCGGCGAGCGAGGCCGCAGCCACGGGCCGATTCCGCAGCGGCCCACCCAGCTCGGTCAGAAGTGGCACCAGCCCATAGCCGGTCCCACGGGAGACCGCCGCATCAAGGGCCTCCAGCGACACGGTCAGCCGCTTGGTCCCGGCGGACTGGTGCACGCCGGTGATGCCGATGATGGCCTTGCGCTCCGCATCATCCGGGTCGGCAACGCTGATCCGCCCGGTCAGGCTCCCGCCGGTCCGCTCCAGCGACCTGCGCGCGGCCGCCAGCAGCCGCCGGTACTCCGGCCCCCGGTAGCGCCCCACGCGCGTCCAGCGCCCCGCCCATCACCGGCGCCGGCGCCCGCCAACGCCGGCCGCCCGATCACTCACCCGCCGTCCTCATCGCTCTCGTCCTCGCCCCCGTCATCCCCGCCGCCGGAGCCCCCGGACCCAAGCTGCAGCACATCCCCCACCCCCGCGGGCACGTACCGGCTCGGCCGGAACCCCAGCAGCTCCGCGGCCAGTTCCTCATTCCCCGCGAAGCCCGCGCTCGCGTCCAGCAACTGCTCCCCGTCCCACAACGCGAGCAGCGTGGACAGCGTGTGCGCGGCCTTGTCATGCTGCATGTCGTAGTGCGCGATAACCGGCACCGTCGGGTACGTGACCCACAGATCATGCCCGGTCATGAACAGGTCCAGGTCGAACTTGACGGTCAGCCCGAGCAGCTCCGGCTTGAACGTGTCGTCGATCCCGGCGAACGCCTCATCCAGCGCGATAAGCCGCGGGCAGTCAGGCTTGGACGACGAGTAGAGCGCGTTGGCTGCGGCGAACAGCGGCAGGTGAATCGCGGCGGACTTCTCCCCGCCGGACATCTCCGAGTGCTTCTTGCGGGTCAGCCGCTCAGCCGGGCGGCCCGGCTGCAGCAGCCGCAGCTCGAACGTGTGCCAGGACCGGTAGTCCAGCACCGAGCCGAGCACCTCCCGGTAGGTGTCCCGGGGGTTGGCGGCCCGGTGGTCGTGGATCATGGCGCGGAGCAGGCCGCGCAGCTCCGCCAGCCCGTCCGCGCCCAGGCCGGCGGCGTCCCGGTCGAGCAGCCGGGACACCTGGGCCTGCTGGTCGGTGAGCTTGTCGGAGCGGACCCAGCGGATCCCGACGGCCATGCCGGACGACATCGGCTTGGACCGGGTGTCGGCGTCCATCTGGTCCACCAGGTCCTTGGCCGCCAGCACCCGCGAGTGGATCTGCTGGGCCAGCGCGGTGAGCAGCGAATCCTCGAGCACCGTGCGTTCGCGCTGCTCGAGCAGGATGCCCTGGTTCTCCACGTCCTCCGCGATCTTGCGGGCGAAGCTCGCGGCGGGCACCCGGCCCTCGTTGGTCACCACGTCCACGTAGAACGGCGCGTCCCCGGCCAGGTCGGCCTGGTACCCGTCTTCGCCCGACTTGAGCGAGGTCTCGAAGTCCCGGTACGCGGTCCACATCCGGTCCACGGTGCCTTTCAGCACCCCTTCGGTGACCGCGCGCCCGGCGCGGGTCGCGGCCGTGAACGCGTCCAGCACGCGTCGCCGCGGCGCCGGGCAGCACCTCCCGGATGACCTGCTCCGGATCGGCTCCCTCCACAGTGGTCCCATTCCCGGGCGTCCCATTCCCGGGCGCCTCATCCCCCGCCATGAGCCGGTCCACCAGCTCGTCACCAACCCGCTGCGGGTCAGGCCATTGCCCAGCCGCGGGCCACGGGGCGCTCTCGGTCACCTCCAGCAGCGGCCGCAGATCCGCCTGCGTGTAGGGCTCGAACGCGGCCGCCTGCGTGACCAGCTCGCCCATCGCCGCCGCCAGCGCACTGCGGCCGTGCGACAGGTCCCGCTCCGCGCCCACGACCTTGTCGTGCGCCTCGTTCTGCCGTCAGGCCGGCCGCCTTCAGGTCGGCCCGGGCGGCCGACAGGCGGTGTTCGGTGTCCAGGATCTCGTCGCGGATCTGCTCGTACTCCGCGCCGCTGGCCCGCTCGTCGACGCTGAGCTTCTCCGCGCCGGCGACGTACGCGGCCTGGTTCTCCGCCAGGAGCTCAGCGGCTTCGTCGTTGTCGCTGGTGAGATGGCTGACGCGGTCCAGGCGTTGGAGCAAATCTTGCTCGATCGCGGCCAGGTCCCCGCGGGTGCGGACCAGGTCTTCGGCCGCGCGCGCGAAGTCGGCGACCGCACGCTCGACCGCATCCACCTCGTCGGCGCCGGCGGGCAGGCCCCGGTCCGCGGCGGCGTGCCGGAGCCGCCGGGCCCGGGCGTCCAGTTCGGCGGTGGCCCCGTCCAGCGTTTCCTGCGCCCCGGCGAGCCGGGCACGCGCCCCGGTCCGCTGCCCCTCCGCGCTGGTGACCTGCCCGAGCGCCTCGGTCACCGGCGCGGTCTTGGGCAGCTCCTGCTGCGCGCGGCCCAGATCCGCCAGCAGGTCCGCCGCCCGCTGCCGCTGGGCGGCCAGGTCCTCCCGCTGACGGCCCAGGTCCGCGATCAGCCGGTCGAGTTCGGCGAGCCGGGCGCGGCGCCGGCTGGCCCGGGCGGTCGCCCCGATGTACTCCGGCGCGGCCTTGGGCCGGGCGCCCAGCTGCAATCCGTAGCTGTACTGCGCCCGGGGTGTCACCACGGCGGCACCGCCCGCGCCGGTCCCGGCCGGCTCCGCGCACCGGCCGCCCCGTCCCCACCGTTCATTTCGTCCGCAACGAAAACCGACCGCAGTACTCCCTCCACCACGGCCGGCGGGACCAGGTCCTGATCTTCGGGGACGAGTACGTCGGCCAGGGTCCGCCCGGAGGGCCGCGCCGCGGGCGGCAAGGCCATCAGGTACCCGTCCGCCTCGGCCATAGCGACCGCCGCCGAGGTCAGCGCCGGGTCGGGATGGATCCAGGCGGTCAGCATGCCCGCCCCGTAGAGCGCACCCTCGATCCCGGCGGCGTCCTCGTCCGCGAGCCCGTCGGCGAACCGGACCAGCTGCCAGAGTGGCGCACCGGGACGCCCCGCACGGTCGGCGGGCCGCAGGTCCGAGCTCGGGCGGAGCGTCATCCTGCTCGCCAGCGATCTTGTGCCGTTCCGCGATCCGCGCCTCCTGCTCGGCAGCGAGATTGGCTTCGGCGCTGGTGAGCTGCTCCCGGCGGCTGATCAGCGCGTCGGTCCGCGGCTGGGTGAGCGCGGTGAACGTCTCGGTCAGCGTGGCCGCATCCGGCTCGCCGGTCCGGCCCAGGGCGCCGGTCAGCGCGTCCAGGCCGGACTCGTCCAGGATCGCCGAGGACTGGTCGCCGGCCCACCGGGCCGCCCAGCCGCGCAGTTGCCCGGCCACCTCCGCGCGGGCGGCGGCCAGCTCCTGCTCCGCGTCCCGGCAGGCCTGGTCGCAGTCGTCGAGGGCCTGCCGGGCCTTGCCGAGTTCCGTCTCGGCGAGCTTGCGGGCCTGCTCGGACTCGCTGCACCGAGGCGAGCCGATGGCGGACCTCCGCGATGTCGTCGTTCCGGGCGGTGACCCGGGCCTTGGCCGTCATGGCCAGGTCGGCGCCGCTGTCCGCGGGCTCGCCGTCGCGGAGCAGGCCCGCGCCGGCCGCCGACTCGGCCAGCGCCTGCAGGTGCCGGCCGAGGGCGCGGCCCAGCTCGTCGCGGTGGCTGGCCACGGCGTCGGCCTCCTGCTGCAGGCTGTTGACGTTAGCCCGGGCCTTGGCTAGCTTCTGCTGGTCCTGGCCCAGCCGGGCCTTGTCCGCCTCCAACTGGCTGCGGCGCAGCGCGAGTTTCTCGTGATCCTTGTAGGCGTCCCGGTCTTTCAGCGCCGAGAGTCGGGCGCCGAAAGTGTCCACGCTGATCCGGGCCGACTCCCCGGCTTCCCGGGCCCGTTGTTCCTGCCGTCCGGCCGCGGCGGCTTCGTGGACCGCGGTGATGATCGCTCCGACGTGACCGGCGGCGGCGTTCATCCGGGCCGCGACCTGGTCGGCCTGGTGCCGGGTGTGGGCGCGGAGGTAGGCGGTGTACTGGGTGAGGAAGGCGCGGACCGCCGCGTCGGCGGCGGCCAGGTCGTCGTACTGCTTCTGGACGGCGGCCAGGTTCTCGAAGTCCCGCGCGGCCTGCTCGACGAGGTCTTCGTCCACCGGGCTGAGGCCGGCCGACAGGGTGCCGGACACCTTGACCGGGTCGAGGTCCTTGGCCAGCAGCGGCCGGCGCAGCGCGATCAGCAGGTCCAGCAGCTGGATGTAGCGTTCCCGGCCGAGGCCGAACAGCCGGGCGTCCACGGCGTCCTGGTAGGCGCCGCGCCGGTCACCGAACGAGGCGTCGCGGCCGAGGATGGCGGTGAGCTGCTTGGCGGTCAGCGGGCGGGAGTCCGCCGACAGCAGGCCGAAGTCGATGCCCATCCGCTGGTCGGTGATGAAGAAGGAGGGCCGGGCCCGCTCCCAGTTCTTGTGCGCGGTCAGGCCGATGACCAGGGTGACGGTCTCCTGCTGCTTGGTCTCCTGCTGGTCGCCGGGCTCTGGGGCGTCTGCGGGGTCTGCGCGTTGGGCCTCTGCCGGGCGGCCGAACTCCATCCACACGTAGCCGTGCTCGGCGTCCTGGCCCCGGTAGAGCAGGTTGGCCTTCATGGTGCGGTTCTCGCCGCTGAACGGGTCGAGCCGCCGCGCGTCCAGCCCGCCGTCCAGGACGAACGGGAACAGTACTTCGAGCGCCTTGGTCTTCCCGGAGCCGTTGTGGCCACGCAGGGCCAGCCGGCCGTCGCCGAAGGCGAACTCCTCGTCGAAGTAATCCCAGAGGTTGATGATCCCGGCCCTGGTCGGCTTGAACCGTGCTGACTCGACTCGGGCGGCGGCGCGACAGCGCCGTGGGTGGCAGTCACGCGGATCCTTCCATGGTGCTGAACAGGTCGAAGGCGCCCTGGCCGTCCCGGCGGGCCCCTTCGGGGAGCGCGGCGGTGATGTTGCGGTAGCGGGCCGCGGCGGGCAGGATCAGCGCGCCGCCGGGCAGGCACCGGATGAGCCGCAGGTCATCCAGGAGCCGCAACGCCGCGGCGAGCAGCCCCGCCGGGTCATGCTGCCACTGGGCGGTGAACGAGGCCGCACCGAAGTCGGTGTACAGGTCGTCGAGCATGCCCGCCAGCCTGGTCCGCTCGACGAACGGAGCCTGCAGCGGCGCGGCCCGCTCGGCGGCTCGGCGTCGGCGGCTCGCTCGCCGGGCCGGGACGGCGCGCGGACCGGGTCCTGGTCCTCGCCGGCCGGCCCGGCCGGGCGGCCCGCGTCGATCCGGTCGAGCAGGGCCCGCTGGTCGTCCTCGGCCGTCGGCACCGGCAGCCGGGTCAGCGCCGGGCCGTCGTCGGGGTCCTCCAGCAGGTCGGCGACCTTGGCCAGCAGCAGGCCGGCGGTACGGTTGACCGCGCCGCCCCGGCCGGGGAACCGCTGGTCGGTGAACGAGCCGGTGGGGTCGGCCAGCAGCACTCCCTCGGCCCGCCGTTCCACGACGAGGCCGGTGAGCCGGGCCAGGTTGTCGGCCAGGTCGGTGCTGCGCAGCGCGGCGGCCGTCTCCCCGTCGAGGGTCGCGTAGTAGGCGACCGGATGCTCCAGCAGCAGCCGCCGGGCCCGGCGCGCGGCCGCTTCCCGCTGGGTCGAGCGTTTCGCGCTGATGTCGTCCGCCTCGAGCAGGCCGGCCGCGCCGGGCAGGTGCTGGATCGGCCGGGCCGGGCGGAACAGCGCGGCGCAGATGTCGTGGTCGATGTCGTACAGGGCATCACCCCGGTCGGTGTCCCGGGCCCAGTTCTCCGCCGACCCGTCGGACAGCCGGAGCGCCCCGTGATCGGCCAGCCAGTCCAGCACGTCCACGACGGCGCGTTTGTGCTCGGTGATGGTCGCGTCGAAGCCGAGGCCGTCGATCGCGTTGGCGGTCGGGGCGAACGCGCGGACCAGGTCGGCCAGGCTGATCTCGATCCGGGACCGCTGGAAGACGGCCAGGACCAGGCACAGGTAGGCGAGGCGGCGCCGGTCGAACGGCCGCCCGCTGCGGGCCGCGAACACCGACCGCTGGGTGTCGTCCACCGTGTCCAGCCGCCGGACCAGCCGGACCTGATGCGCGGTGGCGATCAGCGTGTAGCCGAACAGCGCGGCGAAGTCCCGGGCCATCAGGTCGGCCCAGCGCAGCACCGTGGCCAGGGCACCGGCCCGGGGTCGTGATGCTGTTATCAGGTCGTTGGTGAGCACGAGGCGGACCGCGTGCTGGTAGGAGCCGAGGTCGCTGGGCGCGACGCCGCGGGCGGCGGTCAGCTCAGCCATCGTGGCCGCCCGTCAGGACCGCCCGGCGGCGGGCGGGGGCGACCTCGAGCCGAAGCCCGGGCAGGTGCAGCACCCCGTGCGCGGTCCGCACCGCGCAGCCGTCCGGGGACGGCACCAGCCGCATCACCATCACGTCGTTGCCGCCCGCGCCCCCGGTGATCCGCCCGGCCACCACCGTCCTGGCCTCCAGCGCCCGGGTCAGCAACGTCAGCAGCACCCGCGTCTGACGTTCGTCAAGCACCCGCTCCCCCAGCCCGGAGCCGAGCAGCTGCCGGGCAGCCTCCTGCTCGGCCGCGCGCCGCGCCGCCTGGCGGCGCCGCAGGTCGGCCCGGACCCCGTCGCGGGCCTGCAGCCGCTGCGGCACACCCGGCGTCGGCGCCTTGCCCCGGCGGAACAGCGTGACCGCGACCTCCACCCCCGGCGCGTCCTCCCAGGACAGCCGGGGTGAGATCAGGTCGCTGTCCTCGTGCACGCCGCCCAGGTGCCGGGCCCGGCGCAGCCCGAACGCCGCACCCACGAGCGCGTGCGCGGCGTCCTCGTCGGCAGCATCGAACGCCCAGGCGGCCAGGTGACGCAGCTGGGTGGCCCGGTTGACCCCGCCGCGCTGGGCCTCGGTGATCTGGCGGAGCAGCGCGATCACGCTGGACACCCCCGCCCGGGTGGCCGCGGCCAGTTCAGCGGCCCGCGATCCCTCGCCGTCGGCGGTGAACCAGGCCCGGACCGCCGCCCACCGGCGCCGCCAGTCGTCGAGCACGTCCTCGTACCGCATCAGGGGACGCTCATCGGCCTCGGCCGCGCGGTTCAGCAGCGTGGCCAGCCCCGTCGCCTCGACCTGGATGACGGCCAGGGTCAGCCGGGGCAGGTAGCGGTCCAGCTCAGCCATGAAGTCGCCCATGTGCGCCAGGAGCGCGTGCTTGTAGCGCAGGAACATCTCCGGCGAAGCCTCGGTGGACCGCGTGATGTCGCCCAGCGTCAGGTGGAACCGGGCCGACCGGCGGGCCATGTCCTCCATCACCCGGTCCAGGCTGCCCAGCCGCCGCACGACCTCGTCGCCGTCCCCGGCCCGGTTCGCCTCGGCCAGCCCGTTCAGGTCGCGCAGGATGTCCGAGAACACCAGCCGGGACAGGTTCGCGTCCTGCACCCGGGCGGCGAGCACGCCCTCGACCGCCGTGTACGCGCGGTGGCCCAGCTCGCTGAACTGGTAGACCGACTGCCGGTTCCGGTAGCGGGCCAGGCTGCCCGCCCGTGAGGCGTCCTCCAGCCGGTGCAGCAGCCCGTCGTCGGTGAGGTTGTCCAGCCGGTCCCGCAGGCTGGTCAGGTTGCGGGGCACGCTGTCGTGGTGGGCGGCCAGTTCGGCCAGCACCTCCGCGACGTCGTCGGTGTGGGCCTGCGCCACGTGGGCGGCGCGGAGCCGGTCCAGGGCGCGCAGAACCCAGAGATAGGCGAGATAGTCCTCCCGCCGGGTGAAGCCGAACAGGCGGAACCTGTCGCTGACCGCCAGCGCGTCGAGGTTGAACGGGTCAGCCTGGTCATCGGGGATCGCCATCGCGACGAGCCGCTCCCTGTCCACATGGCCGTCGGGGCTTACGTTTCCCCATGATGGCATCCTGCCGGGCCACCGAGTGCTGCTGCCGCGATATACCAGGCCGACGAACGCGGCGCAGGCGTCGTGAACGTCCAGAGACCGTTGTGCTGCGCCGCGGCAAAGCCATCCCGTCGCAGTGCCTTGTGCCAGGCAGCGTCGCGCCGTTGGGCGCGGCGGTCTTCCTGGCCGCCCCGTTGGTAGAGGAGCGACGCCTCGGCGATCACCGAGGCCAGCCGTGTCGCGGCGCCATCGGTGCGGGCAAGGGCTGCCGCTTCCCCCGGACAGTCTTCCCTGAACTTCCCGGGCGGCGCCGCATCCCTGAGCGGACCCCGCAAACCCCTGAGTGGACACCGTAAGCTTCCAGCATAAGTTTCTGTCGTAAGTTTATTGTGTAAGCCGCCGGGCGTGAGGGTAGTGGAAGCCTGCCGGCACAAGGGGGGCAAGCACGGGCCACCGGCCCGGAGCGGGTGGCCCGTGCATCCTCAGGCGCGGCAAGGCCGCCCGCCTGGTGCGCACGACAAGCAGCGCTAGGTCCTTGTGCCCTGCAGTGAGCAGCACTGTCCGCCCGCCGCCGCGGCCCAGTTCGTGGCGGTAGCCCGAAATTCACTCAACCCGAGGAGATGGCCCGGATGACCGAGAACTACCCGACCGGAACCACACCGCCGCCAATCGGCGGATGGCCGGAGACGGAGCAGGAGCAGGACACGACTCAGCTGGTCAAGGATCAGGCATCTGACCTGGCTAACAGCGGTGTCCAGGCAGGAAAGCATGTGGGCGATGTCGCCCGGGAGCAGGCCTCGGGTGTCGCGGCCGAGGCCGGGCGCCAGGGCAGGAACCTGGTCGAGCAGGCTCAAGGCCAGCTGCACGAGCAAGCCGCCGAGGGGCAGCAGCGGATAGCGAAGAAGCTGCTTTCGCTCAGCGACGAACTCGGCTCCATGGCCGAGAACTCCAACCAGGGCGTGGCGGCCGACGTGGCCCAGCAGGCAGCATCACGGGTCCGTGATGCCGGGCACTGGCTGGAGAAGCGCGAACCCGGGCAGGTGGTGAATGAGGTGCAGTCCTTCGCACGTCGCAGGCCGGCAGTGTTCCTGCTGCTTGCGGCAGGAGCGGGCCTGGTGGCCGGGCGCCTTACCCGGGGGCTGAAAGACGCGAGCCGCCGACGATTCCACGGAAACGGCAGAACCTGCGACCGCGCCGGGGCTTGGCACGCAGCCGACCCGGCCGGCTGACGTGGCTGGCTATCCGTCGTACGGCGAGGGCGTCCCAGGTGGTCACTGACGACCGGGCCGCCTACCGGAACACGCTGTGACCCGCCCGATCGAGCCGATCGCGCCGCCGTCTGACTCGCGGGCGTCTGTCGGCGAGCTGTTCTCAGAGGTTGCGGAGGATCTCAGCACGCTCCTGCGCCAGGAGGTGGAGCTGGCCAAGGCCGAGGTCCGCGAGTCAGCCAGCCGGGCCGGAAAGGGCGCCGGGCTGCTGGCGGGGGCTGGGATCAGCGGCCACATGGTCCTGCTGTTCGCGTCGGTCGCCGCGTGGTGGGGCATCGGCGACGCCACTGGCCGTGGCTGGGCAGCGCTGATCGTCGCGGCCATCTGGCTGATCATCGCCGCGGTCCTCGGGCTGATCGGGCGCCGCGAGATCAGCGCCGTCCCGGGTGTCCCGCAGACCGCGGAGACAGTCAAGCAGATCCCTAACGCAGTACGAGGAAACGAGGGCACGTCATGACCAGCAGTCCAGACCAGATCCGCGAGCAGATCGAGGAAACCCGCACCAACCTGAGCGAGGACGTCAACACCCTGGCCGACACGGTCAACCCGGCGCAGGCGGCAAAGCGCAAGGCAGCCAGCGCCCGTTCCGCGGTCGTGGGAGTAAAGGACAAGGTCATGGGCACCGCGTCAGAGTCCGTCTCCAGCACCCGCTCCGCCGCGGGGCAGCAGGGGTCGGCGGTCCGGGAGAAAATGTCAGCCGCCCAGGACAAGGTGTCCGCGGCCCCGGGCCAGCTGCGCCGCCAGGCGGCGGGTAACCCGCTGGCGGTCGGCCTGATCGCAGTCGGGGTCGGCTGGCTCGTGGGCTCGCTTCTGCCGGCCAGCTCCGCCGAGGAGCGTGCGGCGACGAAGGTCAAAGAGGCCGCCGCGCCGGCCGTGACCAGCGCCGCCAAAGATGCCGCGGCCAACCTCCAGGACTCCGCACAGCAGGCAGCCGAGTCGGTCAAGGCCGCAGCGACCGACGCCGCGGCGACCGTCAAGGACGAGACCGCCAGCTCGGCGCACGACGTCCAGGACCAGGCCCAGGCCGCTCGCGGCACCGTGACCGGCAGCCACCAGTAACACCGCTCCGCGCCGCTGGCCAAGGCTGGCCGGTCACCCGCCCTGGGTGTCCGGCCAGCCGCGTACCCGAAATCCCGGCCATGCCGCGGCGCACCTGGAACCAGCCGCGCGACGACTAGTTAGGAGGGTCATCGCCGATGGCCAGATCACGAAGTACGGGCAGCGATGCCCGCGAGGATGCACCAAATGACCCGACGGACCTGAGCGGCGGCTCCTGGCGTGACGCGGCCAAGCGAACGCTGCGGGAGTACAAGGACGACGACCTGCAAGACCGGGCGGCGGCGCTGACCTATTTCGGCATCCAGTCGATCTTCCCGGGCCTGCTCGTCCTGGTCTCCCTGCTCGGCCTGGTCGGCCACTCCGTCACCCAGTCGCTCATCACCAACATCGGCAAGGTAGCGCCTGCCTCCGTTCGCAGCATCATCAGCGACAACGTCACCCGCCTGCAGGCGAACCACACCGCCTCCGGGATCGTCGGTATCGTGGCGCTCGCGCTCGCCCTGTGGTCGGCATCGAACTACGTCGCGGCCTTCATGCGTGCTTCCAACGCCATCTATGACGTTCCCGAGGGCCGCCCGATCTGGAAGACGGCACCGATCCGGCTGGGTGTCACCATCGTCACGATGGTCTTGCTGGTGGCGGCGGCCGTCATAGTGCTGGTGACCGGGGGACTAGCGCAGAAGGCCGGGAACGCGCTGGGCGTCGGCTCGGTAGCCGTCACGGTGTGGGACATCGCCAAGTGGCCGGTCCTGCTGGTCATCATCGGGCTGATCCTGGCCATCTTGTTCTGGGCGAGCCCGAACGCCAAGCACGGCTTCCAGTGGGTCAGCCCGGGTGGCTTCATCGCCGTCATCCTGTGGCTCATCGCCTCCGCATTGTTCGCCCTCTACGTCGCCAACTTCAGCCACTACAACAAGATCTACGGCAGCCTGGCCGGCGTCATCGTCTTCCTGATCTGGATGTGGATCTCCAACGTAGCCATCCTGTTCGGCGCCGAATTCAACGCCGAACTCGAACGCGGCCGCGCCGTCGCGGGCGGCCATCCAATCGAGAAGGAGCCCTTTTCAGAACTGCGTGACGACCGGAAGCTGCGGAAGAAGGAGAAAGGCAGGCGGTAGGCGCGACACGTGGCAGACGCGGGTAGGCAGGCGTGCGCAGGGTCCGGACGCCGCGCAGCACCACCAGGCTGTGGCCAGCACGATGCCGGCCCTTACCCGCCGCTGCTGCATTCTGCGCAAAACGTGGCATGCATCTGCTGCGTAGGAATTCTCGTTGAGCCGACTATGCGCGTGGACGCCGTGCTCGCCTGCGTGCGGGCCATCAGGCGCGCTGCAGGGACGGGGCGGTTTATAAGCGGCAGACCTTAAGATGATCAGCAGGCGAGCAGCCGGCAGGTGGCCCGATCGCGCTGGCCGCTGAGCACAGCTGTCGTCTTGAGGTGAGGTCTTGGTGACAAAAGCGCAGACCAGGCCCGGCCGCCGGAGCCGGCCGGGGCCTGTCGCTGGACCGGATCGTCACGACCACGCTGGAACTGGTGGACGAGCAGGGCATCGGGGCCGCGACCATGCGCGCGGTGGCGATCCCGGCTGGGAGTCCGCTCGATGTCGCTGTACCGGTACGTGGAGGACCGCGACGAACTGCTTGACGCGGTCGTGGACCGCATCGTGAACGAGCTCGGAGACGATCCAGAGGTCCAGCTGCGCCCGGCAGACGGCTGGCGCCCGTACCTGACCGGGATGGCGCATGGGGTACGCCGCTACGCCCGGGCGCACCCGCACGCTTTCCCGCTGGTTGCCACCCGCCCACCGGAGGCTCCCTGGGTTAATCCGCCGCTCCGGTCGCTGCGCTGGGTCGAGTCGATGCTGAGCGGCCTGGCCGACGAGGGGTTCACCGACGACCAGGTGCTGTTCACCTACCGCACGTTCAACAGTTTCCTGCTGGGCTACCTGCTGCTGGAAACCAGCGCCATGGCGCTGCGGGACCCCAAACCCGGCGACGGGTCCTTCACCAGCGCCGACACCAGCCCGGACGGGGACAGCGGGACGGCTGGGCAGGCCGCCGCCAACCCGGTCCCCGGCGGACTGAGCCCAGCCCGCTCGCCTGAGCAGCGGGAAGCAGTCGAGGACGCTGACAGCCCGCATGAGCTGATCGACCCGGCGGACGAGATCGACCGCCGGCGCTTTCCGACGGTGTACCGCCTGGCGGCCGGGCTCGCCGAGGACCGCTGGGAACGAGAGTTCGGGACAGGCCTGGAGGACATGCTCGACCGCATTGCGGCCTTCGTGGCCGGGAGCCCTGATTCCAGCCACGGCTGACCCGCAAGCAGGGCTGCACCGCCGCCGCCCCTTCCTCCGGCACCGTTGCTAACGCGGCCACAACGGCCATTGCCCGCCTTGACGGGTACACAGCAGGCTGCGACCTGTCACCGCACCGCCAGCCGCGAGATCCGCATCGACCTCGGCGGAGTCCGGTAACGCGCCGAGCAGAGCCCGCAGCCGATGACACTCGGCTGCGGGTTCTGCTGTCTATGCAGCGGCTCCGAGCGGTCCTGGGCGCTGCCGGCTAGCGCTCAAGCCTCGGCCAGCCTTTCGCGGCGGTGGTAAACACCCAGACGCAAAGCGCCAACACGGCCACGGCGGCAAGTAGGAGGGTCCAGCCCCAGGTGTTGTGCCCCCACAACAGCGCCGCGCCGAGGAAGGCTATCCACAGCACGACCAGCAGATGGATGACCAGGATGGTGACCCGCGCGGCCGGGATGTACTCCCAGGAGCGAATCAGGATGCGCTGATTGCGCGGGCGGGTTCGCAGGGTGGCGCGGCTTGCGGTCATCGTGCCGGGTCGCGAGAAAGTTGTGCTGTGTGCGTCCATCGGGACGCCTCCTGCCTTCGGTGTCCGGAAGCTCCGATCACCTATAAAAAAGATATCACTTTGATAGATGATTGTCCAGCTCCGGTCCTGCGGTGGTACTAGCCGGTGGCTGCAGCCGTGGGCACGCGCCGCCTCCGCTTGCTGCCGTAGGCCGGAGTTGCTGCGGCAGCGCGGGGAATTACTGCCTGAGCGGGAGCGGGCAGGCGTCTCAGCGGGCTAGATCCGCGGTGATCACTCCTGCGGCGGTGTGGCTCGAGGTGAAGGCTCGCGACGGCGACACCCGCACCTGGCGGTGCTGCCAGGCGCTGCAAGAATGCCTGGCCATGAGCCTCAACCTGCCCGGTGGTGCGCGGATGGCCGTGGCGATCACCTGTGACTTCGACGCCCACTCGCCCTGGATCGGCGGCTACCGGATGACCTCCCCCGCTGTCCTGTCCCGCGGCGAGTTCGGCGCCGAGGTCGGGGTGCCCCGGCTGCTCACGCTCTTCCAGGACCTGCAGATACCGGCCACCTGGTTCACTCCCGGACACGACCTGGTGACCTTCCCGGAGAAGGTGCGCGACGTGCTGGCCCAGGGGCACGAGATCGCGGCCCACGGCTGCTACCACGAGGTCATCTCCGACCTGCCGCCGGGCGAGGAGCGCCGGCTGATGGAGGTGCAGCTCCGCCAGCATGAGGAGGTGACTGGCCGGCGGCCGCGCGGCTACCGCTCACCGTCCTGGGAGTTCTCCGACCTGACTCTGGGGCTGCTGGAGGAGTTCGGGTTCGAGTGGGACAGCTCGCTGATGGGGCGCGAGTTCGAGCCGTACCACCCGCGCCCGGTCACCACGAACTACGAGACCGCCAGCACGTTCGGGCCGCCGAGCCGGATCGTCGAGTTCCCGGTCAGCTGGTATCTCGACGACTTCCCCGCCGTCGAGTACGTGCCGGGCGTGGCCGAGGAGATCGGCTCGCACACCGTGATGTTCCAGCGGTGGAAAGAGATCTTCCAGTACGCCTACGACCGGGTGCCCGGCGCGATCTACACCGTCACCGTCCATCCGCAGACGATCGGCCGGTCCCATCACATCGCCGCCTTCGGGAGTTCCTCGCCGAGCTCCGTTCGCTGGACGGGATCTGGTGGGCCACGATGAGCAGCCTCTTCGACGCTTACTCTCCCGGCGCCCCGCCCGGCGTAACCCGCAGTGGGCCCGCTGTACTGGTCAGGGCACGGCGGGCTGGCTGGGGTTTTGTGCGCTCTGCGGCACGAAGTAGGTCGAGAAGCTCGAGCCGAACGAGGACAGGCTGGCCGGGACGGCCACCCAGTCGCTGCCTGACTGTTGCCCGGTGTTGGCCAGCAGCGGGGTGGTGCACCCACCACGACCACAGCGACGAGGTGTGGCCGCTGTAGGTGGTCAGCTGCACGTTGCTGTAGGCGGCGACCTTGACGCGATTCGCGGGCGGCTTGTGTGAGTACGACCCGTCCCACGGCGAGTTGCCGAAGTCGGTGCCGATCCTGGCCTGGGTGAACGACTGCCCGGTGACCGTGTAGGACGAGACGAAGCTGAACCCGCCGCTGAAGACCTCGATCATTTCCAGGTTGCCGTCGGCCGGGGAGTAGCTGATGCTCAGACCCAGCTGGGTACCGGGGTCGAACGGCTGGGGGTGAAGGTTGCACTCGTTCTCGTTGTCATCACAGAACTCGGCGTTCGGGTTCGACGCGATCACCGCGTGCGTGCTGCGGTCGTAGACGGTGGCGTATTGGGTGTAAGCCGGGCCTGACGCGCTGGCCGTGACGCCGAGGGTCACCACCAGGCCGGCGACCAGAGCTGCACGCTGTCGCCGAAGCTGGCGACCTCGCTGGCGTACTGCCCGGGGTTGCCAGGTAGACGAGGGCGTCAACGTAGCTGAACTGCGCCCCGGTGGCGGTGTACCCGGCCTGCTCCGGACTGATCTCCGCCGGGCCGGTGCTCGCACCCGCCACCCCCGAGCCCGCCAGCCCGACCGCCGCAACCGCGGCGGACATGACGGCGGCCGCGAGCAGCCGCCTGGAAAATTCTTAACATGGGGGACCTCCGGAGGTTCACTTAGTCCACCGTCGCCGTAGCCCGCAACGCCAGCCACACCTCCGCCAGGCTCTCCGTTGACGCCAGCGACCGCCCGCTGATCTCCTCAAACCGCCGGATCCGGTACAGCAGCGTGTTCGGATGGATGTGCAGCGCCTGGGCCGCCTCCGGCGTCCGCCGCCCGCGCTCCAGCCAGGTCCGCAACGTGGGCACGATCTCCGCACCGTGCTCCCGGTCGTAGCTGATCGCCCCGCCCAGCACGTCGCTGACCAGGACCTGCAGGTCGGTCTGGTCGCTGGTCAGCCACCGGGCGATCTGGTCCTCGTCGTAGCTGGCCAGCACCCGCCCGCCCGCGGCCGCCCGTGACAGGGCCCACTGGGCCTCGCGCCGGGCGATGACCAGGGACACCCCGGCGGTGAACGGGCGGCTGAGGCCGGCCACGACGCCCGGCAGCGCCGCGAGCCGCTGCTGCGCCGCCGGGGTCCCGGGCATGAGCACGCACAGCGCGTCCTGCTGGCGCAGGACCAGGTGGGGGAAGTCCCCGTCCGCCAGCGCGTCAGCCACCGCCTCGTAGTCGGCCGGCTCTCCGGGAGCCGGACCAGGCCCAGGACCAGCGGCCCGCCGTCGGGGAAGCCGCTGGCCGCCGCCAGCCTGCGCCGGACCACCAGCGGGTTGACCGTGCGCTGCAGCATCTCGGACAGGAACTCCGCGCCTTCGCGGCGCAGCATCTCCCGCTCATGGCCGAGCATGGACAGCTGCAGCGCCGCCACGGTCGCGATGTGCTGCACCGCCGAGACGCCTGCCGGGGCATGGCGTCGGCCCGCTCCATGGCCAGGATGTACCCGGCCGTCCCGCGCGGCCCGGAGACCGGGAGCACGTAACCTCCCGGCACCGTCGGCGGGCTGGTGGCCGTGCTCGGATCAGCTCCGGCGTAATGCTCCGGTGGCACCGGGACCCCGTCGAGCAGCGGCCCCCGCTGCAGTGTGCACGCGTACAGCGAATAGCCCGACAGCCGTTCCAGCCGGGTGAAGATCTCCAGGGTGGACAGGCCGGCGGCCAGCCAGCGCACCGCCCCGAACACCTGCAGCTGGGCGTTGAGCCGCTGCGCGTTGTCCATCTGGACCGCGGCCGCACTTCCTGCGCGATCGTGATGAACGGCACCGGGATCGGCACCTCCACGATGGGGAAGCCCCGGCGGTCCGCCGCGGCCAGCAGGGCGGTGACCGGCGGCACGAACAGGCCCTCCGACAGCGCGAGGCACGCGACCCCCGCGTCGTCCAGCCGCTCCAGGTAGGCGCGCTGGGCCTCGCCGCCGCGCGGGACGGCCATCCCGGTGGTCATGATCATCTCTGCGCCGGACAGCCACGGGGTCGGGTCTTCCAGCTCGCTGACGTGGGCCCAGGACACCCGCCGCCCGGTCCCTCCCGCCCCCGCGATCAGGCGCAACTGCAAGGCAGGCGAGCGGAGCAGGTCCTCGACCCTGAACCCCGATGCCGGCATGCAGGCCAGGTTAGGTTGTGAGCCGCACAGCCACAAGCCCTTATCTTGTGACGCGCACTATTGCCACTCCCCTCGCCTGGCCGCCACACTCTTCCGCAACAGCAACAACCTTGATCTTGGATCGGTTGCCCTTCAACGCTGCGGGGCTGAGGGGAGCCACGGTGCGCTTGTTCAGTCGTTCAACCCCCAGTCGCTCAACCCCCAGTCGCTCGACCCTCGGTCGCTCAACCCGTCGACCCTCAGTCGCTCCACCCTCGGAATCGCGGCCAGTTGCGTCGCCGCGGCCGTCCTGGCCGCCGGCTGCACCGGGTCCGCCGCTTCTCCGGGTCCCCGGCCGCCACCTCCAGCGGCCACAAGGTCTCCGGCGGGAACATCACGTTCGCCGAGGTCCCCGGGGCCCCGCCGAACTACATCTTCCCGATGGACTCGCTGGCCTACTACTCGACCAACAACCTGGCCCAGTTCCAGTACCTGATGTGGCGGCCGCTGTACTGGATCGGCGACCACAGCCAGATCGTGGTCAACCAGCCGCTGAGCCTGGCCGCGGCGCCGGTGTACTCCAGGGGGAACACCGTCGTGACGATCAACCTCAAGCACTACCTGTGGTCCGACGGCAAGCCGGTCACCAGCCGCGACGTGGTCTTCTGGATCAACCTGCTGAAGGCGAACAAGGTCAACTGGGGCGAATACGCGCCCGGCTTCTTCCCCGACGACGTCACCAAGGTGGCGGCCCCCTCGTCGTCGCAAGTGGTGCTCACGCTGAACGGCCCGGTGAACCCGCAGTGGTTCACCGAGAGCGAGCTGACCCAGATCTCGCCGCTGCCGCAGCACGCCTGGGACAAGACCTCCGCCACCGGCAAGATCGGCAACTACGACACCAGCACCAGCGGCGCGCGGGCCGTCTACAAGTTCCTGGCCAGCGAGTCCACGCAGCTGCGGACCTACGCGACCAACCCGCTGTGGCAGGTCGTGGACGGCCCGTGGAAGCTGTCTTCGTTCAGCCCCAGTGGCCTGGCCAAGTTCGTGCCGAACTCCACCTACTCCGGGCCGGTGAAGGCCTCGGCCGCCAGCTTCACCGAGGTGCCGTACACCTCCGAGAGCGCCGAGTACGACGCGCTGCGGGCGGGCCAGCTCAGCTACGGCTACGTCCCGTTCACCGACGTGGCCCAGAAGGGGCTGATCCAGTCCCAGGGCTACCAGGTCGCGCCCTGGTACCTGTGGTCGATGAACATCATCCCGATCAACTTCCACAACCCGACGGTCGGCCACCTCTTCCAGCAGTTGTACGTGCGGCAGGCCATGCAGAGCCTGATCGACCAGCGGCAGTACGTGTCCGCGGTGCTGCACGGCAACGGGGCGGTGGACAACGGCCCGGTGCCGACGCTGCCGCAGACCGATTTCCTGACCCCGCTGCTGCGCCAGGGCCCCTACCCCTACAGCGTGGCCCGGGCCAAGTCGCTGCTGAGCCAGCACGGCTGGACGGTCAAGCCCGGCGGCACCAGCACCTGCGCGAAGCCCGGATCGGGATCCGGCCGAGTGCGGGGCGGGCATCTCCGCCGGCCAGGCCCTGTCCATGAACCTCGTGTACAGCGCGGGCCTGCCCGAAGTCAGCCAGGAGATGCAGGCGTACAAATCGGCCTGTCGCTGGTCGGTATCCAGCTGAATCTGTCCCAGCAGCCGACGGGCGATATTTTCTCGACCATAACGCCCTGTTCTCCCTCGGCGGCCGCCTGCAAGTGGCAGATGGCCTACTGGGGGAACGGGTGGGAGTTCGCGCCCGACTACTACCCCAGCGGCGAGGTGGCCTTCTCCACCGGAGCGATCGGCAACTGGGGCAGTTACAGCGACGCGACGATGGACTCCAAGATCAAGGCCACCACCACCCAGCCCGGCAGCACGGTCTTCCAGGACTGGGCCAACTTCACCGCTCAGCAGTTGCCGATGCTGTTCATGCCGTTGTCGGCGAGCCAGATCTCGGCGATCAAGACCAGCCTGGGCGGCGCGGCCCCGCAACCCTCCGCGGGACTGCCATCACCCCGGAGAGCTGGTACTTCACCCGGTGACCACCTCATCCTCCGGCGCCTGTGGCACAGCCTGCTGGTCGTCATCGGGGTCACCATCGTGACCTTCATCCTGCTGCACCTGCTGCCCGGCGGCCCGGCCCGGGCCATCCTCGGGCCGCGCGCCACTCCCGCGGCGATCGCCGTCTTCAACCGCGTGAACGGCTTCGACCAGCCGATCTACGTCCAGTACTGGGACTGGATCGTCCGCCTGGTACACGGGAACCTCGGCTACTCCTACAAGCTCAACCAGAGCGTGGCCAGCCTCATCGCCGACCGGCTGCCCAAGACCATCCTGCTGGTCGGGCTGGCCAACCTGGCCGCGCTGATCATCGCGGTCCCGCTCGGGCTGCTGCAGGCCAGCCGGCGCAACAAGGCGTTCGACTACGCCGTGACCGGCGGCGCGTTCATCTTCTACTCGATGCCGCTGTTCTGGCTGTCGCTGCTGCTGGTCATCGTGTTCTCCATCGACCTGCGGTGGTTCCCGCCCGAGGCGCCGCAGGGCGACCTGACGCAGGTCCTCGCCGACCCGGCGGGCCTGGTGCTGCCGGTGGCCTCGCTGACCCTGATCACGGTGGCCCTGTTCAGCCGCTACATGCGCTCCTCGGCCATCGACAGCCTGACCCAGGACTACGTGCGCACCGCCCAGGCCAAGGGGGTGAGCGAGGCCCGTCTGCTGCGCAAGCACATCCTGCGCAACTCGCTGCTGCCCACGTCACGCTGATCGGCCTCACCCTGCCGGTCGTGGTCAGCGGGGCGCTGATCGTGGAGAGCGTGTTCAACTTCCCCGGCATGGGCCTGCTGTTCTGAACCCGGCCGCCACACCTGCGACTTCCCGGTGCTGCTCGGCAGCACCGTGGTGATCGGCGTGGCCACGGCCATCGGCTCGCTGCTGGCGGATCTGCTGTACTCCGTCGTTGACCCGCGGATCAGGAATAGCTAACCGATGACGGGACCAGACTCCTGTCCCCGCCCTCGATGCCGGGCGGGGGCCGCGACCGGCCGCCCGAGCGCGGCCCCCTCGGCCAGGACAGCCCCGACGGCGCCGTCGGCCCCGGCCCTGCGCGGCTACGGCTCCTTCGCCACGTCTTCTTCGAGAACAAGCTGGCCATCGCCGGGGTCGTCATCGTCCTGTTCATGTTCGCCTTCTGCTTCGCTGGGCCCGCTTCTCTTACCACACCGACCAGGTGCACACGAACCTCAACCAGGTGACCTCTCCCGCCCGGCCCGGGTCACCCGCTCGGCACCGACAGCGTCGGGTACGACGAACTCGGGCGGCTGATGGTCGGGGGGCAGACCTCGCTGACCGTCGGCCTGTCGGCCGCCTCATCGCCACGGTGATCGGCAGCCTGTGGGGCGCCATCTCGGGCTACGCGGGCGGGCTGGTCGACTCGCTGATGATGCGCACCGTGGACGTGCTGCTGTCCATCCCGACCCTGTTCCTGCTGCTGTTCATGGCCACCATCTTCCAGCCGACCCGGCTGGTGCTGATCATCATCATCGCGGCCGTTCTCCTGGCTGGTGACGTCCCGGCTGATCCGCGGGGAGACGCTCTCGCTGAAGGTCCGCGAGTACGTGCAGGCCGCCAAGGTGATGGGCGCCTCGGGCCGGTATCGATGTGCCGCCACGTGCTGCCCAACGCGGTCGGCACGATCGCGGTGAACGTCACGTTCCAGGTCGCCGACGCCATCTTGCTGCTGGCCGCCATGAGCTACCTCGGCCTCGGCGTCCCGGCGCCGTCCACCGACTGGGGCGGCATGCTCTCGGACGGGGTGCTAGCTTCTCCGGCTACTGGGGCTCATCTACCCGCCGGGCCTGGCCATCGTGCCGACCGTCGTGGCGTTCAACTTCATCGGCGACGCCCTCCGCGACTCGCTGGAGTCCCGACTCCAGCAGACCAAGTGAAGGGCGGGCCCCCGGTGCTGCTGGAGATCAGTGACCTGCACACCGTCGTCACCGGACGGCGGCGCGAGGTGCACGCCGTCAACGGGGTCTCGCCTCCACTGGACCGGGCGAGGTGCTCGGCATCGTCGGCGAGTCCGGCTCGGGCAAGACGATGACCGCGATGTCGATCCTCCGGCTGCTGCCCCGCGGCGGCGCCATCACCAGCGGCAGCATCCGGTTCGACGGGACGGACCTGGTCACGCTGCCCGAGCGCGAGATCAGGAAGGTCCGGGGGGACGGCATCGGGGTCGTCTTCCAGGACCCGCTCTCCTCGCTAACCCCACCATGTCCATCGGTGACCAGATCGCCGAGAACGTCCTGCTGCACCGGCAGGTCAGCCGGGCCGAGGCCGCCCGCGACCGGGCGGTCGAGGTGCTGTCCCTGGTCGGCCTGCCCCAGCCCCGGGAGCGCATCCGCGAGTTCCCGCATCAGTTCTCCGGCGGGATGCGGCAGCGCGCCATGATCGCCATCGCGCTGGCCTGCGACCCCAAGCTGCTCATCGCCGACGAGCCCACCACGGCGCTGGATGTCACCATCCAGAAGCAGATCCTCGCGCTCATCGACGGGCTGCGCGAACGGCTGGGCATGGCCGTCATCCTGGTCACCCACGACCTGGGCGTGATCGCGGGCCACGCGGACCGGGTCGCGGTGATGTACGCGGGGAAGATCGCCGAGACCGCCAGCACGGATCAGGTCTTCGCGCACGCCCGGCACCCCTATACGGTCGCGCTGTTCGACGCGCTGCCCGAGCGGGTCACCGAGGCCGGTGAGCGGCTGCGCACCATCCCGGGCATGCCCCCCGACCTGTCCGCCCCGCTGGCGGGCTGCGCGTTCGCGCCCCGCTGCACGAACGCCCAGGACACCTGCACGGCCAGCGACCCGCCGCTGTCCGGGGACGGCGCGCACGCCTTCGCCTGCTTCTTCCCGCTCGACGTCATGCTGCAGTCCGCCGGTCCCGGCCCGGCACGAAGCCGCCCGGACACGAGCTCGACAGGAGACCAGCCGGGACGCCGAAGCCGGCGCCGACGCCGAGACCGGCCCGACCGCGAGCCGACGCCCCCGCCGACGCTAGCCCGGACGGCGAGCGCCAGTCCCGGCCAGCGGCCAGCCGGCCACCGGCCGGGCCGCCCACTGACCCCAGCCCGCACCGCCAGCGACGAGACACCGATGCTGGAGCTGGCCGGCCGACCAAGGATTTCCCGGTGCTCAAGGGACTGCTGCGCCGCCAGGCCGGCCGGATCAGCGCCGTCGCCGACGTCAGCCTGAGCGTCGCTCCCGGCTCCACGCTCGGCATCGTCGGGGAATCCGGGTGCGGCAAAACGACCGTCGGCCGCCTCATCGTCGGGCTGGAGAAGCCCACCTCGGGCACGATCAGGTTCGCGGGCGGACATCGCTGACCTGGCCGGCGAGCAGGCGGCCGACTACCGGCGCGGCATCCAGTACATGTTCCAGGACTCGGCCGCGGCCATGGACCCGCGGATGCGGGTCGGGTCGATCATCCGCGAGCCGATGCGGCTGCAGCATCAGGGCAGCGCCGCCGACCAGCGGCGCCGGGTCGCCACCCTGCTCGATGAGGTCGGCCTGCCGGCCACCGCGGTGGACCGTTACCCGCACGAGTTCTCCGGCGGCCAGCGGCAGCGCATCTGCCTGGCCCGGGCCCTCGCCCTCACCCCCCAGGTCATCATCGCCGACGAGCCGGTGTCCGCCCTGGACGTGTCGGTCCAGGCCCAGGTGCTCAACGTGCTGCGCGACCTGCAGTCCGCGCACGGGCTGACCTTGATCGTGATCTCTCACGACCTGGCCGTGATCCGCTACCTGGCCGACTCCATCGCGGTCATGTACCTGGGCAAGCTGGTCGAGCACGGGCCGGCCCAGCAGGTGTACGCGCGGCCGCTGCACCCGTACACCAGCGGGCTGATCGCCGCCGTCCCGGTGCCCGACCCGCGGATCGAGCGGACCCGGCGCACCGCCGGCGTGACCGGCGAACTGGCCAGCGCGATGAACCCGCCGTCCGGCTGCCGGTTCCGCACCCGCTGCCCGCGGGCCTCAGACGTCTGCGCGGAGCAGGAACCACCGCTGCGCGTGCTCGCTCCGGGCGGCCATCAGGTCGCCTGTCATCACCCGCTGAACGCTCTCGCCGACGGCCGCGAGGCTGCCCCGGCAGTTCAGGCGCCGGCCCCATGACCACCCACCGCCGTCCAGGCCGCCGTCCGGCCTCGGCACCACCCAGGGCCACGGCGCCGCCCAGGACAACCCTTTCCAGGAGGTCTTGATGCGCAGCATCGGACGAGTCGTGCGGGCCGGTATCGGCGCGCTGGCCATCGGTTCGGCGGTCACCCTGGCCGCATGCTCGGGCTCGCCGTCGCCCGGGAACAGCACTGCGGCCGGCGGGACGCCGACCAAGGGAGGCACCGCCTACTTCGCGGAGAACCCGGCCTCCGGGTCGGCCGACTACATCTTCCCGATGGTGTCGCTGACCTACGACACCCCGACGAACCTGCAGTTCCAGTACCTGATGTACCGGCCGCTGTACTGGTTCGGCCAGGGCACCCAGCCCACCATGAACACGTCGCTGAGCCTGGCCACCCCGCCCGTCTACACCGACGGCGACAGCACCGTCACCATCCACCTCAAGTCCTACGCCTGGTCCGACGGCAAGCCGGTGACCAGCCGGGACGTCATTTTCTGGATCAACCTGCTCCGCGCCAACGCGGTAACTGGGCGGCCTACCTGCCCGGCGGGTTCCCGGACAACGTGAAGACGGTGACCGCGCCCAACCCGCAGACGGTCATCCTGAAACTCAAGCACGCCTACAACCCGAACTGGTTCACCCAGACCCAGCTGGCCCAGATCTTCCCGCTGCCCCAGCACGTGTGGGACAAGACCAGCGCGAGCTCCCCGGTCGGCAACTACGACCAGACCACCGCGGGCGCCAAGGCCGTCCGCAACTTCCTGGACTCCCAGGCTCACAACCTCGGCGCGTACGCGACCAACCCGCTCTGGCAGGTCGTGGATGGGCCCTGGAAGCTGTCCCAGTTCCGCACCGACGGATACGCCCAGTTCAGCCCCAACCCCAAGTACTCGGGGAAGAAGCCTGCGCTGTCGAAGTTCGTTATGGAGCCGTTTACGTCTGAGACGGCCGAGTTCGACGTGCTGCGGTCGGGCGGGCTGAGCTACGGGTTCGTCCCGCTGACCGACCTGAGCCAGAAGGCGCTGCTGGAACAGCAGGGCTACAAGATCGTGGCCTGGCCGTCCTGGTCGATCAGCTACATCGTGATCAACTTCAACAATCCGACCGTCGGGCCGATCTTCCGCCAGCTGTACGTCCGCCAGGCCATGCAGGAACTGGTCGACCAGCCGGGCTACATCAAGGCGTTCCTCAAGGGCAACGGCGTGACCACCAACGGCCCGGTGCCCGCCCAGCCGGTCAGCAGCTACGCCAGCCCGCAGCTGAAGGCGGGTTTCTATCACTTCAGCCCGTCGTCGGCGGTCAGCCTGCTGCGCAGCCACGGCTGGGACGTCAAGCCCAACGGCACCAGCACCTGCGCCAAGCCAGGCAGCGGCCCCGGCGAGTGCGGCAGCGGGATCGAGGCGGGAGCCCCGCTGAGCTTCAAGCTGCAGTACCTCAGCGGCGTCACCTACCTCAACCAGGAGATCACCACGTGGAAGTCGGCCCTGCTGCAGGCCGGGCATCGAGCTGAACCTCAGCCAGGGATCGGAAGGGCAGGTCGTCGGCACCGCCACCGCGTGCAAGCCCGGGCCGAGCTGCGGCTGGCAGATGGTGCAGTGGGGGTCGCCGTCCTGGATCTGGCCGAGCGCCTACCCCTCGGGCGAGGCGATCTTCGCCACCGGGGCCGGGGTGAACGCGGGCAGCTACTCCAGCCCGACCAACGACGCCAACATCGCCGCGGTCGAGACGTCCAGCAACCCCGCGGCCTTCGCCACCTACGAGAACTATCTCGGGAAGCAGCTGCCGGTGCTGTGGCTGCCCAACACCTACAACCAGATTTCGGCGATCAAGACCAACCTGGCCGGAGCCGACCAGCAGAGCCCGCTGCTGTTCGTGAACCCCGAGTCGTGGTCGTTCACGAAGTAACCCGCGGGCCACGCTGAGGTACGGAGGAAGGAACTGATGGGAATCCTGGACCGGGTCGGTACTGGCGAGTACCAGATACCCGACCGGCTCGACCCGGCCCGGACCGACCTGCGGGACGAGTTCATGGCCGATCCGCTGGGCCGCCACAGCCTGGACCTGGAACTCGCGCTCGGGGCCATGCGGGGCTCGCAGGCGCTGCCCCGTGGATCCTGATCGCCACCGAGCCGGGCCGCCAGCTGGGTCCTCGGTGTCGCGGGCCGCGGGGTGAGCCGACCCGGGTCCTGCCCGGCCAGGTCTTCACCGACCTGGCCGAGGCGGAGCGGTACGTGTTCGACCTCCGCTGGCAGGCGCTGACCTCCCCCGACGGCGGCCGATGGAGACCCCGATGCCTGACGACCGGTCCGCAGGCGCGGCTGAGGCCCGCCCGGCAGCGGCCCTGCCGCTGGCCAAGCGCATCATCGGCTACTGCGACCCGCTGTCGGCCGCCCCGGGACAGGAGGTCCGCGTCTTCGTCAGCTGCGACCCGGCCATCGCGTCGTACCAGGCGGAACTCGTCCGGTTCCGGGCCGCCGCAGGCGGCGCCGGGCAGGACGACCCGGACTGGCAGCCGGTGCCGGGGTGCACCGGCCGCTACCCGGCCCGCCACCAGGAGGTCCATCCGGGCTCGTACGCGGTGATCCCGGACGTCGGGCCGATCCTGGCCGGCGGTGAGATCACCCTCGCGCTGCTGGTCCAGCCGACCTACCGGGCCCCGGCCACCCAGGTGCTCGCCGCGTGCGGTGACCCGTGGGCCGGTCACGGCTTCGCGCTGGTCCTGGACTCCGGGCTCCGGCCGGCCCTGGTCGGCGGGGTCGCCCCGGACAGACCGTCACCTGCCCCGCACCACTCCAGCCCGGCGCCTGGTCGGTGGTCCTCGCGACCTTCGGAGGTGAGGGTCCCGCCAGGTGACGGCCGGCCCGCTGGCCGGGGCTCCTGCTTCCTGGTCCCGTGCGGGTGGCTCACCGGTCACGCTCACCCCATCTCCCTAACGAACGGCCCGGCGGACTCCCCCCAGGAATCCGACCTCATCCTGGGCGCGGTCAGGCCGCCAGCCGGGCCGACGCGGCTGCACTTCACCGGGCGGCTCGAGTCCCCGATGATCCTCGCTGGGCCAGCTGAGCCCGGACGAGGCGCAGGCGCTGCTGGCCGCCGGCCGGCCAGCCTGGACGACGACCGGGTCCGCGCCGCCTGGGACTTCTCGGCCGGGATCGACAGCTGGACCGTCACCGACCTCGGCCCGCACGCCCGGCACGGCACCCTGCACAACCTGCCCATGCGGGCCGTCCGCGGCGCGCGCTGGACCGGCGAGCAGGACGACTGGCGGCAGGCCCCGGAGCAGTACGCGGCGCTCCACTTCCTCGCCGACGCGCTCGAGGACTGCGGCTGGGACGCCGACGCCACCTGGACCGTCCCGGCCGGCACACCGAGCGGGTTCTACGCGGTGCGGGTCAGCAGCGGGTCCGACCAGGACTTCCTCCCGCTGTTCGTCCGGCCGCCCTGGCCCGGGGACGCGGCCCGACGCCGCGGCGACACCGCGCCCACCCGAGCAGCCCCAGCAGCCCCAGCAGCCCCAGCAGCGAAGATCCTGCTGATCGCGCCCACGGCCACCTACGCGTCCTACGGGAACTCGCGATTCTGGTGGGAGAACCCGATCCAGGAGATGGTGCAGGACCGGCTGGTCGAGATCGGCGCGGAGGAGCAGTACCTGATCGCCCATCCCGAGCTCGGCTCGTCCAGTTACGACTGCCACCTCGACGGCACGGACATCTGTTACGTGTCCCGGCGCCTGCCCAACCTGAACATGCGTCCCGGCCACGTCCGCCGCGAGGGTTACACCTCCGACCTGGACCTGGTCGCGTGGCTGGATCAGCTGGACGTCGGCTACGACGTGGTCACCGACGAGGACCTGCACCGGGCCGGCCCCGGCCTGCTCCAGCGCTACCAGGTCGCCCTGACCGGAACCCACCCGGAGTACATGTCAGCGCGGATGTTCGACGCCATCGCGCTGTGGACCACCACCGGCGGCGGCCGCCTCATGTACCTGGGCGGCAACGGTTTCTCGATGAACGTCAACTTCGACGCCGAGCGGCCCTGGATCATGGAGAACCGGCGGGTCGAACTGTGGGAGCGCGGCGAGGAGTTCCAGCGCAGCGAGGCCTTCAACTCCACCGACGGGCGCCGCGGCGGATACTTCACCGCGTCGGGCCGCCAGCCCGCGGCGGTCACCGGCGTCGAGTCCGCGACCATGGGCTTCGACCACTCCTATCCGTACGTGCTGAGCGAGGCCGCCCGGCGGCCCGAGGCCGCGTTCGTGTTCGAGGGCGTGACCGGTGGCGTCATCGGGAACTTCGGCGCCATCGGCGGCGGGGTGGTCGGCCAGGAGTGGGACAACGCCGCTGGCCACCAGTTCGGGCCTGAGCACCTGATCCTCGGCTCTTCCCACGACCACACCCTGGTCCCCCCGTTGTTCGGGGCGGTGCGGCCCGACTACCACGCCGACCTCGTCCTGTACCTGCGCGGCAGCGGGGCGGTGTTCTCGGTCAGCTCGATGGCCTGGTGCGCCGCGCTGAGCCACGACAACTACGCCAACGAGATAGCGCGGATCACTCACAACGTCCTGGACCGGTTCCTCGACCCGGCCCCGTTCGCCACGTCAGGAGACGACTGAGGCATGAGCAGCGAGTCCATCGTGAAGACGAACCCGCCCGAGTTGCACGTCCCGGTCGACAACCTCTACACCCACGTGGTGTCCGCCCGCGCCGGCTGGGTGCACCGCATCGGCGGCCAGGTCCCCGTTGACCGGGCGGGCGGGAACGTCGCCCCGGGGGACATGGCCGCCGAGATCCGCGAGGTCTACCGGCAGGTGACGATCGCCCTGGCCGCGGCGGGCTGCACCTGGGCCGAGGTGATCCACATTTACACCTTCACCACGGACATGGACTCCTACCTGGCCGCCGAGCGTGACATAGCGCCGGCCTACCTGGGTGACCACCCGCCGCGTCGACCCTGGTCGAGGTGAGCCGGCTTGTCGAGCGTGACTGGCTGGTGGAGGTCCAGGTGGACGCCGTGGGCGGAACGCTGGAAGGACAGCAGGCATGAGTGAGCGCGCTAACAGTGACCGCGGCCCCGTCCGGGGGCCGGTGGACAGCCTGGTCGTGCCGCGCTTTGCCGGGCCGGCCACCTTCGCCCGGCTGCCGCAGGCGTGACGAGGTCAGCGACACCGACGTCGCCATCGTCGGCGTCCCGTTCGACACCGGGGTGAGCTACCGGCCGGGAGCCAGGTTCGGCCCCTCGCACATCCGCCAGTCGTCCAAGCTGCTCCGCCCCTACAACCCGGCCCAGGACGTCAAGCCGTTCGCCAGCCAGCAGGTGGCCGACGCCGGCGACATCGCCTGCAACCCCTTCGACATCGAGGAGGCCATGGCCACATCAACACCGGAGCGCTGAGCCGCTGGAAGGGCCGGCCGGCTCGTCACGCTGGGCGGCGACCACACCATCGCGCTGCCCATGCTCCGGGCGGTCAGCCAGCGGCACGGGCCGCGTCGCCGTCGTCCACTTCGACGCCCACCTGGACACCTGGGACACCTACTTCGGCGCGCCGTACACGCATGGCACGCCGTTCCGGCGGGCGTCAGAGGAGGGGCTGATCGACCGGACCGCCAGCGTGCACGTCGGCATCCGCGGCCCGCTGTACGACTCGCTTGACCTGGCCATGGACCGTGACCTCGGCTTCGAGATCATCCCCTCGCCCGCCTTCGACCTGCTCGGCGTGAATGGGGTCGCCCAGCAGATCGCCGAGCGCACGGCCCGCCGCCCGGTCTACCCGTCGATCGACGTGGACGTGCTCGACCCGGCGTTCGCGCCCGGTACCGGCACGCCGGAAGCGGGCGGCCTGACCTCCCGGGAGATGCTCGCGCTGCTGCGCGACCATGAGCGACCTGAACATCGTCGGGGTGACGTCGTCGAGGTGGCCCCTGCCTACGACCACGCCGAGATCACCGGGATCGCCGCCGCGCACATCGTCTACGAGGTACTGAGCGTGCTGGCCCCGCGCAAGCCCGACCGTCCCGGCGCACCCGGCGGGCCGCCGGCACGCGTCCGCCTGGGCAGCTCCCGGGTCCGGGACGGCCGTCATGAGTGACGCCCCGTCCGGCGTGGCCGCGGGCCCGCCCTACGCCTGGTCGCCCCGGGGCTGGCCGTCTGAGCGGCCCTCCGACGACCCGGCCGCGGGCGAGGTCTGGGTCTACACCGACCAGCTGTCCTACGCCCCCGGTGAGGAGGTCAGCTTCCACCTCAGCGCCACGGCCGGCCGCTTCTCGCTGGAGATCTACCGCGACGGCCCGGACCGGGAGACGGTGTACCTGCGGGAGGGCCTGACCGCGGCGCACTGCGGCACGCCACCCGACGCGTACGCGTCGGGGTGCGGCTGGCCGGCCGGGCACGCGCTGCGGCTGCCGCCGGAGTGGCGCAGCGGTTTCTACGTCGTCGTAGTCCGGGCCGTCAGCGCGGCCGGGGAGGTCTGGAGCGCGAGCACGGCTTCACCCTGCGCGCCCGGTCCGGCCAGCGCAGCCGCATAGCCCTGATCATGACGACCAGCACCCTGCTCGCCTACAACGACTGGGGCGGCGCGAACCACTACCGCGGGATCGGCGACGACCCGCGGGTGGACGTCGGCTCGCCGGTCTCCTCGACCCTGCGGCCGATCGCCCGGGGCATGATCCGCAAACCGGCCGGGGCGCCCGGGAGGCCAACCCCGGCACCCCGGCGATGTTCGCGGCGCCCCAGTACCCGGCCTGGGAGTGGGCCCGGTTGCACGGCTACAGCCGCCATCACGCGGACGCCTACTGGGCCACCTACGAGCGGAACTTCGCGCACTGGGCCGAGCGCAACGGGTACGAGCTGGACTATCTCACCCAGCATGACCTGCACTTTGATCCCGGCGCGCTGGACGGGTACCGGTGTGCGGTCGTGGTCGGGCACGACGAGTACTGGTCCTGGTCCATCGCGACACCATCGACGCGTTCGTGGACGGCGGCGGTGGCCTGGCCCGCCTGGGCGGCAACTTCGGCTGGCAGGTCCGCCTCAGCGACGACGGGACACAGCAGTTCTGCTACCGCCTGCCCTGCGAGGATCCGGTCACCGCGTCCGCGCCCCACCTGGCCACGACGTTCTGGGAGGCCAAGTCCCTGGGACGGCCGGGGCGGCGAGCGTGGGGCTCAACGCCCTGGGCGGCGTGTACAACCGCTTCGGCGTGGCCAGCCCGAGATCATCTGGCGGCTTTACCGTCTACCGGCCTGAGCACTGGGCGTTCGAGGGGACCGACCTCTACTACGGTGACGTGGTCGGCGGCGTGCCCGTCTGCCTGGCGGCGTTCGAGCTCGACGCGGTCGAGTACACGTCCCCGCGGCCTGCCCGTCCCGACCCTCGAGGACGGGGCGCCTGAGTCACTGGAGATTCTGGGCCTGGCGTGCGCCCAGCGCGGCGAGGAGGACCGCTGGGGCGGGCACGTCCCGCTGGGCGGACCGGTCAAGGAGATGCAGGCCACCCTCGACGCCCTGGGTGATGACCTGCCCGACTACGTCCGCGAGGGCGAGAACCGCGGGGCGGGCATGATCGCCGCGTTCCGCCGGGGACGCGGCGAGGTGTTCAACGGCGGGAGACAGAATGGCCGTATGCCCGAGCGTGGGCGATCCTTACGTCGCGCAGATCGTCCACAACGTCCTCCGCCGCTTTACCTCCTCAGGGTGACCGCGCGGTTGATCCTGGCCTGGGCGGCCGGACGACGCAGCCATAGGACTACGGCTCGCGTGACCGCCCGCCCCGGCGTGTTCGAGATGACCAGGGACAGCGACGGGCGCGCGACTTTCAGCTACGGCGAGGAACAAGTCGCCCGCCAGACCCACGTCATCTGGCGGCGCGTCGGAACCCACGCGATCTTCACGCCGCCGCCCGGCCCATAGGCTCAGCCACGCGGTGCCATCGCCGGCTTCCGCGGCAGCCCATCAGGTCGGCTAGGGCTCCGCGCCGCCGAGCAGGCGGATGACGTCTTTGGAATGCGTTACCGGCAGCCGGTTGCCCTCCAGCTCGATACGGGCCTGGCTCTCGTTGTCGATCAACTCGAGCACGCGCACGTTCACCCGCTGGTGAACCTGCACCGTCAGCCGCGCGCGAGGGATCTGGAAGAGGAGCGAGTCAGGCTCGCTGTGCCTGGTCGCCGCGGCGAAGCCGTAGACCGTCGTGGCGGAGACGCCGATGAGCATGCTGTCTGGCAGCCCCGAGCGGACGCCAGCGGCGTGCATGCCCATCACCGAGCCCACTTCCTCGCCTACTACCTCCCCCGCCCCGCCGAGCAGACCTCCGGCCTCGCTGCCCGTCAGCCCCCCAGCGAACATTCCGCCGGTATGGCCGCGCGGGTTGAACTGTCCCGCCGCGACGACCTCATCGGTGATCCCCTGGGCGGCGAGAGCCCCCTGCACCAGGCCGACCATCTGATCTTCCGACACCGCAGCTGCCCCCTATCGACGCAGCAGCCATCCTGCCACCGTCCATATGAAGCAACGTAACAACTACCGCTCGGATGAGCGCGCGTCTGCGTGGGGCTTCTCGTTGTTAGGTTCTGCCGCCGCCTGGTGTCTATCTGATCGCGAGCATCGGCCAAGTCTTCCCGATCATGGAGGAACCCACGATGAGTATTCAGCAGCAGGCTACGATCCCCGCCACCCCGGCGCAGGTGTATGCGATTCTTGGCGGACGCCGGGGCGCTGTCCGCCCTTTCCGGGATGAGCGGCCAGGCGGGCCGCTCAGCAGGCGAGGAGTTCTCCGCCTTCGATGGCCACGTGGCCGGGCGGCAGATCGACTTGGTGCCAGATCAGCGCGTGGTGCAGGCCTGGCGCTTCCCGGTATGGGAGCCGGGGCGGTCGACGATCGTCCGGTTCGCACTCGAGACCGAGGACGGCGGGACCCGCCTGATCATCGACCAGGACGGCGAGCCGGAAGATGCCGACGCCCTCGGCTGTCACCGGACCTGGCACGATCATCTGGATGCCAACTGGCCGACCTTCTACCTGACTCCCCTCACCGAGCACTTCGAGGCCCAGGCCACCAGGTGACACCGCGCTGGCGAGCCGCGGGCTCAACGGCTCCCCGGCCGTCCGGGCGGGAACCATCGAGAGGAGAGCGGCGCAGATGGCCGACGGCGCGCTGCTGGACCTGGCCCGCTCCGGCGACGAGGCGGCCTTTGCCGAGCTGGTCAGGCCGCATCGCCGCGAACTGCACCTGCACTGCTACCGGCTGCTCGGGTCTTTTGACGACGCCGACGACGCGCTGCAGGAGACTCTGGTCGCGGCCTGGCGTGGACTCCCGGCTTTCCAGGCCAGGGCATCGGTGCGCACCTGGCTGTACCGCATCGCGACCAATACCTGCCTGAATCTGGTCCGCAAGGCCGCACGGAGACCACAGATGACCCAGCCCCTCCCCGGTCACGCGCCGGTGCCAACCGGCTCGATCGAGGTCACCTGGCTTCAGCCATACCCCGACAAGCTGCTCGACGGCCTGCCCGACAGCGACCCGGGTCCAGAGGTGCGGGTCGAGCGGAACGAAGCGTGTCGCTGGCGCTCGTCATCGCGCTGCAGCTGCTCACGCCACGCGCCCGCGCCGTGCTGATCCTCCGGGACGTGCTCGGTTTCACCGCCCGTGAGGCCGCCGACCTCATCGGCTCCAGCCAGGAGGCCGTGGCGATGACGCTGAGCCGTGCCCGTAGGACGCTGCGCCAGCACACGCCGTCACCCGGGGCACCGCCCGCCCGGTCGGGTACGTCCGCGAAGGAAAGGATAGCCCGCCGCCTGGCCACCGCTCTGGCTGCACACGACATCGACGCGGTGGTGAGCCTGCTCACCGACGACATCCAGATGACCATGCCACCCCTGCCCGCCATCTGGCAGGGGCGAGAGTCGCGCCGCCGGGTTCCTGACCGAGGTGGCGTTCCGGCTGGTCCCAGAGGCACGCTTCGTCGAGACACGCGCAAACGGGCAACCCGCCCTGGCCGTTTATACCCGTGACCAGGCCAGCGGCCTCTGGCGCAGCAGCGGACTGCTGGTCATCACCCAGCGAGGCGACCAGATGCTGGGCTCACCCGCTTCGAGTCGCACACCCTGCGTCCTTTCAGCCTGCCCCGCATCCTGCCGGACCACGACCCGCCGGGAACGTCATCCGCCCGCGCATAGCCACCTGGGCCAGCCACAGATAGATGCACCAGGTCCGCCGCCGTGTATATACCGTCACTTATAGCGATGGCGAAGGAGGCCTACCGATCGCATCATGCGCTGAGCCCTGCACGCATTCTCCATGAGGAGGCCAATCGAGCAGTCTCCGGTTAGGCACGGGCTTGGCGTCACCGGACGGTCCAGCGCCGGCCACCGGCACGACGAAGTCATTTGCAACTCAGTAGCTAAACTGGACCGCATGAACCGCGAATTCTCCGAGTGGCCATGCTCGCTGGCGCGCGCCGTCGGAGTGTTCGGTGACTCCTGGACGCTGCTCATCGTCCGCGACGGACTGCAGGGACTCACCCGCTTCGACGAGTTCCAGCGCTCCCTGAATATCGCCCGGAACACGCTCTCCGACCGGCTCGGCAAGCTGGTCGACGCGGGGGTCATGACCAAGCGGTTCTACCAGGACAACCCGCCGCGGTATGAGTACCTGCTCACCGACATGGGGCGCGACTTCTTCCCGGTCCTCGCGGCCATGCTCGCCTGGGGAGACAAGTGGCTCGACGACGGTGGCGGCGCGCCGGTCACCCTGCGCCACGACGAGGGTGACGGCGAGGGCGACCACCAGGTCGTCCCCGAGGTCATCTGCGCGGACTGCGGCCAGCCCGTCGTGCACACCGGCATCCAGTTCTGCGTCGGTCCCGGTATCCCGACGACGTCCGGCCGGAACTCGATATGCGCGGCCGCCTGGCGCCTGCCCCGCACCCCGTCAGCACCGCCCGCGCCCGGCACCCCCCGCCGAACGCGCCAGCTAAACCGCCCCGCACACCCCCGCGAACCACCCGCACCCCGCTGACGCTTCCTACGCAGCGTGCGCCGTGGCGGGTCAGTCCGCTCCGGGTTTCGGCACACGCCCCGTAGGAAGAAGTCGACCGCGCGCGTAAGCGGGGCCGAGCAACCGCCGCCCACGGGGGACACCTGTCACGCTCACTGAGTCTTATTTTGCAACTAGGTCTTGTACTGAGACTCGATCCGTGTTCTATTGAGGCCACTTGGATGTGACCCCGGTCACTGCCGCCGCATCTCACGCCACGGGGACCACGCAGCACGGACATGGAGGAACAGCAATGCCGCTCTGGAAGATCCACCATCCGGTCGACGCGTACACGCCCGCGGACAAGAAGGAGTTCGCCGGGGCGATCACGCAGGTCTACGACGCCGTCCCGATCCCCCGGTTCTATGTCGTCGTCCTCTTCGAAGAGGTCCCGGCGGACTCGTTCTACGTGGGCGGCGATTCCCACGGCAGCTTCGTCCGGATCCAGATCGACCAGATGGCGCGGACCCTGCCCGGCCCGGTCATCCGGGAATGGTGGGTCAGGAACCTCGACCAGGTCATCGCCCCCTGGGTCAAGGACCGCGGCTACGACTGGGAGTTCACCATCACCGAGCCGCCGTTCGACCTGTGGTCGCTGCAGGGCGAGATCCCGCCGCCGTTCGAGTCCATGGCCGAGAAGCGCTGGATCAAGGAGAACAAGGCGAGCCCTTACGCCCACGCGGAGAAGCTCCCCGTCAACCTGGCCCTGGCCCCCGGCACCATCGGCGAGTGAGCGCCTGATCCGCGATGAGCGTCGTCATTACGGTGGCACCCACCGGGCCGATCGCGTCCAAGGCGGACAACCCGGCGCTCCCCACCCAGCCGCAGGAGATCGCCGAGGCCGTCCACCAGGCCTACCTCGCCGGGGCGTCCGTCGCGCATATCCACCTGCGCGACTCCCGCGACCGGCCCACGGCGGACCTGGACATCGCCCGGCGGACGATGGACCTGATCGCGGAGCGGTGTCCCATCCTCATCCAGCTCTCCACCGGGGTCGGACTCGCGGTGCCGTTCGAGGAGCGGGCGGCCCTCGTCGAGCTCCGGCCCCGGATGGCCACCCTGAATCCGTGCACGATGACGTTCGGCTCCGGGGAGTTCCGCAACCCGCCGGACGATGTGGCCCGGCTGGCCCGGCGCATGCAGGAACTCGGGGTCAAGCCGGAGCTGGAGATCTACGACACCGGCCATCTCGACGCCTGCCTGCGGCTGCGGGACGCCGGGCTGCTCAGCGACTGGCCGCTGCAGTTCTCGCTCGTCCTGGGGGTGGCCGGCGGGATGGCGGCCACCCCGGACAACCTCCTCACGATGGTGCGCCGCCTCCCGCCGGACTGTGTCTGGCAGGTCATCGCCATCGGCCGGGCCAACCTGGAGCTGACCGCCATCGGCCTGGCCCTGGGCGGTAACGCGCGCGCCGGGCTGGAGGACGCCCTCTACCTGCGCAAGGGCGAGCTGAGCCCGGGCAACCTGCCGCTCGTGCAGCGGGCCGTGAACCTCGCGGCCGCGCTGGACCGCCCGACCGCCTCGGTGGAGGAGACCGCCGCCCTGCTCCGCCTGCCGCCCCGCTAGCAGCGGGCCCGCCCGCCAGCGCAGATGGCGGCGGCGGCCCGCCGCACTCAATGAGCATTGGAAGATCGCCGTGCCGAACACCGCACCGCAGCCTGTCCCCGCGGCCACTGACCGCGGAGCGCTGAGCACCGTCATGGACGGGACCGTCGCCGTCTTGTCCATGGGACTGGCCCCCTACAACCTCCTGGATCGCGCCCTGGGCCAAGAGCTCATCGCCGGACTCGCCTGGGCGCAGCGGGAAGGCGCCCGCGCCGTCATCCTGCGCAGCTCGCTGCGCCACTTCTCCGCCGGGGCGGACCTGGACGCGATGGTCGCCGACGCCGACAAGTCCGACCTCCTCGACTGGGGCCTGGTCGAGACGCTGCGGGCCTTTGACGAGCACCCGGCTCCCATCATCGCCAGCGTCCAGGGAGTCTGCGTCGGGGGCGGCTTCGAGCTCGCGATGGCGTGCGACCTGATCGTGGCGGCCGAGTCGGCGAAGCTGGGCTCGGTCGAGGTCACGGTCGGCCTGCATCCCCTGATGGGCGCGGTGCAGCGGCTCACCCAGCGGGCCGGTGCGGCCCGGGCCAAGGAGATGGCCCTGCTCGGCCGGCGTTATCCCGCCACCACCCTGGAACGCTGGAACATCATCAACTGGGTGGTGGCCGATGAGCAGCTGGACAGCGCCACGATGGTGCTGGCCCAGGAACTCGCGCACGGCCCGTCGATCGCCAACGCGGCCACCAAGCGCCTGGTCTCCGTCGCGGTCAACGAGGGGATCGCGGCCGCCGATGACGGCCATGGCGGAGATTCAGCGGCCGATCATGCGTTCGGCCGACTTCCGCGCCGCGGTCAGGTCGTATCACGAGAACGGTGTCGGCATGGCCGAGTTCGAGGGCCGGTGAGCGGCATGCCGCTTCCGCTCGAAGGCATCCGGGTGGTGGACTTCTCCCGCGTGCTGGCCGGCCCGCACTGCGCCAAGACCCTGCTCGACCTGGGCGCCGAGGTCATCAAGCTCGAGCCGCCGGGTGGCGACCTGTCCCGGAAGGCGTTCCCCAGCCAGGGGCAGGTCTCCGGTTACTACGCCCAGCAGAACGCGGGCAAGCGCAACGTGAGCATCGACCTCAACGTGCCGGGGGCCCGCGAAGCGGCGCTGCGGCTCTGCGACACCGCCGACGTGATCGTGGAGAACTTCAGGCCCGGCGCGCTCGCCTCGTTCGGGCTGGGGTATGAGTCGGTCTCGGCCCGCAACCCGGGCGTGGTCTACGCCTCGATCAGCGGCTACGGCCAGCACGGCGCGTGGCGCTCGCGGATGGCCTACGCGCCGACCGTCCAGGCTGAGACGGGGATCACCGCCAACACCGCCGACCACTTCGAGCGGACCGGCACACTGCGCAGCGACTCGCTCTCGCACGCCGACGTCTACTCCGGCCTGCACGCCGCCATCGCCATCCTGGCCTGCCTCACCGAACGCGCGCGCACCGGCCAGGGCCAGTACATCGATGTGGCCATGGCGGCCGTGATGCTGTCCATCAACGAGCGCGTGCACGCCGACTTGTCCGATGCGGAGCTGGGTGCCGAGCGGCCGATCCTGGGGGCCACGGACGGCCCGTTCTTCACCGGACCGCACGGTGAGCGATTCGCGAGCCCGATGAGCCTGGTCGGCAGCATGTCCTTCCCCTTCTACCTGGCGGCCATGCGCCGGCCCGATCTCGGCCGGGACCCGCGATTCCGCACGCCGGAGCTGCGCCTGCGCAACCTGGACGCACTGCACCGGATCGTTCAGGAGTGGATCTGGACCTTCGCGGACATGGAGTCACTGGACGCTCAGCTGGACGAGGCGAAGATCGCCACCGGACAGGTGCGCAGCGTCAGGGAGTTCGCGGACAGCGACTGGGCCCGCGAGTGGAACGCGGTGCGGGCCGTGTCCGACCGCTCCGGTGGCGAGATCAAGATTCCGGGCCGCCCGTGGCACTTCGCGGACCAGGTGGCGGCCGACAAGGACCAGCTGGCGGCCCGCCAGGGCGAGCACAACGCCGAGGTCCTCAGCGAGCTGGGGTTCAGCGCCGCCGAGATCGCGGCGCTGGAAGCCTCCGGTGCGCTAGTCCAGCAGGCCGCGGCGCCGGCGACCGCGGCAGGCTAACCGGCCTGGGCGCGCCCGGATGGACGCGGGTGTCGCGAACGGATAGCGTAAGAGAGTTGCTCCGGACCCCGGCAGCTGCACCCGAACCTTACGGGCACAGCGCAGGTCCGGAGTTTTTGCGTCTCCCGGCGCGATCTGACCCACTTGACCGGCTCCATCGCTCGTCACTTCGACACGAACTTCAGGAGCCGTTCATGAGCATCACCGCCCGAACGTTCCCGGCCTGCTTTCAGGCTACGAACTAACCAGCCAACCCAGCACCAGCGCCACCCTCCCGCTCCACTCAGCGACCGCAACCCCTGCCACGCTCCGGCTATGACGGCCAGGCGCCGTTCCCCGCCAGCGGCCGTCCCCCACTGACCGTCGGGGGCGGTGTCCGGTCCGCCGTGACCGCCGCGATCGTGCTCGTGCCGTTCGCAGGCCTGGCTGTGGCGGTGTGGCTGGCCTGGGGCCACGGCCTGGGCCTGACCGACGCCCTGCTGGCCCTGGCCTTCTACGTGCTCACCGGCCTGGGGATCAGCGTGGGGTTCCACCGGCTGCTCACCCACCGTTCGTTCACGGCGGCCCGCCCGCTGCGGATCGCGCTCGCGGTCGCCGGGTCGATGAGCTTCGAGGGCGACGTCATCGGCTGGGTCGCCATCCACCGCCGCCACCACGCCTTCACCGACCGGCCCGGCGACCCGCACTCCCCCTATCGCTACGGCACCAGCGTGGCCGGCCAACTCCGCGGCCTGGCCCACGCCCACGCCGGCTGGCTACTGCGTGATGACCCCAGCCCGCCCGCGCGCTATGCGCCTGACATGCTGGCCGACCCCGCCATGCGGATGATCTCGCGCGACTTTCCTGCCCTGTCCGCCGTCTCGCTGGCCCTGCCGTTCGCGGCCGGGTGGGTGATCGGCGGCAGCTGGCGCACCGCGCTGGCCGCGCTGCTGTGGGCCGGCCTGGTCCGCGTCGCCCTGCTGCAGCACGTCACCTGGAGCGTCAACTCACTGTGCCATGTCTTCGGCACCCGGCCCTTCTCCACCCGCCGCCACGACCGGGCCACCAACTTCTGGCCGCTCGCGCTGGTGTCGTTTGGCGAGAGCTGGCACAACATGCACCACTCCGACCCCGCCTGCGCGCGGCACGGCGCCGAGCGGGGGCAGGTGGACATCTCCGCTGCGCTTGATCCGCATTTTCGAGCACCTGGGCTGGGCCACCGGCGTGCACTGGCCTGACCCCGACCGGCTGGCCGCCCACCGCCGCAGCCCCGGTCTTGACCAGCCCCAGGCGATCAGGCAGCCGGCGCAACGCTGAACAGCAGGCGGCCGGGACAGGCCCTGGCACCCCGGCCACCGTTCAGCGCGGTTATGGCTGGGTCGTGGAGGCGGACTCCGGCCCGGCTGACCCGGCCACGGCCGGCCCGGACGCAGGCGCGGGCACCTCCGGGCGGTCCATGGTCAGCTTGGATGGCCACCAGTTCCACCGGCCGAGCAGCACGACCGTGGAGGGCACGAGCAGCGTCCGGACCAGGAAGGTATCCATCAGGATCCCGAGGGCGAGGCTGATCGCGATGTCGCGGAACTGGCTGCCGCCCGCCCCGCTGCCGGCCACGACGCCGAACACCACGAAGGTGCCGGCCAGCACCAGGCCGGCCGAGGTCACCGTCGTGCCGGTCACGCCGATCGCCTTGACCACCGCCTCACGCAGCGGCTGTTTTCGCGCCTCTTCCCTGATCCGGGTCATGACCAGGATGTTGTAATCCTCGCCGAGCGCGAGCAGGAAGATGAACATCAGGAACGGCAGGAAGAAGACCAGTCCCTGGCTCCCCCCGATGTCGACGAACAGGATCACGGAGAGCCCGAGCGCGGCCAGGTAGGACAAGCCCACCGAGGCGATCAGGTAGAGCGGGGCGACCAGGCTCCGCAGCACGAGCGCCAGCAGGATCCCGATCACCACGATCGCGATGGGGATGACCCTGACCAGGTCACTGTTGGACACGGCGCTGATGTCGTACAGGGCCGGCGCCTCGCCGCCGACCGCCGAGTCGACGGCCCCGATGGACTTGGCCACCCTGGTGTTCTCGGCGCGGATCGCCGGGACGGCATTCAGGGCGGCCGTGCTGCCGGGATCGCCGGCCTTCAGCCCGACGGAGTACTGCACCGTCCGCCCGTCGGCGCTGACGAAGTTCGAGGTGCTGCGGTACAGCTGGTAGATGTCGGGCGGCACCTTGCTGGCCAGACCCGGCGGCTGGACCGGCGGCAGGGCCGCGGCCGGGCCGAGCGCGGCGTGCAGCCTGGCGTAGTCGGCGGGCGGCAGCGTCAGCCCGCTCGGGTTGAGCGGCCCGGCCACCGTGGTGAACAGGCTGCTGGCCTTGAGCTCGCTGGTCGCCTTGGCCAGGACCTGAGGATCGTTCCAGACCGGCTGGCTGAACTTGAAGATCGGCGAGGTCGGGTTGGCGGCCGACTCCGGGAAGTACTTGGTCAGCAGCTGCGTGCCCTTCGCGGAGTCACTGCCCGCCGGCGGGGCCGTGCTGCCGCCGAAGCCTGACGCCGTGTAGCCGAGTGCGCCCAGGGCCAGGGCGCCGAACGCCAGCACGCCGATGATCAGCGTGGTCGCGGGCCGGCGCACGATCGCGGCCGGCCACCCGGCCCCAGACGCCGGTCCCGCCGCTGCCCTGGATGCTCCAGGGCAGCAGCTTGGGCTTGTGGAACATGGCCTGGAACAGCGTCCGCTTCACGGCCAGCAGTGACAGGCGGATCGACAGCAGCGCGGGCAGCAGCGTGCAGGCCGGCCAGCAGGGTGACCGCGATCGCGATGGCGAACGGGATGCCGAGGTTGGAGTAGAAGGGGAAGCTGGCCGCCAGCAGGGTCAGCACGGCCGCGATGACCGTGGCGCCCGAGAAGGTGATCGACTCGCCGACCCGCGTGACCGACTCGACCAGCGCCGCCCGCGCGGCCGGCCGGGGCCCGGCCAGGTCCGAGAGCACGGACCGGAACAGGCCACGCTCGGGCGCCCCGTCCATGCCGGTCACGTCATGGCCGGCCGCCCGCAGCTCCTCGCGGACCCGGAAGACCAGGAACAGCCCGTAGTCGGTGCCGGCCCCCAGCACCAGGACGATCAGCAGGAACTGGGCCAGCGGTGATACCTGCAGGCCATGCTTGGCCGCCTCGGCCACCAGCGGACCGGAGATGAGCACGGACAGCAGGGCGGGCAGGACCGTGGTGATGGCGAGCGTCAGCGACCGGAAGATGAGCACGAGCAGCACGATGATGAAGACCAGCGACAGGTCCTGCACCTTGTTGCCGGTGTTACCGGACGCCTTCTGCTGGTCCACCTGAACGGCGATGCTGCCCGCCAGGTGGACCCGCAGCCCGGCGGGCAGCCCGGCGCTGGCGATCTTCGCGCGCATGCCGTCGATGAGGTTCTCTTGGTAGTTCTGGTTGCCGCTGTTGTTGGCGGCGAGGGCGAGCAGCTGCTCGGCCTGGCCGTTGGCGGAACGGCCGACGTCGAGCACCTTCTGGATCCCGGGCACGGTGTGCAGCTGCGACTTGCAGCGAACGTCACGGCGCTGATGTCCGCCGCGGTCAGCGGCCCGCTGGTGGTCGCCGCGATGACGGGAACCGGGAGCGAGTTCGAGCTGCCGAACGGCGCGGACAGGTCGATCGCGTGCTGGCTCGGCGCGCTCGCGGGCAGGAACTTGGAGTTGTTGCTCTGGGTCACGCTCGACAGCGCCGGCAGCTGCGTCACGGCCGCGATCGCGCCGAATACCCAGACCAGCAGGACCAGCCAGCGCAGGCGGACGGCCCACCGGCCGATGGCACCGAAAATCGCATCGATGTGCATGGACAACGAGCCTATTGGGCGCAGCAAGCCGATGCGTGACCCAGGGCCCCAGCGGCGCGGTCCTGGCGGTCAGGCTAGCCACGCCAACTGTTGCGCTGAGGATCACCCTTCGCCAAGGATTCTGTCCGTGGCCCCGGGCGGGCGAGGGCCGGGGGGCACGACGATATCGGGGAGGGCTCATGAGCACCGACCGGGCCGACCAGGCCACCACCGCGCCGGACCACGAGGCCGCCGCCACCGCCGCTACCGCCGGTGGCGAGGGTCCGCTGGCCCGTCTGCTGGAGACCCGGGGCGGGACCGCGGCCCCGGAGGCCCCGTTCGTCATCGAGCACCGCGAAGCCCTGATCTACATGCTGTGCCAGGCGGCCGAACTCGAGCACGGGATCATGTGCCAGTACCTGTTCGCCGCGTTCTCGCTCAAGGAATCCCAAGACGAGGGACTGACCCCGGACGAGCTGGCCGCCGTCCTCCGCTGGCAGCGGCAGATCCTGAGCGTGGCCGCGGGAGAGATGCTGCATCTGGCCCTGGTCCACAACCTGCTCTCCGCCATCGGCATGGCCCCGCACCTGTCCCGGCCGAACCTGCCCGCCCCGGCCGGGCACTACCCCGCCGGGGTGCAGCTGGCCCTGTTGCCGTTCGGTGCCCCCGCGCTGCGGCATTTCATGTTCCTGGAGCGCCCGGAGGGCATGGATCTGCAGGACGCCGAGGGCCTGGCCGCCATGCAGACCGCCATGCCGAGCGTGAGCCCGCGTGACATCGTCCCGGCGCCGCCAGGACTTCGCCACGGTCGGGCACCTGTACCGCTCGATCGAGGCCGGCTTCCGGCACCTGGCCGCGAAGTACGGGGAGGACTGGCTGTTCACCGGCCCGCACCGCGCGCAGGCCACCCCGGCCCTGTTCGGCTGGCCCAACCTTCTGCCGGTCACCGGGCTGGACAGCGCCTGCGCGGCAGTCGAGGAAATCGTGGAGCAGGGCGAGGGCCCGCAGGGGCACTGGCGCGACGCCCACTTCGGCCAGTTCGTCGCGATCCTGGACGAGTACGAGCAGATGCGGGAGGCCAACCCCGGATTCGAGCCGGCCCGGCCGGTGATGGCCGCGAACGTCCGCCCGCACGACCGGGCCGACGCGGTGCCCGTGATCGCCGACCCGCTGACCGCGCGGGTCACCGACCTGTTCAACGTCAACTACGAGATCCTGCTCCAGCTGTTCGGGCGGTTCTTCGCGCACACCACCGAGACCGACGCCCAGCTCAAGGCCCTCGCGGACGCCTCGGTGGACGCTGATGGTGCGGGTGCTCAAGCCGCTCGGCAGCCTGATCACCACGCTGCCGCCCGGCCCGGCGTACCCGGGGCGCACGGCCGGGCCCAGCTTCGAGTTGTTCTACGAGTCCGACTACCTGATGCCGCACCAGCATGCGGCCTGGGCGCTGCTGGCCGAGCGGCTGAACGAGGCGGCCTGGCTGTGCAGCGAACTGTGCGCCGGGCGCGGCACGGCCGTCGCGGCCCAGCTGGGCCCGGTGCTCGACGCCATCCGCCAGATCGCCGCATCTCTGGCCGCACACCTCGCGCCGGCACCCCGCAGGCCGCCCTGGCGTCGTCCGGGCCGCGGCTGCTGGCCGCCGACATCGACGCCCTGGCCATCGCAGCCACCAGGATCCTGGACGGCATGCCCGCCGGCCCGCAACCCCCGCCGGGGCGGCCCGCGCGGCCGGCGAACTGCTCAGCGCGGTCCGCAACCTCCCGGGCCCCGGGGGCCGCCCCACGGCCGGAGACCCCGACGCCGCCGCCGCAGCCGGGCGGCTCCGGGAGGCCGTGCTGGCGGCGACCCGCCTGCGAGCCGGCCTCGGCCGGTCCGGCACCTGCCCCCCAGAGCTCACCGAAGCGGTCGCTGCCCTGCAGGACGTGCTGCTCCGGGTCGCGCCGCCCAGCCAGGAACCGGCGTGGCGCGACGATCTCCGGCAGGCGCAGTCTGCCCTGCCGGCCTCGATCCAGGCCGCCCGCAACGGCCCTTACCTGGTCACGAACGTGCCCACGGTGCTCAACCACCTGGGTGCCGCCACCGAGGCGGCGCCGCAGCTCGCGTTGTGCCGCTGCGGCGCTTCGGCGGTCAAGCCCGCCTGCGACGGGACCTGCCATGTGAACGGGTTCAGCGACGCGAAAGACCCGGCCCGGGTCCCCGACCGCCGCGACACCTACCCCGGCCAGCAGGTCACAGTGTTCGACAACCGCGGCATCTGCCAGCACTCCGGCTTCTGCACTGACCGGCTGCCCGTCCGTTTTCCGATCAGCTAACGATCCGTTCGTGGCCCCCAGCGGCGGGCGGATGGACGAGATCGTCAGGGCCGCCCGCGACTGCCCGTCCGGGGCCCTGTCGTACGCGCTGGGCCGCACCGAGGCCCGCGCCGACGTGGACGGCCACGGTCAGCGGCCACCCGCGATCGAGATCACCGCGGACGGCCCGTACCGGGTGACCGGCGAGATCCCGCTCGAAGGCGCCGACGGGAAGCGGGTCAGGCCCGCCCACGGCGCCTCGGCTGAGCACTATGCGCTGTGCCGCTGCGGGCACTCGCGGAACAAGCCGTTCTGCTCGGGCATGCACTGGTACGTGGGGTTCACCGATCCCGCCCCCCGCCCGAGCCCGACCCTGTTCGAGTACGCGGGCGGGCTGGGCCCGCTCACCCGGGCCGCCCGGCTGCTGCACGAAAAGCACATCCCGGCCGACCCGCTGCTCGCCCCGGTGTTCGCGGACATGGCGGCGGACCAGCCGCAGGCCCTGGCCGCCTGGCTGGCCGCCGCCCTCGGCGGTCCGGCCCTTCGCGGCCCTCCCGGCGCCGGGGAGGCGCGGCCCCAGTCCCTCCTGTCGCCCTCTGGTCAGCCGCTCACCGACGATCAGCGGGCCCGCTGGGTGGCCCTGGCCAGCCGGGCCGCCGACGAGGCCGGGTTGCCAGACGCCCCCGGGTTCCGCTCCGCGCTCGCCTCCTGCCTGGAGTGGCTCTCCCGGGTCGCCACCCAGCCCGCCGCCGACGGCGGACCCGGCCCGGTACCGACCTGGGACTGGGGCCCGGGCGGCCCGCCCGCCCCGGCAGCACGACGCCGGCCAGGGCGCCGCCCAGCCGGTGCGCTGCCCGCGCCGGGCGAGCCGGTCAGCTTCGACGCGCACATCAAGCCGCTGTTCCGCGACCAGGACCGTCAGTCGATGAGCTTCGCCTTCGACCTGTCGTCCGCCGACGACGTCCGCACCCACGCCGCCGGTATTTTGCAGCGCCTCCAGGACGGGACCATGCCCTGCGACGGCGCATGGCCCGCCGACCAGATCGCGGTCTTCGAGCGCTGGACCGAAACCGGAATGGAACCCTAGCGCCACTCGCCGCCCGGAGCCGTCCGCGCGTTCGCACCGGACGGCTCCGGGCATCGCGATTACCCACGGGAACTGGTCAGGGCTTGATGTCCCATTGCTGGCAGGTGTTGTCGAGCTGGGCCCACTGGCGGACCACCGTGCCGTTGGCGGTTTCGCAGTCCTCGGCGTCCAGGACCATGCCGTTGCCGACGTTGCTGATGGTGTAGTGGCTGCCCACCGCGGTGACGTCCCATTCCTGGCAGACGTTGCCGAGCGGGGACCACAGGTCGGTGAGGGTGCCGTCGAAGATCCCGCAGTTCACCGAGTCCAGGACCGTGCCGCTGTTGACGTTGGTGATGGTGTAGTGGCCGTGGCCCGCGCTGGTGAACTTCCACTGCTGGCAGGTGGTCCCCGAGGCGACCACAGCACGATGCCGGTGCCGTTGGCCGTGCCGCACCCGTCCGGCTCCACGAGCGTGCCGCTGTTGACGTTGGTGATGGTGTAGGCGGTGCCGCTCACCGGGAAGCCGCTGCTGACCTGCTGGTAGCCGGCCGCGACGACGTTGGCCTGCACCGCGTTGTCGGTCGCGGCGGACGGGTAGCCGGCGGTCAGGACGCCCTCGAAGAACGAGCCGTCGGATCCGTTGCTGTTGTCGCCGCCGGTGCCCAGGATGACGGCGCCCTCCTGGTGCATCGGGGTGTACCCGCCGATATCCGGGAGCGGCCCGCTGTACTCGGTGTTCACGCCGCCCGACTGCGCGTTGGCGTCCTTGATCGCGTACGACGTGGTGCCGTTGTTGTTCACGATGGCGGTGACGAACGTGGCGGAGTTGCCCTTGTTGGCCGGGTCGGAGCCGTTGCCGCCGGCGAACAGGCCGTTCTCCAGGTCCGCCTGGACCCAGGGCCCGGACCCGGTACACGGCGCGAACCAGCACTCGGTGCCGAAGTTGATCGCGTCCATGTGGCCGTTGCCGGTGTCAGTGCCCGACGTCTCGGCGTTGCCGAAGTCGAAGCAGCACACGCTGTCCACGTGCGTGCCGCTGGTCACCATGTACGCGCCCTGCGGCTGGCTTCCGGTCGCGACACCATTGGTGACGTCGTTGCGGTACCCCACGCCGGCCTGCACGTTGACCCCGTAGACCGAGTGGCCGCCGACCTTCACCGGCAGCGCGTTGGCGATCGCGGCGGCGTCCGGGCCGCCGTTCCCGCCGATCGGCCCGACGCCGAGGTCGTTGCCGTGGCCGCTCTGGTCGTAGATCCTGGTGATGGTGCACACCGTGCCCGCGCAGAACGAGTTCTGGGCGGCGGCGTCGGCGTAGCCGTCCGGCAGCGTGCCGATGTTGGCCGCCGTGCCGTCTGACACCCGGGTGACCTGGTAGAGCGGGCCGCGGTAGCCGCGGTACAGCGCGCGCACCGTGCTGTACGCGGCCACGCAGGGAGTGCCCCCGGCGGCGTAGATGTTGCACGGCCGCGGGAGGACGAGGCGGCGGAAGTGGAGGCGACCTGGGCCGCCCCCGCCGGGGCCGACACGGCAGCTAAGGCGGCGAGGACGAGCGCCGCCGAGGTAACCACACACCACAGTGCTTTTCTCAGACTCGGAGCTTTCCTCAGACGGAAGTCTCATCGGGACCAATCTCCGTACCGGCTAGTGGGGTGATGACGCTACGGATGCCAGACTGGGCGCTGACGTAGTGTTAGCGCTAACAACCTGGCTGTTACCCCTATGTAGACCGGCCCGGGAAGGCTGTCAAGGGCCTGCTCCCTAACTTGCTGCTGCGCCGGGCGCCGGGACCTGGCTCATGCCGACGGCCTGCTGGATGGAGGTGAAGCCCGCGGCGCGGGCCCGCCGGGCCAGCCCGGCGTGAATACGGTGCGGCCACAATGGCCCGCCGTACACGAACCCGGTGTAGGCCTGCACCAGGGTGGCCCCGGCCGTGATGCGTTCCCACGCATCGTCCGCGTTTTCTATGCCGCCGGACGCGATCAGCACCACCCGGTCGCCGGTGCGCGCACGCAGCCGCCGCAGCACCTCGAGGGCGCGCGGCTTCAGCGGGGCCCCGGACAGGCCGCCGGTCCCGGCGCCGCCACCTGGGCCGGGTCGCTGGTCAGCTGGTCGCGGGAGATCGTCGTGTTGGTGGCGATGATCCCGTCCAGCGCCAGCTCCACGACCAGGTCGGCGAGGGCGTCGATGTCCTCATCGGCCAGGTCGGGGGCCATCTTGACCAGCAGCGGGACGTGCCCTGGTGCCCGCCGTGTCCAGCGCCTCGCAGACCGCGGTCAGCAGCGGCCGCAGATGCGCCGGCTGCTGGAGGTTGCGCAGGCCCGGGGTGTTCGGTGAGCTGACGTTGACCACTACGTAGTCGGCGACCCCGGCCAGCAGGCTGGCGCTGGCGGCATAGTCGGCGGGCGCATCGTGCCCGGCCACGGCCCTGGTCTTGCCGATGTTGACCCCCACCGCCTGGCGCCTGGTCCGGGAGCGCAGCCGCCGCCACGGCCGCCGCGCCGTCATTGTTGAAGCCCATCCGGTTGATCAGCGCCCGGTCGTATGGGAGGCGAAAAAGCCGTGGCCGGGGATTGCCGCTCTGCGGTAGCGCGGTGACGGTGCCGACTCGATGAACGCGAAGCCGAGCGCTCCCAGCGCATCCGGGGCCCGGGCGTCCTTGTCGAATCCCGCCGCCAGTCCCAGCGGCCCGGGCAGGTCCAGGCCCAGGGCCCGGACCCGCAGTACCGGATCGTGCGGGCTGAGCCAGTCCGCAGCAGCCAGGAAACCCCCGGCAGCGCCGCCGCGGCCCGGATCAGCGCGAACCCGGCCCGGTGCGCCGCCTCGGCCTGCACGTGCCGGAACGCAGTCGTGAACAGCAGTCGGTACATCAGCCTCTAACGATGCCAGGTGGGAAGGTCATTAACGCTATCGGCTGCCCCGGGTCGCCCGCCGGGCACCCTGAAAGTGACAGGGCTGACCCGCCGTGTCCACTGGCCATCTGCTTTCGCGTCGCATGATGGCAGTAGGCGAGAGCGAGGCAGAGGATCCGGCGATGCCGCCAGCCGTCCGGTTTCGCCGGGTGTACGACCAGCCTGACCCCAGGACGGAAGGCGCGTGCTGGTGGACCGGCTCTGGCCGCGCGGGCTCCGCAAAGACGCGGGCCGGTTCGACGAATGGGCGAAGGACGTGGCGCCGTCCAGCGAACTTCGCACCTGGTACGGGCATGACCCGGCGAAATTCGGCGAGTTCTGCCGCCGCTACACGGCCGAGCTGGCGCAGGGCACGTCCCGGGCCGCGCTGGATCACCTGGCCGCCCTGGCGGCCGCGGGTCCCGTCACGCTGCTCACCGCCACCCGGGATGTCGGCCACAGCGAGGCCGTGGTCCTCGCCCACCTGCTCCGGCGGCAGCCTTCTGGTGCAGCCCGGCCGAAGGTGGCGAGGCGTCCTGCTATGCCCACCTGGTCTGCCCCGAGTGCGGGGCCGTCACCAGCGAAGGCCACCGTCCCGGGTGTTCATCGGCCTGACTACCCGCCTGGCCCGGCGCGGCCCATTAGGTGAGCAGCAGGGAACGCAGGTACCGTGCCGCTGGGGAGCCATGGGCCAGTAGCTCGTCGTGCCGCTGGCGCTCATTCCACTCCGGGCGGTGCGCCCGCAGCCCGGCGGCGAGATCACTGACCTCGGTATAGCCCACGTAGTACGTGGACAGCTGCGCGGATGTGAGCAGTGCCCGGCGCCATTTACCGGCCGCTTCACCCTCTTCCTGGAAGCCGCGCCCGGTCATCAGGGCCATGGCCTCGGCTTCCGGCCACCCACGCAATGCACCCGGACATCCAGGATCGTGTTGATGATCATGCGCAACCGCATCTTGAGCTGCTGCATCCGGACCGCATCGGGATTTCCCTCGCCGGGGTAACCGTGCCTGGCCATCAGTTCCTCGGCGTACACCGCCCAGCCCTCGACGAACGAGCCGGACCAGAAAGCGGCGCGGACCGGGGTGCCACCCGCGAACCGGCGGGCGTGCCCAGCTGCAGAACGTGTCCGGGCATGGCCTCGTGCACCATGAGGTTCTGCACCATGTGCCGGTTGTACTCGCGGTAGAACGACCGGACCCGGTCGCGGTCCAGTCCCGGGGCGTCGGCGACACCGCGACGAAGGTAGGCATCTGCGGGTCTCCAGCGGCCCGGGCGGGTCGCAGTAGGCGATCGCCACCCCGCGGTCGATCTCCGGCATCCGATCACGTCCACCGGGTCGTCGTATGCGGTCACGATCGCATGCTCGCGGACAAACGCCAGCTGGACGTCGTATGCCCGGGCGGACCAGGCCGAGGATCGTGGTGTCATCGGGCGCGTCGGCCGCCAGCGAGTCAAGCACCCGGCGCGCGAGTTCCCCGGGCCCACCACCCTCACCAGCCAAGGGGCTGCCATCGCCTGCCCTCAGCCCCAGCCGGGCCGCCGTCTCGGTGATCTGCCCGGTCGCCTCGTCCAGGTCAGCCTGAGCGCTGGCCAGGAGTTCCTCCGGCGAACCACCGGACTCCAGGGTCAGCTGGAGCTTGCGCGCGAACAGCTCCGGCCCGATCCGCGGATCCCGGAAGCCCCGCCGTCCCCGGGCGCCGTCGGCCAGCCGCTGCTCCAGCCAGCGGCGATGAGCCGCGATCGCGTCCAGCGCCGCGGCCCGGGCTGCCCGCCAGGTCTCCGGGCACCAGCTCGTCTGGTGCCCCGCTGAGCGTGCGGTCGAGTTCCGTGCCGATCAGGTGTTCCGTTCCCGCGAACTGGCTGAGCGCGGTCTCCAGGTGCACTTTGGGCCAGCGGGCCGGCCGCCACCGAACGCGCCGCGGCCAGCGCTTCCGGGACAGCGGCCAGCCGCCCCGCCACGCTGCGCAGCCGGTCCGGCAGCGCCCGCGAAGTCCCGGGCGAGCAGCAGGTAGATGGCCCGTCCGGGTTGGTGAGCATCGGATTCCACTCGTGTTCCCGCAGCTGCGCCGAGGCGAACCGGCAGAGCTCCAGCTGATTGGCC
>CAVUKT010000069.1:0-10198 GCA_963742055.1 uncultured Actinomycetes bacterium | reverse complement strand
GCCGGCAGGCGTTTCGGCGGGGGAAGTGTCCGGGCGGCTGGACGCGGCCCAGGCCGCCATCGCGTCGGCCAGCTCCGCGACCCGGGGGTCGGCCGGATCCCAGTCCAGAGCCTGGTCGCCCAGGAGGTAAATGCGGCGGAACTCCGGATCGTCCAGGGCGGCCCGCTTCACCCCACCCATTCCGGGATCACCTCCGGGGAGAGCGCGGCGACCAGGATCCAGCCGTCCCGCTCGAGCTGCACCGTCCGCTCGGCTGACGCCCATCCGGCGCAGCTCGTCGAGCATCTCCACGATCTCCGGGGGCAGGAACAGCCGCTCACCCCCGGCCAGCTCGGCGATCTTGCGCCGGTGCTGGGTGAGCTCGCGGATCTTCTGCTTCAGCGCCTCGTCGATCTGCGTGACGGCCGCCCCGAACTCGCCGGGCTCGGCGTCGAGCAGTTCCCGGATGCGGGCCAGGGGCACGCCCGCCTCCGCCAGGGTCTTGATCCGGATCAGCTCGACCGCGGCCCGCCCGTCGTAGCGCCGGTAGCCCGAGGCGTCCCGGGCCGGCTCGGCGAGCAGCCCGCGCTGGTGGTAGTGCCGGATGGCGCGCACCGTCACCCCCGTGTACGTCGGCCAGCTGGCCAATGGTGAGCATCCTCAGCCTCCGCGGTTGTACAGCGCCCGGGCCCAGAAGTACCCGCCCAGTGTGATCCCCGCACACCAGGCGACGGCCAGGATCGCGCTGCTGCCGACCGGCGTGCCGGTCAGCAGCCCGCGCAGCGTGTCGGTGATGGGCGTGAACGGCTCGTGCTCGGCGAACCAGCGCACCCCGCCCGACATCGAGCCGGCCGGGATGAACGCGCTGCTGAGGAACGGCAGGAACGCGGGGATCAGCGCGAGGCTGTTCGCCCCGGCGGGCGTCTTGGCCAGCAGCCCGAACGCCACCGTCAGCCAGGTGAGCGCGACGGTGAGCAGGGCGAACATGCCGGCCGCCCCGATCCACGCCACCAGGCCCGGCCGAGGGCCGGAAACCCAGCAGCAGCGCGACCGCGACGACCAGGACCCCGCTGATCATCGTCCGGATCAGGCTCCCGGTCACCTGGCCGGTGAGCACCGACCCGCGGGAGATGGCCATGGTGCGGAACCGCGGGATGATCCCCGTGTGCATGTCGGTGCACACGTTCACCGCGGTCCCCTCGGCCGCGAAGCCCGCGGTCATCACCAGGATGCCGGGGGCGAGGAAGTTGACGTAGCTGACGCCGGGCGGCAGGGTGCCCAGGCCCGCGGACAGGGCGTGCCCGAAGACGCCCACGAACAGCAGCAGCAGGACGACCGGCACGGTGATGCCGCTGATCGTCATCATCGGGAAGCGAATGGAGTGCCGCACGTCGCGGCGGAGCATCGTGGCCGAGTCGCGGGCGGCCAGGGTGAGAGCAGTCATCGGGAAGCGTCCTGTTCGGTGCCGGGCTGGTCGTCGGGCTGGTCAGTACGGGGCTGGCCGGTAAGGGCGAAGAACACGTCGTCGAGGTCGGGGGTGTGCACGGACACGCCCGGCTCGGGCATCGGCCAGCGTTTCGAGCCGGTCGAGCAGGTCCTTGAGGGACCGGGCCCGGCCGTCGTAGGGGACCTGGAGGACCAGGCCGGCCTCGTCGCGCGCGCCCTGGCCGAGCAGCCGGGCCGCGGAATCCAGCGCGGCGGCGTCGCTGAACTGCAGGTCGATGCGGCCGCCGGGGATCTGCCGCTTGAGCTCGGCCGCGGTCCCGTCGGCGACCATCCGGCCGTGGTCGAGCACCCCGATCCGGTCGGCCAGCTCGTCGGCCTCCTCCAGGTACTGCGTGGTCAGGAAGATGGTCACGCCCCGGCCGACCAGCTCCCGGATGATCTCCCACATGGTGCGGCGGCTGCGCGGGTCGAGGCCGGTGGTCGGCTCGTCCAGGAAGATGATGCGCGGGTCGCCGACGAGCGTCATGGCCAGGTCGAGCCGGCGCCGCATGCCGCCGGAGTAGGTCGCGACCATCTTGCCCGCCGCCCCGGTCAGCTCGAACCGCTCGAGCAGCCCGGCGGCCCGGCGCCGGCCTTCGGACCGGCCCAGGTGGTGCAGGTCGGCCATGAGGATCAGGTTCTCCTGCCCGGTGAGCAGCTCGTCCACCGCGGAGAACTGGCCGGTGACGCCGATCGCGGCGCGGACCAGGTCCGGCTCGGTGGCCGGGTCATGGCCGGCCACCCGGGCGGTCCCGCCGTCCGCGGCGAGCAGGGTGGACAGGATGCGGACTGTGGTCGTCTTGCCGGAGCCGTTGGGGCCCAGCAGGGCGAAGACCGTGCCTTCGGCCACGTCCAGGTCGATGCCGTCGAGCACCACCTGCTGGCCGAAGGACTTGCGGAGGCCCCGGACCGCGACCGCTGAGCGGGTCGCCGTGCTGGCCGGGCTGACTGTCAGGTTCTGCATGCGTCGATGGTGCAACCCTGACGCAGGGTCAAGGTCAAGCCCTCGATCCCGCACCCGGTCAGCGGCCGCGGTCAGGTGCCGTGAACGGTCAGCCGGGTACGCAGGTGCCAGCATGGCCAGGAGCGCTCGCTGAGTCGGCGAGCGGCGGGCAGTCAGGCCCGGGTGCCGCCCTGCGGGAGCCGCTGGCTGCCCAGCTCGGCGTGCATGGCGTTCATGTCGCAGTAGGCCCGGGGAGTGACGCCGAACCGGCCGCGGAACTCGCTGATGAAGTGCGAGACGCTGGCGTAGCCCACCTCCTTGGAGACCCGGGCCACGGCCAGGTTCCCGTCCACCAGCAGCTCGCGGGCCTGGTCCAGGCGCATCTCCTTCAGGAACTGGTACGGCGACCGGCCGGTGACGTCCCGGAACAGGTGGGCGAACGCCGACGGGCTCAGGCTGACCTGCTCGGCCATGTCCGCCACGGTCAGCGGCTCGGACAGGTGGGCCCGCACGTAGTCGAGCACCGCGGACACGGGGTTGGTCGCGGCCTGCGCCGCGGCGATCGACAGCAGCCGGGCGAACTGCTCCCGCTGCAGCACCCGGTAGACCATCTCCTGCAGGTACAGGGGAGCCAGCACCCGCCGGTCGGTGTCCCGGCCCACCGCGCGGAGGAACCTGAGCACCGCCCCGAGCAATTCCTGGTCGAGCGCGGACACCAGCGCCTGGCTTTCCGGGGCCTGCGCCTCACCCGGGCGCGAGCGGAACGCCGTGGTGCGGCGTTCCAGCATGTCGCTGGACACCCGGCGGACCAGGGCCGGCTCGATCTGCAGGACGAAGGACAGGAACGGCAGGCTCGGCGACGCCTCCAGGATCTCGGCCTGGAAATGCAGGTGGCTGCTCAGCACCAGGTAGTGAAACGGGTCGTACAGGTAGGTCTCGCCGTCGACGGTGACCGCCTTGCGGCCCTGGGCCACGACGCACAGGGACAGCGACTGGATCTCCTCCCAGCTGGGCCCGGTCGGGCGCGGTGAACCGGTAGACGGTCAGCCCTGGCCACGCCCCGGTGTTCGCGCCGGTCCGTGGCGCGCGGGCGGCTAGTTCCGCGATCAGCTCCCCTGAGGTCACCGGCCGTTCGGCCTGCCCTGGACTCATCGCGCTGCCTCCTTGCCTCGCTGCTGCCCAGCATGCGGCACCGGGCCCCGCGGATCCATCCCTGGTCACCGCCAGTTCCGCTAGATCACGATAGAGATCAGCCGGAATCTGGCATCAGCACCGGAATGGGCAACATCTCAGCAGGAAACCGTCATGGCGGGGCGTAGCTGGATCGTCGGCGCGATGGCAAAGTCACCAGCACGCGCAACGTGCCGAGGCAGCCCTCGCCGTGGAGGTGGCTGATGACCCGGATCGCCTATCTGATGACCAGTGCCCGTGAGATGACGCTCGCGGACGGGACCGCGCACCCGACCGGCTACTTCGCCGAGGAAGCGCTCAAGCCCTACCAGCGGTTCGCCGCAGCCGGCTTCGACGTCACCGTGATCACCCCGGACGGCCAGCCGCCGTATGCGGACCCGTACGGCCTGTCGTGGTTCTTCCACTATCCCGAGGAGGACAAGGACTACCTGGCCTCGGTGGTACGCACGTTCGCCCACGACGTGGACGACATCCGGATCACGTTGCACCAGAACACCGAGCTGGGGCTGGCCGCCGCGCGGCGGGTGGCAGCGCTGCTCGAAGCGCGGGGACAGAGCCCCGCGCAGGCGCACCGGATCGTCAGCGCGGCCGCGAAGCGGGCCTGGCGGCAGGACCGCCAGTTCGCCGACGTGCTCGCCGAGGACAGCCCGCCCGGGCTGACCCGGGAGGAGATCCAGGCCGAGGTGGACGCGCAGCGCGCCGACAGCGAGCGGCTGGCCGCCGCGCGGCTGGCCGCGCTGGAGGCGATCCCGGGCTTCCGCCACCCGGTGGCGCTGTCCGCGCTGAGCGACGAGGAACTGGCCGGGTTCGACGCGGTGTTCACGCCCGGCGGCCACGGGCCCATGGTTGACCTGGCCGGTAACCCGGACGCCGGGCGGCTGCTGGTCGCGCTGCACCGCAAGGCCGCGCCGATCGCCGCGCTGTGCCACGGCCCGGCCCTGCTGCTGTCGGCGCCGGAACGCGCCGACGGGCAGTGGCTGTTCGACGGCTACCGGCTGACCTGCTTCACCGATGAGGAAGAACTCCAGACCGAGGCGGGCCTGCTCGGCATGGCCTGGTTCCTGGACACCGCGCTGAAGAACGCGGGCGCCGTGTTCGACGACGCGCCCGCGGCCTGGGTCTCCCACGTGGTGGCCGACCGCAACCTCATCACCGGGCAGAACCCGGGATCGACCGAGGCGACCGCGGACGCGGTCATCAAGGCCCTCCGGGCCCCGGCCCGCGCCGCCGCCTGAGCCTGCGAGGAGCATCCGCTCATGACCAGTCCCACCCAGACCGTGCAGGCCTTCCTGGACGCGTTCGCGCGTCACGACATCGACGCCGCGCTCGCCGAGGTCAGCCCGCAGGCAGCGGTCACCGTGCATCCCCTGGGCATCGGCGGCCGCGGCCCCGGTGTCCTGGGCGTCGTTCTCGGTGACCTGATCCGGGCCTTCCCGGACCTCATCGTGACCACCGGCCGGGTCATCACCACCGGCGATGTGGTCACCGCGCTGATCAAGGTGGAGGGCACCCAGGCCGCCGACTACGCCGGCGCCATCAACCAGGAGAAGCACCTCGACATCGACCAGGCGTGGCGGTTCACCGTGACCGGAGGCGTGATCACGGGCGTGACCGCGTACTGGTGCCAGCAGCAGCTGTACCGGCGGCTCGCGGTCAAGCGCTTCGACGCGATCGCCATCGCCTGAGGAGGAATCACGATGACCACAGCACACCAGGACGCGCCGCCAGCGCTGCGCGCACCGCCGAGTCGGCCGCCGCCGTCGTCACCGAGTTCTTCGACCGCTACCGGGCGCACGACATCAACGGGATGGCCGACCTGTGCTCGATCAACGCCAGCCTCTCGTACGTGCCGCTCGAGGTCTGGGGCAAGCAGCGGGTGGTGCGCGGCGACGGCAAGGTCGGGACGATCGGCAAGCCGCTGTGGACCGGGCTGGTCACCGCGTTCCCGGACCTGACCAACACCGTGCACACCGTGACCGCGAACGACGACGGTGACGTGGTGGCCGAGGTGGACATCGAGGGCACCCAGCAGCTGGCCTGGGGCCTGATCAGGCCAGCCGGCCAGCACTACTGCGAGCCGCACCTGTTCGTCTTCCACGTTGGGCCGGACCTGCTCATCGACAGCATGACCGGCTACTGGAACGACGCCGGCATCAGCCAGCAGCTCGGCCACGCAGGAAGTTGACTGACGAAGGGGACCATGGACCATGGCACTGCTCAAGCGCGAGGAATGGCAGGGCTTCGTCCGCGACGTGGACTGGACCTACAGCTACGTAGACGATGAGGCGGTCTTCCCCGAGTGGCACAGCGGCACCGGCAAGGTGCCACGCGAAGCCTGGTCGGCGTGGGAAGAGGACTACAAGGTCAGTTACCCCGAGTACGTGGCCGTGCAGCGGGACAAGGAGGCCTCCGCCTACGCGGTGAAGGCGGCCCTGCAGCGTTCCTCGACGTTCTCCCATCTCGACGAGGGCTGGAAATCAGCCACGAAGATGCACTTCGGCGGGGTGGCCCTGGTCGAGTACGCGGCCGTGCTGGCCGAGCTGAAGATGGCCCGGTTCGGGCTGAACGGGGCGTGGCGGAACATGGCCACGTTCGGGCAGCTGGACGAGCTGCGGCACGCTCAGATCACCACGTTCTTCGGGCACGAGTTCGTCGGGAAGGACGCGCAGTACGACTGGACGCAGAAAGCCTTCCACACCAACGACTGGGTGCTGATCTCGCTGCGTAACCTGTTCGACAACATGATGATCGCGCCCAACGTGGTCGACATGGCCATCGAGCTGCCGTTCACGTTCGAGACCGGCTTCACCAACCTCCAGTTCGTGGCGCTCGCCGCGGACGCCCTGGAGTCCGGCGACGTCAACTTCGCCAACATGATCTCCTCCATCCAGACCGACGAGGCGCGGCACTCCCAGCAGGGCGGCCCGACCCTGGAGATCCTCGTCGAGCACGACCCGGTCCGGGCGCAGTGGGTGGTGGACAAGGCCTTCTGGGGTCAGCCCGCGCGTTCGCCGCGCTCACCGGCCCGGCGATGGACTACTACACGCCCCTGGAGCACCGGAAGCAGTCCTACCGGGAGTTCATGGAGGAGTGGGTCATCGACCAGTTCGTCCGCACCATCGAGGACTACGGGCTGCGCAAGCCATGGTTCTGGGACGAGTTCATGCGCGGCCTGGACATCTGGCACCACGGGCTGCAGATGGGCCTGTGGTACTGGCGGCCCACGCTGTGGTGGCGGCCCAAGGCCGGGGTCAGCAAGGACGAGCGCGCCTGGCTGACCGAGAAGTACCCGAACTGGGAGAAGGTCTTCGGCGACAAGTGGGACGTACTGATCGACAACGTCAACGCCAACAACGTCGAAGCCACCCTGCCGGAGACGCTGCCCTGGCTGTGCATGACCTGCCACCTGCCCTGCTGCAACGCCACCCAGTCCCGGGACGGCACCTGGCGGGTGCGGGACTGGTCGCTGCGCTACGACGGGAAGACCTTCCACTTCTGCACCAACGCGTGCCGGCAGATCTTCTGGAAGGACCGTGACAACGTCAACCACGAGACGCTGGTTAACCGGTTCCTGGCCGGGCAGATCCAGCCCATGGACGTCGGCGGCATCCTCGGCTACATGGGCATGACGCCCGACGCGATGGGGGACGACCCCGACTACGAGGCGTGGACCAAGGATTACGTCGGGCGGCCGGTCGAGGGCATCTCGCTGGGGGCCCAGTCATGACGGCGGAACTGGGAATCGAGGACCAGCCCCCTCAGCTGGTTCCGCTCAATGCCATCTTCGCCACTGACTTCGTGCAGATTCTGGTTCCGGTCACCACCGCCAACACCATGCGCGAGGTAGCCGCGGCAGTCGCGCATCACGTGGAGGGCAGGCGGGTCCGCGCGCTGCCCTACGAGAAAGTCGTGATCTACCAGGGCAAGCGGATGCCGCCCGACATCACCGTCGCGGCCGCGGGCATCCAGCCGCTCGACCACGTGGCGGTCGAATACGACATCCCGGAGGGGTCATGAAGAACCCGGTCGGCCCCATCTTGCGGATGGGTGATGAGGTCGAGCAGGTCATCGCGGCCATCGAGGACGACAACCCGGACTCCGACATCGAGGTGGTCGACCGGGGCGCGTACGTCCGGATACAGGGCGAGGACCGGATCACGGTGACCGAGCAGACGCTGCGCCGCTACCTGGGCGCGGACTTCGCGATCGCCTCGTTCGGCGAGATGATGACCGCCTTCAGCGGCCGGGCCATCACCAGCAGCGACGCCATCACGTGGGAGAGCTTCGGCCACGCCCGGAGCGCGACCGGCCAGAGCGCGGCCGTCCAGAGCGCGGCCGCCCGGAGCGGGGAGCCCCAGAGCGGAAAGCAGGTGCCGGCATGACCGAGACCCCGGCGCGCAAGCCGCGCCCGCGCCGCACGTTCAGCGCGTTCGGTGATGTGCGCAAGATGCCCAGCGAGTACGAGATCGTCACGCACAAGCAGAACTGGACCCTGCGCACGAACCGGGCCGCGGCGTTCGAGCAGAACCCGTCGTCCGCGCCCAACCTGTGGTTCCTGACCTACCGGGACAACTCACCGCTGCAGGCCAGCGACTGGGACGCCTACCGCGACCCGGACGCGCTGACCTACAAGTCCTACGTCGGCCTGCAGTCCGAGGCGGAGGCGAAGGTCCAGGGGGTGCTGGGAGCCCACGCCGACGCGGGCTCGGACGCCGCGCTGCCGGCCGGGTCAGTGGCCCTGCTGGCCCGCCTGTTCACCCCGTCGCGTTACCTGTGCCACGGCTTCCAGCAGGTCGAGGCGTATATCGGCTACATGGCCCCCAGTTCCTACATCACCAACGCCGCAGGCTTCTCGACCGCCGACTTCCTGCGCCGGGTCACCACGATCGCCTACCGCACCCGGGAACTGCAGATCAGCCACCCCGACTCGGGCATCGGCTCCGCGGAAAGGTCGCTGTGGGAGGGCGACGCCGGCTGGCAGCCGGCCCGCAAGGCGGTCGAGTACGCGCTGGTCAGCTACGACTGGGGAGAGGCCTTCACCGCGCTGAACCTGGTCCTGGGCCCGACTCTGGATAACGTGCTGCTCACCCAGCTCGGCCAGGTGGCCCGGGCCAACGGCGACGATCTCACCTGGCTGCTCACGTCGTTCCTGGCCGCCGACGCCCAGCGGCGCGGTCGCTGGAGCCGCGCGCTGGCCGAGCTCGCCGTCGCCCAGCGGCCCGAGAACCGCGACGTGCTGGGCAAGTGGATCGCGCGCTGGTCGGCCCGCGCCGACGACGCCGCGCACGGGCTGGGGCAGTTCCTGGAATCGCTGCCGGACCAGGGCCGGTCCGCCGACGAGGTGGCGGCCCAGGCCCGGGCGGCGCGGGAAGACTTCCTGGGCGGCCTGCTCGATCCCGCCAGCGCCGCCGCGGCGGGAGCGGGCTGACCGTGGACGGCGCCCGGACCGCCCAGACTTCCACGACAGCGCAGACGTCCGGAGCGGGCAGGCTGCCGGCCGCAGCAGTGGCGCGAGACGATCAGCCTCGACGACCTGTGGGAGGGTGATATGACCTCCGTGACCGTCAACGGTGAGAACGTCCTGCTCATGAACGTGGGCGGCGAGGTCCGCGCCTACGCCAACACGTGCCCGCACCAGGCCGGCCCGCTCGACGAAGGCGACTTCGACGGGGAGACGCTGATCTGCGCCCGGCACCTGTGGGAGTTCGATGCGGCCACGGGCTGCGGCATCAACCCGGACAACGCGAGGCTGACCGTCTTCGGCTGCAAGGTCGGTGAGGACGGCATCATCTGGGTGGACGTCGGCCGGTGAGCGAGCCCGGGTTGCTGTCCGCCGAACTGCGAGTGGACGAGGAGCAGGTGCGCCTGGCCGAACCGGACGGCCGGACGGCGCTCGGGGCGGTGCTGGGCCGGACGCGTGGCCGCCCGGGCCCGGCTCCGGTTCGGGCCGGGCCGCACCTGCGAGCCCGTGGCCCGGCTGCTCGACCGGGTCATCGTGCAGGCCGAGCAGGCCGGGCTCAGCCCAGCCCGGCTCATCCTGGCCGAGGGCAGCGCCAGGCCGGGGAGGATTCGTCCGGGTCCGCCGCACGGCGCACGGCAAGGCCGACTGGATCGCCAGCCCGACGTGCCGGGTGCAGATCACGCTGCGGCAGGCCGGGCTGCACGCCAGCGGCATGACCGGCCCCGTGGCGGAGGCGGCGCCAGCGGCGGGACGCCCAGCGGCAGGAGCCGCGCTCCGAGCGGTGAGCGCCGGGAGCGGCCCGAGGGGCGAGGGCGCCGGCAGCCGGGCTGGTCCGGGTCGATCAGCGGGCCGAGGAGGTCCGCGACGCCCTGCTCGAGGTGATGGACCCGGATCTGGGCGTCAAGTCGTCGATCTTGGGTTCATCCGCGGTCGAGATCCAGGACCGGATGGCGGTCATCACGATGACGCTGACCTCGGCCGCCTGCCCGCTGACCAGCATCATGGAAGACCAGATCCGCGCGGAACTCGCCGGGCTCAGCGACCTGGCCGCTTCCGGTCGACTGGGTCTGGCTGCCGCCCTGGCGGCTTGCCGACATCACCGAGAGCGGCCGCGATCAGCTCCGGGCGATCGGATTTTC
>CAVUKT010000068.1:0-25473 GCA_963742055.1 uncultured Actinomycetes bacterium | reverse complement strand
CTCACCAGCTGACCGTGGCCGCCGAACTGACCGTGGCCGCCGAGCTGATGAGTGCCGACGGCTCCCCAGCGAGCCCCGGGCCAGGCCAGGCTCCGCCATCCGGCGCGCGCCCGGGCCGCCTGGGACGACGCGGCCCAGGCCTGGGAGGCGGTGGGCCAGCCCTATCCGCTGGCCGCCGCCCTGCTGCGCGCGGCCGAGATGGCGCTGAGCGCCGGTGACCGCGGCGGCGCCGGCGCCCGGCTGCGCCGGGCCCGCCTGCTGGCTGAGGAGCTCGGCGCCCGGCCGCTGAGCGGCGACATCACCCAGCTCGCCCGGCGGGGCAGGATCTCCCTCACCCGCGAGGTGCGGCCACCGACGACGAGGCTGCGGCCGGGGGGCCGGCCTGACCCCGGTTCCCGGCGAGCCCCCGCTGGGACTGACGGCCCGGGAGTACGAGGTGCTCCGGCTCGTCGCGGCCGGGCACAGCAACCGGGAGATCGCCAGCGAGCTGTTCATCTCCGTGAAGACCGCCAGCGTGCACGTGTCCAACATTCTCGGCAAGCTCGGCGTGACCAGCCGCGGCGAGGCCGCCGCCACGGCGCACCGCCTCGGCCTCTTCGCCAGCTGAGGGCGAGCCGGCGCACCACGGCTGGTCCGCCGTGCTGACCGCGCGAACCTGCGGTCCGTCACCGGCGCCGGGCCGGGTCACGGCTGTTCCGGCGCCGCCGGGGTGAGCAATCCCCGGTTGAACGCCTCGGCGACCGCGGCCGCCCGGTCGCCCACGCCGAGCTTGGCGTAGATGTGCAGCAGGTGGGTCTTGACCGTGGCCTCGCTGATGAACAGCCTGGCCGCCGCCTCCCGGTTCGTGGTGCCGGCCGCCACCAGCGAGAGGACCTCGAGCTCGCGCTGGCTGAGCGGCTCGGCGCCGGGAGCCCGGACCCGGCTCATCAGCCGGGTCGCCACCGACGGCGAGAGCGCCGCCTGGCCCTGGGCGGCGGCCCGGACGGCCCGCAGCAGCTCGTCGCGGGGCGCGTCCTTCAGCAGGTAACCGGTGGCACCAGCCTCGATGGCGGGCAGCACGTGGCTGTCGGTGTCGTAGGTGGTCAGGACCAGCACCCGGGCGGGCACGCCGCGCCTGGCCAGTTCGGTGATCGCGGCCACGCCGTCCATGCCCGGCATCCGCAGGTCCATCAGGATGACCGAGGGCTTGAGCGCCAGGGCGAGCCGGACCGCCTCCGCGCCGTCCGCCGCCTCGCCCAGCACCTCGAACCCGGCGTCGGGCGCGAACATGCCGGCCAGCCCGTCCCGGACCACCGGGTGATCATCCACGATCAGCAGGGTGATCGGGGCGTTCTCCGTGCTGGCGGCGCTCATGCGGTCGCCTCGGCGGGCGCCGGATCCGCAGGCGCGAGAGCGGGCCACCCCGGGCCGGAGCCGCCGCGGGCCGGCCGGGACACAGGCCGAGATGGCCGTGCCGCCCCCGGGTTCCGATTCGACCTGCAGCGTCCCGGACAGGCCCTCGATCCGCTGCCGCATCGCGGCCAGGCCGAACCCGTCAGCGCTTCCTGCTGACCCGTCGAAGCCCCGGCCGTCGTCCCGCACGTCCAGGGCGACTTCGTCGTCCATGTAGGACAGCGTCAGCCCGGCCCGGGTCGCCCGGGCGTGCTTGGCCACGTTGGCCAGCGCCTCCTGCGCCGCGCGCAGCAGCGCGAACTCAGCGTCCGGCGGCACCGGCCGGGCCGTGCCCGTCGTCGTGACCTGGACCGCGATCCCGTGCAGCGCCGACCAGCGCTCGGCCACGCCGGCCAGCGCGTCACTCAGCGGGCCCGCTCCAGGGGCTCGGGGCGCAGCGCGTCCACCGACCGCCGGGCCTCGGACAGGCTCTCCCGGGCCAGCCTGGTCGCGGCGGACACGTGCCTGCGCCAGCCCGCCTGATCCCCGCTGGCCTGCTCGGCCGCCTGGAGCTGGGTGATGATCCCGGTCAGTCCCTGGGCCAGGGTGTCGTGGATCTCCCCCGCCATCCGCTGCCGCTCGTCGAGGATGCCGGCCTCCCGGGCCTGGGTCAGCAACTGCTCGTGCAGGCCCGCGTTCTCGGCCAGCGTCGCCTCGAGCCGCCGGTTGGCCTCGCGCACCTCGGCGAGGGCCTGCTCCCGCTGCTCGGCGTGGGTGTCGTTGCTCCAGTCCATCCAGGCCAGGGCGCACAGGGGGACCACGTTGACGGAGATGGCGGCGGCGTACACGAGGATGCCGAACGGGCTGGCCCGGTCCACGCCGGCGGTCTGGGCGGTGGCCGCCACGACGGCCACCGCGGCGACGCCGGGCAGCCGCCACGGCCACGGCAGGACGGCGAACGCGTACAGGTACCCGGCGGGCGTGAGGAACCCGAACCAGGGATCCCTGATCACCAGGGCCGCCATGATCACGGCGAACACGGTGAAGAACACCGCCATCGGCCGCGGGCGGACCGCCAGCGGGATGCAGCGTGAACATCCACGCATCCAGCCGCGGCCAGGCCGCACAGGGCCAGGTCGATGGCCAGGGACCCCGCCGGCGGCGTGCTTGATCGCCACCGTGAAGAGGGCCAGGGCCCCCAGCAGCACGTACGGCCCGACGGTGACCAGGGGCAGCAGCCGGCCGGCCCGGTCGTCCATCTGGGTGAACGGCATCGGACCGTCATCGGCGTCCTCCACATGCGAATCTACTCCCAGCGAAACAATCTAGTCGCGGCCAGCCCGAACGCCACCGCGTAGGCGGCCAGGGTCAGCAGCTGCAGCGGGTGCGGCCAGTGCCCCTGGGCGCTGTCCTGCAGGGCCTGCACCGCCGCTCCGAGCGGGGTCGCATGGCTGATGTGCCGCAGGACGGAAGGCATCTGGGCGATCGGCAGCCACAGCCCGGCGAAGAACATCATCGGGAAGAACAGGATCGCCCCGATCGCGTTGGCGGCCCGGGCGGTCGGTGCGGCCGCGGCGACGAACAGGCCGATGGCCAGCAGCGCCGCCGCGGCCAGCAGTGCGGCGAGGACGAACCCGGCCAGCTGCCGCGGCAGGCGACGCCGTACCCGATCCTGGCCACGGCGAGGACCAGGACCAGCATGATCACCACCACGGCCACGTCGATCACGAGCTGGGCCGCGAGCACCCGGACCGGGCCCACCGGCGTGGTCTGCAGGCGGCGCAGGATGCCCTTCTCCCGGTAGCCGGCCAGCACGGGGGGCAGCGCGTTGAGGGCCAGCATGGCGATCACGAACGCGATCAGGATCGGGACGTAGAGGTCGAGCTCGGTGAGGCCGCCCAGGGACGCCTGCGCCCGGCTGAAGGAGGGAATGCTGCCGAAGATGATCAGCAGTGCCAGCGGGAACCCCACGCCCCAGATCGGGCCGATCCGCTCCCTCAGGAACAGCCGGAACTCGGTGCGGGTGAGCCGCCCCAGCGCCGCCCCCCGCGCGGCGACCCGCGGTGGCGCGCCAGCGGCAGATCCAGGCCTGACATCGTGACTGACATGATGGCTCTCCTGTTCCTGTCGGCTAGTTCTCGGCGTGCTGGCCGGTCAGCGCGACGAACGCGTCCTCCAGGCTGGCCTGCTCCACGCGCAGCTGACGGGCCACGATCTGGTGGCGGGCCAGCGCGGAGGTGACCGCGTTGAGCGCGTTGTCGCTGCCGGTGACCACCACGACATCGCCCCTGTGGATGACGCTGGTCACGTCGGGCAGGCTGGTCAGCAGCCCGTCGTCGAACGGGATGGACGGGCGGAACTGGATCCGCTGCCCGGCCTGGACCCGCTCGGCCAGCCCGGCCGGGGTGTCCACGGCCACGACCCGGCCCGCGTCGATCAGCGCCACCCGGTCGCAGAGCCGCTCGGCCTCCTCCATGAAGTGGGTGACGAGCAGGATCGTGACCCCGCGGGAGCGCACGTCCTCGATCAGCGCCCAGGTATCGCGCCTGGCCTGCGGGTCCAGGCCGGTGGTGAGCTCGTCGAGCACCGCGACGCGCGGGCTGCCCACCAGGGCCAGCGCGATCGACAGCCGCTGCTTCTGGCCGCCGGACAGCTTCCCGAACCTGGTCTTGCTCTTGCCGGCCAGCCCGAGCACGTCCATGAGCGTGCGCCAGTCGGCCGGCTCGGCGTAGAAGGAGCTGTAGAGCTGCAGCGCCTCGGCGACCTGCAGCCGCTCCGGCAGCTCGCTGTCCTGCAGCTGCACGCCGAGCCGCTGGGTCAGCTCGGCGCGGTCCCGGCGGGGGTCGAGACCGAGCACGCTGATCGTGCCCCGGTCGGCCGCCCGCAGCCCCTCGACGCACTCCACCGTCGTGGTCTTGCCCGCGCCGTTCGGGCCGAGGATCCCGAAGATCTCGCCTTGCTGCACGTCGAAAGAGACATCATCGACCGCCACGGTCTCCCCGTAGCTCTTGTGCAGGTGCTGCACCTCGATCACGGTTGCCATGTGCTCCAGGCTCGCAGCGGACGCCCCGGGCGCGCATCGGCCAGGCCGCTACCGCTCACCGGCGGCCGGCTGAACCCCCTGATGAGCCGGGCGGCGGAGCCGCATCCACCGATCGGTTGACGGCCTCCCGGTCTCACGGCCTCCTGGGTAGCGGGCGGCAGCAGGACGATCCCGTCGTCGTCGGCGTGCAGGATGTCCCCGGGATGGAACGTGAGGTTGCCGAACGTCACGGGGACGTTGACGGCGCCCGCGCCGGTCTTCGCGCTCTTGCGCGGGGTGGTGCCCAGCGCCTTGACCCCGAGGTCCAGCCCGGCCAGGGCCACGCTGTCGCGGACCGCGCCGTGCAGGATCAGGCCGGCCCAGCCGTTGGCCCCGGCCGCGCCCGCGATGAGATCCCCGGCCAGCGCGGTGCGCAGCGAGCCGCCGCCGTCCACGACCAGGACCGCGCCTGCGCCGGGGGTCTGCACCAGGTCACGGAGCAGGCCGTTGTCCTCGTGACAGGACACCGTCCGCACCGGCCCGGAGAAGATGGCCCGGCCACCGAACTGGCGGAACTGAAGGTCGCAGACCCGCAGCTCCGGGCCGTACCTGTCGGCCAGGTCAGCGGTGGTCACACTGGTGTCGGTCACATCTCCTCCGCGGTGGGATTCTCTGGGCTGATCGCCCGGTTTGCGCGGCCGGCGAGGCGGCCTTCATCACTTACCACGACGAGTCTCCGGTTGCCCGCCTGACCAGTGGGTATTGTCCGCAACGTGCCGCTTCTGGCGTGGATAGGGCTGGCCCTCGCGTTCGCCTCGGCGCTCGTGACCAACACGGCCTACTCATTCGAGCACGACGCGGCCGCGGCGCTGCCGCCCCTTTCGCCGCGCCGTCCGTTCCGGACGGTCGAATCCCTCCTGGAAGACCGGCGGTGGCTCAAGGCGTTCGGGACCGAGACCGCGGGCTGGCTCATGTACGTGGCGGCGCTGCGGCTCGCGCCGCTCGCCCTGGTGCAGTCGGTCACCGCCTCCGGAGTCGCGGTCCTGGCCTTCGCGACGGCCCGGGGCACCCGTCCCGGCTGGCCCGGCGCGAGCAGGCCGCCGTGGTCCTCGCCCTCGTCGGGCTGGCCCTGCTGGGGCTCTCGATCACCGGCGCGGAGACCACCCAGAATCACCCGCCGGTCCTGGGCCTCATCATCTGGCTCGCGGCGTGCGGCGCCGGCGCGGCGCTCCTCATCGTCGTGCACACGCATATCGCGCGGGCCGCGTCGCTCGGCCTCGCCACCGGCCTGCTGTTCTCCATCGGGGATATCTCCGCCAAGCTCATCGGGTACGGCGGGATCTGGCTCGTGGCCCTGGTCACGCTCATCATCGGGTACGGAATCGGCACCAGCATCCTGCAGTCGGCCTACCAGAAGGGTGACGCCCTGACGGCCGCGGGCACGGCCACGGTGGTGACGAACGCGGTCCCGATCGCGGCGGGCTTCGTCTTGTTCGGCGAGACCCTGCCGCACGGCATCCGGGCCGTGGCCCAGATCATGGCGTTCGGCTGCCTCATCCTGAGCGCGGTCGCCCTCGGGCGCCCGGACGCGCCGAGCGCGGCCGCCGCCCCCGCGCCCGAGCGCGGAGCCCGCCGGGAATCGCCGCCGGCCTAGCCGCGCCGGCAGCCGGGAGGCCGGGCCAGCCGGCTCACCGCTGCGCGGCCAGCAGCGGGATGGCCGCGATCTTCTCCTCGGTGAGGTCGTCCCAGCAGATGCCGGCGGCCGGCCGCGCGCCCCGGTGCGGGCGGCAGTCGATGACCCGCTCCGGGGTGACGATGAAGTCCACCGGGACATCGTGATCGGTCACCGGGATGACCCCGGCCGGGCGGAGCTGGATCTCATGCACGGTGGTCACGGCCACGGTGTGCGGGCCGATCAGCCCGGCCGCGGTGGCCAGGGCGAACTCCAGGTCGGCGAAGCCGCCGCCCTTCCCCAGCCGGGCGCCGTCCTCGCTGGCCGCGACGCTGCCCATCACCACCAGGTCCACCGGGGCCAGGTCAGCCAGACTGACCTGGCGGGCGGACCGGGCCGCCCCGCTGATCGAGGCCGCCTTCCGGGGCGGCTCGCTCAGGTGGGCGGGGTCCAGGGCAAAGAACGGCTCGGCGCTGGCCAGCCGCGGCACGGCCATGTAGACGGTCTTGCCGTCCTCCAGCGCCCGCTGGCGCACCGGCCACTGCGCGGAGTCCGGGTTGGCCTTCAGGGTGCGGGCCTCCTGCCATGCGGGCAGGCCGCGCAGCCGCTGCGCGGCGGCTTCGGCGCCGGAGAAGTTCGGGATGCGGCCCGCCGCGCCGGGGAACCGGGCCACCCGGGCCGCGCTCATCTCCGCCCAGACCTCCTGCCGCAGCGCGGCCTTGGCCGCCAGCACGCCGGCCGGGCCGCCAGCATCCCGGTCATGACGAGGCGCGCGACGGGGCATCCCCCCATCCTGCATCGTCGAGTGCCCGCGGGACGGCGCCCCGGGTCAGTCCGGTCAGGACCGGGGGACTGCGCGCTGGCGTAGGCCGCGGGCGTCTGGCCGATCGCGGCCCGGAAATCCCGGGTCAGGTGGGCCTGGTCCGCGTAGCCGAGCGCGGCGGCTATGTCCGCCCACGACACGGGCCTGCCCTCGCGGACCGTCTCGGCCGCCTCCAGCAGCCGGTAGCGGCGGATCACCCAGGTGGGTGACACGCCTGCGTACTGCAGGAACATCCGCTGCAGGGTCCGCTGGCCGAGGCCAGACCGCTCGCACAGGTCACCGAGCCGCCGCACCGTCCGGTCGCTCTCGGCCAGCCGGGCCACCTCGGCGACGCTGAGGGCGGGTTCCCTGCGCTCCGGGTCCACCGCCTGTTCCAGCGCGGCGGCCAGCAGCGCGACACGCGCGGCCTCGTCCGGTTCGGCGGTCACCTGCCGCAGCAGCACCGCCTCGTCGGTGCCGAGGGCCTGCCCCAGGGGGACGACCCGGTCGGTGAGCTCCGCCGCTGATCCGGTGATGAACGCCCCGAGTCCCCCGGGCCAGGTCAGGGCGGCGACGGTCCAGCCCTGGCCGGCCAGCACCCGGGTGGACAGGCCGCGGGCCACCCCGTACAGGCGCGCTTCGACCGGTCCCGGCTCGCGCTGGCCCGGCGTCCGCGTTGGCGTGGCCGATGCTGACGTTGGCGCCGGGGTGGGTGAGCACCTGCTGCTGATGGACCGTCCCGGGCGGCAGGTCCCAGCGCACCGCCCAGAAGCGATCCACCAGCCCGTCCAGCACCGGCCCGGCCGGGTAGCGGGTCAGCTGGACCCGCTGGCGCAGCAGCCAGGGGTCGAGGATGCCGCGGCTGTCCCGCTCCACCGGATCCGGCTCCGAGCTGCTCATTCCTGTGACCCTAGCCGCTGGCGCTGACGCGAATCTTCAAGCGGCGGACCGGCCCGGCCTCCGTAGGGTCATGACTCATGACCACAGCCACCGAGAAGACCACTGACCTGCTCGTCGCCGTGCTCGCCGACCTCGAACCCGTGGTCGGCGGCGTCACCGGGGAGCAACTGCATGAACCGACGCCGTGCACCGAACTGGATGTCGCGCAGCTCCGCACGCACATCCTGGGCTGGCTGACGACCTTCGCGGCTGGTTTCGCCGATCCGGGCGGCCAGGCGCCCCTCGATCGCCTCGACGGGTACACCGTGCCCGCCGACCCGGCGGCGGAGGTGCGTTCCGCGTCCGCCGCGATGGCCGCAGCGCTGCGCGGGGGCGCGGCCAGCCGGCCCCTGCGGCTCGGGGACAGCGCGATGCCGGGTGACATGGCGCTGAGCATGATCCTCTGGGAGTACCAGGTGCACGGCTGGGATCTGGCCCGCGCCACCGGCCAGCCCTGGTCGCCGCCGGCCGAGGCGGCGGAGGAGTCGCTGGAGTTCGCGCCTGGCATGCTGACTCCCGACTACCAGGGCGACGGGAAGGCCTTCGCCCCGCGGGTGCCCGTACCAGCCACGGCCCCGGCCCTGGACCGCCTGCTGGGGCTGTCCGGCCGCGACCCGGGCTGGCCCGCGCACTCAGGAGAGGACTCCGGCATGACGCTCATCGCCCGGTTCAAGGTCGATGGTTTCGAGCCACGGCAGATCACCGGCCTGGACGCGGACTGGGTCGGGGTGATGACGTTCGCCAAGACGTTCACGTCCGGGATCGTCGGCACGGCCACGACCGTGTTCATGTCGGCCGGCACCGAGGAGGGCTCGCGGTCGTATGTGGCCACCGAGCGGATCACCGGCCGGACCGAGGACGGCGGGGAGGGCTCGGTGACCGTCCAGCACGGGGGCCTCGAATCAGACCCGGACACGTGGTTCGGTCACATCGTGCCCAAGACCGGGACCGGCCATTTCGCCGGCTGGGCCGGGTCGGCCCGGATCATCCACGATGACCAGGGACCCTACTTCGAGATCACGCTGGCCTGAGGTCCGGCGGCCCGGCGCCTGCCGACCGGCCGGTCAGGCCTGCTTGAGCTTGCGCCAGCCGCCCGCGCGATTGTTGGCGATGATGTGCCGGAACATGGCGGTGAGGGCGCCTGCGTTGATGGGCTCACCCTCGCGCACCGCCATCGTCCGGGCGGTCTGGTTGCCGTGGCCGCCGGTGATGATCCCCTCCGGGTCCGGGACGATCGCGCCGTCATAGAGGAAGACGTTGACGTGATCCCTGGCCGCCAGCAGCGCGCAGATATTGCCCTGCAGGACGAAGTAGGGCAGCCGGGTGCGCTTGATCGTCTCGGTCACTTCCGGGTCCGCCGCATGAACCAGCCCGCGGACCTCGCGGCAGATGGCCTGCTGCCAGCCGGGCAGCGAATCGATGTACGCGTCCACGCGCGGGTCGGTGGTGCCGGTCATGGCGCGGCTCCCTCCTGGCGGCGTGAGCGGGCCGCTCACTGCTGCGAGGGTAGACGCCAGCCACCCCACCGTCCCGCGGCGCTCCGGTCCGCCGGGCTGGACCGCTGAGGGGATTCCCCGGAGACTGGGGGTGACGGCGGTCCGCCGGAGGCTGGGAGGCACCGGCGGCCGAGGCAAACCAGGCCGGAGGTGACCGCAATGACGCGGCGCGATATCGAGTTCGATGCTGAGGGCGTCACGTTGCGTGGCTGGTTCTACCCGGCTGAGGGGGCGGGCGGCCCTGGCGCCTGCCGTCGTCATGGCGCACGGTTTCTCCGCGGTCAAGGAGATGTACCTGGACAGCTTCGCCGAAGTCTTCGCCGCGGCCGGGCTGAACGCCCTGGTGTTCGACAACCGCTGCTTCGGGGCCAGCGAGGGCGAACCACGCCAGGAGATCGACCCGTGGGCCCAGGTCAGGGACTACCGGAACGCCATCACCTACGCCAGCACTCTCCCGGAGGTCGATTCCGGCCGGATCGGGATCTGGGGCAGCAGCTACTCCGGCGGCCACGTCCTGGTCGTCGCGGCGATCGACCGCCGGGTCAAGGCGGTCGTGTGCCAGGTGCCGCTCATCAGCGGCCACGACAACCTGCGGGCCCTGGTCCGGGCCGACTTCATCGCCGGATTCCGTGAGATGTTCGACGCCGACCGGCTGGCCCGGTTCGGCGGCGAGCCGCCGGTCATGGTCCCGGTGGTCAACAAGGACCCGCTGGCCCCGTCGGCGCTGCCGACCGCGGACTCGTGGGAGTGGTTCAGCGAGACCGGCAACACCCGGGCACCGGCCTGGCGGAACGAGGTGACGCTGCGCAGCGTGGAGCTGTTCACCGAGTACGAGCCGGGCGTCTACCTGCCCTGGATCAGTCCCACGCCGCTGCTGATGCTGGTGGCCGCCGGTGACCACCTGGTGCCCTCGGAACTCGCTATCGCGGCCTTCGACACGGCGCACCAGCCCAAGGAGCTGGTCATCCTGCCGGGCGGTCATTTCGACGCGTACGTCAAGGGGTTCGACGCCGCCAGCGGGCAGGCGCGCGACTGGTTCACCCGGCACCTGGCCTAGGCTGTCACGGGTTCCGGACGCCGCCAGGAGGGCAGGCCAGGCTGCCGTGCGAGCTGTGGTGCAGCGGGTGACCCAGGCCAGCGTGACGGTGGACGGGCAGGCCGTCGGGGCCATCACCGAGCCGGGCCTGCTCGTCCTGGTCGGCGTCACCCACGACGACACCCCGGAGAAGGCGGCGAAGCTGGCCGCCAAGCTCTGGGGGCTGAGGATCCTGGACGGCGAGAAGTCCTGCTCCGACGTGTCCGCCCCCCTGCTGGTGATCAGCCAGTTCACCCTGTACGCCGACACGCGCAAGGGCCGCCGCCCGACCTGGCAGGCGGCTGCCCCCGGGCCGGTCGCCGAGCCGCTGGTGGACGCGCTGGTCTCGGCCCTGCGCGGGCTGGGCGCCAGCGTGCAGACCGGCGTCTTCGGGGCCGACATGAAGGTCAGCCTGGTCAACGACGGCCCGGTCACCCTCGTCCTGGATCTTTGAAACCCTGCCCTTTGACGGCCCGCGTCGCGATGTAGCCGGGCATGTAGCGCCGGGTCGCGTCGCCGTGATGGGGCGCCTCGGCCAGGTGGGTCAGGGACAGCCCGGCGGCTAGCTGCCCGCCGATCTGGCTGGTCAGCGAGTGACTGTATTCGATCGGGCCGTCCCCGTAATACTGGCGCCGCTCGGCATCGGGCAGGTCGAGCGTGCTGAACGGGAGCGGGTGGCGGACCACGAACTCGTCCCGCTCCAGCGCGCCGACGTCGAAGATGTAGAGGTCGGGGTTCATGAATCCCGCCATCAGGATCCCGCCCGGGCGCCAGCACCCGGGACGCCTCCCGCCAGACCGGGGCCAGATCGGGGCAGAACAGGTTCGACACCGGGTGGAACACGACCTCGAAGCTGGCGTCGGGGAAGGCGCTGAGATCCCGCATGTCGCCGAGCACGGTCTGCAGGGCCAGTCCTTCCCGCGCCGCCACTTCCTCATCGCGGGCCAGCTGCCGCGGCGAGTTGTCGAACACGGTCACCCGCGCACCGGCCGCGGCCAGGACCGGGCCCTGCTGGCCGCCGCCGGAGGCCAGGCCAAGCAGCGGCACCCCGGCCAGGTCGGCCGGAAACCAGTCCCGGGGCACGGGCTCGTAGCCGATGAGCACCACCGACCAGTCCCCGCCGCGGGCCCGGGCGATCACCTCGGGCCCGACCGGCCGGGTCCACTCGTTGCCCGATTCCACCTCACGGTCCCAGGCGGCACGGTTATGCGCCACGGGATCAAAGTCATCAGCCATCCGAGCAGCCTAGAGCGCATGCTGGACATGGTCACCGGCTTATCGAGGAGGGCGCATGCCGCACATCACCCTGAACTCGGCCGAACCGGGGATCCGGGGACTGCTCCGGTTCCGGCCCGAGACGGGCCGCCCGCTGAGCGAGCTGGCCGAGGTGCTGCTGCGCGGGCCGAGCACCCTGACCCGCGGCGAGCGGGAGCTGATCGCGGCGTACGTGTCGGGGTTAAACGACTGCCAGTACTGCTCGTCGTCGCACTCGGCCACCGCCGCGGCCCAGCTGCCGGGCGGCATGGCGCTCGTCGATCAGGTCCGGGCCGACGCCGGCCAGGCGCCGGTCTCCGCCAAGCTCAGGGCCTTGCTCGCGATCGCCGCCGCGGTCCAGCGAGGCGGCCACCAGGTCAGCGACGAGCACATCTCTAACGCCCGCGCGGCGGACGCGACCGACCTGGAGATCCACGACACGGTGCTGATCGCGGCCGCGTTCTGCATGATGAACCGCTATGTCAACGGGCTGGCCACGATCGCCCCGGACGACCCCGCGGTGTACGCCGCCGGGGCGCAGCACCTGATCAATGAGGGCTACGTGCCGCCAGCCGCGCCCTAAGCTCGTCTGATGTGAGCAGGCATGAGGTCGTGCTGTTGCACGGCCAGCCCGGTTCGGCCTCGGACTGGCAGCTGGTGACGGACCGGCTGCCGGGGACCCTGGACGTCGTGGCGCTGGACCGGCCCGGGTACGGGACCAGCCAGCAGCCCGCCGGCGGCTTCGGGTACGGCGCCCGCGCGGTCCTGGCCGAGCTGGATGCGCGCGGCATCGGGCGGACCGTCCTGGTGGGCCACTCCTACGGGGGAGGCGTCGCGCTGACGGTGGCCCAGCAGGCGCCGGAGCGGGTCGAGGCGCTGATCCTGCTGGCCAGCGTCGGCCCGGGCTGCCTGACCGGCTGGGACCGGCTGCTGGCCGCCCCGCTGGCCGGGGAGGCGTGCGCGCTCACGGCGTGGTAGCTCACTCCCTGGCTGGCCCGGTCCCGGCTGGCGGCCATCGCCCGGCTGCGCGGACGGCCCATCGGCCCCGGGGAACATGTCAACTGGCACATCTGGGGTCACGCCCACCACGACCACGGGCCGCTGTGGCGCAGCTTCCTCACCGAGCAGCGGGCGCTGGTCCACGAGCTCGGCGGCCTCACCGCGTCCCTGGCGGGCGTGGTCCAGCCGGTGCTGCTGATCGCCGACCCGGACGACACGCTCATTCCGGTCGGCACCACCCATCAGCTGGCCGCGGCCCTCCCCGACGCCCGCGTGCAGCTCCTCAGCCAGATCGGCCATCACCTGCCCCGCCGCGGGGCACCCCAGATCGCGGCGGCGATCACCGATTTCCTGGCCGCGCTGGACAGCCGCCCGGCACCAGCCTGACGACCTGACTTGACTTAAGGCTGACTTCAAGTTCTAGCGTCGTCTGCATGAGCAAGCTCAGCCTGGGGCCGGTCGGCATCGCGCTGAATGTCTCGGCCGACGACACGTATCTCAAGGAAGCGGCGGAGGCCGAGGAGCTCGGGTACTCGGCGATCTGGCTGCCCGGTGGGCAGATCGACAGCCTCGACCGGATCGCGAAGATCGTCGGGGCCACCCGTCGGTGCCCGGTGGTACCCGGGCATCATCTCCCTGGATGTCTACCGGGCCGCCGCGGTCGCGCGCTCTACGCGCAGCTGCAGGCCAGCGCGCCTGACCGTTTCGTCGTCGGCCTGGGCGGCCCGCAGCAGCCACGCCCGCTGCGGCCGCTCAACGACTATCTCGATGAGCTCGACCGCGCCGAGCCGCCGGTCCCGGCCGGGCGGCGGATCCTGGCCGCACTCGGCCCCCGCAAGCTCGAGCTGGCCCGGGACCGGGCCGCCGGGGCCGTAGCGCTCCTGGTCACCCCCGCCTATACCAGGCAGGCGCGGCGCGTCCTGGGCGGCCAGTCCACCCTGATCATCAACCAGATGCTGGTCCTCGACACCGACGCGGCCCGGGCCCGGCAGGCGGCCCGCGTGCCGCTGAGCTTCCTGTCCGGCGTCAGCGGGTACCGCGCCAACTTCGCCCGGATGGGGTTCACCGACCGCGACATCGCCGAGCCTCAGTGACCGGCTCGTCGATGAGCTGGTGATCTGGGGCAGCGCGGACCAGATCACGGCGCGGGTCAGCGAGCACCTGGACGCCGGGGCGGACCAGGTCGCGCTCACCATCCTGAACTCCGGCGGGCAACCCGGCCCCATCGACGTAGCCCGGGAACTCGCCGGGCAGGCTTCCCCGCTGACCTCCGGACCGGGCACGATGGCGGCGATGGAATCCGATGATGCCGCCGGGCGGGCCCGGCAGCGCGACCTGGTCCGCCGCGGCTATGACGCGCATCTCGCTGGCCTACCGCGGTGACGAGGGCCAGGCCCACGGCCCGTCGGCCGAGGACGTCAGCCGTTACGCCGGCTGGGTCGCGGACCTGGCGGCCCTGCTCCGCCCGGGCGCCCGCGTCGTGGACCTGGGCTGCGGCGCGGGCATACCGGCCACCCGTGAGCTGGCCACCCGCGGGCTGCAGGTCCTCGGCGTCGATTTCTCCGCCGTCCAGCTCCGCCGGGCCCGGCGGCTCGTCCCCGCCGCCCGGCTGATCCAGGCCGACATGACCGCGTTGCAGCTGAGGCCGGCCAGCACCGACGCCGTGGTGTCCTTCTACGCCCTGATCCACGTGCCCGTCGCCGACCAGCAGGCGCTGTTCCCGCGGATCCGGGACTGGCTCCGCCCGGGCGGCTACTTCCTGGCCATCGTCGGCGCCACCCGGTGGACGGGCACCGCGCGGTTCCACGGCGCCGACATGTTCTGGGACCATGCCGACACCGGGACCTACCTCCGCTGGTTCGAGGCGGCGCGGCTCACGCCCCTGTGGCACCGCTACGTCCCCGACGGGGACAGCGGCCACACCCTCATCCTCGCCCGGGCCTCGTGACCAGCAGGGCACGCGTTTGGATATGGTCCGGGCATGGACTCTGCCGGCTACCTGGGCCACTTGCGCCGCGACCTCGCCGCCTTCGAGGAGTGCCTGGCCGGAGACCTGGCGGCGCCGGTCGAGCCGTGCGGTGACTGGACCCTGTACGACCTCGCCGACCATCTGGGCCAGGGCAATATGTGGGCTGCGGTGGCCGTGACGCAGCAGCGCGGTGACTACGAGGGACCCGCGGCGCCCCGCGATCCTGCGGACCTGACGAAGTGGTTCAGCGGCACCGCCGGCGTCCTGCTCGCAGCCCTGGATACCGATCCGTCCACCAGTGCGTGGACGATCGCTCCTCCGCCCACCGCCGGGTTCTGGCAGCGCCGCAGATGCCTGGAAACCCTGGTCCATCGATGGGATGCCCAGCAGGCACTCGGGATTGCCGGCCAGCTTGACCCGGCGCTGGCCGACGACGGGGTCGCCGAGGTTATCGACACCATGGCCCCGCGCCAGGTCCGGCTCGGCCGCAGGAGCGCTCCCTCGCACGCGGTCCGCCTCTGCGCTGGTGATACCGGTTCAACCTGGATTCTCGGTCCTGGCGAGCCGGTGGCCACCATCCGGGCCACCGCGGCCAGCCTGCTGCTCATGCTGTGGGGCAGGCTCCCCGCCGAGAGCCCGGCGATCACCTGGGAGGGTGACCGCCGGACGGCCCAGGCCGCGCTGGGCGGGGCCCTGGTTCCGTGAGCCGGCAGGACGGCCGGCCTCGGGCCGCGCAGCGGCGCCGCCGGTCTTCAGGAGCGTTGCTGCTTACGGCGCTTGAGGTAGCGGACGAGCTTGCGGATCAGGAAGTACATGGCCCCACTCTGCCGCCCGCGGCCCGGCCAGGACATCAAAGTCCTCGCTCTTTACCCGCTCCAGGAACACGGCCCACTCCCGCGGGGTGAACACCAGCGGCTCCCGGCCGGGAAACTTGGAGTCACGCACCAGGATGTTGATGCCTACCGCGCCCCGCCGCCAGGCGATCTCCACGCAGTTGCCGTTGCTGTGGCTGGATTTGCGCCACACCGGCGCTGAACTGTGCATCTGACCGGCGCCCTTCGCTAGCTGGCCGCCAGCGGGTCCCGCTGCCCGGCCGCGGTACCAGCCTGCGGCGTGCGCCCTGACGGCCGTCTTGCACTCGCCCTGATGCCTGCCTTGCCGCCCAGGTCACGCGCCGCCTTCACCGGGACGCGTCCCGGGCCGGAACGCCTAGTCCCCGGCCAGGCGGAACGTCTGCGCCACCACGAGGGTGTCGTCGCTGACGGTGAATTCCGGGTCACCGAGCTCGCTGCGCACTTCAGCCGAATGCCAGAACCGTTCATGCCCGGCCCGCCAGTCCGCGACCGAGAGGTACCCCTCCCCCTCACCCAGGGCATGAGCCAGGTCCACCTCGGCCAGACGCATCACCCGCACCGCGGTCGTCTCGATCACCGTCACCGGGTTCCCGGCGGAATCGATCACCACCTGCCGCAAACCAGGCCGGGGCAGCGGCTCGTTCTCGTGCTCGTAGTCTGCGACCAGCCCGGTCGTCGTGGTCTTGTCACCGGCCACGATCGCCGCGACCAGCTGATCGCGCAACGGCCCGGGGAAGGCAAACTCCGCGACCGGCAGATCCTCTGCGGACATGCCGGCCAGCTTAGCCAGCTGCGGAGTGGACCCACGGTTTCCCGCGCAGATCCGCAGGCGTGACGGTGTGATAATGCCTGCCGTTGACGTAGCAGCGGATCCGGCCGGGTTCCCAGCTGAGCGAATAGACGCAGAAATCCTTATCCAGGGATGAGCCCATCCGGCGCTGACCAGCCGCCCGGAGGTGTATGCGCGGCCGCCCTCCCGGTGGCCGCCGCCGTTGCCCATCCAGCCCTCCAGCCCTCTGTTCAGCCATCGGACTAACTATTGACATGGTACAATATTCCCGTCTTAACGGCGGGATGCACGCATGAATATTGAGCGAGAACGGATACTTTTCAGAACCGCAGATATACTGATCACCCTGACGGCAATTTTTTTCTTGCTATATATTCTGGTGGGATCCGCAAGACACCATGATACACGTTCAGCACCGCCGCGAACTGGCAACCAGGATGCTGACTATACCAATCTGACTACCTCGTGCACAGGCGGCTTCTCTAACCAGCGCACAGTAGGCGGTCAAACCCAGGTCGCGTCGCGCGGAGCGCCGTTCAACGCCTATCAGCTGACCTTCACCAATAGCGGGAACACTATCGTGACGATCTACGGCGTCACCGTGGATCTGGCTGATTATCAGCACCACGTCTTCGCCCGGCCACAGGACAGCAATCTGGGTAACGGTGCCGGGATAACTCTCGGCGTTGGCCAGTCGCGGCAAATCGTGGAAACCGCCGGAGCTACCCATCCGGTGGCTTCATGCGAAGTGGTCAGCTGGCAACCTTAACGGTGAGCCCGGGCCATAGCCCTGAACCGGGGTCAGCGATTCCGGATGACCCTTCTGCGGTAGACCATGCTCCCGGCCCCGGCCAGAATCGCCGCCCCGCCCAGGCCGACGAGCAGTGGGTCCTGGAATCCGGCCGTGCCCCCGCCGCCGGTGGCCGGGGCCGCCGCGGGAACCGGGCTCGCCGATGCCGTGTAGGTATATGTCGGCGTCGGGGTCGGGGTCGGGGTCGGGGTCGGGGTCGGGGTCGGCGTCGGGCGTCGCCGTTTCGGTGGGTGTCGGGCTGGGGCTCGCACTCGCCGAGGCAGTAGCCGTGCTACTAGCTGAGACAGAAGGTGTTGGCGAGCCGGTTCCGCCGGGTGAGAATGATACAGATGGCCCCGCCGAGGGCGTCGATCCTGAGCAGGCGGAAAGGGTTATGGAGGCGAGCAATGCCATGGTGCCGCACCCGGTGATGGCCAACCTCGCGCTGAGCCCCGTCTTCGCGCCGGTTGTGCGCACCTTCATGGAACCTCCTCATGTGGCGACCCGGCCGTTGGCCGCGCTCGCCGAAGACATTCCCGAAACGGCGGGGATCATAACGGTATAGCCCAGCTATGGTCACGCGATGACCTGATCACCCTCGAAATATCAGGCTACGGGAGCGGCCCACCCGGGGGAAGTCGCAGCGGAAGGACGGCGTGTTGGGGGATTCGGAGTGGCAGCGTGTAGCCGGGTTCCGGGTGGTCATGTCCTGGCCGCAGACGGGGTGCGCGCCTCCGCCCACGACGTTCGTGAGCCTCCGGGCCCGCGTGGCCGGACTGGCCGGTGCCGTTCTCATCCTGGCCGGGATCGTCGCGGTCGCCGTCGCGATCGCCGCCCAGGTGCATGCGCCACAGCCCTCCCTGGCGGCGGCGGGCGCCCTGGGGCCACCGGGCCGGGGCCACGGGCCGCGGCTGCGGCCCTCACGGCCGGTGTCGGTCGATATCCCGGCCATTGGCGTGCACTCGAAACTGATGCACCTGGGCGTCAACCCCGACGGCACGATCCAGGTCCCGCCGCTCCTCACCCGGGCTGGCGAGGCGGCCTGGTACAAGTACTCAGCCACGCCCGGCGAGATCGGCACGTCAGTGATCGAAGGTCATGTCAACAACTATCAGGGCCGGCCGTCTTCTTCCGCCTGGGTGCGCTCACCCCCGGGGATCGCGTCGACGTGACGCTCGCCGACGGGATAACCGCCGTTTTCCGCGTCACCGGCGTACGCCAGTACGCCAAATCCAGGTTCCCGGCGAAAACCATTTACGGCGCGGCCGGCTACGCGGCCCTGCACCTGATCACCTGCGGCGGCGCGTTCGACTACTCGACCCGTCACTACCTCAGCTCCACCGTTGTTTTCGCGTCCCTCACCTCATCGCGGCGGGCGCACCGGGCCGCCGGGTAGCGTGCCCTCGTGGAGCCAGGCCGGCCCGGCCCGCTGCGCCTATCCTGGCCTGGTGCCGATGAGCCCCGAGGAGTTCTACGCGCACGCGATGCGCGCTGCCGACGCCCAGGGACGGCTGCCGTTGTCCCGGATGACCGGCTGGGATGTGTTCCCGTTCGAGCAGGCGGGGCTGCAGGTGGTCCCGCTGGCCAGCCCGGTGCTGCCCGAACCCGACCGGGCCGGCGAGAACGGCCTGGATTGCCCGGCCTGCGCCGCCGGGCAGGCGCCGGTCTGGTCGGACGAGCACTGGCGGCTGTCGGTGCTCGGGCCGTCCGGGGCTCCGCTGATCTTGCTGCTCGAGCCTGCCGCCCACCATGACCTGCCGGATCTGCCCGATGACCGGGCCGCCGAGATGGGGCTGCTCCTGGTCGCGATCTCGCGGGCGATCGAGTCACTGCCGCACATCGCCCGGGCGCATGTCTCCCGCTGGGGAGACGGCGGGGCCCACCTGCATCTCTTTTTCTTCGCCCGCCCGGCCGGGTTCAGCCAGTTGCGCGGCACGTGCCTGGCGATCTGGGACGACCTGCTGCCCGCGGTCCCCGCATGACCAGCGCGACCGCGACGCCGCCGCCGTCGGCCAGGCCCTGGCCGGCATCCTACGGAGGCCAGGCCTGCACCACGAGTCCCCTGACCCGCGACGGCACCGGAGTCGTGGGCTCGGGGAACGGAATGCTCACCGCCCCAGCCTGCTGCGGAGACAGGCACTATGCCAAACTGGGCGGCATGGAGCACGGGCCTGGCTATGAGTTTTGCCCGTGACGCGCCCCGGTGGCCGCCGGGCGGCACGCGCCGATGACGATCCGGCCGCTCCGGTCCCCGCCGAGGATGTCCCGGTCCGCCGGGCGAAGAACGCCGTCTACGTCGTCTTCGTCAGCGCGGGTTTCATCTACGCCAGCTGGGCGTCCCGGATTCCGCAGATCCGGGCGGAACTGCAGGTAGGCCCGGGGGCTCTCGGACTGGTCCTGCTGTGCGGGGCGGTCGGCTCCACCCTCGGCACGCCGCTGTCCGGGGTGCTCATCGGCTGGCTCGGGCAGCTCCGCACGGTCGTCGCGATGGCGTGGGCCGCCGCCGCGGGCCTGATCGTGGTCGCGGTGGGCTGCCGCCTGGGTCCGGGCGGCATTCCGGAGGTGGCGGCCGGGCTGTTCGTGTTCGGCTTCGGCAACGGAGCCTGGGACGTCGCGATGAACGTGCAGGGTGCGGCGGTGGAACGCGAGCTGGGCCGGGCGATCCTGCCCCGGTTTCATGCCGGCTGGAGCATCGGCACGGTGGCCGGCGCGGGCGTCGGCGCGGTCATGGTCGCGCTGCACGTGCCGGTCACCGCGCACCTGATCGCGGCCGCCCTCGCCGTCGCCGTGGCGGTGCCCGTCGCGGCCCGCCGCTTCCTGCCCGCCGCGCGCACCGCCGATCACCCGGCCCCCGGCAGCGGGCCGCCCCGGCGCCGCGCGCTGGCGGCCTGGACCGATCCGCGGACCCTGCTCATCGGCGTGTTCGTGCTCTGCATGGCCTTCACCGAGGGAACCGGGAACGACTGGCTGAGCCTCGGGGTCATCGACGGCTACCACACGGTGGCGGTCCTGGGCACCCTCGCCTTCGCCCTCTTCCTGGCCGCGATGACCGCCGGCCGCTGGTTCGGGCCCGCGCTCATCGACCGCTACGGGCGGGTCCGGATGCTGCGGATCTGCTGCGCCACCGCCCTGGCCGGCCTGCTCATGATCGTTTTTGGCCGGGATCCTGCCGCTCGCGCTGGCCGGCGCGGTCCTGATGGGGCTGGGCACGTCGCTGGGGTTCCCGGTCGGGCTGAGCGCCGCCGCCGATGATCCCCGCTATGCGGCTCCCCGGGTGAGCACCGCCGCCTCCATCGGCTACCTGGCCTTCCTCGCCGGGCCGCCGGCCGTCGGCTTCCTCGGCGACCAGGTCGGGGTGCTGCGCAGCATCACGATCGCGGGTTTCCTGATCGCCGCGGCCTTCTTCCTGTGCCGCTTCACCGCACCGCTCCCCGCGGCCCGCCGAGCAGCCGGCTAGCCTCGCGCCTCCCGGCTGACCCGCGCGACCAGGTCAGCTGGGAACTGCGGCACGGTCAGCTGGGATCTGATGCGCGGCGCCTACTGGTGCTCCGGTACGCCGGCGCCCGGCCGGGGTGGCCTGGACTACGAAGGAAAATCCGATCGCCCGGAGCTGATCGCGGCCGCTGTCGGTGATGTCGGCAGGCCGCCAGGGCGGCAGCCAGACCCAGTCGACCCGGAAACCGGCCAGGTCGCTGAGCCCGGCCAGTTCCGCGCGGATCTGGTCTTCCATGATGCTGGTCAGCGGGCAGGCGGCCGAGGTCAGCGTCATCGTGATGACCGCCAGCCGGTCCTGGATCTCGACCTGGCGGACGAACCCCAGATCGACGACGTTGACGCCCAGATCCGGGTCGATCACCTCGAGCAGGGCGTCGCGGACCTCGTCGGCCCGCGGGTCAGACGCGGTACCCGCCCGGCTGGCCGGCGCCGGGCCCGCGGCACCCGGGCCGCTGCCCGGCGCCGAGGCGGCCCCTGCCCCGGGCCTGGGCTCCGCGGCTCGCCGGCCGGCCTCCGCCACGGGGCCGGCCATGCCGCTGGCGTGCAGCCCGGCCGGCCGCAGCGTGATCTGCACCCGGCACGTCGGGCTGGCGATCCAGTCCGCCTTGCCGTGCGCCGTGCGGCGGACCCGGACGATGTCCTCCCCGGCCTGGACGCTGCCCTCGGCCAGGATGAGCCGGGCCGGGCTGAGCCCGGCCTGCTCGGCCTGCACGATGACCCGGTCGAGCAGCCGGGCCACGGGCTCGCAGGTGCGGCCCGGCCCGAACCGCAGCCGGGCCCGGGCGGCCACGGCGTCCAGGCCCAGCACCGCCCCGAGCGCCGCCCGGCCGTCCGGTTCGGCCAGGCGCACCTGCTCCTCGTCGACCCGCAGTTCGGCGGACAGCAACCCGGGCTCGCTCACCGGCCGACGTCCACCCAGATGATGCCGTCCTCACCGACCTTGCAGCCGAAGACGGTCAGCCTCGCGTTGTCCGGGTTGATGCCGCAGCCCGTGGCCGCATCGAACTCCCACAGGTGCCGGGCGCAGATCAGCGTCTCCCCGTCGAAGTCGCCTTCGTCGAGCGGGCCGGCCTGGTGCGGGCACGTGTTGGCGTAGGCGCGGACCTCGCCGCCCACGTTCATGAGCAGGACGTTCTCGCCGTTGACGGTCACGGAGGTCATGTCACCCTCCCACAGGTCGTCGAGGCTGATCGTCTCGCGCCACTGCTGCGGCCGGGAAGCCTGCTCCGCTCCGGGACGCCTGCGCTGTCCGGGAAGTCTGGGCGGTCCGGGCGCCGTCCACGGTCAGCCCGCTCCCGCCGCGGCCGCGCTGGCCGGGATCGAGCAGCGCCGCCCAGGAAGTCTTCCCGCGCCGCCCGGGCCTGGGCCGCCACCTCGTCGGCGGACCTGCCCTGGTCCGGCAGCGATTCCAGGAACTGCCCCAGCCCGTGCGCGGCGTCGTCGGCGCGGGCCGACCAGCGCGCGATCCACTTGCCCAGCACGTCGCGGTTCTCCGGCCGCTGGGCGACGGCGAGCTCGGCCAGCGCGCGGCTCCAGCGACCGCGCCGCTGGGCGTCGGCGGCCAGGAACGACGTGAGCAGCCAGGTGAGATCGTCGCCGTTGGCCCGGGCCACCTGGCCGAGCTGGGTGAGCAGCACGTTATCCAGAGTCGGGCCCAGGACCAGGTTCAGCGCCGTGAAGGCCTCCCCCCAGTCGTAGCTGACCAGCGCGTACTCGACCGCCTTGCGGGCCGGCTGCCAGCCGGCGTCGCCCTCCCACAGCGACCTTTCCGCGGAGCCGATGCCCGAGTCGGGGTGGCTGATCTGCAGTTCCCGGGTGCGGTAGGCGATCGTGGTGACCCGGCGCAGGAAGTCGGCGGTCGAGAAGCCTGCGGCGTTGGTGATGTAGGAACTGGGGGCCATGTAGCCGATATACGCCTCGACCTGCTGGAAGCCGTGGCACAAGTAACGCGACGGGGTGAACAGGCGGCCCAGCAGGGCCACTGACCCGGCCGGCAGCGCGGCGTCTGAGCCCGCGTCGGCGTGGGCTTCCAGCACCCCCTGGACCTTCGCCTCCGCCTCGGACTGCAGGCCGACGTAGGACTTGTAGGTCAGCGCGTCCGGGTCGCGGTAGGCGTCCCAGTCGCTGGCCTGCAGCGGTGAGTTGTCCCGGTAGGTCAGGAACCACAGGTTGGGCGCGGACGACGGGTTCTGCTCGAACGCCGCGGCCCGGTTCGTGCGCAGGGTCCAGTTCTGCTTGTGCGTGACGATCTCGTACTCGCTGGGCATCTTGCGCACATCACCGAACGCGCTGAACGTGCGGCGCGGGCGCGGCTTGCGCGCCGGGGTCTCGGTCATGCCGGCACCTGCTTTCCGCTCTGGGGCTCCCCGCTCCGGGCGGCCGCGCTCCCGACGGCCGCGTTCTTGGCCGCCGCGCTCCGGGCGTGGCCGAAGCTCTCCCACGTGATGGCGTCACTGCTGGTGATGGCCCGGCCGCTGAAAGCGGTCATCATCTCGCCGAACGAGGCGATCGCGAAGTCCGCGCCCAGGTAGCGGCGCAGCGTCTGCTCGGTCACCGTGATCCGGTCCTCGCCCTGTATCCGGACGTACGCGCCCCGGTCGACCACCTCGATGTCGGAGTCCGGGTTGTCGTCCTCGATGGCCGCGATGACCTGCTCGACCTCATCACCCATCCGCAAGATGGGGCCGACCGGGTTCTTCATGACCCCTCCGGGATGTCGTATTCGACCGCCACGTGGTCGAGCGGCTGAATGCCCGCGGCCGCGACGGTGATGTCGGGCGGCAGCCGCTTGCCCTGGTAGATCACGACCTTCTCGTAGGGCAGCGCGCGGACCCGCCTGCCCTCCACGTGATGCGCGACTGCCGCGGCTACCTCGCGCATGGTGTTGGCGGTGGTGACCGGAACCAGGATCTGCACGAAGTCAGTGGCGAAGATGGCATTCAGCGGAACCAGCTGAGGAGGCTGGTCCTCGATTCCCAGTTCCGCCGTCATGACTGGGCCCCCAGCGAGATGCCCTCGACCGGCCGCCCGACGTAGTCCTTGGTCCACGCCTCGTAGTCGGGGTCGTCCCCCATCGCGTCAGGCGTCATGCCCATGTAGCCGAGGATGCCGCCGACGTCCATGGGCTGGATCTGCCCGGCCAGGAACCGGTCAACCAGCGTCTCGTGGTTGACGTTGTCACGGTCCTTCCAGAAGATCTGCCGGCACGCGTTCGTGCAGAAGTGGAAGGTCTTCCCGTCGTAGCGCAGCGACCAGTCCCGCACCCGCCAGGTGCCGTCCCGGGACTGGGTGGCGTTGCAGCAGGGCAGGTGGCAGGTCATGCACAGCCAGGGCAGCGTCTCCGGCAGGGTCGCTTCGACGTTGTTGGCGTTGACGTTGTCGATCAGCACGTCCCACTTGTCGCCGAAGACCTTCTCCCAGTTCGGGTACTTCTCGGTCAGCCAGGCGCGCTCGTCCTTGCTGACCCCGGCCTTGGGCCGCCACCACAGCGTGGGCCGCCAGTACCACAGGCCCATCTGCAGCCCGTGGTGCCAGATGTCCAGGCCGCGCATGAACTCGTCCCAGAACCATGGCTTGCGCAGCCCGTAGTCCTCGATGGTGCGGACGAACTGGTCGATGACCCACTCCTCCATGAACTCCCGGTAGGACTGCTTCCGGTGCTCCAGGGGGGTGTAGTAGTCCATCGCCGGGCCGGTGAGCGCGGCGAACGCGCGGGCTGACCCCCAGAAGGCCTTGTCCACCACCCACTGCGCCCGGACCGGGTCGTGCTCGACGAGGATCTCCAGGGTCGGGCCGCCCTGCTGGGAGTGCCGCGCCTCGTCGGTCTGGATGGAGGAGATCATGTTGGCGAAGTTGACGTCGCCGGACTCCAGGGCGTCCGCGGCGAGCGCCACGAACTGGAGGTTGGTGAAGCCGGTCTCGAACGTGAACGGCAGCTCGATGGCCATGTTGACCACGTTGGGCGCGATCATCATGTTGTCGAACAGGTTGCGCAGCGAGATCAGCACCCAGTCGTTGGTGTGGAAGGCTTTCTGCGTCCAGTCGTACTGCGCGTCCTTCCCGACGAACTCGTGCCCGAAGAACGTGGTGATCTGAGCGTGCCGCAGCTCGTCCAGCTGCCCGAACGTGGCCATGTTCCGCCACGCCCCGTTCAGCCCGAACCGGGCCATCTTCAGCTCGGCCAGCACGGCCGCGTACTCGACCAGGGCCACCCCGCCGAAGTGCATCTTCGTGGCTGATTTCCAGCCCTCGTCGAGCTGGGAGAACGTCGAGGAACGCTGCAGGGCCGCCTTCACCGCGTAGGCGGAGGCCTCCTTGTCCCGCTGCACGGCCACGTACTCGGGGTAACTGACCTTGTAGTCCTCCTCCCACGCCGACCAGGCTTCGCGTGGCACCTTGCCGGTGCCGCTGTGCCACTCGGGGAAGACCGCCTCATCGTCTACGTAGCTGTAGGTCCAGTCCACGTCGCGGACGAAGCCCTGCCATTCCTCACGCTTGAGCAGTGCCATGGTCATGGTCCCCTTCGTCAGTCGACTTCCTGGTGGCCGAGCTGCTGGCTGATGCCGGCGTCGTTCCAGTAGCCGGTCATGCTGTCGATGAGCAGGTCCGGCCCGACGTGGAAGACGAACAGGTGCGGCTCGCAGTAGTGCTGGCCCGCCGGCCTGATCAGGCCCCAGGCCAGCTGCTGGGTGCCCTCGATGTCCACCTCGGCCACCACGTCACCGTCGTCGTTCGCGGTCACGGTGTGCACGGTGTTGGTCAGGTCCGGGAACGCGGTGACCAGCCCGGTCCACAGCGGCTTGCCGATCGTCCCGACCTTGCCGTCGCCGCGCACCACCCGCTGCTTGCCCCAGACCTCGAGCGGCACGTACGAGAGGCTGGCGTTGATCGAGCACAGGTCAGCCATCCCGTTGATGTCGTGCGCCCGGTAGCGGTCGAAGAACTC
>CAVUKT010000067.1:0-58218 GCA_963742055.1 uncultured Actinomycetes bacterium | reverse complement strand
GCTCTGGGGCGACAACGCGGACACCGCGGCCACCCGGCGCAGCCCGCTGGACCGGACCCGGATCGTCCAGGCGGCACTCCGCGTCGCCGACGCCGAGGGGCTCGCGGCCCTCACCATGCGCCGGGTCGCCACCGAGCTCGGGACCGGCGCCATGTCCCTGTACCGGCACGTTCCCGGCAAGGAGGCCCTGGTCAGCCTCATGATCGACGAGGCGCTCGGCGAGGACGCCCTGCCCGATCAGCCCTCCGGCGACTGGCGCGATGACCTGCGCATGGTGGCCAGCATGATGTGGGACTTCATCCAGCGCCACCCCTGGTACCCCGAGGCCGTGATGGAACGGCCGCCGATCACGCCGCGCGGACTGGCCGCCTTCGAGTTCGCACTGAGCATGCTGGACAACACCGGGCTCCCCCCGAACGAGCGGATCGTCATCGTCGCCACGGTGACCAGCACGGTCATCAGCGCCGCCCAGAACGCGGCGGCTGAGGCCCGGGCCAGGTCGCGATTCCGGGTGACCGATGAGGAGATCGTTTCCTCCGTCAGCGCCTTCCTCGGCCCCATCCTGGAGCGCGGGGAGTTCCCGCGCCTCCGCGAGGCGCTCACCAGCGACAACCGTCTCGATCCCAAACAGGAGATGCAGGTCTCGGTCGAACTGATCCTGGACGGCGCCGCCGCCCGCATCGCCGCCGCCACCTGACCCGCCGGTCAGCCGCGTGGGTGCTCCCGCAGTGGGTCAGGAGCAGGAGCGGTGGTAGGCGTGGTAGCCCGCCGGGGGGTCGCCGATGAGCAGGGCGCCCCCCTGTCTTTGCAGGTAGAGGGTGATGTCCCAGTAGGTGCAGCCGGTCACGTCCGCGCCGGGGGCGGCCCGCTGCTCGCTGGTGAAGGCCACCGTGGCCGCCACGCCACGCCCGGTGGGCGAGATCCCCACGATGGCTGGCGCCGGTGTCGGTGGTCCTCCCGTAGCCCCGGGCGAACGCCGCCGCGGACAGCTGGGCTCGCCGGGCCGGGACCAGCAACCGCGCGTACTGCTGGTAGTCGCGGGTGTTGATGGCCGTGAAGTAGCTGACCAGGAAGCCGTCGACCTGGGCGGCGTCCGGAGCCTGGCTCAGCCCGGGCGCCATCGTCACCACGGCCGAGGCGCCGCCCGGCGGCGGGACCGGCGGGGAGGGGACGGGGGCCGCGGCGGAGGGGGAGGGCGCGGCCGGGCTGCGCGGTGCGGGACTGGCCTGGCGCGTGGCCGCGGTCTGGCGGCAGGCCAGCTGGGCCCCCGGCGCGGCGCCCTGGTGGCCGCCGAACGCGGCCCGCGCGGTGACCAGGCCGGCCAGCAGGGCCACCGCGGCCAGCGCGGCGCTGATGATCTGGGCCCGGTGACCCGCTGCTGTCCACCCGGCCCGGCGCGGCGGGCCGGGTGGTGAGTAGAGCAGCCGGGACGCCGTGTCCTCCCACTCCCCGTCGGCCCCAGGAGCCGGGGCTGGCCGGGCGGGGGACACCGCGGTCTCCGGGCCACCGCCCGCGAACCGGTCCCCGAACGGGTCGGGCCCGCCGGGATCATCCTCGTACGGCGCCTCCCCGTAGCGGTCCAGTTCGCGGCGGACTGGCTCGCGGGGGCCGGGCTGGTACGGGGCGGCCTCGTACTGGCCGGGCTGGTACGGGGCGTCGCGTACTGGAGCGGGCAGGTACGGGGCGTCAGCGTACGGAGCGGACTGGTACCGGGGCGTCAACGTAGGGAGCGGGCAGGTACGGGGCCGGGATACCCGGGCTCGGCGGGATAGCCGGGCGCCGGCGGATAACCGGGCTCCGCGCCGTACTCCGGCTCTGCGTAATTGCCGGGCTCCGGGTAATGCCGGGGCTCCGCGTAATGCCCCGGCTCTGCGTCGTATCAGGGCCGGCCGATACCGCGCTCCGGCAGCGGCGTGGTGCACCGAGGGCAATAGTGCAACGTCATAGCCACCTGGTCAGCACACGCCGGGCAGATTCTCATCACGCTCCCCTTGCTCCCAGTCTGGGATCGTAATCAGGGCGTGGGACTTTTTCAGGATTATCGCTGCTTCGGCGCACACACCATTTAGCCGGGTTCACTAGTACTAATCCGACATGACTGGTCATTCCGCTGTTCTTAACGAAGCGGAATAGCAGAAAACGAAAACCGTGCGCGCAATTGCCCCGGCGGCCCGGAGGTATAGCGGGGTCCCGCACCTGGCCGCCCCGGAACGGCCCCCGACCGGGACATGAACGCGAACCCGCCGGGTCGTGATGGCCGCCGGTGCCGCGGGCTGGCAGGATCGAGGCGTGCCGGGAAGACCTGCTGCCTTCGACGAACTTGACGAGCGGATCGTGGCCGTGCTGGTCGGCGACGCCCGGGCCAGCTATGCCGATATCGGGGCCACCGTCGGGACTGTCCGCGTCCGCGGTCAAGCGGCGGGTCAACCGGTTGCGCGCCTCCGGTGCGATCACCGGCTTCACCGTCACCGTCGATCCGTCCGCCCTGGGCTGGACCACCGAGGCCTACGTGGAACTGTTCTGCCGCGGCCGGACCTCGCCCAGCGCCATCGGCGCCGCGCTGAGCAAATATCCCGAGGTCACCGGGGCCTGCACGATCACGGGGGAGGCGGACGCCCTGCTGCACATCCGCGCGGCGGACGTCCGGCACTTCGAGCAGGTGGTCGAGCGGATCGTCGCGGAACCTTTCGTGGACCGGACGCGCAGCGTCATCGTGCTCTCGCGGCTGGTCAGCCGGGCCGACATCCTGCCGCCCAGTAATGCCGACTGAGCGCGAAGCCGCTGCGCAAAATTCTCCCAATACCTGATAAAGCCGCTCATGGCCAGGTCAGGGCCGATACAGTCGGGCCATGCCCAACCCTGAGCATGATCCGTCGGCCAGTACCGCCCAGTTCCGCGCGTTCGCGAACGAGCGTTCCGGCGACTCTGCGCCGTGGACGATGCGTGCTCCGCGTAACCGCGTGGTCGTCCTCGCGGCGGCGGTAGTCGGCGTGGCCGTGGTTCTTTTCGTCATTGCCCTCCTGGTCCTCGGCTAGCCACTCATCTGCGACCATCAGGCTCGCGTGATTCCGGCGCGGGCCCGGTAATTCGACTGCGGGTTATCGCCGCATCACCACGTTAGTTTCGGGGGCGGCGGTCTGGCCGTCGGCGCGCACCAGGCAGGATTGGCAGGCATGACGGTCCGTGACGCCACGCCGCACCCGCCCGGGGCGGAGGACCAGGGGGACGAGCACCGGCTGACCGCGCTGGAAGGGCTGGCCGCACTCTCGCTCGACGCCCTGTCCTCGGTGGCCTACGGTCCCGAGGCGATCGTCATCGTGCTGGCCGCGGCCGGCACGGTGGGCCTCGACTACACCCTCCCGGTCACCCTGGCCATCGTCGTCCTGCTCGCGGTGCTGGTCATCTCCTACCGGCAGGTGATCGAGGCCTTCCCGAGCGGCGGCGGCGCCTACGCGGTGGCCAAGCGGCACCTGGGGCAGAAGGCCAGCCTGCTGGCCGGGGCCTCGCTCACCGTCAACTACATCCTCAACGCCGCGGTCGGCGTGTCCGCCGGGGTCGAGGCCTTCACGTCCGCCTTCCCCTCCCTGTACCCCGACCGGGTCTGGCTCTGCCTCGGCGTGCTCGCGGTGATCACGGCGGCCAACATGTGGGGCGTGGCGGAGTCCGCCCGGCTGTTCATCGTGCCCACGCTGGTCTTCATCTTCGCCATCGCGGTCGTCATCGTCGGCGGCCTGCTCCGCTCGCATCCCGCCGTCGCCCCCTCCGGCCACCTGCCGCAGGCCACCGAGATCGGTCGGCATCCTGCTGCTGCTCAAGGCGTTTGCCTCCGGCTGCTCGGCGCTGACCGGGGTGGAGGCGATCGCGAACGCGGTGCCGGAGTTCAAGCAGCCCCGGGTGCGGCGGGCCCAGCACACCGAGATGATGCTGGGCATCATCCTCGGCCTGATGCTGATCGGCATCGCCGTCCTGATCCGCAAATTCCACGTCGCCCCGTCCGCGACGGAAACGACCCTGGCCCAGCTGACCGCGGCCGCCGTGGGACACGGCATCGCCTTCTACGCCGTGCAGCTCATCACGACCGTCCTGCTGGCCCTGGCCGCGAACACCTCGTTCGGCGGCCTGCCGGTCCTGGCCAGCCTGCTGGCCCGGGACAACTTCCTGCCCCACGTGTTCGCGCTGAAAGGCGAGCGGCAGGTCTTCCGGTACGGGGTCGGGGTGCTCGCGGCCGCTCGCCGCCGTGCTGCTCGTCGTGTCCCGGGGCAGTACCCAGGCCCTGATCCCCGTGTTCGCCATCGGGGTCTTCGTCGGGTTCACCCTGTCCCAGACGGGCATGGTCAGGCACTGGCACGAGCAGCACGGGGAGGGCTGGGCCCGGCGGGCGTTCATCAACGGGCTGGGCGCGGTGCTCACCACGGCCGCGCTGGCCATCGAGCTGGTCAGCAAGTTCACCGAGGGTGCCTGGCTGGTCGTCCTGATCATCCCGCTGTTCGTCCTGCTGTTCACCCGGATCCACCGGGTCTACGCCGAGATCGGCCGCTGCTCGAGCTGGGCCAGACGCCGCCCCCGCCTGAGCGGACCCGGGCGCTGGCCGTCGTCCCGGTCCGCGGCCTGTCCCGGCTCACCCGGGAAGCCGTTTCCGCGGCCCTGTCCCTGGCCGACGAGGTCGTCGCGGTGACGATCTGCTACGACGACCCCGAGGACGAGCAGGCCACCGCCAGCTTCCGCGAGCAGTGGGAACAGTGGGATCCCGACGTGCCGCTGGTCACCTTGCACACCGAGCCACCCTTCGCTGGGTCCCCCCGTGGTGGAGTACCTGCGCGCCCGGGAGCAGGAAGATCCGCACCGCCGGGTCGTGGTGGTGATCCCCGAGGTCCAGCCCCAGCACTGGTGGCGGTGGTTCCTGCACAACCAGCGCGGCTTCGTGCTGAACCGGGCCATCGTGGCCGGCACTGACAACGTGGTGGTCTGCCGGCTCCGGTTCCAGCTGCGGCATCTCGCGCCGGATGAGGACCCGGCTGACGCCCCGGCCGCCGGGGACCCGCAGAGCACCGGGGGACCGCAGATCCCGGAGGGCCACAGATCCCCGAGGCCACGGGCCTGCTGAGCAGGCCTCGTCAGGCCAGGGGGCCAGGGCGCGGTTGACCACGGTGGCGACCCCCTGCACCAGGGCGATCCCGTCAGCTCATGGCCGGGTTGTCCTGGCTCAGCACGACGATCTTGTAGACGCCATCGTCACTGGTGAAAGCGCCGATGCTGTTGACCACCCAGAGCTGCGGGTCGGGCAGCCAGCCGTTCTTCACGTGCACGGTCACCCCGGGCCCGGCGCCGGCCGGCACGCCCCAGCGCTGCGCCGGGATGACCTGCGCCATGAGCTGCAGCTCGTACTCGCGCGACGCCTGGTCCAGCACCGGATTAGCGCTGGTCAGCACCGTGAGCAGGCGCAGTTCGTCCGGCGCGGTGGCCTGCGTCAGCCCCCACAGGATGCCTGGCCCCAGCGTGGTGTGCGTCATCCCGGCCAGGTCGAGGAAGCGCTGAAGGTCAGCCCGGCCGACCTCGTCCCACAGCGCGTCCGCGGCCGCGTTGTCCGACTCGGTGATCATCTCCCGGGCCAGCCCGGCCTGGCCTGCACTGAGCACCCCGTGGCGGGCCGCGACCTCGTGCAGCAGCGCGGCCAGGATGATCACCTTGGCGATGCTGGCCGAGTCGAAGTGCCATCGCGGGTGGAGTTCGCAGCTCACCCCGGTGCGCGTGTCCGCCACGGCCAGGCCGACGTCCGGCGCTCCGCGCACGGCGGCCAGGATGCCGCGGGACATCCGGGCCGCCAGGGCGTGGCCGGCGGCCGAGGGGGACGTGCAGATCCCCGCCGCCACGGTGGAGTGCGCGGACGGGCTGGCCACGGCGGATCCGGAGGCCCGGCTCGCGGCGGGCGTGGCCGCCCCGGCGGCCATCCGTGGCCCGGAGCCGGGCCGCGACGGGGCCGGGGTCGGCTCCGCCCGGGCGAGCGGCAGCAGCCCTGCCGGCCGCGGATGACCGGCGGCCAGCACCACTCCCGCGGCGATGGATCCGGATACGGCCAGAATCACCCCGTATCGAATGGCCACGTTCAGCCACCGAAATTGCCTGCTGTGCTTGCCTCTCACGGCCGCCTCATTCCCCTTTCATGCGGGAAATTACCAGGTGAGAGCCGCTCAATTGGTGACCAGGGAACAATTATCTCCGGGTCCGATTCAGTCTTTCGGGGGATAAAGGCTAGCTAACCGGGGCCCGGGTCACCGGGCCGCGCCAGCGCTGCGTGGGAGGATCTTGGCGGGCGGCGCCCCGCCCCATCCCGACCCGGAGGACACGTGCCCATCCGCGACCAGAAGATCGGCGATTTCCTGGACCAGCTCGCCGAGCGCGTCCCCGCCCCGGGCGGCGGCGCCGCGGCGGCGCTGCTCGCCGCCCAGGGCGCGGCGCTGCTCGGCATGGTGGCCCGGTACACCACCGGCGAGAAGTACGCCGAGCATCAGGTGACCGTGGGCCGGATCATCAGCGAGGTGGACGAACTGCGGAACATCGCGCTGCGGCTGGCCGATGCGGATGCGGACGCGTTCCTGGCGGTAACCGACGCCTACCGGCTGCCCAGGTCCACCGACCAGGAACAGGCCGACCGGGCCGGGGCCATCACCCAGGCCCTGGCCAACGCCGCCTGGCCGCCGGCCCAGGTCATCAGCCTGGCCGGGATGGTGGTCAACCTCGCCGAGGCGCTGGTCGTGATCGGCAACCCCAACGTCGTCAGCGACGTGGCCGCGGCGGCCGAGTGCGCCCGCGCCGCCGCGTCCACCGCCCGGGTCAACGTGGAGATCAACCTGGCCGCGATCTCCGACGAGCGGGTCAGCCTGGAAATGATCGCCGAGATCGGGAAGGCGGACGGCATCATCAGCCGGGCGGACCAGATCACCGCCACGGTGCGCGAGCATATCCGCGGCTGACCCTGCCGCGGGCCAGGTACCGCCTAGGCCTGGTCCGGCTCGAAGCCGGCGCTGCTGAGCATCCGGCGCAGGTCGAGCACGGTCTGCTCGTCGATGTCCTTGCCGCGGGGTTGCTCGATGAACTCCTTCTGGGTCCCGATCGTCACGTCGAGCTTGCCGCCGTGCTGCTCCACCGTGGTGGCGACCGCGTCGAGCAGCGACACGACCTCCCGCCACTCGATGTTGTGGCTGACCGGATGCTCGAAGATCCTGCGCAGCGTGGTGCGGTGCCGGTTGCTCAGGTGCTCCGGCTCTGGTGTCACGGACATTCGCTCCTCCCGTTGTCCCTGCCACCTTAGTGACCGCGGGCCGCAGGAAGCTCAGGCCGCCGGCGCCACCTGGAGCTTGATGCCCTCGCCGCGGCGGACGCTGGCCAGCGCCTCGGGGAACTGGTCCAGGGCGAAGGGCGGCCCCAGCAGCGGGCTGGTCTCGACGGTACCCGCCGCCATCAGGTCGGCGGCGGCGCCGAAGCTGTTCAGCACGGCCATCGACCCGAGCACCGTGATCTCGTCGTTGTAGATGCGGAACGGTGACAGCGACACCCGGGCGTCCTCGCTGGCCACGCCGAAGATCAGCAGCCGGCCGCCCCGGCCGAGCGCGGCGAACGCCGCCTCGATCGCGGCGGGCACGCCCGTCGCGTCCACCGCCACGGCGAAGGTGCCGCGGTCGAGCGCGGCAACGTCCTCGGCGACGTCCGCCGCACCGACGGCCTTGGCCACCGCCAGCCGGGCCGCCTTCCGGTCCACCACGCTGACCGAACGGGCGCCCGCGTCGTTGAGCAACTGGAGCAGCAGCAGGCCCATGGTGCCCGCGCCGATCAGCAGCACGTCCTGGCCGAGGACCGGGCCCAGGCGGCGCAGACCGTGCACGGCGCAGGACAACGGCTCGATGAGCGCGCCCTGGGCGTCGTCCACGCTGTCCGGGATGGCGGTAGGCGTTCACCGCGGGCACGGCGACGTATTCGGCGAACGCGCCGTTCACGGTGGTCCCGATCGCGTTCCAGTTCGCGCAGAGGTTCCCGCGCCCGGCGCGGCACGCCGGGCAGTGCCCGCAGAACAGCGAGGGATCCACGGCGACCCGCGCCCCCTCGGGCCAGTCGCCGGGAACCCCGGCCCCGCGGGCCACGATCCGGCCGGCGAACTCGTGGCCCGGAATGATCGGGTACGGCGTGGGCGGGAACTCGCCGTCGGCGACGTGCAGGTCGGTGCCGCAGATACCGCAGGTCCCCACCTGGACGATCAGCTCGCCCGGCTGCGGCGCCGGGTCGGCGGCCTCGGTGATCGTGAGCTGGCCAGGCGCCTGCCAGATAACGGCATGCATCATGTCCCCTCAGGCTTGCCGATCACGGTCATGGTCCCGGGCGCGCCCGCGGCGGCCGGCCGCACTCATTCGCCGAGCCGCAGCCCGGTGTCCGCATCGAACATGTGCAGGTGAGCGGTGTCCACGCCGACCTTGACGGTGTCCCCGTGCCGGGGGTGATCCCGGCCGGACCTGACGATGACGTTGCTCTCCTTGTCGTCGGCCAGGTGACCGTAGATGTAGGAGTCGCTGCCCAGGTCCTCGACCAGCGCGACCTTGACCGTCAGCTCGCCGCTCGCCGATCGGTCAGGTGCTCGGGCCTGACCCCGATGATCAGCTTGGCGTGGCCCTGGGCGGCGCGCAGCTGGGCGTCGTCCGGCCGGAGCGTGGCCGCGCCCAGATGGATGCCGTCAGTATCGGCGGTGGCGTCGAACCGGTTCATGGCCGGCGAGCCGATGAACCCGGCCACGAACACATTCGCCGGCCGGTCATAGAGCTCCGTGGGCGAGGCGAACTGCTGCAGCTGCCCGGCCCGCATGACCGCCACCCGGTCGCCCATGGTCATGGCTTCCACCTGGTCATGGGTGACATAGACCGTGGTCACCTCCAGCCGGCGCTGCAGCTCGGCGATCTGCGTCCGGGTCGACACCCGCAGCTGGGCGTCCAGGTTGGACAGCGGCTCGTCCATGCAGAAGACCTTGGGCTCGCGGACGATGGCGCGGCCCATGGCCACCCGCTGGCGCTGCCCGCCGGACAGATTACGCGGCTTGCGGTCCAGGAACGGCTCCAGGTCGAGCAGCTTGGCCGCCTCCCGGACCCGGCGGGCGCGCTCGTCCTTGGCCACGCCCTGCATCTTCAGCGCGAAGCCCATGTTCTCGCCGACGGTCTTGCTCGGGTAGAGCGCGTAGTTCTGGAACACCATCGCGATGTCCCGGTCCCGGGACGGCACGCCCACCATGTCCTTGCCGTCGATGCGGATCGACCCGTCGTCTATCTCTTCCAGCCCGGCCAGCATCCGCAGGGCCGTGGTCTTGCCGCAGCCCGACGGGCCGACCATGACCACGAACTCGCCGTCCTTGATGGCCAGCTGGAGCGCGTCCACCGCGGGCCGCTCCGCGCCCGGGTAGATGCACGTCGCGCTGTCGTACGTGACCTCAGCCATGATCGACTCCCGTGTTCCTACTTGCCCGTGTTCGCTGCTGCCCGTGCTCACTTGATGGCCCCGAAGGACAGGCCGCGGACCAGCTGGCGCTGCGCGACCCACCCGGCCAGGATGACGGGCAGGGTCGCGATCGTCGCCGCCGCGGCCAGCTGGGCGAAGTACAGGCCCTCAGAGGAGATGAAGCCGACCAGGAACACCGGGACCGTGGCGGCCTGGGTCGCGGTGAGGTTCACCGCGAAGAAGAACTCGTTCCAGGAGAAGATGCAGCAGATCAGCGCGGTGGCCGCCAGGCCGGGCGCGACCACCGGCAAGATCACCTCGGTCACCGTCCGGCGCAGCGGCGCCCCGTCCATCTCGGCCGCCTCCAGCAGTTCGCCCGGCACCTCGAGGAAGAACGACCGCATCATCCACACCGCGATCGGCAGGTTCATCGCGGTGTACAGGATCACCAGGGTGAAGATGTTGTCCAGCATGTGCAGGTCACGCGCGGCGATGTAGATCGGGATGATCGCGGCGACCACCGGCAGCATCTTGGTGCTGATGAAGAAGAACAGCACGTCGCGCGTCTTGCGCACCGGGCGCAGCGACAGCGCGAACGCGCACGGGGTGGCCAGCAGCAGGACCAGGATCGTGGACACGATGGTGGCGAACGCCGAGTTCGCCACGTACGGCCAGATGCCGCTGTCGAACACCGCCTTGTACTGCGACAGGGTGGGCGAGAAGAACAGGTGCGGCGTGTTGGTGTACGCCTGGACCTCGGTCTTGAAGGACGTGATCACCATCCACAGGACCGGGAAGAAGAACACGATGCCGACGATCCAGCCGACGATGCCCAGGGGGAGGCTGTTGCCGCGCTTCTTCCGGGGCGTCACGCGCCGCGGGGCCGCGCTGGCCAGGCCAGCGTCCGCCGTGCTGATGTCTGCGCTTGCTCATGCCGCCTGCTCCGTGCCGGAGAACGAGGTGAAGATCAGCCGCAGCGCGAAGGTGGCGATGATGATCGTGGCCACCACCACGACCACGCCCATCGCGGCCGCCTGGCCGACCTGGAAGCCCAGGAAGGCCCGCTGGTAGATGTAGAAGGGCAGGTTGGCGCTGGAGATGCCCGGGCCGCCCTGGGTCATCATGTAGACCGCGTCGAACTCGTTGACCACGTAGATGGCGCCGAGCACGATGCCCAGTTCGATGTACCGGCGCAGGTGCGGGAGGGTCAGCTCGCGGAAGATCTGCAGCGGCCGCGCGCCGTCAGTGCTGGCCGCCTCCAGGATGTCCTTGGGCTGGCTCTGCAGCCCGGCCAGCACGAGCAGCATCATGAACGGCGTCCACTGCCAGATCATCTCGATCATCACCGAGCCCAGCGGGAAGCTGCCGATCCAGTTGAACTGGCCGATGCCGAACGGCCGGAGCAGGAAGTTGACGATGCCGAAGGTGGGATCGAGCATGATCGTCTTCCACAGCAGCGCGCCGGCCACGGGCATGACCAGGAACGGGGTGATCAGCAGGGTGCGCACGATGCCCCGGCCGAGGAACTTCCGGTCCAGCAGCAGGGCCAGCGGCGACGCCGATGACCATCGCGATCAGGACCACGCCGACGGTCATGATCACCGTGTTCAGCGCGGTGGTGCGGAACTGGCTGTCCTGGAACACCTCCACGTAGTTGGCGAACCCGACGAAGTGCTGGGAGCCGGGCCGGACCAGGCTCCACGACTGCAGCGAGTACCAGAGCGTCAGCACGAACGGCAGCTGGGTGACGATGATGGTGAAAACCAGCGCGGGCAGCAGCGGCGCCCGGCGTACCCACCCCTGGCGGCGGCGGTCGGGGCGGGCGCGCGCGGGGCGCGCGGCGGCAACCGGCGGGGCGATCGTGGTCATCGGGACCTCCGGGAGGATGCGGTGCTTGGTCTGGAGCCGGCTCTGGCCATCAGGTCTTCTTGTAGGTGTCGCCGACGGCCTGGGCGTACAGCTGCGCCTGGGACAGCGTGGTCGCCACCGACTGCTGGCCGGCGATGGCCGCGCTGAGCTGCTCGCTGACGTTGGTGCCCAGGTCCTGGAACTCCGGGATGTCCAGGAACTGGACCCCGGTGTAGGGCACCGGCTTGACCGTCGGGTGCGCCGAGTTGGTGGCGTTGATGGACTGCAGGGTCAGCGGGCCGTAGACCGCGGGAGAGCTTCTTGTACTGCGGTATCTGGTAGCTGGAGAAGCGGCTGCCCGGCGGCACGTGCGACCAGCCCAGCTTGCTGCCCACCGTCTTGATGTAGGACTTCGAGGTCATCCAGGCGATGAAGTCCCAGGCGGCCTGCTTGTGCGGGCAGGTGGCAGGGATCGCCAGCGACCAGGTGTACAGCCAGCCGGACGGGCGGCCGTCCTGGGTCGGGGCCCAGGCGTAGCCGTTGCGGCCCGCCACCTTGCTGCTCGCCGGGTCCTCGATGACGCCGACCGCGGAGGTCGCGTCGTACCACATGGCCGCGTCCCCCTGGCCATACAGGGTGGCGCATTCGGAGAAGCCAGCCTCGGGGGCGCCCGGCTCGCCGTACTTCTGCAGCATCGACACGTAGGTGGTGATCGCGCGGGTCACCTCGGGGCTGGTCAGCTGGGCCTGCCAGGCCGGGTTGAACCAGCGGCCGCCGAACGAGTTGATCACCGTGTCCGCCGGGGCCAGGTTCTCCCCCATCCGGGGTCACCGCGCAGGCAGATCCCCGCCCGTCCCTTCTTGGGGTCATGCATCTCGGCGGCGATCTTCTGCACCTGGGTCCAGGTGGGCCGGGCCGGCATCTTGATACCCGCCTTGGCCATCAGGTCCTTGCGGTACATGAGGAACGAGGACTCGCCGTAGAACGGCACCGAGTACAGGTCCCCCTTGTGCGACAGGGTGGCCCGCAGCTGGGGCAGGAAGTCGTTCGCGTCGTAACCGGGGGTGGCGTTGATGTACGGCTGCAGGTTGGTCAGCCAGCCGTTGGCTGACCACATCGGCGTCTCGTAGTTGCTGATCATCACGACGTCGAACTCGCCGCCCTGGGTGGACACGTCCGCGGTGATCTTGGCGCGGGCCTCGTTCTCCGGCAGCGAGATGAACGACGGGTGGATGTCCGGGTGCTCGCTCTCGAACAGGTGCGACAGGCTGATCGCGTCCGTCATCTGCGAGTTGGACACGATCGCCACCGTGATCGTCGTCCCGGAGCTCCCGCCGGTGAAGAGCTCCTTCGCGCCGGTGGCGCAGCCCGCCAGGGCGAGCGTGGCGCCGGCGGCGGACCCGGCCAGGAAGGTCCGGCGGCTGAGCGTGGACGCGGGGGCGGGGGCGGCCGTTAATCCGGCGTCTCGTCGTCGAGTCATCGTCACGTCCCGTCATCGGGTTGACTGCGCTGTCCGTGCGAGCTCTCATCTCGGTGCTCATCTGAGCGGCAGGCGCTCATGCGATCACGCGATTAACGAACACACTGAGTCGGCACGTGGCTGAAGTCAAGGAAAACTGCCAATATGAGTTCAGATCGCTCATATGAGCGGCGCCGGATCGGGCGTGCCCGGGCTGGCCTGGCTGTGCTGATCGGCCATGCTGACCCGGCCGTGCTGACTGGGGGGAACCATGACGGGGCTGTCCGCTGAGCGGCCTTGGGAGATCGTCCTGGCGGCCCGGGTGGCCCGGGAGTTCTACATCGACGGCGTCTCGAAGGTCGAGATCGCCACCCGGCTGGGCATCAGCCGGTTCCGGGTGGCGCGACTGCTCGACTCAGCCCGCGAGGCGGGCATGGTACGCATCGAGATCGGGCTGCCCGGCGGGGCCCTGGATGCCGGGCTATCCGCCGAGCTGTGCAGCGCGTTCGGGCTGAAGTATGCCTTTGCCTTTGATTTTCCTGACCAGGACGAACTCGCGCTGCGCCGCCGCCTGAGCGAGGCGGCCGGCCAGGCGCTGACCGACATCATCACCCCCGGCGATGTCATCGGGCTGTCCTGGGCGCGGTCGCTGAGCGGGCTCGCCGCCTCGCTGACCCGGATGCCGCCCTGCCCGATCGTCCAGCTGACCGGGGCGGTCCCGCCGCCGGACGGCCGGGACCTGCTCGACCTGGTGCGCTCCGTGGCCCGGATCGGCGGCGGCACCGCGCACGTCTTCTACGCACCGATGATCCTCGACGATGCCGGGACGGCCGCCGCCATCCGCAGGCAGGCTGACGTCGCCGACGCGCTGGCCCTGGTCCCGTCGGTGACGATCGCGATGGTCGCGATCGGCGCCTGGGCTCCCGCGCTGTCCACCATCTACGACGCGTGCAGCCCCGCGGAGCGGGCGGACATCGCGCGGCTCGGGGTGATCGCCGAGATGGCCGGGGTCTTCCTGGGGCAGGACGGGCGCCCGGTGCCGACGCAGACTGGACAGCCGCATGATCGTGACCCCTGGTCAGGTGCTGGCCAAGATCCCGTCCGTCATCGCGGTCGCTTACGGGGTCCCCAAGGCACGCGCGGTCCGCGCGGCGATCCGCGGCGGGATGATTCACGGCCTGATCACGCACGCCAGCCTGGCCCGGGCCCTGCTCAGCAGCGCTTAGTGGCCGCCGGAACGACAGGCTGGAAGTGGGGGCCTCGCGCTACAACGTCGCGCCTGCGGAACCAGTCGTGGGGCGCGCCGTGCCGCGCAAGCATCTCCGCCGGCATGGCCTGCCCGTCAGCGCTTACGCGCCATGTGCGTGTCGGGGAAGACGGCCCGTGTCCACTGGCCGGGGGGTTCTTCCTGCCGTTCGGTTCCGGGGTAGGCGATCCAGCCGGTATGCCACAGGATCCGCGGCCCCGGCCGGTCCCATACCGGTTCTATCCGGAGGGATTCCACCAGGTTCCCGGCCGGGCCGGTGATCGTGAGCACGTCGCGGTCTTTCTCCGACCATTGCGCGACATGGGAACCGTTCTCCGGGTGGTGGGTCATAGCACGGCCTCCCCGGCCCCGCCGTCCTTGCGGCCGACGCCGGCGTAAAACAGGACCGGCCGGGATTCCCGTTCAAGGCGAGGCCGCCGCCACCCGGCCGGGTCAACCAGGCCGGGCGCGACCATGTCCAGGCCATCAAAGAACCGGGTGATCTGCGCACGGGTGTTGACGTACACGACGCGGGCACCGGGCCTGGCGGTCTGCGCTCTCTCGTGAACGTTGCCGCGTGTGGGCAGCCCGGTCCCGACGTCAAGGAACTGCCGTATCCCGGCCTCGCGGGCCAGGGACCCCACATTCGGGACGGCCGGGTTGAAAGCCTGCAACACGTCCCGGTATGCCTCCTCACCGCTGTAGTCAGTCACCAGCGTCCGCCTCCCCGTCCAGCCCGGCCCGCTGCGAACAATTCCGCGCTCATCCCGAACACCACGCAGTACAACGTCCGGTAACGCTCGCCCATCCCCGACCCGCCACGCTCCCAGCGGCGTATCTGCGGAATCATCGACTCAACATCCGGAACAGCACACCTCGCACGCGAGGCACCACTGAACTTTTCCGCCAGCTTCCGGACCGTCCACCCGCGCGCCTCACGTTCGGCCCGCAAGCGCGTGCCCAGCGCCTCACACAACACGCTTTGACTGGCTTTCCCGTCAGGCATGGTCAACCTCTCCGGAGAGGAGATGGGTATATGCGGCATCCCGCGAATTCTCATCGTTATCTCGTGTGGTAATCCCTGGGTCCAGGTTGCCTGCTGTGCCAGGACGCCGGTACCACCAGCGGTGGACACTAGGGACGTTCTAAAATGAGAAACGTCCCTAAGTGACCGGGAGGGTGGAAGCGATGGCCAACGAGCGCCTCCGTGCAGCTCTGGCCCGGAACAGGATGACGGTGTCCGGTTTCGCGGATGATCTTCGTGTCGATCCGAAGACGGTTGAGCGCTGGATCACCAAGGAGCGCACCCCGCACCGGAAGACAGTGCTCGCAGCGGCTGTCCTCTTAAAAGAGGACCCCGCCTACCTATGGCCTGACTTTGGCAACCGCGTGGTCACGGACGAAACTCACGGAGAGGTTGTCACCGTCTATACGGAGCGAAGCGCCGTCCCAAACTCTTTGTGGATATCTCTGCTTCAATCGGCAAGAGTAAGCGTTAACATACTTGTCTATGCGGGTCTGCACCTTCCGGAAGCTAACCCAACGTGGGTTAAGGAGATTCAGCGGAAATGTGACGAGTCAGTCTCGGTCCGCATCGCTTTTGGCGACCCAGGCTCCGCCGAAGTGCGCGCACGTGGCGACGAGGAGGGGGTTGGCGCGGGCCTGGCGGGACGAATCAGCTACGCAATTGCCTGGTATAGGCCGATTCTGGGTTCGCTTAACCTGTCGGCCGCGTTCCATTCAACAGTGCTGTATAACAGCATACTGCGTTTCGATGATCAGATGCTGATCAACCCTCACATCCACAGCATGCCGGCGTTCCGCGCACCGGTGATACATCTCAGGCGGATTCCCGGCGGCCCGCTATTTGACACCTATGTTGAGTGCTTCGAGCGCATCTGGGCTAACGCCAGGCCACTCGACATCAAAGGTGAGGGCTAGCATGGCGCGAGTCGACTACCTCAACGATCCCGAGGCGCCCGCAGCTAACAGCGTGGTCCCCGCTGTTAGTGCCATCGTGCCAGACGGTGGCGGCCGGATACTTCTCATCCGGCGTACGGACAATGACTACTGGTCGATTCCGGGCGGCGGTCTGGAACCAGGCGAATCCGTACGCCAGGCGACCGTGCGTGAAGTGATGGAAGAAACCGGGATTGACTGCGAGGTTACCGGGCTCATCGGAATCTATTCTGATCCCAATCATGTAGCCGCTTATGACGACGGCGAGGTGCGCCAGGAGTTCTCCATATGCTTCACCGCCCGCATGCTGGGCGGGACAATAGCCACGAGCCAGGAATCCTCCGAAGTAAGATTCGTCGCGGCAGGCGAGATTCCCGGCTATCGGATGCATCCGTCGATACGACTCCGCGTGCAGCACTATCTTGACAGCCGGTCGGAACCGTATATCGGGTGAGCTACCAAGTCGGCCAGACGGTCAGTCGTACGCTGATGACAGGCGGCGAGGGCTGGATACCCCGAATCCAGGGCCATAGTTACCTCATGTCCTGGCCCGTACCGCTCGCGAATTTCGCGTATCCGGTCCTCAAAGAGGACCGCTCTGCCCGTCGGACCCGTAGTCATATCGCAGAACACAAGCGCGTCATACGTGGCGGAATCCTCTGGCTCAAATTCAGCTATCAATACCTCGGCCAGCCCGCGAACGCGGGCCTCGTAAACTGCGCACGAGTGATGAGCTACCAGGCGCGCGAGTCGCCCCCCCGGCCCGGTCTCCCTGATCCAGCGCGCACCATCCAGCGGATGAAATCCGGTAACCGCCAGCGACGGCGCATACCCGACATCGTGCAGATACGCCGCCGCGACAAGCAAATCCCGATCTTCGGGCTGGACAACCGCCACAATCCGGCGTGCCTGCTCAGCTACCTGTCTAACGTGACGCCAGCGGTTCCCCAGCGGCGCTAGCAACCGCTCAGCGCTGAGGGCAGCCCAAGACGTCAGGGACATGCGCATACGCTACAGGAGCCTCGCAGAAGCATCCTCTGACCTGCCAGTTTCCCCCGATAAGAGGCTAAGAACCAACATTTGCCAGTGGTCTAGCCCGCGCCGTTACGGCCCAGGAAACCCGTTTGCTTCTCTAAGCGAACACTCGGTTAAGAAGCGCGAGCTGGCTGGCGCGGGCCGGCGGCCTGGGTGCGCAGCCCGTCGCGCAGCACCGCCACGGCGCGATGCGGGTCCGGCTGATCGCCGGTCCGGCTGCGCAGCGCGAACAAGATGCCGGACAGGATGGCCATCAGCTCAGCCAGGCCGATGTCGCCGCGGATCGAGCCGCTGCGCTGCGCCGCGGCCAGCAGCGCGCCGAGCGCCTCACGGAGCCGGGCGGCCGTGTCGGCCAGTGTCGCGCTCACGTCGGTACCCGCGCTGGCCAGGGCGTCGGCCAGGTCCCGCTTGGGCGCGGCCTCGGCGACCAGCCGGTCGATGAAACCCAGCAGGGCTTCACCTGGGTCGGCGGATCGGGGGTGGGGAGCGCCAGGATCGGAGGCAGCGTGCAGCGCCTCCGCCTCGTCGGCCAGCCGCTGCAGCCGGCCGAGCAGCACGGCCTCCCACAGCGCTTCCTTGGCCGGGAAATGCCGGTACAGCGTGCCAGGCCCGACCCCCGCCTGCCGGGCGATCTCGTCGAGCGGGACGGACAGCCCGTCCGCGGCGAACGCGGCCGTGGCCGCGGCCAGGATCCGCTCGCGGTTCCGCCGCGCGTCGGCACGCAGCGGGCGGACTTTAACCGGGGCGCTGTCTCCGGTATTGTCGTAAGCGGGGCGCACTCTCCGATTTTATCGTGCGGGAGCCCGGATCCGCATCCAGCCCGCCCGCCTGCCCCTGCGGTCCCGGCCAGCGTCAGGAAGGATTCACCGGCATGCCAGCCCTCTCCCTCCGCCCGACCGTCGAGCAGTTCCTGCGCACCACCCTCAGCCCCGATCCCGGGGACATGGCCGATTTCTACGCCGCTGAGGTGGTCATCGAGATGCCGTTCGCCCCCGCCGGGGTCTCACCGGCCCGGATCGAGACCACCCGCGAGGAGTTGCGGGCCCGGTTCCGGGCGGGCGCCGCGACCCGGCGGTACCGGGACCTGCGCGACGTGGTCATCCATGAGACCGCCGATCCGGGGGTCGTCATCGCCGAGTACGGGCTCGACGGCGAGCTGACTGAGTCGGCCGAGCCGTTCTCGTTGCGGTTTGTGATGGTCATGACGATCCGGGACGGGCAGATCGTGCATACCCGCGACTACACCGACCCGATCGCCGGCGCCCGGGCGCTCGGCCGGGTCCCGCAGTTGCTCGCGGCCCTCACCAAGGCCCAGCCTGGCTGAACGGGCAGGTTCCGCGGCCGGTCAGGCCCGCTGCTGGGCCCGGGCCAGCCAGTCCGTCCCGGCCTGGCCGAACGGCTCGGTCCGCGATGAGACCGCCTCGACCAGCCAGTCGCAGGTCTGCCGGGCCGCCCTGATCAGTTCGGCCGGATAGCCCAGTTGCACCTGATGCTCGGCGAACTCGTCCTCGTCGAGGACCTCCACCCGGCCGTCCCGCCACCGGACCACATCCAGGTCCAGGTCGACGGCGCTGACCGTGCCGTCCTCCAGCGCCGGGCGGGTGGTCACGTTGACGTAGATCTCCAGCTCATTCTCGGCGTTGAAGCACGCGGTCCAGCAGCCTGCGGCCGGCATGAGCAGGACGAAGTCGTGCGACAGCACGATGGGCGGCTCGGCGCCACGCTGCTGGCTGATCCCCTTCGGGCCGAAGAACCACCAGCCGAACTGGTCCTGGCCGAGCGGCTCGAGCTCGAAATGCCAGTGATCGATGCCGCCCCACTTGGAGTAGCGCACCGCGACCCGCTCAGCGCCCACCGGCGCAGCCTACCGCTCATCCGCCGGCCCAGGCGGGCCGGGCGGCGGGCCGCCCGCGGCCGGTCAGCCGATGGCGGACCCTTCGGCTGCGGGCGGGCCGGTGGTCCCGGCCGCAGCCTCGGCCCCGGCTTCCTCCCCGATCCCGGTCCCGGTGGCCCCGCCGCCCCCGGCCTCGCCGCCGGAACCGGGCTGGTAGCGGTAGCCCATCCCCGGCTCGGTGAGCAGCCAGCGGGGCCGGGCCGGGTCGGGTTCCAGCTTGCGCCGCAGCTGGGCCATGTACAGGCGCAGGTTGCCGGACGCGTCGGCGTAGCCCGGACCCCAGACGTCGGTCAGCAGCTGGCGCTGGGTGAGCAGCTTGCCGGGGTTGCGGAGCAGGACCTCCAGCAGGTGCCATTCGGTCGGGGTCAGCCGGATCGCCTCGCCGTTGTCCCGCGAGACCGTCTTGGCGGCCAGGTCGATGACCAGGTCACCGAGGCGGAACACCGGCTCGTCGGCCGCGGGGGCGGCCCGCCGGAGCGCGGCGCGCATCCGGGCCAGGAGTTCCTCCATGCCGAACGGTTTGGTCACGTAGTCGTCCGCGCCGGCGTCCAGCGCCTCGACCTTGTCGGTGCTGTCGGCCCGGCCGGACAGCACGATGATCGGGGCCTGGGTCCAGCCGCGCAGCCCCTCGATGACCTGGACGCCATCCAGGTCGGGCAGGCCCAGGTCGAGGAGCACCAGGTCCGGGGGGTGGCGTCCCGCCGTGGTCAGCGCCTCGGACCCGGTCGCGGCGGTGTCCACCTCGTAGTTGCGCACCCGGAGGTTGATCCGCAGCGCGCGCAGGATCTGCGGTTCATCGTTGACGACCAGGACGCGGGTCACGCCACCAGCCTGCCAGGCCCGCCGGGATGGGGGCCACCCGGAGGGGGCCCACCAGGATCAGGGGTGCACCGGAAAGGGGTGCACCGGGATCCGGGCCCGCCAGGATCAGGCACGGCCGGCAGCGACAACGTCATGGTCAGCCCGCCGCCCGGGGTCTCCTCGGGGTCCAGCGTGCCGCCCATGGCCTCGGTGAGCCCGCGGGACAGGGCCAGCCCCAGGCCCACGCCGGTGGTGTTGTCGGTGTCACCGAGCCGCTGGAACGGCACGAACATCCGGTCCTGCTGGGCCCGGGGGATGCCCGGCCCCCGGTCCACCACGCGCAGCTCGACCCGGTCGCCGAGGGTGCTGGCGGCCAGCAGCGGCGGGGCGCCCGCCGGGGAGTAGCGCAGCGCGTTCTGGGTCAGGTTCACGATGACCCGTTCCAGGATGGCCGGGTCGACCCGGACCTCGGGCAGCGAGTCCGGGATGTCCACCTTGACCGCCGCCCGCGGGGTCCCGAGATCGTCGAGGGCCCGGGCGACGATGTCGTCCAGCCCGGCCGGGCGGGGGAACACCGACAGCGCCCCGGCCTGCAGCCGGCTCATGTCGAGCAGGTTGTCCACCAGGTGGGCCAGCCGGTCGAGCGACTCGTCCGCGGTGGCCAGCAGCTCCTCCCGGTCCTCCCGGCTCCACTTGATCTCGCTCGACCGCAGGCTGGTCACGGCGGCCTTGGCCGAGGCGAGCGGGGTGCGCAGGTCGTGGCTGACCGCCGCGAGCAGCGCGGTCCGCATCCGGTCCGCTTCGGCGATGGGCCGGGCCGCCTCGGCCTCGGCGGCCAGCCGCTGCTGCTCCAGGGCCACCGCCGCGTAGGCCGCGAACGCGCCCAGCACCCGGCGGTCCGTCGCGGGCAGCGAACGGCCGCGCAGCGCCAGCGACAGGGTCTCCGCCACCGGCACCTCGGTGTCGGCGTCGGACGGCCGGGCGACCGGGGGCTCGCCGGAGTGCGCCACCGCGTGCCAGCCGGTCGTCGGACCGTGGGCCGCGGTGCCGGGGCTGGGCCCGCATTCCAGCAGCGTGACCGACTCCATGCCGAACGCCTCGCGGACCCGGTCGAGCACCGCCTCCAGCGCCCGCTGGCCGCGCAGCACGCTGCCCGCCGTGGTGACCAGCAGCTCGGACTCGGCGCTGGCCCGCGCCGCCTGCCGGGTCCGCCGGGCCGCGGTGTCCACCACCGAGCTGACGATCAGCGCGACGGCCACGAACACCCCGAGGGCCAGGGCGTTGTTGGCCTCGGCGATGGTGAACTTGTGCACCGGCGGGGTGAAGTAGTAGTTGAGCAGCAGGGACCCGGCCACCGCGACCAGGATGGCGGGCACGAACCCGCCGACCAGGGCGACCGCGATGACCGCGACCAGGAACGCGAGCACGTCGCTGGTCAGGTTGAGCTGGCCGCGCAGGCTGGCCAGCACCAGGGTCAGCAGCGGGCAGAGGACCACGGCCAGCGCGTAGCCGGCCAGCCGGCGGCGCAGGGTCAGCCCGCCGCGGGAGCGGGGCAGCAGGCCCGCGGCCCCGGCCCATGTGCGCGTGGGTCACGATGTGGACGTCGATGTCGCCCGAGCCGCGGATGGTCCGGGCGCCGAACCCGGGGCCGGTGAGCAGCGCGGACAGCCAGGACCGGCGGCTCGCGCCGAGGACCAGCTGGGTGGCGTTCTCGGCCCGGGCGAAGCTGAGCAGGGCCTCGGGAATGTCGTCCCCGACCACCTGGTGGTAGGTCCCGCCCAGCGACTCGGTGAGCCTGCGCTGCTCGGCCAGCGCGGCCGGGTCCGCGCCGGTCAGCCCGTCGGACCGGGTCACGTGCACGGCGAGCAGGTCGCCGCCGGTGGACCGGGCCGCGATCCGGGCCCCGCGGCGGATCGAGGGTCTCGCCCTCCTCGCCTCCGGTCAGCGCGACCACGACCCGCTCGCGGGCCTCCCAGGTGCCCTGGATGCCGTGCTGGGCCCGGTACCGCTGCAGGCCCTCGTCCACCTTGTCGGCCAGCCAGAGCAGGGCCAGCTCCCGCAGCGCGGTGAGGTTGCCGGTGCGGAAGTAGTTGGTCAGCGCGGCGTCGATCTTCTCCGGCGGGTAGATGTTCCCGTGCGCCATCCGGCGGCGCAGCGCCTCCGGGGTGATGTTGACCAGCTCGACCTGGTCGGCGGCGCGGACCATGGCGTCCGGCACGGTTTCCCGCTGCGGCACCCCGGTGATCTTCTGCACGACGTCGTTGAGGGATTCCAGGTGCTGGATGTTGACGTTGGAGATGACCTCGATGCCCGCCGCCAGCAGTTCCTCGACGTCTTCCCAGCGCTTGGCGTGCCGTGATCCGGGCACGTTGCTGTGCGCGAACTCGTCGACCAGCGCGATCTCGGGCCTGCGGGCCAGCACGGCGTCGAGGTCCATCTCCTCGAACGTCGCGCCCCGGTAGCCGATCGTGGCCCGCGGGATGACCTCCAGGCCCTCCAGCAGCGCCGCCGTGTGCGGCCGGCCGTGCGTCTCCACGTAGGCCACCACCACATCGGCCCCGCGCTCGGCGCGCCGGTGACCCTCGCTGAGCATGTCGAAGGTCTTCCCGGCGCCTGCCGCCGCGCCCAGGTAGATCCGGAGCTGCCCACGCTCCTGCTCGGCCATGGTCCTGTTTCTCTCTCCTCTAACGAACCCCTGTTACAGTGTGCCCACCTCGGCGGCGGGCCGTAATCAGGGCTGGTAGCGGTAGCCCATGCCCGGCTCGGTGAGCAGCCAGCGGGGCCGGGCCGGGTCGGGCTCCAGCTTGCGCCGCAGCTGGGCCATGTAGAGCCGCAGGTTGCCGGACGCGTCGGCGTAGCCCGGGCCCCACACCTCGGCCAGCAGCTGGCGCTGGCTGAGCAGCTTGCCGGGGTTGCGGAGCAGGACCTCCAGCAGGTGCCACTCGGTCGGGGTGAGCCGGATCGCGCTCCCGTCGGCCCGCGTGACGGTGCTTGGCGGCCAGGTCCATGACCAGGTCGCCGAGGCGCACCACCGGCTCGTCGGCCGCGGGCGGCCCGGCCCGGCGCAGCGCGGCCCGCATCCGGGCCAGCAGCTCCTCCATGCCGAACGGCTTGGTCACGTAGTCGTCGGCGCCGGCGTCCAGCGCCACCACCTTGTCGGTGCTGTCGGCCCGGCCGGACAGCACGATGATCGGGGCCTGGGTCCAGCCGCGCAGCCCCCCGATGACCTCGACGCCGTCCAGGTCCGGCAGGCCCAGGTCGAGCAGCACCAGGTCCGGCGGGTGCCGTGCCCGCCGTCTCAGTGCCTGCGGACCGGTCGCGGCGATGTCCACGTCGTAGCCGCGCACCCGGAGGTTGATCCGCAGCGCGCGCAGGATCTGCGGTTCGTCGTCGACGACCAGGACGCGGGTCACCCCACCAGCCTGCCAGGCCCGCCGGGATGGGCCTAGCGGATGAGCGGATCGGCCCGCCGCGATCACGCTCAGCCAGGCTCGGGCCCGCCGGGATCAGGCACCGCCGGCAGCGACAGCGTCATCGTCAGCCCGCCGCCCGGGGTCTCCTCGGGGTCCAGCGTGCCGCCCATGGCCTCGGTGAGGCCGCGGGACAGGGCCAGCCCCAGGCCCACGCCGGTGGTGTTGTCGGTGTCGCCGAGCCGCTGGAACGGCACGAACATCCGGTCCCGATGGGCCCGGGGGATGCCCGGCCCGCGGTCCACCACGCGCAGCTCGACCCGGTCGCCGAGGGTGCTGGCGGCCAGCAGCGGCGGGGTGCCGGGCGGCGAGTAGCGCAGCGCGTTCTGGGTCAGGTTGACGATGACCCGCTCCAGGATGGCCGGGTCGACCCGGACCTCGGGCAGCGACTCGGGGATGTCCACCTTGACCGCGTCCCGGCGGGGTCCCGAGGTCGTCCAGGGCCCGGGCGACGACCTCGTCCAGCCCGGCCGGGCGGGGGAACACCGACAGCGCGCCGGCCTGCAGCCGGCTCATGTCCAGCAGGTTGTCCACCAGGTGGGCCAGCCGGTCCAGCGACTCGTCCGCGGTGGCCAGCAGCTCGTCCCGGTCCTCCTTGCCCCACTGCATCTCGGCCGAGCGCAGGCTGGTCACGGCGGCCTTGGCCGAGGCCAGCGGGGTGCGCAGGTCGTGGCTGACCGCGGCGAGCAGCGCGGTCCGCATCCGGTCCGCCTCGGCGATGGGCCGGGCCGCCTCGGCCTCGGCGGCCAGCCGCTGCTGCTCCAGCGCCACCGCGGCGTAGGCGGCGAACGCGCCCAGCACCCGGCGGTCCGCCGCGGGCAGCGAGCGGCCGCGCAGCGCCAGCGACAGGGTCTCGCCACCGGCACCTCCACGTCGGCGTCGGCCGGCCGGGCCACCGGCGGCTCGCCGGAGTGCGCCACCGCGTGCCAGCCGGTCGTCGGGCCGTGGGCCGCCGTGCCGGGCATGTCCCGCACTCCAGCAGCGTGACCGAGTCCATGCCGAACGCCTCGCGGACCCGGTCGAGCACGGCCTCCACCGCCCGCTGGCCGCGCAGCACGCTGCCCGCCGTGGTGACCAGCAGCTCCGACTCGGCGCTGGCCCGGGCCGCCTGCCGGGTCCGCCGGGCCGCGGTGTCCACCACCGAGCTGACGATCAGCGCGACGGCCACGAACACGCCCAGCGCCAGCGCGTTGTTGGCCTCGGCGATGGTGAACTTGTGCATCGGCGGGGTGAAGTAGTAGTTGAGCAGCAGCGACCCGGCCACCGCGACCAGGATGGCGGGCACGAACCCGCCGACCAGGGCGACCGCGATGACCGCGACCAGGAACGCCAGCACGTCGCTGGTCAGGTTGAGCTGGCCGCGCAGGCTGGCCAGCAGCAGGGTCAGCAGCGGGCAGAGGACCACGGCCAGCGCGTAGCCGGCCAGCTGGCGGCGCAGGGTCAGGCCGCCGCGGGAGCGGGGCAGCAGCCCGCGGCCCCGGCCCATGTGCGCGTGGGTCACGATATGCACGTCGATGTCGCCCGAGCCGCGGATGGTCCGCGCGCCGAACCCGGGCCCGGTCAGCAGCGCGGACAGCCAGGACCGGCGGCTCGCGCCGAGCACCAGCTGGGTGGCGTTCTCGGCCCGGGCGAAGCTGAGCAGGGCCTCGGGGATGTCGTCCCCGACCACCTGGTGGTAGGTCCCGCCCAGCGACTCGGCGAGCCGCCGCTGCTCGGCCAGCGCGGCCGGGTCCGCCCCGGTCAGCCCGTCGGACCGGGTCACGTGCACGGCGAGCAGGTCGCCGCCGGTGGACCGGGCGGCGATCCGGGCCGCGCGGCGGATCAGCGTCTCGCCCTCCTGCGCCGCCGGTCAGCGCGACCACGACCCGCTCCCGGGCCTCCCAGGTGCCCTGGATGCCGTGCTGGGCCCGGTAGCGCTGCAGGCCCTCGTCCACCTTGTCGGCCAGCCAGAGCAGGGCCAGCTCGCGCAGGGCGGTGAGGTTGCCGGTGCGGAAGTAGTTGGTCAGCGCGGCGTCGATCTTCTCCGGCGGGTAGATGTTCCCGTGCGCCATCCGGCGGCGCAGCGCCTCGGGGGTCATGTCGACCAGCTCGACCTGGTCGGCGGCGCGGACCATGGCGTCCGGCACGGTTTCCCGCTGCGGCACGCCGGTGATCTTCTGGACCACGTCGTTCAGCGACTCGAGGTGCTGGATGTTGACGTTGGAGATGACCTCGATCCCGGCGGCCAGCAGTTCCTCGACGTCCTCCCAGCGCTTCGCGTGCCGCGAGCCCGGGCACGTTGGTGTGCGCGAACTCGTCGACCAGGGCGATCTCCGGCTTGCGGGCCAGCACGGCGTCGAGGTCCATCTCCTCGAACGTGGTGCCCCGGTACGCGATCGGGCCCGCGGGATGATCTCCAGGCCGTCCAGCAGCGCGGCGGTGTGCGGGCGCCCGTGCGTCTCCACGAACGCCACGACCACGTCCGCGCCGCGCTCGATCCGCCGGTGCCCCTCGCAGAGCATGTCGTAGGTCTTGCCGGCGCCCGCCGCGGCGCCCAGGTAGATCCGGAGCTGCCCGCGCTCCTGCTCAGCCATGGTGCTGTTTCTCTCCCTCTCAGCGAAACTCTGGTAATCAGTGTGCCCACCCCGGCGGCGGGCCGTAATCAGGGCGGAATCGGTAGCCCATGCCGGGCTCGGTCAGCAGGTGACGGGGCCGGGCCGGGTCGTCCTCCAGTTTGCGGCGCAGCCCGGCCATGTGGAAGCGCAGGTAGTGGGTGCTCTGCTGGTAGGCGGGCCCCCAGACCTCGGTGAGCAGCCGCGGCCGCCGACCAGCTGGCCCGGGTGGCGGATCAGGATTTCCAGCAGCCGCCACTCGGTCGGCGTGAGCCGGACCTGCTCGCCGTCCCGGGTGGCCAGGTGCGCGGCCAGGTCAATCGTGGAGCGGCCGATGGCCACCGGCCGCGGCGGCGGCGCCGGGCCGTCCCGGCGCAGCGCGGCGCGCAGCCGGGCCAGCAGTTCCTCCATGGAGAAGGGCTTGGTCACGTAGTCGTCCGCGCCCGCGTCCAGGGCGCCGATCTTGTCACCCGGCCCGGTCCGGCCGGACAGCACGATGACCGGCGCGGACGTGACCAGCCGCAGTTCCCGGATCAGGTCGATGCCATCCAGGTCGGGCAGGCCGAGGTCGAGGATGACCGCGTCCGGTGCTCGCTGCGTGGCGTGTTCCAGGGCGGGCAGGCCGGCCTGCACCGTGATGGCCTCGTAGCCGCGGGCCCGGAGGTTGATCCGCAGCGCACGCAGCAGGGCCGGCTCGTCCTCGACCACCAGGATGATCTGCCGGGCGGCCCGCTCGGCGGGGTGCAGCCGGCGCGGCGGGCGTGGCCGCGCCTGCAGACGGCGCGGCGGGCGCGGCCGCGCCCGGGTCCTGATCCGGTGCTGCCGCGCCCGCCGCCATGTGCCGCCTCCCTTTCTGCTGCCGGGCCGTCTACTGTCCGCCGGACAGCGGGAACTGCTGGTCGAGCGCGATGTTCAGGGTCAGCACGTCCACCCGGGGCTCGCCGAGGAAGCCGAGGTTGCGGCCCTGGACGAACCGGCTGACCAGGGCCCGGACCGCGGACGGGCTGGCGTGCCGCGCCGCGGCCACCCGGTTCACCTGCAGGTAGGCGTTCTGCGGGGAGATGTCCGGGTCCAGGCCCGACCCGGACGCGGTCACCGCGTCCGGCGGGATCTGCGAGATCTTCACGTGGTTGAGCGCGGCGTACGCCTTCTGCCGCTGCTTGACCAGCTGGACCAGCGTGGGGTTGTTCGGGCCCAGGTTGGACGCGGCGGAGAAGCCGGGGTCGCAGCCGTAGTCGGTCTTGACCTCGGCGTTGACCGCGTCGGACGGCCGGGGCTGGAAGTACTGCGGCAGCGGGTTGCCCTTGGCGTCCACGAACTCCTGGCACAGCAGGCTGGAGCCGACCACGTGGCCCTTGTAGCTGACCAGGGAGCCGTTGGCCTGGTTGTGGAAGGCCACCTGGGCCACGCCGAACATGACCAGCGGGTAGAGGATCCCGGTGAGCACGGTGAAGAAGAGCAGGCCGCGGAAGGCAGCGAGGTGCTGCCGGACGAGGCTCGGAAGACGATTCATGTCGGTCAACCGCCGAATCCTGGAATGTACGTGATGATGAGGTCGATGAGCTTGATCCCGATGAACGGGATGATCAGGCCGCCCACGCCGTAGATCCACAGGTTCCTGCGGAGCATGGCCGACGCCGAGGAGGGCCGGTACCGGACACCGCGCAGCGCCAGCGGGATCAGCGCGACGATGATCAGCGCGTTGAAGATGATCGCCGAGGTGATCGCCGAGTCCGGGCTGTGCAGGTGCAGGATGTTGAGCTTGGCCAGGCCGGGGATCACGCTGGCGAACATGGCCGGGATGATCGCGAAGTACTTGGCCACGTCGTTGGTGATGGAGAACGTGGTCAGCGCGCCCCGGGTGATCAGCAGTTGCTTGCCGATCTCCACGATCTCGATGAGCTTGGTCGGGTTGGAGTCCAGGTCCACCATGTTCCCGGCCTCCTTGGCCGCGGAAGTCCCGGTGTTCATGGCCACCCCGACGTCGGCCTGGGCGAGGGCGGGGGCGTCGTTGGTGCCGTCCCCGGTCATCGCGACCAGCTTGCCGCCTTCCTGCTCCTTCTTGATCAGCGCCATCTTGTCTTCCGGCGTGGCCTCGGCGAGGAAGTCGTCCACGCCGGACTCGTCCGCGATGGCCTTGGCGGTCAGCGGGTTGTCGCCGGTGATCATGACGGTCCGGATGCCCATCGTGCGCATCTCGGCGAACCGCTCGGCGATGCCCTCCTTGACGATGTCCTTGAGGTTGATCACCCCGAGCGCCCGGGCGGTCCCGGCTTCTCCGCCGCTGCCTCCTGCGCGCTCCGCCACGACCAGGGGTGTCCCGCCGACGGAGGAGATGCCGTCCACGATCTCGCCGAGCTCCGGCGGGGGAGTGCCGCCGTTGTCCCGGATCCACTGGGCGACCGAGGCGGCCGCGCCCTTGCGGACCTCGCGGCCGTCGGCCAGGTCCACGCCGCTCATCCGGGTCTGCGCGGTGAACTCGACGAACTCGGCGCCCTGCAGTTCGCCTTCGTGCCGCTCCCGCAGGCCGTACTGGTCCTTGGCCAGCACCACGATGGAGCGGCCTTCCGGGGTGTAGTCGGCCATGCTGGACAGCTGCGCGGCGTCCGCCAGTTCCGCGGCGGTCACGCCGCCGACCGGGAGGAACTCGCTGGCCTGCCGGTTGCCGATGGTGATCGTGCCGGTCTTGTCCAGCAGCAGCGTGTTGACGTCGCCGGCCGCCTCGACCGCGCGGCCGGACAGGGCCAGCACGTTCCGCTGGACCAGCCGGTCCATGCCGGCGATGCCGATCGCGGACAGCAGCGCGCCGATCGTGGTCGGGATCAGCGCCACGAGCAGCGCCACCAGGACCACCAGGCTCTGCGGCGCCTTGGAGTAGAACGCCATCGGCTGCAGCGTGATCACCGCGAGCATGAAGATGACGGTCAGCGAGGCGAGCAGGATGTTCAGCGCCAGCTCGTTCGGCGTCTTCTGCCGCTTCGCCCCCTCGACCAGGGCGATCATCCGGTCGATGAAGGTCTCACCGGGCTTGGAGGTGATCTTCACCACGATCCGGTCGGACAGCACCTTGGTGCCGCCGGTGACCGCGGACCGGTCACCACCCGACTCCCGGATGACCGGGGCGGACTCGCCGGTGATGGCCGACTCGTCCACCGAGGCGACGCCCTCGACGACGTCGCCGTCACCGGGGATGATCTCGCCCGCCTCGACGACGACGAAGTCGCCGAGGGTGAGCTGGGCGCCGGGCACCTCTTCCTCGCGGACCTCCTGTCTGGCCGGGCTGCCAGCCGACCAGCCGCCGGGCCACGGTCTCCCGCTTGGTCCGGCGCAGCGTCTCGGCCTGGGCCTTGCCCCGGCCCTCGGCCACCGCCTCGGCCAGGTTGGCGAAGACCACGGTCAGCCACAGCCAGACGACGATGGTCCAGTTGAAGACCGACGAGTGGGCGATGGCCGTGCCGGTGGTCAGCACGGCGCCGACCTCGACGACGAACATGACCGGGTTCTTGAGCTGGACCCGCGGGTCCAGCTTCTTGAACGCGTCCGGGCAGTCGAGCGCCAGAGGATCTTCGGGTCGAGCAGGCCGCCGCCGACCCGGCGATCGGTGCTCGGCTGTCCTGGCCCGTGCCCGCCGGGGCCTCGGGTGTAGTGGTTACAGACATCAGTGCAGTCCTTCTGCGAAGGGGCCCAGCGCCAGGGCCGGGAAGTAGGTCAGGCCGACCAGGATGAGGATGACGGCGACGAGCATGCCGACGAAGAGCGGTGTCCTGGTGTCCAGCGTCCCCGCGCTCGCGGGCACGGGGCTCTGTCTGGCCAGCGAGCCCGCTAGGCCGAGGGCGAAGATCTCGGGCGCGAACCGGCCGAGCAGCATCACGACGCCGCCCACCGCCTGATACCACCAGCCCACACCGGTGGCCAGGCCGGCGAAGGCCGAGCCGTTGTTATTGGCCATCGAGGCGAACGCGTAGACGATCTCGGTCAGCCCATGCGGGCCCGGATTGAAGATCGCGCTCTGCCCGATACGCAGTCCGATCGACAGGCCGGACGCGCCCAGCACCAGGACGGGAAGGGTCAGGAAGTACAGGGCGGCGTACTTCATCTCGACCGGCCGGATCTTCTTGCCGATGTACTCCGGCGTCCGGCCGACCATCAGGCCGGCCACGAACACCGTGACGATGGCCAGGACCAGGATCCCGTACATTCCCGCCCCGACGCCGCCCGGCGCGATCTCGCCCAGCGCGATGTCGAACAGGGCGATGCCGCCGCCGAACGGGGTCAGCGAATCATGGAAGCAGTCCACCGCGCCGGTGGACGTCACCGTGGTCGAGGCCGCGAACAGCGAGCAGCCTGGTGTGCCGAACCGGGTCTCGGTGCCCTCCGCCGCGCCGTGCGCGAGGTGCGTGGCCGCCCCGGCGCCCTGCATCTCGAAGAAGCTGATGCCGCCGACGGCGACGATCCAGATGATCGCCATGACCGCGACCAGCGCGTAGCCCTGCCGGTTGTCGCCGACCATCTTGCCGAACGCGCGCGGCGTGGCGAACGGGATGAGCAGCAGCAGGAAGATCTCGAACCAGTTCGTGAACGGGTTCGGGTTCTCGAAGGGGTGCGCGGAGTTGGCGTTGAAGAAGCCGCCCCCGTTGTTCCCCATGTCCTTGATGACTTCCTGCGACGCCACCGGGCCGCCGACCATGGTCTGGTGGCCGCCGGACAGCGTGGTGAGCGTGTGGTAGTTGGCGAAGTTGTCGATCGCGCCACCGGCCATCAGGACAATGGCGCCGATGACGGCGAGGGGGAGCAGCAGCCGGAACACGCAGCGGGTCACGTCCACCCAGAAGTTGCCCAGCTTGTCGGTCCGGGACCGGGTGAACCCGCGGATCAGCGCGATCGCGACCACGATGCCGACCGCGGCCGACATGAAGTTCTGTACCGCGAGCCCGCCCATCTGGACCAGGTAGGTCATGGTGGACTCGCCGGAGTAGTTCTGCCAGTTCGTGTTGGTGGTGAACGAGACGGCGGTGTTAAAGGCCGTGGCCGGCGGCACGTTGGCCATGTGCGGCCCGACGAACTGCAGCAGGTAGTGCTGCAGCCGCTGCAGGCCGTACAGGAACAGCACGCTGACCGCGGAGAAGGCCAGCATGCTGCGCAGGTACGCGCTCCACTTCTGGTCGGCCTCGGGGTTGATCCCGATGACCTTGTAGACGCCCCGCTCCACCTTCCAGTGGTGGGGCGAGGTGAAGATCTTGGCGATCCAGTTGCCGAGCGGCACGTAGCACGCGGCCAGCGCGGCCACCAGCAAGGCGACCTGCAGCCAGCCCGCGACGGTGCTGTTCATCAGAACCTCTCAGGCAGCACGAGGGCCACGAACAAGTAGATGGTGACGATGACTCCGGCGATCAGGCCGATCAGGTTCTCAGCGCTCAAAACGCTCGACCCCCTTGATGAGGAGGAAAAGCGCGGCGAAAACCACGATCATCAGCCCGATATAGATGAGGTCGAGCACGGGGCCCTCCAAGGCTTCCTGCTGGTGTGCGCCCCCTGGGCCCGCCACCCGCTCGGGGGAGGCGGGTGGCGGGCGGCCTGTTGCGGCACTTTTCAGGTGGCGGTCAGGACCTTGTGCGGTCGCTGACGGACTCAGTGAAGCCCCAGGAAAGGGGAAAAGTCCGGTCCAAACGGGACCCATGCGGGGCCCATCGCGGTTCCTAACAGAACCCATGCGCCGACCGCCCGCCTCGGGCCGCGGCCAGCGGCGGGCGGATCCTAACGGAACCCATACGGGGGCTGGCCTGCGGTTACCTTGGCAGCGCCGCCGCCCGTGCCTAGGCTCGAATGAGGGTGAGCCGGGGAAGCCCTGGTCGGCGCAGCGTCGCAGTCTGCTGAATCGGGAGGCGCCCAATGACCCTCATTTTTCCCGTGACCGCACTGCCGTGCTGGCCGGGCTGCTGGCGCCGCTGGCGGTGGCGGCCATCCTGCTGCCCTGGCGTGCCAGCTGGTCGAACACGAACGTGGCCCTGCTCCTCGTCGCTGGCGTCGTGGCCGTGGCCGCCATCGGCAGCCGGGCCGCCGGGGCGCTGGCCGCGGTGTCGGCGTTCGCCTGGTTCGATTTCTTCTTCACCCGGCCCTACGAGCGGTTCACCATCCGCGGCTCGGCCGACATCACCACCGCGGTGCTGCTGCTGGTGGTCGGCCTGGCGGTGTCGCAGCTGGCGGCCCGGGCCCGGCAGCTGCGGGTCGTCACCATCACCGACGCCGGTTATCTCGCCCAGATCCACGAGGCCGCCTCGATGGCCAAGTCGGCGGACGCCGCCGAGACCGTGGTGGACAGCGTGAAGGAGCAGCTCATCAGCGTGCTGGACCTGGAAGACTGCCGTTTCGAGTACGGCTCGCTGCTCGGTCACCCGCCCCGCCTGGAGCCCGACGGCACCGTGGTCATCGGCCATAGTCGCTGGGACGTGGAGCAGTTCGGCCTGCCTGCGGGCGAGATCGAGTTGCGGGCGTTCGCCAAGGCCAGTACTACGGCCGGTTCATGATGCGGGCCCAGCCCGGGGCGAAGCCGTCCTTGCAGGCCCGGCTGGTCGCCGTCACCCTGGCCGATCAGGCCGGGCGGGCGCTCGATTCCACGTCAAGTCAGGTCGCGGACGCCTAGTTCGTCGGCGCGGGCCAGCAGGTCGGCAGGGTCGGCGTAGACCCGGTACGCGCCCGCGCGCTCGAGTTCCTCGCGGCCGTAACCGCCGGACATGAGGCCGATGCCGATCGCGCCGGCCCGGCGGGCGGCCAGCAGGTCCCAGACGCTGTCGCCGACCACGTAGGCATGCCGGGGCTCCACGTCGAGCAGGGCGGCCGCGGCCAGGAACAGGTCCGGGTCCGGCTTGGCGTGCCGCACCAGGTCACGGGTGATCATCGGGGTGTCCTCGGGCAGCCCGAGCAGGCTCAGCGCGTGGCCCGAGGTGGCCCGGTAGCTGCTGGTGGCGATGGCCCAGCGCACCCCGTGCGCGGTCAGCGCGGCGAGCAGTTCTGACGCTCCCGGCAGCGCCCGGACGGAGCCGGCCTGGGCCAGGTATCCCTCCTTGTGGGCCTGCTGCAGCATGGCCACGTCCGCTTCGGACAGGGTCACGCCGGTCTCCCGGACCAGGGCGGACACGAACAGCCCGCCGCTCATCCCGATCCGCCGGTGGATCCGCCACACCGACAGGTCGATGTCCAGCCGGGACAACGCCGCGTGCCAGGCGATGACGTGCTGGTACACGCTGTCGATGAGGGTGCCGTCGAGGTCGAAGAGGAACACCGGGGCGGGCGGCTCGGAGTAGCTCGCGGGAGCGGTCATGGCAGTAGTCTGCCGGTCCCGCTATGACCTGGGAAATCGTGACGGCTGATGACTGCGGAGGGGGGCTTGCTGACCCGCAGACCGTAACTGTATGCTCCATACTTGATTACTATGAGTGATCTAGGCGGGCTCGTGACGACCGCGGGGGCAGCCCGCTGCGCCGGACTCCGGCCCGCAGGAACACGCCAGCGCCGGGACGGCTGCCGCACTCGCTCCCCAGCAATCGGACAACGCAGTCACAATCACCAATGAAGGGGACAGCTGTGAACCGAATTCTCAGTAGCGCCGTCAAGGTGGCCGGATCGCTGGCGCTGGTCGGCGGCGCCATGGCCGCCGCCGCCGCACCCGCCGGTGCCACCCCGGCTCGCCGACCAGCGCTTTCGGGATCTCGGCCTTCGGTTTCGTCCACTATCCACCCGGTCGCCTATGCGCATATCTATAACACCCCCCAGGTGTCCGGGCCGGTCGTGTATCCCGGCTTCCTCACCACGGGCGGGATCCTGGACCGGGCCAAGCCGCTGCAGGCCTACTCCCAGGTCGGCGCGGTCAAGGTGTACGGGTTCTCGACAGGTCGAGCAGCTCAACGCGTCCATGGTCTCGTCCTCGTGCCGGTCAGCTTCTCCGGCGACAACGCGTTCGGCTGATGCGACCATCCAGGCCGGCTCGATCGTGGCGCCCGTCCTTCCCGTTCTTCCCGCCCATCCCGCTGATCCGTAACCCGGCCCCCAACACGGTGATCACCCTGGGGCCGCCTGACCGTCACGCTCAACAAGCAGGCGGTCACGGGCAAGCCACGGCTCACGGTGACCGGTATCTACATCACCGGTCTACGGGCAGAACCTCGTCGATCGCCGTCAGCCGCTGCCACGTCACGAGGGCGATCATTAGCACGCTGACCCCGGATCACCGTCACCGCTGACTCACCAGATCACCATGAAGGGGACTTCTGTGAACCGAATTTTCAGCAGTGCCGTCAAGGTTGCCGGATCGCTGGCGTTGGTCGGCGGTGTCATGGCCGCCGCTGCCGCACCCGCTGGCGCCGAACCGGATTCCGCCGACCAGTGCTTTCGGGGTCGCGGCCTTCGGCTTCGTCTGACATCTACCCGGTCGCCTTACGCGGATGTCTATAACACTCCCTCAGGTGTCCGGGCCGGTCGTGTATCCCGGCTTCCTTTCCACGGGCGGGATCCTGGACCGGGCCAAGCCGCTGCAGGCTTACTCCCAGGTCGGCTCGCCCAAGGTGTAGCTATGGCCCCGATCCGGTTGACCAGCTCAACGCGTCGCTGGTCTCGTCCTCGTGCCGGATCTTCGGCGACGACAACGCGTTCGGCTGGTTCGACCATCCAGGCCGGCTCGATCGTGGTGCCTTCCTTCCCGTTCGTCCCGCGCATCCCGCTGATCCGTAACCCGGCCCCCAACACGGTGATCACCCTGGGAGGGCTGACTGTCACGCTCAACAAGCAGGTGGTTGCGAACGACACGCTCACGGTGACTGGTATCGACATCACCGGTTACGGGGAGAGCCTCGCGATCGCGGTCAGCCGCTGCCACGTTGACGAAGGCTGATCATCTAGCACGCTGACCGCAGGCTCACAATGAAGGGGACATCTGTGAATCGAATTCTCAGTAGCGCCGTCAAGGTTGCCGGATCGCTGGCGTTGATCGGCGGGGCCATGGCCGCCGCCGCCGCACCCGCCGGTGCCGACATCCGTCGCCCACCAGCGCTTACGGGATCTCGGCCTTCGGCTTCGGTATCCACCATCCACCCGGTCGCCTTTACGGGCGTCTAGTCAACACCCCTCAGGTGTCCGGGCCCGTCGTGTACCCCGGCTTCCTCACCACGGGCGGGATCCTGGACCGGGCCAAGCCGCTGCAGGCCTACTCCCAGGTCGGCGCGGTGAAGGTGTACGGGCTCTCGCAGGTCGAGCAGCTCAACGCGTCCATGGTCTCGTCCACCTGCCGGCGCGGCTTCTCCGGCCCCCCGTTCGGCGATGCGACCATCCAGGCCGGCTCGATCGTGGCGCCCGACCTGCCGGGCTTCCCGCCCATCCCGCTGATCCGTAACCCGGCCCCTAACACGGTGATCGACCTGGGGTCGTTGACGGTCACGCTCAACAAGCAGACGTTCACGGGCACGGGCCCCAACGCCGTCCTCACGGTGACCGGCATCTACGCCAGCATCCCCGGGCAGAACCTCTCGATCGCGGTCAGCCGCTGCGGCACCGTGCGACGTTGGGTGATCATCTGGCACCGCTGACCACAGGATCACAATGAAGGGGACATCTGTGAACCGAATTCTCAGCAGCGCCGTCAAGGTTGCCGGATCGCTGGCGTTGGTCGGCGGCGCAATGGCGGCCGCCGCCGCGCCCGCCGGTGCTGACACGCTGCCGCCCACCGGCGCTTACGGGCTCGCGGCCTACGGCTTCATCCACATCCACCCGGTCGCCTATCGCGAACCTCTTCAACACCCCGCAGGTGGCCTGTGCCTTCGTGTATCCCGGCTTCGTCACCACGGGCGGGATCCTGGACCGGGCCAAGCCGCTGCAGGCCTACTCCCAGGTCGGCTCGCCGAAGGTGTACCTGGACTCGCAGGTCGACCAGCTCAACGCGTCCATGGTCTCGTCCACCTGCCGGATCGGCTTCTCCGGCACCGCGTTCGGCGGATGCGACCATCCAGGCCGGCTCGATCATGGTGCCCGGCGTGCCGTCATCCCGTCCATCCCGCTGATCCGCAACCCGGCCCCCAACACGGTGATCCACCGTGGCGGGGCTGACGGTCACGCTCAACAAGCAGATGGTCACGGAGGGCATCCGCTCACGGTGACCGGCATCTACCTCACCGGTTTCGGGCAGAACCTCTCGATCGCGGTCAGCCGCTGCCGCGCTATCGTGCCGTGATCATGTAGCACCGCTGACCACCGGATCACGGCCGCGGTGACCCGGCTACCGGGTGACTGCGGCGCAGGGGCGCCGGCCATGGCCGGCGCCTCTCGCATGCCGGTTCTGCCCGTTAGCGCTAAGCACCCCGCCAGCTCATGACTTTGGGCTATGGTTCCACTACTAAAAGTAAGTCCAGGGAAGTAAGGCCAGCGCCTGAAAATGTCCTGCGGGGGACGGCCGATGAATCGGATGATCCGTGGCGCGGCCGGGCTGGCCGGATCGCTGGCCCTGGTGGGCGGGCTGCTGGCGGCGACCGCGCCGTCGGCCGCAGCCAGCGCGCCGGTCAACCAGTCCTACGCGCTTAACGCGGTCGGGCATTTCAGTGCGCAGACGGTCGGCCAGGCCACCTATTCAGGCGGCTCGCCGGTGATCCTGCCCAACGTGGATACCGCGGGGATCTTGCGCACCGGGATCATCACCGACACCGCGGGCGCGGTCAGCGCCTCGTCGAGGATCCCGGCCCTGGCCGTGGCCCTGCCCGGACACGGCTCGCTGCGCGCGGCGGCCGTCTCGTCGTCGTGCTCGTTCAACCGGAAGACCGGCGTGGTGACCGGGACCAGCAGCATCACCGGCGGCCAGATCACCAGGCCCGGCGGCCGGACGATCGCCCTGCCGGCCCACCCGGCGCCGAACACCCGGGTCGTCATCCCCGATCTCGCGGTGATCATCTTGAACCGGCAGTACACCGGGCCGCGCGGGACACTCACCGCGGAGGCCCTGTGGGTCCGGATGCGGCTCCCGCACCGGCAGAAGCTCGTGTTCGCGACCTCGGTCTGCGTCCGGGCCGACCTGGCCGCCACGCCGCCGGTCAACGGCTGCGACGATCCGGCTCACCCTGGGGGGACTGGGCCTGCTGGTGCTCGGCGGGATCGCCTACGCGCTCACCAGGCGCCGCCGCAAGCTGGCCGCCCCAGCGTAATCCCGCCCGCGGGCGTGCTCAGGCCAGGTAGCTGTGGCCAGGCTCTCAGGCCAGGCAGCGCAGCACGTCCCGGAGCGCGGGCTCGATCGGGTAGGTGTCAGGCAGTCGCCCGACGGTGGCCTCGACGAAGTCCTCCGGGGACAGCTCGGTCTCGAGGCTGCCGAGTTGCACGACGAGGTTGTCGTTGCGGATCCAGGTTTTGACTGGGGTGTCCTGCTCGGTCAGCGCGAACCGGCCGAAGCTGACCCGCCACGCGGTGCGCCCTGGCCGTTCGCCCGGGTGCCACCGGCGCGCCCACGTCATCGGCGTGGGTGGCGTATTCGGAGCTGTAGTGGAAGGCCTGCAGGCCCGCCGGGTAGGGCCCGGCCGCCGTGGTCAGCGGTGCGTCGCGGCCGAGCGCGGTCATCCGGTGCCGGGTCTCGCCGTTGGCCTCCCGCCATTCGGCCAGCACCTCGCTGACCGGAAGGCCGCGGCGCTGGCGGACACACCACTGGTTGAACTCGTCGTAGCCGCCGGTGATGCCCGCGGCGCGCACCATGGCCCGGAAGGTCTCGAGGTCGCCGTTGAGGCAGGCGTGGTTGTACAGCTCCTCGCCGGCCAGGTGGCACAGGACGTCACGGACGGTCCAGCCCGGGCACCGGGACGGCCGCTCCCAGCCGGCCTCGTCGAGCCCGGAGAAGAAATGGTCAAGCCTCGCCGCTTCCACATCAAATATGCCGAACGGGTTCAGCCCGGCCAATGCCGTCGTGTCCATGACATGCCTTCCGCGGGCCTTCGGTGGGCGATCGTCACAGGCAAGTCAATCACTGCAGGTCGCGCCGCTGAGGAATTTTCCGGGCTGGGAGCGGCGTCGCGAAGCAGGCCATTTCGGATTTGCCGGGCGAGATCGTCGATGCTGGCCGCTATCAATGGCGAATGTAGTTGCCAGTCGACCTGTAACTCTATGCTTCGTACATGACTACACAGCGTGATCGGACGTCCGAGGGTGGGCGCAGCTCGTCGGCTTGGCCGTGCTACGTGCGGACGCCAGCCCATTGTGCCCACCGTCGAGGAGACCGCCAGCCCGTGCACAGTGACCACATACCGGGCGGCCCGCCCGGACCGCGTCGCCGTGCGGCGTGGCCAGCAGGCATGCGGCCGGCACGGTCCGGGCGCCCTCCTGCCACGCCTGCCGGGACGGCGAGTGCGGTGCGCCGGTGATCTCCCGGGGCCGCGCTACCGCATGGTCGTGCTCGGCGGGATAGCGGCAGCCCTGATGGGATTCGAGTACCAGTTCCGCCATCTGGAGGCCTACACCGCCGCGCACCTCTACTCCTGGTGGCGCCCGCCATGGCCGCGCCCAGCGCCCCGATCATCTGGTTCGGGCTCGGCGCGCCGGACGCGTTCGGGCTGGTTATTACACCCGATTGCAGTTCGGCGCCTGCTGATCGCGCCGCTGTGCGTGCTGGGCGTGGCCTTGCTGATCCCGCGCAAGCTCGCCGTGCACCGGGTCCTAAAGGCGCTCATGGTGGCGGGCCTGATCCTGGTGGCCGGGAACCTGACCCGGATCGGCGTGATCGCCATGGCCATCCGGCTGGCCGGGATCGGCACCGGCTACCAGGTCGGTCACCTGGTCCTCGGCTCACTGATCAGCATCGTCTGCATCGCCGTGAGCCTGGCCCTGCTCACGCTCATCATCACCGCCCCTGACGGTGAGGCCCTGTGGGCCCCCCTGCTCCGCTGGTACCGGAGGGCAGCCTCGTGAACAGCTCCACCCTTCAGGTCGCGATCGCGCTGGCCCAGGCCGTCGCCCTGCTGATGAGCGTGGCCTTCATCAGCTACGCGCTGATCATCGTCGTCCCGTACCTGCGGTACCGGCCCTCCCCGGCGGGGGACGCCCGCACGCTGGACTGGCACCTGTTCGTACCGGCGCTGAACGAGGAGCGGGTGATCGGCGGACACGATCGACTACCTGCGGGCGACGTTCCCGCAGGCGCATGTGTGGGTGATCGACGACGACAGCGAGGACGGGACCGCGTCGATCGTGGGCATCCGGGCCTGGGCCGATCCCATGGTCCATCTAGTCCGGCGGCTGCCGCCCGGCAGGCCCGCACCGGTAAGGGGGACGCGCTCAACGCCGCGTACCTGGCCCTCAACGAGTGGCTCCCGGCTACGGCCGACGCCAGCCCGGACCGATCATCGGGGTGATCGACGCGGATGGCCGGCCCGCGTCCAACTGCCTCGACGTCTGCGCGGGCGCGGGCATGTTCGGTGACCCGGTCGTCGGCTCGGTCCAGGTCCAGGTGCGGATGCTGAACCGGGATCGACCGGCGGCCGTTCCCGCACCGGGGCCGGCTGGTGAACGCGCTCGGCCATGACCTCGTCCGGCTCCAGGACCTGGAGTTCCGGGTGCCGATCTCGGCGATCCAGGTCACCCGCAAGTTCACCAGGAGTGTCGGGCTGGGCGGCAACGGCCAGTTCAGCCGGCTGTCCGCACTGGACGTGGTGGCCGACGAGGACGGCCCCTGGCGCGGAGCGCTGCTCGAGGACTACGAGCTCAGCCTGCACCTGATGATGACCGGGCACCGGAACGAGTACACCCAGGACACCTGGGTGGACCAGGAGGCCCTGCCGGACATCGGCGGCTGGTCCGGCAGCGCACCCGGTGGGGTCAGGGCACCATGCAGTGCGGTGCGTACCTGCGGCAGCTGTGGACCTCGCCGGCATGTATCGAAGATCGGGGCGCTGGAGGCCACCTATTACCTGGTCCAGCCCTGGCTCCAGCTGATCGGGACGTTCGTGTACCCGGTCCCCGCCATCGTCTTTGTGACCAACTACCTGGCCGGTCCCGCCGCGATGCGGGCCTGGGTGGTGGCGGGCGGGTGGATGATCCTGGCCTTTTACCTCGATCGTCGGGCTCGGGCCGTTCATGCTCTGGGGTCCGCTCTACCGCAGGCGGTGCGAGCCGCAGCATGGGCAGTGCCGCGGCCCTGGCGCTCGGCGTCGGCTACTCACTGTTCGTGCTGATCTTTTACGTCACCTCGTGGCGGGCCTTCTGCCGCATTCTCAGCGGCCGCACGGACTGGTCCAAGACGCGGCGCAACGCGGAGTTCCTCATCCGAAATCGAACCCCCCAGTCCAACCGGCACCGGTCGGCGCCCTCCAAATGATCAAAGAAATGATGGGGGAGAATTCATGAAACGCACGATGAGGGGCGTCGTGAAGGCTGGCGTCCTCGCTGGCCGTCGCCGGCGGCCTGCTGGTGGCCGCGGCCCTGCCCGCCGCCGCCGCCTCGCCCAACCGTTCCAACGGCGCGCGGCCGACCGGCCCGATCTCAGCGGTCTCCGCTGGGCCAGGCCACCGCCCCCGGCACCTCACCGATAACGGTGGCGAACGCCAACATCACCGGGCTGCTCACCACGGGCGTGGTCACCGACACGGCTGGCCCGACGAGCGCATCGTCGCAGTGTGGCCAATGTCTCGGCGATCGCTGAACTTGCCGGACGGGTCTGACCGCCACGGCGGTGACGTCGTCGTGCCTCTTTAACACCAACACCGGCGCCGTCATCCGGCACCGCGGCCATCACCAATGGCGCTGTCCACGGTCGCCGGGGTGCCGACCATCACCCTGGCCGCCAATCCCGGCCCGAACACGACGCTCACGCTCGCCGGGGATCGCGCACCGTCATGCTGAACCGGCAGACCAGCGCGGGGGACGGCACGCTCACCGTGACCGCGATCTACGTGTCGCTGCTGGGCAGCACCCAGACGCTGGCCATCGGGACGTCCGTGTGCAACGCCGCCAACCTGGTGCCGGTGCCGCTCCTGGCCGGGAAGACGTTGGGGATCACTCTCGGCGGTCTGGGTGTGGTGTTGCTCGGCGGTCTGGGTTATCGCGCGGGGCGGCGGCGGAAGCTGGAGAGCGCTGGCTGACATCGGGCGGATATTGGGGCAGCGGCTGGTCCGGGTGGCCAGTCCCTATTCCCTTCGATCAGATAGCTCCGCGCTCGACCGCGCTGGCAATCCAGGGGATTACCTCGTCGAGCATGTCTTGAAGCGAGGTCATCGCCTCAAAACCAAGTATGCGCTTGGCCTTGTCAACCGATGGGACACGCCGCTGGACGTCGTAGGTGAACGGGTCGTCGTGGGTGATCCGCAGGGGCATGCCCTGGCCCTTGACGTGCTCCCAGATTGACGCGGCGAGTTCCAGGACCGTTGTGCTTTCCGCGGTCGAGAGGTTGAAGTCTTCGTTGTCCGCCTGCGGGTGGCTCATCGCCGTGACGATCCCCTGGGCGAGGTCACCTCCGTAGGTGTAGTGGCGCACCTGGTCGCCTGAGCCCATGATGTGCAGCGGATCCTGGCCCTTGAGCACTTTCTGGACCAGGTCGGGTACCACGTGGCTCATGGCGAGCCGGACATTTCCTGAGAGGATCTCATCCTCGCCCAGGGCCCTGCTCTCGCCAATGCCCACGCAGTTGAAGGGCCGGACGATGGTGTAGGGCAGCCGGTACTGGTCCCACGCTGCCCGCGCGAAGTACTCCACCGCCAGCTTCTGGAAGCCGTAGGAGGACAGCGGGGGAGGGATCTCGCGTTCCTGGCCCTCGTGCGACGGCCAGTGGTCGGCGCTCTCGAAGACCATCGAGGACGAAAGATAGGTCACCTTGCGGAGCTTGCCTTCCTGGTGCGCCTGGATGGCAGCGTCGCAGCTCGCGGCGATGATGCGTTCGTTAGTGGCCAGCAGGTCGTACGGGTACGTGTGGAAGTAGGAGATCCCGCCGATCATCGCCGCACCGGCTATGAAATGATCGCAATCGGCTAGCAAGCCGGTCATCAGGCTGACGTCACGGGCATCGCCTTCGACGAACGTATAAAGGGGATGGCCGTCATAGGACTTCGAGGTCCGGCCGTACTTCGACAAGTTATCGATCCCGGTAACGGCATATCCGCGCCCGAGCAATTCCTCCACGACGTAGCCGCCGATGAACCCGGCCGAGCCGCTGACCAGTACCTTCTCCATCGTTCTCTCTTCCTCATTTAGTCATCCTGGACAGTTTCGGGCGCGAAGCGACGTCCCGTCCGGGCCCGGATCTCCTCGGCCGTCAGGCGGGTGCCGAAGGAGAAGCGGTACCAGCGCAGGTATTCCGGGATCCACTGGGCCAGTTTGAAGTTGGACATCCCGGCCTGCCGGTCCAGCCAGATGGTCGGAATCTCGGCGACGGGCTGGCCCATGCGCTTCGCCTTCGCAGTGAGCTCAATACCTATCTCGAAGCCAGCCCGGGAGTCGATGCCCACCTGCCGCACGAATTCTGTCGAGTACGCCTTGAAGGAGTTCGTGGCATCGCGGGTCCCGGTGTGCGCCAGAACCCGGAGCGAGCGGCCCGCGGTCCTGGAGAGCCACCCCTTCAGGTACGGGCCGCCGACCTGCTGGCCTCCTGCCATATAGCGGGAGGCGGCAGCCACCACGACGCCGCGTTCGACCAGGCGGGCCAGGTCATCGATCTGGCGAACATCGTCGCAGCCGTCCGCCATCGTCACCACCGCGACCGGCGCGGCCGAGGCGCGGATGCCGTAGCGGATGGCATTCGCGGGACCGCGGCCATAGGTATTGACCAGATACCTGACCCGCGGTTCGTCCTGTGCATAGTCAGCCACCACCGGGATGGTTCTGTCGTCGGCGCTGTCCACGACCACGAGCACCTCGAGCGGCAGAGTTACTTGCTCGAAGAGGCGGTCGAGCACGGGCCGGATGTTCTCGCCCTCGTTCCGTGCGGGGATGACGACGGAGACGCGTGCTCCCTCGGTCACACCAGCACGCCCTTGCCGAGGACGTTCCAGACATCAGCCGTCGGCTTGTCCGTCACCAGCTCCCGGTACTCGGGGTGGGGTGCGCCGATCACCAGCAGGTCCGCTCCCGCCAGCACCTGGTCGAGTGGCCGCAACGCGGGATCGACGGTTACGTAGGGGTCGGTGCACAAGACCGCCTTGGCCTTAAAAGTGAGGATGCGCTTGAGTTTGTAGCTGAGGCTAGAGCGGATGTCGTCCGAGCCGCCCTTGAACGCCATGCCGAGGATGCCGACTGTCATTGATGACAGATCGAAACGCTGCTCCAGACGGTCCACCAGGTAGGGCGGGAGCCCTTCGTTGATGCTCATCGCCATATGGCCGAGGGCGAAGCTGTTGTTGTTATAGGCAGCAAGTTGCAGGGTGTCCTTGAACAGGCATGGTCCAGCGGCGAAGCCAGCGCCCGGCATGTCGGCCGCGCGCGGATAGTCCAGGATCAGGCCCTGGCGGATGCGCTCGAAGTCCAGTCCCCGGTCGTTGGCCATCATGTAGAGCTGGTTGGCTGCGGCGAACTTGATGTACCGCCAGACGTTGGTGAACAGCTTCGCGAGCTCTGCTTCCTCGGGTGTCATCGGCACGACCGTGTCGGTCAGCTTGCGGAACAGGGCGCTCGCGCGATCGAGGCCCCCCTGGGTGCGGCTGGACACGATCTGCGGCAGCTCGAATAGCTCGGTCATCGCCTTGCCCTCGGCGATCCGCTCTGGGCAGAAAGCAACGTCGATCTGCAGGCCCAGGTCAGCGATTATCTTCTCGACGAGTGCCGTCACACCCGGGTAAACCGTGCTGCGCAGGATGAGAATCTGGCCGTCTCTGCAGATATTGCGCACATTGAGGTGAGTGCATTGGGTACAGCGCCTTGGTCCGGATTGAGGTGCTCGTCTACAGGTGTCCCGATAACCACAATTACGTGCTCGGCTGAGGCCACGATGGAGGGCGCGGTGGACGCCGTGAGGCGCCCTTCAGAGACCACCCGCTTCAGCGCGTCGGCCGCGCCAGGCTCATCGAAGGGCATTCGCGCGTAGTTGACCAGGGCCACGGCAGTTTCGACTCACATCGAAGATCCCCACGCGGGCGCCTTGGTCGGCGAAGGCGATCGCGAGTGGCAGCCCGACGTGGCCGCAGCCGCCAATAATCACGATATCGCGTTCGAAAGGACCATCCGCCGGCCAGTCAGTCACGTGTTTACCCCGCTAATGAAATGCTAGGAATTAGCGTAGCGAAGGCTAACGCCTCGTGGTCTAAGTAATCCAAGCGTAAGTGCCATCTGCGGCCGTGCTGAATTGTCCTGATATGAAATATGCGCTAATATTTCCTGTTCCGCTTCAGAGCGACGAGCTGCTGGCGGCCGCTCAGCGATTATCAGGAACTGCTTGCCCAGCAGTGGCCAGACCAATCGAGTCCTGAGGTAGGCGCGGACAAGAGCAGGGTGCGTGGGTAGCCGTCCGCCGAACGAGTAGGGCAGGAACCGCGCAAAGACCTGCTTGATTTCGAATCCGGCCGCGTGCAGATGCTCCGCTGTGCTCTCCTCCGTCAGGATGACGCGGTGGTCAGCGAAATCGAAGTACTCCCGTGCGCAGTAGCGGAAATTTGGGCCCATGACGGCTATCCGCCCACCTGGCTTGATGCAGTCCCGCATCTTGTCCAGGAACGCCGCAACCTCGTCTGGGTCCCGCGAGATGCTCCAGGAAGTTCGACACGAATATCCCGTCGAAGTATGAATTTGGCAGTTCGGCCTGCATTGACGTCAGAAACGAGAAGCCGGATCCCTTCGTCCGGGAGGGTTTCCTCGTACTTGACCGCGTCGATCCCCCAGCGTTCTTGGGCGGGAACGGCATTGAGGAACTCGCATCTCCCGGCAGCGGGATCCAGTATTCGCTCGGGCCGACCAAGCCACTCGTAGATCACTGGAGATTTTCACCCCAGACGTGGTCGCGCCTGTTCTGGTCGACATTCCGGAACCGATATTCGTATAGCCGCTGGTAATTGATCATGTCTATGTCCCATGATGAGTAAATCGCCGTGGCGCTTATCGCTGCTAGACATGTATCATTCGCCTGATTCGCAAGGACGCACATTATTGTCGGTACCCGCGGGCGTGCCGAGAGCATCAACATGCAGGAGGTCCGGTCCGATGATCGGTGGGCCAGAAATCGCGATGTGACAGTCAGTAACTATGTATGATCTCGCTGTGATAGCGGAGGGGCGGCTAAGTGAACAGGGGGGCCGTTCCCGTATACCCCCCAGGCAAAGGGACTTGGACGATATGACGTGCTGGGGGGACTGCGACGATCGTGAGTAGCCGGGGGCTGACGCGCGCCCGGCGGGCGGGCCGTGTAGCGGTCGGGGCGATGGCCGTGAGTATCGGATTGATGGTCCTGGTCGGGATCCAGGGCCCCTCGGCCGCAGTGGCCAGATTCCCGGCGGCCCCGCCGTGGCCACCGTGGTTTTTCCGCGGCCACCCCTCGCCGGCGCTCATCTCAGCGCTGCTGTGGCTGGCGATTCTATTGGGTGCCCTCGGCCTGGTCACTGGCTTGGTGGCGGTGCGGCATGGATGGCGGCCACGGCCGGGCCGCCTCATCGCTGGGTCCGTCCTGGCCGTCGTCGCCCTGCTGGTGCTTCCTCCCGATGGGGTCGGCTGACATGCTGGACTACGCGGTATTCGGGCGCATCGCCGCGCTTGGGCACAACCCCTATGTCATGACCCCGGGCCAGTTGAAGACGTCCGGTGACCCGGTGGGAGCGGTAGCCGTTCCCGGCTATCGGAATCAGCCTTCCAGGTACGGCCCAGTCGCCACCGGAACAGAAGAAGCTGCGTCGGACCTAGCCGGGGCCTCTGCGGCCCGCACCATCTTCTGGCTGAAAGCATGGAACGCCCTCGCCTACCTGGCGTTGGTGCTGGCTCTGGATCGACTGCTTCACATGGACGCTGCGCCGCAGAGTGCGGGCCCACCTGCTGTGGTCGCTGAATCCGCTCATGCTCTGGGCGGTGCTGGCCGGCGGCCACAACGACGGCCTGGCCGTGGCTTTTGGCGCCGGCGCGCTGTTTGCCCTGCGCCGCGTGGAGTCCCGTCGGGCCCTCCTGGCTGGCCTGCTTTTCGGGGTGGCCGCAGCGATCAAGGTGCCCTTTTGCCCTGTTCGGTGCGGGTCTGCTCTGGGCCGCCCGCCGGTCACCGCGCTCGATGGCCGCCCTGGCGGCAGGCGCGGCGAGTCATCGTGATACCCTGCTACGTGTTGGCCGGCCGCGCCGCGATCTCGGCCACGATGGGCGTGGCCACCACGGCACCGGTCGGTTACACGCCATGGTTCGCCGTGATGCGGGTGCTGCACCTGGCCCACGCGACCGGCAGCATCAATGCCCTGGGCCTGATCGCTTTCGTCGGGCTGGCGGTGATCCTGCTGTGGCGCATGCCGTCTGGGCCAGTCAATTTCCCGGCTGTCCGGGTGGCCCTAGCGGTGACCCTGGCCTGGCTGTTGGTGACTCCGCAGCAGCACTCTTGGTATTTCGCCATGATCTTCCCGCTCGTAGCAGTGATGCCCGCTCAGCAGGCTGGATTGGATCGCGGTCGGCTGGTGCCTCCGCCAGTGCCTGGGCTGAACTGCCACGTCTCTATGCCGGTCACGCAGGTGCATCCGGTCTGGCTGAGTCGTAGTCGCCAGAAACGCTAATTCGGGAATTGCGCCCATTGCCCTGACTATGACTAGCGTGGCGCTGCTCTGGCTCTGCTACACCAATGACTGGAGGTCGAGCGAGGACTGCGACGCCTTGCCCTCTCGTCGTGGCCGCCATGAAGGAAAGACCGCGGCCAGGCTGCGCGTCTAGCCCTGATCTTTCATGGGGGCTGATGGCTGCCGCTGGCCGACGTGGTGGCCGGTTTCTGGACGTGGATTTTAGGCCTGGGGTATGACGGTGGCCCGGCTGTCGGGCCGGGTGGCCGGGGGTTCCGCGGCCCCTGAGTTTCCTTCCGTGCTCGGCGGGACGTGTTCTTGCTGGTCAGGTGGGGTGCGGAATGGCCTGGACGCGCTGCCAGGCGGTGATGATCTCCTCCGCCCAGGGCCAGGTCGCGGCGATTTTCAGTGTTCTGCGGCGTCCGCCGCGGACGAGGCGGGCGGCGGCGTGCAGGACGCGGTAGCGCAGCGTCTTCGGCTCGGCCTTGGCGAGGTCGCCGTCCAGGGCGAGGAGCTTCAGCCAGGACAGCAGGATGCAGGCGATCATTGCGGCGTCGAGCCACGCCTTGTTCAGCCCGTAGTCATGCGAGGGGAAGTGTCCCAGGCCGGTGTCCTTCCCGGTGCGGATGACGTCCTCAACGCGGGCGTGGACGCGGTGCGCGGCGTCGATGTAGGCGCACTGGCCGCGCCAGCCCCTGGTCGCGGGCAGGTTGGTGACGTGCAGGGAGTAGCGCCAGCCGTCGGCTGCCTCGAACAGGGACAGCTGCGCGCCAGGGTGCGGGCGCTCGCGGCGGGCGAAGACCCGCATGGTCTTGGGCCAGCCCTTGAGCTGGTCGCCGGACGGGCCCTCGCGCAGCAGCCCGGTCAGCTCAGTGACGTGCGCTTCCTCGATCCAGCAGGCCGGGTGCGCGCAGCGCGGGTTCCCGCAGGCGCCGTCGGAGCGGCGCTCGCGGACCTGGCCCTTCCCGTCGATCGCGGCCTCCCAGGCCGGCCGGGGACCTTGCCGATCGCGGCCCGCTCCCGGGCGGCGAGCTCCCACCCGACGGAGTAGACGAGCTGGTACCCGTGCCGGGCGGCGAGCCGGTCCAGCTCCTTGACCAGGGCGTGGCTGGCGCCGGCCCCGTCGCAGGTGATCATCAGCCTGCGGCGCAGTGCCGGCGGCAGCGCGGTGATCGCGTCGTCCAGCAGGCGCAGGTGATCGGCGGCGGTGCTGCTGCCGGCCGAGCCGGGGCGCAGCAGCCAGGCCAGCGGCTCCGCCGTGTTATCGCAGGCAGCGATGATCGGGTGATGGCCGAAGCCTTTGAAATTCGGCTCCGCCAGCTCCTTGTCGCTGTGCGCGGTCACGACGGTCGCGTCCAGCCGGATGCAGGTCACGCCCTCGAGCCTGCGGTCCGCGACCTTGACCGGCGGCAGGCCCCCATGGCGCGCGATGCCATGCGCCCACGCGTGCCGCCGCGCCTTGCCCACCGCGACCGTGATCTTGCGCCTCGTGCGGTCCCCGCCAGCCGCGGTCTCCTTCAGCGCCCGCCACGCAGTCGGCACCGACGCGACCGGGCCGAGCAGCTCCCGCTGGTCGCCCATCACCCGGAAATCGCTGATCACCCGGGCCCCGTCGGCAATCGCGCACGCCAGGTCGGAGAAGACGCGGCCCCGGTCGTGGCCGCCCAGCGGCGATGGCAGCGCTGCCGACAGGCCGGCCGTCAGACCCGTCCGGTCCACGAGCTGGCGCAGCAGGACAAGCCCCGCGTGCGACACGACGCCCGAGCCGCCGCCCGTGACCTCAAGACCACGTGACCATCCGGTAGCGTACATGCAGAAAGTGCTCCTCGAACTGGAGTGATAAGAGCCTAGACAACCCTTATCATCCCAGGTCAGGAGCACTTTTCCATTCAGGCGCACGGCTCAGCCGCCGAACCCCCGTGAAAGGCCAGGGCTAACGACGGGCCCGTAAGTTGTCGTCGCGGATCCAGGTTTTGACTGGGGTGTCCTGCTCGGTCAGCGCGAACCGGCCGAAGCCAGCCCGCCAGGCGGTGCGCCCTGGCCGTTCGCCTGGTGCCACTGGCGCGCCCACGTCGTCGGCGTGGGTGGCGTATTCGGAGCTGTAGTGGAAGGCCTGCAGGCGGGCGGGGTAGGGGGGCCGTCGTGGTCAGCCCGGCCAATGCCGTCGTGTCCATGACATGCCTTCCGGGGTCCTTTGGCGGGGGTCTTACCGCCAAGTAAATCACTGCAGGTCGCACCGCTAAGGAATATTCTCCCGGCTGGGAGCGGCGTCGCGAAGCGCCATTCCGGATTGCTATGCTCGGCATTTGCCCGCTACTGAAAGCAACCCGCTACTGAAAGCAACCAAGCGTTCAGCGCGGCGATCAGCCAGACCTCAGCCCAGCGGTGGCACGTGGCCAGGCTGGTGAGACCGGCGCGATCGGCTAGGCCACGGTCCACCACTGACCAGACAGGGGCATCAGGTTCACGCGCCGCGTTCAGCACGGGTGCCAGAGGTCCCCACATCCATTGCCGCATGGGAACGCTGAACCCGTGCTTCGGGCGGGCGGCCAGCTTCTTCAGGTAGGGATCGTCGAGCGCTGTCCCGAGAGCACGCTTACCGTGACCGGTGCCGGTGCTGGCGGCCAGCCTCAGCGAGGCTGAGAAAACGCGCTGGTCCACAAAGGGCACCCGCAACTCAACCGAGGAAGCCATCGAGAAGCTATCGGCATCGGGCAGCAGCATCGCTTGGAGGTAGACAGCAACCTCCGCAACGACCATGGTGGAGAATGGATCGGATTGGTGCGCTGCCCACCATGACGTATCTGGTGCGGGTATGCGAAGGTTCGCCCCCGTGAGATCGCTCACGAGTCGGGAGGGAAGTATCTCCCGCTGGAGACGTGACAGACCCCAGCCTTCCCGGGGCCCGTCGGCATCGAGGAGCCTCTTAACCTTGGCCTGGCTGGCTAGACCCATCTGAGTGAGCAACATTGCGGCCGCCGCGCTTGCGGCACGGGGCATCCGATCGAGGGCTCGGAGCAAAGGAAGGTATCTCAGCAGGCGGAAGTGGGAGTAACCACCGACTGCCTCGTCTCCGCCGAGGCCGGACAGTGCTACCTTGAATCCCGCATCGTGGACAGCGTTGGACACGAGATAGGTGTTGAGCCCGTCGATACTCGGACGCTGCATAGCCTGGAAGAACCTGTCCAGGTCGCTATCCTGCAATGCGGCCGGGATCTGTCGGAAGTGGTGCCCGTAGTGGCGGGCTGTTTCAGAGGCCCCGCTACTTTCGTCGGTGGCTTCATCGGTGGTGATAGTGAGGCACTCGAGATCCCGACCGACGTGGCGGCTGACCGCGGCGATCGTCGCGGAGTCGATACCAGCGGACAGCAGGAGAGCGGTAGGCACGTCCGCACCCAGATGCAATTCGATGGAGTCCACCAGTGCTGCACCTAGATCCGCTGGGTCACCCGCGACGGCAGTGGGGGCTTGCGGCGGGATGGGGCGTACTGTCGCACGGCCGTCAAGCCCGAAAGTCGCCACGCTATTGGGCGGAAGGGTGCTGATCTCGATAAAGGGAGCGCAATCGGCCGGCATGGCTCCCAGGTGGAGATACTGGGCGATGGCGCTCGGGTTGACACACACGCTGCCCGCCAACGCGGCCAGCGGTCTGCATTCTGACGCGAAAATGAGCCCTTCAGGTGCTGTTCGCCAGTAGAGGGGCTTGATCCCGAACGGATCGCGAGCTAGGTAGAGAACTTCCCGCAGGGAGTCCACGAGCGCGATCGAGAACATGCCGCGCAGCTCGGCCAGAGCCGCCACGCCTAGCTTCACCCAAAGCTGGGGGATGATTTCCCCGTCGCAAGAGGTGCGCACGGGCAACTGGAATCGCTGGACCAGGCGACGGTAGTTGTAGATTTCCCCGTTGAACACACAGTGATAGCGACCATCGTCCGATACAAACGGTTGGTTCCCCGCCGATCCGGGATCCTGGATCGCCAGCCGTGTATTACCGAGGGTGAATTGTCCTACCTGGGTGACCATGGAGTGGTCCGGCCCACGATGCCGCTGCGCATCATTTATCAAGCTGACACGGTGCCCAACTCCGTGTGAAGTCGTATCAATTCCCCCGGCGATGCCGCACATCGTTAGGTTGCCGCAGCAGGCTTCCTGGTGCTGTGATGCGTCAACGTCCCCCCCAGAGTCTTTATCACCATGTGATACATGTCCGCCTGCATGGCACGTTACCATAAGGACAATGTTGCCGAGCCTCTCCGAGGCTAATAGCTCGTGGCCATCTGCCGCGATACAGTCATCCTCAATCAGGGCGCTCCGCCTGGCCGCATGCGACTTAACACAAGTGAGGTGGCAAGGAGAGCTTCTCAAGCCTTCGTGCGCAGGCACAAGGTTGAGTCGGTCATAGAATTCAGGCAACGCTGGCAACGAGGTATCACTATGCGTGGACCGTGAGTGACAGTCCTGATCGCTAGCTGGGTTGCGCCGACGCTCTGGTCAGCGAAGAGAGCGGCTGGGCCGGAAGGGCCAGGGTGTTGTGCGGGGCAAGAGAGAGCGCTTCCCGCTCCTGAGCAGGCTGGTTGCCGTCGTAAAGCGTGTATTCATGATCCTTCAGGATGCCAGTCACGGTGGCTGAGTTCCGCGCCGCCACCTCGCAGATGACTCTGGGGTGCCTGCTCAGCAGTTCTCCGGCACCGGCCAGCACGGTCGCCTCGGCCTCCTCGACGTCAATCTTGACCACGTCGGGCGACGGGATTCATCGCCAGCCAGTCCAGGGTCATGGTCGGTACCAGATGTGTGGCCCGTACGCCACCGGCCTGGCTTGTGCCGAAGCCATCGAGATGGTTGGTCGAGCAGATTCCTGGCGGGCATGTGGAATCGGGCGATCCCAAGATCGTCCGCGATCGCGGCCGGGATTACCTCGACCGATGCATGCCCGCTATTCAAGGCTTTGGCCCGGTGGAGCAGTGCAACGAGATGTATGTCGGGTTCGACGGCGAGTACGTAGCCACCCCGGCCCGCTGCCATCGCGGCGGCAAACGTGAACAGGGCCGAGATTCGCGCCAATGTCCCACACCACATCGCCCGGACTGATCAACTCGTCCGCGAGCCGCAGCAAGGCGGGGTCAACCCGTTCCATGCGAGGGCCCAGGTAGCGGAGGCCGCCCTCGCTGGATGCGTATATACGCGCCGCATCGAACGGCCGTGGAGACGTCTGCGAATGGTGAACGGGTGGGTGACGTGTTCCAGCGCTGAGCGCAGCTTCACCGTGCTACCTCTCGCCTCACGGATCCGATGGTTAGATTCCGGACTTTTCTCGTTACTTAAAGTGACTACCCCGGCCCAAGGTAGCAGTGCCGCCATCAGGTCGGATGACAGTGGCAGCCAGGACGTTCAATAACAACTAGTGACGATCTATATCGTAGCGTGACAGCGACGACCCCTCCCGCATCACGGCGTGATCGCCTCTACGCGGCCTACGTGTCACAGCACGCCGGATCGGGTCACGGTGCCGCCTTCGCTCTCATCTATCGCCGGGACATTCAGCCCTTGCGCCGGCCCCGGCCGTCGGACCGATCATTGATATCGGTTGCGGGCAGGGCGAACTAGTGCGATTGCTACTGGACGACGGCTACCGCGCTGAAGGGATCGACGTCAGTCCGGAGCAAGTGGCCGTCGCTCACGCGTCAGGTCTTGATCGCGTGCGGCGCGGGGATTATCTGGACATGCTGGGATCGCGGCGCGAGGAGTTCGCGGCCGTAACCGCTACCGATGTACCGAGCACCTCACCAAAGATGAAGTACTGGAAACCTTTGACCGGGTCGCGGCGGCACTGGCGCCCCAGGGTGTTCGTGGCCCGTAGGTCCAAATCGCTAAGCCCGTTCGGTGGCCACATCCGTACGGGGATTTCACCCACGAGACATGGTTCACTGAGCGCAGCGTGCGGCAACTGGCCGGGGCGGCCGGTCTGGTGCCGGTCAGCGTGCTTCCCTGCCCCCCGGTGGCTCACGGGGTGGTGAGTGCAGCACGGGCGGTGGTGTGGAAATCGGCCAGCGCGTTCTGCAAGATCGCATTGGCCGCTGAGACGGAAGTCTTCCGCGGGCACATTGTCACCCAGAACCTGACCTTCGCGGTCCGGAAACCCGGTGTGTGTGAGCAGCCAGTCATGAAATCCGCCAGGAGAGAAACAAGCGCGTCCGTACCTCCGGGCGCCGCACTGTCGGCGGCGGCCATGACCCACAGGGTGATGAGGTACGTGTGGGAGCATCCGGCGAATGAAGGTCAGCGCGCGCGTGCGCTGGTACGCGCCGCCCAATTTCAGCTTCGCGGGAGAGTGCTGGGCAGGCGGACCCTGGCGCCACTGGGAGACAGGTCCCGCGTGTGGGCCTACCTGCACCGCACAGGAGCCTCACGCGTGGTATATGGCAATCCGCCGGACTACCCGGAGATGATGACGTGGCGGCGGAATCTGCGGCCCGGTGATCTCTTCATCGATGTCGGCGCCAATGTGGGCAGCTATGCAATATGGGCAGCGGAGTCGGGTGCTGAGGTGATTGCCCTGGAACCAGCGGATGAGCCTTCGGGCTGCTGCTGGAAAACATCGCCCTGAATGGCTATCGGATCGATGCCATTCAGGCGGCGGCCGGAGCCTTCTGCGGCACAGCGCCCTTTACGAGTGGCCGGGACTGCGTGAATCAGTTCGACCCGCTGGGCGAAGTCTGGACCAGGGTCGTGACGATCGATTCACTGATCGGGGACCGCGCCGTGGCGGGTATGAAGGTCGACGTCGAGGGCTTCGAGATCGAGGTTCTGCATGGCTGCGCCGGGGCCCTGGCGCAGCAGCGGATCCGCCTCATTCAACTGGAGTGGAACGCGGCATCCCAGGCGGCGGTCGGCACTGACCGGCTACCCGTGGCCGAGTTCCTCGCGCAGTATGGATACGGCCTCCATCGTCCCGATTCAAGCGGCGACTCCTGCCCATCAGCGAGGTGGGATTCGGCCCGGATGTTTTCCCTGCCGCGGCAAGCCGGGCCATGAAGAGGGCAGCGAGGCACCCCGTCGGCGGCCCCCCTGCGGATCCCGGAGTGCTCTTGCTGGCCCCCTCGCGGGGACTAGGGGGTGGCATCGAGCGTTACGTGGAAACGCTCCAATGGAGCTTCGCTGAACTCGCGGTGCCCTGTCATCGCCTCGATCTGGAGCAGGCGGGCGCCCGTTCTCATGCGCGAATGCTGGCGGATGGCCGGACCCTGCTTCGTTCCGCCGGGGACCGGGTCCGGCTGGTGGTCGGCCACCGGGCTCTTGTGCCGGTCGCGACGGCGCTGGCCCGTGAGAGCAACGTCTACGGCATGTCCGTCCTCTGCCACGGCAGCGAGACGTGGGGGCCCCGGTGGCAGCCCCGGCGCAGCGTCGAGCGGGCCCTGATGCGGCGTTCAGGCGTGCGGGTCGTCACCGCCAGCAGCTTCACCGCGGGTGGCCTCGCCGTTGACTGCAGAGCGACGATCCTGCCTCCCGGCTTGTCCGCCGCATCTGTTTCCACACTCATGCGGGCCGGTGCCGTAGCCCCGTCCCAGGATGGCGCACCTCCGGCTGGCGGACCCCGGCTGGTGACGGCGTTTCGCCTCGCGAGTTGGCAGGAGAAAGGGCTCCCGCAGCTTATCGAGGCCGTGGCCGCGCTAGGCCGCCGCGACATACAGCTGACGATCTGCGGAAGCGGTGGCCTTCCGGCAGGCCTGGCCGAACTGGTGACCGCCCACCCCGTGGTGCACGGTGCGGGCTGGGCTATCCGATAGTGAGCTTGCTGACCAGCTGGCTGGTGCGGATCTCTTCATCCTGGCCACCCGGACCCGCCCCGGGCGTCTCGTCGGGCGAGGGGTTCGGTCTGGTGCTCCTGAAGCGCAGGTAGCGGCGCCCACTCCGGTCATCGTTCCCGCGCACGGCGGGTCATCCGACGCAGCCTCTACATCGAAGGGGTAACCGGCTTCTCGCCAGCCGATGAGTCCGCGGCGACACTCGCCAGCCTGGCTCGCGGACGCGCTCCAGGAGAAGGATCGGCTGGACTGGATGGGCAAGCGCGCTGCCGAGTGGGCACGTGAGTGTTTCGCCCCTGATCGTTATGTCCAGCTCGTGGGCCGGAGACTGCTGTGAGTGACAAGACTGGGGTGACGGTGAGCTGGCATGCGTCCTAAGAACGTACCGGCCCGGCAGTTGCGCGGCTTCAGTCACCGGCTGAGGGTGCGCACGGCAGGGCCCATTGTGTCCGGTCCTGTGTCACGTGTGCGGGTGAGTCCCACGGTTGGCCTGGCTCAGACTATCTGATCAATACGATTGGCGGCTCTGTCGACATTGGTGACCATGTATTCTTCGGTCATGACGTGCTCCTGCTGACCGGAACCCATGACTTCCGCCTGACTGGACCTGCGCGGCAGGCCAACCGCCAAACGGTCAATCGCGACATCGTCATTGAGAGAGGTGCCTGGATTGCCAGCAGAGTCGTGATCATAGGGCCCTGCCGGATCGGGGAAAGCGCGGTGATCGGGTGTGGCTGTACCATAGATTTGACGTACCGCCGGACACTGTGGTCCGTGTTCGCCAAGAGATCAGCCAGGATCGTATTGCCTATCGTGAACTGGCCGACCGGTAGGCGGATGAGGGCGAGACCAGGGCGACCAAGAACCCCATCGAGCTGAGCAGGGCCACATCGGCGAGCCGACCGCCTGGCTAGGAGGATCGTCCCCACGATGGTGACCGCTCCACCGGCGCCTTGTGAAAGACTCACGAATCCCGGATGCCCGTGCGCACGGAGCAGGTCGTCGGCGACCGCCGTCAGGGCGGTGAAAATCGCTCCGGCGAGCAGCAGCTCCGCTGGTACCACTGCCGATGCGTAGTGCGCGCCGTAACCAGGGGATCGCCCGCGGCAGGATCAGCGCGACTAGCGGTGCGACCAAGGCCAGGATGCATGCTCCTCGCCACAGCGCCCTCCAGGTAGCCGCGGCCTTCGCTGGTCCAGTCAGGACGCTAATCGTGGGCAGTCCGACCATGCCGAGCGAGGCGACCAGGGTCGGGAGCGGAGTCGAGGCCGCAGCGGCCACGCTGTAAAGCCCTAGCGAGCCGACCGGGACGACCAGCCCCAGCACGAGTGGTCGCGCTCCGGTTGAGCGCCAATCCCGAGAAACTGGCCAGGCTGCGCCACCCGTACGACCGGATCGAGCGGCGATCACGGTACGACAGGCGCCGGCCCTCGACTCCGCGACCCGCCCGGCGCAGCCAGGCCCACGCCACGCCGGCGCTGCACCAGGCAGGAATGAGATAGGCTGCCCGGCTTTGGCCGGAGTCAGCCGGACCGTCACGGTCGCGACCAGCATCAGCACCAGCAGGCAGGATCCCGGGAATCGAGCGGATCGCATTGAAGCGCCTCGAAGCCGCCCAGCCCCTGCACGTAGCAGGTGCCATACAAGGCAATGGCCGTGCCGCCCGCCCACGTCACGTACTCCATCGCCAGGGGCGAGGGCAACCGGAGCCGCGCATGCAGCCACCACATGACCGCTCCGCTGATGACCGTCATGACCAACGCCTGGCGGAGCGCGATCCGGCTGAAGAAGGCGGCCAACGTGGCCCGGCGGTCCGGCCAGCGGGCCACATAGTAGGAGCATGACGAAGGAAGCCCGACAATCCCCACCATGCTGATCAGGGCGGACCAGAGCACCACGATGGCCAGTTGGCCCCGCCCGGCGGTCCGAGCGCGCGGGCACTCACGATCCCGGCCAGCGCATTACTGCCAAGGATGATCACGTTCGTGACCGTGGTCGTGGCGGTGGGTCCGCTCAGCGACGCCCGGGCCCTAGCTGAAGCGACGTGGACCTGCGTAGCGACGTTAGCCAAGGGGAGCCCGCGGAGTCGGCGGGTACAGGGAGCCGCTGGTCGGGGCCTGGTGCGCGGGCCGGGGCACCCGGGCCTGTGACTTCCGGCAGGCTGGCGCAATCATCCCATACCCCGCCAACCGCCAGCCAGAACAATGGCTGCACCAGCGGATCGTCGAGGGAAGCATGGCCCTTGAGGAAGACGATGCCCAGCGCCAGGGTGAGGACTGTGAGCGTCCGCCCGACCCCGTCGAGCCGGCGCAGCGCGTGGACGGGTGGGCCGAGCGCTGCGAAGAAGACCCCCCCGTAGAGAAGCACCCACGACCCCCGAAGCCGAGGCCGAGGTCTTAGCCGCAGCACCCTGCGCGACGAAAGCCCTGCTGCTCCTAGGAGGCGGCGGTAGTCCTCGGTCATTGCTGATACCCGTGAAAGCCGTCGCGCCGAAGACGCTGGCCCCCTGGGTCGAGGTTCCTGTGCCTTGACCTGTCAGCGAATTCGGATTAATCGGGGAAAACATGAGTGTAAATGTGCTTGCGCCACTTGACCGTGAGGTTAGGAAGGGCAGAATTCTGCTGGCCCCCAGGAACAAGAGCAGTATCAGGCAGCCGATCGATCCCAGCACCATGGCAAAGCCGGTCTTGCCGCGTGTCCGTAGCCTGCCGTGGCCTGCTTTGCCACCGGCACCCAGGCGGCCGAGAAGCACCACACTGGCTACACCCAGGATGGCCACGCCGAGGTCCGCACGTCGCTGGGTGGCTACAGGCCCACGGCGATGAGAGTGCCAAGGATGGCGATAGGGATACGCCCCATTCGGCCGGATGGAAGGTAGCCGAGGCCCATCAGGGCGAAGAGCGAAATGAGCAATCCCTCGGCCGCCTGCTCCGCGCTCACGAAGACCGATGGTGCCAGATAAATGTTTCCCGAGCTGAAACTGTGTAGACCGACGCCGGGTGTGATGGGCTGGAGAATCGCCGGGCAGACTGCCCCAAGACCGCACTCACCGTCGCCCCCAGGCCGAGCAGGCCGCCTGCGATCGCAACAAATCGAAGCGTGCGGGCCGCTCCGATATCAGTGGACGTCAGTTCGGCCCCGATATAAACAAGTGGGACAAAAAAGACATAGGAAACTAGCCCGAGCGCCGCCATGCTCAGCGGTATCCGAGGGATGAAGGCCTCGACAACGCACCAGAAGGTAAGGAGGGTCAGCCAGGCCGGAAGGTAAGGCGGCAACCTCCGCATGGAGATCCTGATACCCGGCAGGAGCAGCAGGTACATGACGCCAACGACGAGATACACGACACTCTCGGCGCTAGCCGGGAGCCCACTGGCCTTGCGCACGCCCGCTATCGAGATCGTGACCAGGTAGAGCAGGAGCGTCAGGCGGAAAGTGCGCCTGCGCGGCCTCGGAACCGGGGATTGACGGCGATCGGCCACGGCTCTCATTGTCCGGGGTTCCGGATCGCGCCGCTGCACGTCAGGGCAGCTTGCTCGTAGCCCCGGGCGGTCTCGGCGACCGCATACCGCTCCAGCCTGCGCTGTATTTCCAGGCGGCGGCTGGGACCATCGCGTCCGGCCCTCTTCAGGGCTTCGGCGAGCGCGTCGATGTCCCCGACCGGGACTATCTCCCCATGCCGTCCACGAGTCAGTCGCGCAGCCGACAGCGTCGCTGACCACCGGCGTCAGCCCGCAGGCCATCCCTTCGTTGACGACCAGGCCCCAGGGCTCACTCTCGCTCGGCAAGACGAGGACATCACCGCTGGCGTACCAGCCGGGGAGGTCCGCCCGATTGACGAACCCGAGACAGCGGACCGGGTGGCCACGGACCGGGCCAGTCTTCCGGACGGCCCATCTCCCAGCACCACCAGGTTGAGTTGAGACGCTGGTCAGGCCAGAACAGTGCCGGTGGAAGATGCTGAACGAAGAAGATTTGA
>CAVUKT010000066.1:0-27933 GCA_963742055.1 uncultured Actinomycetes bacterium | reverse complement strand
CGGCCGTGGCGGCACGCGCGCGGGGCGGAGCGGCGGCACGCTGTCCAGCAGCTCCTGCGGCCGGCTGAGCCGGTCCTGGCGCTGGGTGCGCATCGGCTCCTCGAGCTCCAGGGACGCGAAACTGTCCGGCCAGTCGGCCGGGCCGTAGCCCGCGGCCAGGTCGCAATGATGCAACTCGACCTCGACCAGCCGCCGGGTGAGTAGCTGCGCCGCGGGGAACGGCGCCGAGCCGAGGACCCGCACCGGATGCGCCCAGGCCTGATCGGGCAGCTGCCGGGCCATGGTGCGCAGCGCCATCGCCGAGTCGGCCACGTCGGCCACGAGATCCTTGGCCTCCTGGGCCGCGCCGCGCTCGATATCGGCGTCCCGGGCCTCGCGCTGGCGTAGGCCGGGCGGTCCTGGCCGGACCGCGCGCCGATCAGCAGGGTCCGCATCGCGTCCGCACTGCGGGCCAGGTGGGCCAGTACGTGGGCCCGCGTCCAGCCGGGCAGCAGCGATGGCTGCCGCAGATCCGGCTCGGCGATCATCCGGGCCGTGCCGAGCAGGCGCTGCGTGGCGTCGTCGATCTGGTCGTAGAGCTGGCGTTGCGCGGCGTCCATCCCTTCACTGTAGAAGGGCCGCTGCCTGCGCCAGGAGGCGTGGTGCCGCGGACGATGACCACTTCCGTGGAAACGGATAGGTTAGGGCCTGGATGACAGCATCCTGAGCGGCAGACGGGAAGGCACGAGCCACATGAGCACCCAGGACCACGACGACCCGGCGGGGAGAGCCTGGCAGGCGATTCGCTGTCCTTCGACACGTCGGTCGCTCATCCGGCCCGGATCTACAACTACTGGCTCGGCGGGAAGGACAACTACGAGGCTGACCGCCAGGCCGCCGAGCAGGCTATCGCGGTCACCCCGGACATCCTCCCCGGCGTGCGCGCCAACCGGGCCTTCCTGCGGCGCGCGGTCGAGTTCGTGGCCGGGCAGGGCATCCGGCAGTTCCTCGACGTCGGCACCGGGCTGCCCACCGCCGATAACACCCACGAGGTCGCGCAGGACATCGCCCCCGAGTCGCGGGTCGTCTACGTGGACAACGACCCGATCGTGCTGGCTCACGCCCGCGCGCTGCTGACCAGCACACCGGAGGGCGCCACCGCCTACGTGGATGCCGACGCCCGGGATACTGCCAAGATCATTGAGTCGGCGGCCGGCCTGCTGGACTTCACCCAGCCGGTGGCCGTGATGGCCCTGATGGTGCTGCAGTACATTCCCGACTCTGATCACCCGGAGCAGATCGTCTCCGAGCTGATGGAGGCGGTGCCGTCGGGCAGCTTCCTGGTGATCTCGGACACCACGACCGACATCGGCGACGGCGCCAGCCGGGTCGCCTCGAAGATCAATCCGCGGATGGGTCCCACCCGGCTGACTCCCCGGCCGCGCGCCCAGATCGCTGCGTACTTCGACGGCCTCGACCTGGTCGAGCCCGGGCTGGTGGGGATGCCGGAATGGCGGGGCGAGGCCAGCCCGCACGTCGTCGTCAACGCGTTCGCCGGCGTAGCCCGCAAGCCGTAGCGCCCGTCCGGGTACCTGGGTCGCCGCCTTATCTGGCCGCAGCGCGACCGATTCCGGTCGTCAGATCGGGCTGGCCAGCCCACCGCGGCGCCGTCCGTCCCCGCCGTGCTCGCACCGCCACGCCTCTCGCGCCCTCCGGGCGGTCCCGAACAGCAGCGTTCCCGGGACCGGGGCGCGCTAATCGCAACCCCAGACCGTTGGGGAAAGGTTGGTGGTGGTTTGCCCGGCTTTGCGGGACGGAACGGCCGCCGCGGGGCAGCCGGCCCGGATCAGGCCGCCGGCATCAGCCCGCGCCCCGGACCCGGAAGAACATCGTGGGATGCCACCAGGCGTTCCACGTATGCCAGCCGATCCGGGTCCCGGTCTCCAGCGCACCGAACGTGTGGCCAGGCCGGATGAAGAACTCCACATGTCCGGTGCCGTAGAAGGCCAGGTCACCGCGGCGCGCCTGACGCTCGGTCTCGCGGATCAGCCGCCCCGAGTCGAGCATGGCGGTGGTTGACCGGCCGAAGTGGAGGCCCTCCCGGGCGTACGCGGCCATCACCACCCCCGAGCAGTCGTAGCAGCTCGGGCCGGTGCCGCCCCAGCAGTACCAGTGGCCTGCCGCGTGGTGGTAGGCCCATACGTAAGCCGCCTCCCGTGGGGTCCGGGACCCGGCGGAGGCGGCTTGGGAAGTGGTGGCGATGGGGATCGCCGCGAGGGATGCCGTCGCCAGAAAAGCGATCAGAAGACGACGGAATACGGGATACCTGCCCACAAGGGGCTCCCAGATTGCAGGGTGCTCTCCGCTGCGGTGGCCACGGGTTCACGGTGACCAGCGAAACTCAGCCGGAAAGCCCGACAAGTTCAGCACTGTAACCGACGCGGCACCCCTGGGGCGGCATTTAGGCCGCATTCGCCCCCACATGCCCCGCGGCCCGGCTCGCCGGGCCGCGGGGCCTGCGGGCCTGCTGACCAGGGCTATGAACTGCGCTTCCAGGTCACGCCGAACCCGTTGCCGCTGCTGTTGAGTGCGCCCGGCTGGGCTTTGGTCGCGCCGGATGAATTGATCATGGTGAGCTCGTCATCGGTGAAGGACGAGATGACGCCGGAGGTGGAACCAGCCTTCACGGTGGCGCCCGACTCGGTCCAGCTGCCGAAATCCGACAGCGGGTAGACGCCGCTGCTGCCGCTGGGCGCTTCCGCTATCCACTCAGCACTGGAATTGGCGCAGCTTGAACACGTCTGGGTCGTGGAAAAACTATCCGCCGAGCGACTTGAATCGGTCACCTTCAGCGTATAACTTGTGCCGCTGCGCACCACGGAGGCCGTGATGCTGTCGCCTGCGTGAAGCGTCGAGCCAACGACCTGAATGGCGTTGGTCGGATACATCTCCCACCACGTGTAGTAATAGGCGACATCGCGGTAGCACTCGATGAGCGTGCCGTCTTGCTCCACCGAGCTGCTGCTGTACCCGTCGAGGCCGACCCAGAAGGCCGCGAGGGAGGTGGTGGAGGTGCAGCTGACGCCGGGCTCCGTCCAGCTGCCGGTGACCGTGCTGAAGCCGCTGCCGGTATCCGCGTACCCGGACCAGTTTGTGCTTTGCACCTGGGACAATCCCTTGACCCGGAGTGAAGGCCGTGATACCCGGTGGTCGGCTGCATGCTGGCCGACCGACAGGTGCTCGAGGGCCTGGCGGGCTACCAGGGCGGCCTGGGCCGCCGCTGACTTGGGGGTCGTGCTCGCGCCTGCGGCCGGGCTCATGGCCAGCAGCAGGCCGAGCGCTGGCACGCTCACCATTAAGAAGCGGGCCAGCAGACGGGGACGAGTACGGCGCATGGTGGGTCACCTCTCGCTTCGGGCGGCCATTGCCAGCCGCTCCTCAGCAGATACTAAATTCTGGTAAATCAACCATCAATAACGTGACGAAAAATTTAACAGACGCGGGCTACCCGTAATGGCCTGCTGCGGTCAGTTGTCCCGGGAGAAGATCCGCAGGAAGAACAGGAACACGTTCAGCGCGTCCAGGAAGATCGACGCGGCCAGCAGCGGCGCGGAGGCGAGGTCGGTGGAGCGCCGGAGGCGCTGGAAATCGACCACGGTCAGTCCCGCGAAGACCACCAGGCCCAGCACCGAGTAGATCAGCGAGCCGTGCGGGATGCGCACGAAGATCAGCACGATGCCGAACACGATGAGCGCCAGCGAGCGCCCAGAAGCTCAGCCGGGCCAGGCCGGAGAGATCCCGCCGGGTCGCGTAGCCGGCCGCCCCGAAGCCGGCGATGAACAGGGCGGTGGCCCCGCCCGCCTGCCAGAGCGCCTGGGGGTTCGTGCTCGCGTAGTAGACCAGTGCCGGCGCCATGGCCAGGCCGAGGGCCAGGCCGACGGCCGAGCAGGAGTCCCACGCTCAGCCCGCTGGATCGCCGCACCGTGAAGTTCATCGCGATCAGGCACGCGAAGGCGACGATGAACCAGACGATGGCCCAGCCCTCGGCCAGGTTGCGGCCCAGGTAGGAGCCCAGCGCGAAGCAACCTGCGGTAACCGCGACGTAACCCATCGTCTGCGCGAACAGGGCGTGACTGCGGTCCCGGTCCACCGCCCCGAGGCGGCCGACACTCAACGAGTCGCTCATGGTTCTACTGTGCCAGCGGGCGGCCCGGATGTCTTTACCAGGATGGCCAGCCGGTTTCCGCCCCCGCGGGCCGACGTCCGGCGGTCCGGGCCTGCTGGCTCGCCAGCTGCCTCCCTTCCGTTGCCGGCCCGGCGGCGGCATGCTGGAAGCGATGCCGCCGCGGATCGAGGGCAGCGGCGCGGATGCGGCAAGGGACAATCTTGAAGTACACGGTGCGAACGGCCGACGGCAGACGACTTTCCACCCAGTCAAGCGGCGATCCCGACGGCAGACCCGTATTTCTCCTGCACGGGACGCCGGGAAGCCGTTTAGGCCCGCATCCCCGGTCCGCCGTCCTGCACCGGCTGGGCGTCCGGCTGATCTCCTTTGACCGGCCGGGTTACGGGGGATCCGACCGGCTGGCGGGGCGGCAGGTCGCGGACGTGGCCGAGGACGTGCTGGCCATCGCGGACGCCTACGGGCTGAAGAAGTTCGCGGTCGTCGGCCGGTCGGGCGGCGGCCCCCACGCTCTCGCGTGCGCTGCCCTGCTGCCCGAGCGCACGACCAGGGCGGCCGTCCTGGTGGGCATCGCCCCGCACGGCGCGGACGGGCTGGACTGGTTCGACGGCATGGCCCACTCCAACGTCATGGAGTTCACGGCGGCGGCCAACGGCTACGAGGACATCGTCGCCCACACCAAGGCGGTGGCCGAGGCGGTCCGGGCCAACCCGGCCAGCCTGATCGCCAGGCTCCAGGCCGAACTTCCCGACCCGGACCGGCGGGTGGTGGCCGATCACGGCATCCGGTCCATGCTGATCGAGACCTACGCGGAGGCCCTGCGGACCTCTGACTACGGCTGGATCGACGACGCGCTCGCGTTCTGCTCGCCGTGGGGATTCGACCCGGCCACCGTCACGGTGCCCGTCCTGCTGTGGCACGGCGCGAGCGACGTGTTCTCCCCGGCCAGCCACGCCCGGTGGCTGGCCGACCGGATCCCCAGCGCCGCCGTGGTCGTGCAGGCCGGGGCGGCCCACTTCGGCGCGCTGGACGTGCTGCCGGACATCCTCCGCTGGCTGTCCGCGGGCCGGCCGGATGCCAGCGGATCCCGTGATCACGGGTTTCCGGGCGGGGGTTAGCGGACCGTCCAGGACTCAGCTGGAGGACGCTAGCCAACGGTCAGATCTGCTGCGGTTCCAGGTCGCGGTTGATGCGCTGCCACTTCGTGCAGCTGTGCGCCGTCCGGGTGACTGGCGCCCAGGACGCGGCTGAAGTCAGCCATGATCGTGGCCCTGAGTTCCTCGGCTTCGCGCGTCCCGCCCTGCCTGGCGGAGGGTGACGGCCAGGTTGGCCTGGCAGACCAGGGTGTCCGGGTGATCACGGCCGAGCACCTCCCGCAGCAGCGCCACGGTCTCCCGCTCCAGCGCCTCGGCCGCCTCGAGGTCGCCGGAGTCGCCGCGGCAGTTGGCCAGGTTGACCGCGCCGGACAGGGTCAGCGGGTGGCTGCTCGCCGAGCTTGCGCCGCATCCGGCTCCAGCGTGTCGTCGGCCAGCGCGAGCGCCTCCGGCAGCCGCCCGATGCACCGCAGGTAGCACGCCAGGTTGTTGGCGGCGACCAGGGTGTTCGGGTGATCGTCACCCAGGCTGCGCCTGGTAGGCCGCCTTGACCCCGGTCACCAGGTCCAGCGCCCGGGGCATGTCCCCGGCCGCCGCGTAGTCGCAGGCCAGGTTCAGCGCGCAGGACTGCGCGTCCGGCGCATCGCTGCCGTAGCGGCGCTTGTAGCGCTCGTAGGTGTCCTGCGCCAGGTTCATCGCCTCGGCCTGCTCGCCCGCCTTGCGCAGCGACACGGCCAGGCTGGCCGCGGTGCGCAGGGTGTCGGTCATGTCGTCGCCGAGCACCTCCCGGTACTTCTCCCAGGTGTCCCGCAGCAGGTCCACCGACTCCCGGAACGCGCCCGCGGCGCGCAGGTCGAGGGCCAGGCTGGCCACCGACTGGAGGGTGCTCGGGTGCTCGCGGCCCAGCACCTGCCGCTGCCGGTCCAGCGTCTCCTCGTCCAGCCGGCGCGCGGTGAAGCAGTCACCGACCAGGCGCAGCGAGCTGCCCAGGTTGTGCGCGGCGCATCAGGGTCCGCGGGTAGTCCTCGCCGAACTGCTCCTTGAAGCTTTCGTAGGTCTCCCGGTCGGCGGCCAGCGCCTCCTGGAAGTCGCCCAGCGCGCGCAGGTCGGCGCCCAGCCCGTTCGCGGTCATCAGGGCGTGCGGATGGTCGGGGCCGAGCACCGCGCGCTGGCGCTCCAGGACGTAGGTGTCCAGATCCCGGGCGTCGCTGAACCGGCCCTGCGAGCGGAGCACGTTGGCGATGTGGAACTGCAGGTGCAGGGTCTGCTGGTGGTCGGGCCCGAGCTGGTGGCGTCCACAGGTTCTCCAGCCGCCGGGCCAGGGCCAGCGCGGACTCGAACTCGCCGTGCTTCCACTGGTAGCGCACCCAGTCGATGAGCAGCTGGCGGGTCCGCGGATCGTCGCATTCCTCGGCCATGGACGGGCCCAGGTGCGGCCAGATGATGTCGTAGGTGGACCAGTTCGCCGGGTCGTCGGTCTCGCCCTGGCGGGGCCGGGCCCCGGTGAGGATCTTGTGCACCTCGTGCCGGGCCTCGACCTGCTCCTCATCAGTCATCTGGGAGCGGATCACCGCCTGGACCAGCCGGTGGATCTGCAGCGAGTTGCTGCCCTGATCCACCTTGACCAGGGCGAACCGGCTGATATCCCGGATCACCCGGCCGAGCATCAGCTTCTCGCTCAGCGTCTCGTCGAACGGGCAGCAGGGACTCGTTCATCTCGTCGCTGTAGAGCAGGTCCATCGAGATGGGCCCCGGCGAGAAGAACGCGCACAGCTGCAGCAGCCGGACGGCGGCCGGCGAGCGCTGCTTCAGCCGGTCGAAGGAGAGGTTCCAGGTCGCGACGACCGGCATCGGGTAGTCCGGCGGCTGGTTCAGGGCCAGGATCCGGGTGGACTGTGTAGCCAGCTGCTCGACGTAGACCCGGGCGGGCATCCCGGTCTGCTCCAGCCACGCGCTGGCCTGCTCGACCGCCAGCGGCAGATGGCCCAGGGCGTCGGCGACCCGTTTCGCATCGGCCACGTCCAGTTCGGGCACGTGCCGGAGCAGATGCGCCGACGCTCTCGTCCCTGGTGAAGACGTCCACCTCGAGCGGCTCGGCCGAGTGCGTCCAGGCCTGGTTCCTGGAGGTGATCAGGACGTGCCCGGACCCGGTGGGCAGGTACGGTTCGAGCTGCTTGGGGTCGTCGGCGTTGTCGAAGATCAGCAGCCAGTGCGGGGTGGTGTCGCGGCGCAACTCCTCCAGCGCCGCCTCGGCCGCCTCGGCCACGTTGTCACCGACCTTCAGCCCCATCTTGCGGGCCAGGTCCGCGAGGGCCCCGCTGGTCTCCTCGGCCCGCTCCGACGGCACCCACCAGACCAGGTCATAGTCGGCCATGAAGCGGTGCGCGTACTCCAGCGCGAGCTGGGTCTTGCCCACCCCGCCCAGCCCGTACAGCGCCTGCGCGACCACCACCGCCCGGCCTCCCCCGGCCAGCTTGTCGCGCAGCAGCTCCAGGGTTGCCCCGCGCCCGGTGAAGTCGGCGTTCCTGGCGGGCACGTTCCAGATCGGCGGGATCGCACCCGGGAACCGGGGCTCCTCGGCCTGTCTTTCCCGCTCCGCCCGCCGGCTGCACGGGCCGGTCCAGGGCCCACAGCAGCTTCGCGGTCGCCTGGGCCGCGTCCATCCGCGCCAGGTCCACGGCGGGGTGCTCGTTGAACGGCTCGGTGATCCTCACCTCGCTGACCCGGACCGGGATGAGCTGGCGGTGGGTGTCGGCGGCGTCGGCCGACGACAGCGTTTTCCAGATGGACCTGGCGTCGGGCGAATGCAGGTACGCGGAGGAAAGCACCGCGATCGCCCGGGGCGCCACCTGCAGTTCGCGTTCCGCCTGGATACTGCCCCGCACCTCACCGTCGCCGCTGCCGGCGGTCATCACCGTGCTGCGCGGCAGGACCCGGAAGCCCGCCCGGGTCAGCACCGCCTCGATCCAGTCGGCCCACATGCGGTCCTCGGGCACGTAGCTCAGGTAGACCTGGGGCGAGGAGACGGGCTGCCGGCGGGCGAAGGCGTCCTTGTACTGCAGCCGCAGATCCTCGGCGATCGGCCGCATGGCGTTGATCTGCCCGGCGGTGACGGAGTCGGTGATCCGCTCGAACGAGGCGAGCAGGGATGCGGGCGAGCCGGGATCGTCGCCGAAGGTGGCCAGCGTCTCCTCGAAGGCGTAGAAGGGCTTGTACGGGACCTCCACCGAGGCCCAGTACAGGGCCGAGCCCTCCGGGGTCATCCCGGCCGGGAAGCCCTCGAACTTCATCCGGGCCAGCGCCCGGCCGACGTCGAGCTTCTCCTTCTCGCCGTCCTCGATGCGCATCGGGACGGGCAGGACCCGGATGTTGCGGTCCCGGTACCGGCCGCTGATCTGGCGGGCCACGTTGGCGGCACCCTCGATGCTCTGATCGCTCAGCGTGAAGCAGATGGTCAGGACGTCGGGGAGTTCGATCGTGCAGATGTCGGCCACATCGCTCAGCCCGGTACGGCTGTCGATGAGCACGTAGTCGTACTTCTGCTTCATGTCGTCCCGCATCGCGCGGAAGAACCGCCCGCCGCCGAGCCGGTCGTAGAAGTTGTCCCAGTCGAGCGAGCAGACCGCAGCAGAATAGTCACGGTTCTGGCGGCCGGCCGACAGGAAATCGAGCTTGCCACCCTCAGGAAACGCCCATTCCAGGGAGACGGCATGCCGCTCGACTCGCGCGAGTTCCAGGTGCCAGTCATCGCTCCGCGGTCCCGGGTCAACGGCGGCCGACGCATAGTCGTTAATTATCTCGATCACACCGGGCGTGGCGCTGACCGTGGATTCATCCAGGAAGGGATGGAAGAACTTATGCAGGCCCGGTGATTCCAGGTCCCAGTCGACCGCCAGGACACGCTTCCCGTTACTGGCCAGGATCCAGGCCACGTTAGCGAGCGCCATGGTCCGGCCGGTGCCACCTTTGTAGGAGTAGAACGTGATGATCTGGCCCTGGCTGGTCTCACTCATCGGGCATCTCCGGAATCCTTGGGATCGGCTCTCCTCAGCCGCGGGCGCTCGATGACCGGACCTGCGGGCGGATGGGCGGTCGCTTCCTTGCGGAATCTCTTCAGCATGATCAATGTCATCTCGGGCAGGAGCTGGCCAAAATCCTGCAGAGTGGGGATGCCGCTGGCGGCCATCTGACAACGGCGCGGAACCCCGGCCAGCTTGCGGCCCAGATACTGCTGCAGATTCGCGCGAAGATCATCTCTTGCCTCGTGCGTTCCCTGGTCCTGGCTGTTCCACGGGACCAGCACGCTGACCCAGGGCTCCTCGACCTGGTCAAGCCGGCTGAGCTGCTCCTGGTGCTTGGCCGACATGCTCACCCAGGGATCCACCAGGCACAGGCTCGGCGGCACCGGGCGCCCGTTGCTGGCCCACTTGGCGATACCGTCCTCAAAAGCCCCCACGACCGGCTTGCAGTCCAGGCACTTCTTGGCCAGCTCCTGCGCATAGTCGGCGACGGGCTGCGGGTAATCCGGCCGGTACGGGCTCCACGTGTGCGGCGTGGCGCCGTAGTAATCCGGGGTCCGGCCCAGCGGCAGCGTCGAGGTGTCGTGCGCCAGCACGGCGATCTGAAGCTGGCCGTCCTGCGGTACGCCGCGCGCTGGCCGGCCCGAAGGCACTCGGCAGCGAATCGAAGTCCGCGAGCGGCGTCCTGGTGAACCGCGGCCTCGTCGGCGAAGACGCCGCTCTCGTCACCAATCGCAATGATCCGCTCGGCGAGCCTGTGCACGGCCCGCTGGTAATCGGCGCGGTAATTCTGCAGCTTCATGATCCCGTAGAAGCCCTCGGCGCAGTAGCGCTCACCCAGTAGCTGGTGGTCGAATTGGACGGACTGCGCGACATAAGGCAGTTTTTCACGGTCGAGCCGGGTCCAGAGGGCGGGCACGATGGTGTCGACGACCTCTCCTCCCCGGGCTTTGCGGGTGATCTCGCGGCGGGCGAAAGCAAACCATTCCCTGCCGCAGTTATCACTTTCGAAGTATCGCCGGGAGTACAAGCGGGACGAAGACCCGGCAGCGCGCTAGGGCAGTCATAAGTTCCGGCGACCACTGGGCGCCGATCTTGTTTTCCCGGTCCATGAACCCGGCCTCTTCGGGCCGGGCATCGGTCATTTGTAATATGGCAGAGCACAGGTCTTTATAGAGCCTGTAAACCCAGCGGTCCGGATCATCACGATCGGCTGGATCTCGTTTAGGGGTCCGCGCGTAGCTTAGAAAGAAGTATGGCCTGTCGTCACGCCCTGAAACCATCGGCGCCTTATCCCCCTATCACGCCAGCCTCAGCAGCCCCCGCAGTGAGACCAGAGATCATTTACCACTCCAAGCGCCCAGGCGAAATGATGATATAGGAGATTTCTGCGGGTTACCAGGGGGTACCTTCCCGCGCCGTCAGGACCGGAGCTGCGGCGATCTTTCCCGGCTGACGCTCGATTCAGCACGGGTGGCTCTGTCGTATCTTTCCAGGCGACACTAGTGCTCTAGCGCTGCCGAATCACGCATTTCCCGGACGAACGACGTCCCGAGCGGGGTGAGCGAGCCCGAATCCAGCAGGGTCTCGATGGCTTCCGCGGTATCGGCGCGGCATTCGCGCGAACCGCCGGCCCGCCACCTCGGCGGAAGGGCCGGCCGTGAACTGCTGCCGCGCCCGCCAGAATTCAGTGACCGCCAGCTGGGCATACGCGCCCCGCAAGAGCCCTTCGAGGTGGAGCTTGCCTTCTCCCCACGGGGCGGGAAAGAGGCGGTCGCCGTCCGGATCGTACAGGTCGTAAAGATCGAGGATCGCGCCCAGCTTCACCTGCTGGAACTCCTGGATCAGCAGCCGGGCCAGAGTCACCGGATCATCAGGCAGCGCCAGCGCGACGGCGCCGAACGAGGTTCTCGCGGCCGCGCTGACCTCACGGCCATCCTGGGGTGCCGCCAGCGGCATCAGCGTGCTCAGTCCCGCGGCCAGCGACGGGGCATAGGCCTGGTGATGGCGCTCGATCTCCGGCCACGCGGCCCGCAAGCCTTGCTGCCACCGGGCGAACTCGGCCTCGGTCAGCCGCGTCGCGGCGGGCCGGTGATAGCAATCGCGGAAGGGATCGGTGTCTTCCAGCACCATCCGGTAACCGGGGCCCTGAAGCATCCGCACCGGCTGCCACTCGGCGGGCCTGCTGGTCCCGGTGACGGGGATGGCGCAGGCCTCGCCGGCGAGGAGCTCACCCAGGCCCAGCGTCCAGCACGCCTCACCCACCCGGATGATGACGGCGTTGCTGATCACGCTGACCGCGGCCGTCTCGCATCCGGCCGGCCGGACCGGCGGCCCGGATCCGGCGCCCCGGACTCGCCTGGCGAGCCCGGTTCCTGTCTCGGTCCCGAGCACCAGCCGGCCGAGCGTGGGCAGGTGAACCGCACCGTCCAGCACGGGCACCGTGACCGCGGCTCCCATCCGGGCCCGCGCCGCGGCCGCCGCCGCGATCCCGCGCCAGATGCCCCAGCTCAGCCGTGCAGCCCCTGCGGTCCGGGCGCCTGGTCCCCATCGGCCCGGCCCGGACCCGGCCGGCCTTAGCTGCCCCAGGCAGCGCAGCGCCCAGACACGGACGTACGGATGGCTCAGCACCGCGTTCAGCGTGGCCGGCTGATCCTGGTCGAGCGCAGCCAGCAGGGACCAGGCCCCCCGCAGGTCCGCCTTGGCCGCGCGGGAGACGGCCGGGGCGGCCTCAGCGGCCTGGTAGACGGCGCTCAGCACCCCGCGGACCAGGCTGTGCTCGGCCTCGATGAGCTGCACCAGGCTGGCCGCGTCCCCGAACCCGCCGGCCAGGGCCTGGAAACTCGCTGCCGTCCAGGGTGTGGGACGGGATGTCCAGCTCACCGGCGGGCCTGGCAGGCAGGCGGCTGCTGATGTGCGAGATCAGCGCGAGGAGGTCGGCGCAGTAGACCGACGGGTTGTCGAACCCGTTGGCGGTCCGGTAGCGGTGCGGGTAAAGACCGCCGCCGCAGCTGGCCACGACGGGGCATTGCTGGCAGGTCTGGCACAGCCCGGCGGCGCCCTGCTGGCGGGCCGGATGCCCGGATGGGCGGCGACGGTGTCGAGGGAGTGGCCGAAGACGTCCGTCCCGGTTTCCGGCGCGCCATCGAACGCCGCTTTCAGCGAATCCACCTGCTCGTAGCTGCCGTCGGTCTCGATGACCACCAGGCCGGCCGGGTCCAGCCCCAGGGCCTCGGTGTAGCTCTCCCCGCCCCGCAGGGTGGACAGGATCGAATCGAAGGTCCGGATCCGCGACGGGCATCCGTCCGCCAGCCACCGGTCGAAGATCGCGATCAGCCACTGCGCATACTCAGCGTCCGTGGCCGCGGCGCGGGCCGGCGGATGATCCCAGGTCGCGTGGGGCAGCAGGAAATCGATCCGGGGCGGCCGCAGATCCATCAGGGACTCATAGACCGCCAGCGGATCGTTGGCCACGTCGATCGTGCACAGCAGCCCGGCGTACAAATCCCGGAAACGGCCGCTGCCCAGCAACCCGATCGCCCGGATCACCTGGTCGTAGCTGCTGCGCCCGTCCGCGTACCGGCGATGGCGGTCGTTCGCGGCCCGGTCGCCGTCAATGGAAATGCCGACCTTGACCTGATGCTCGGCGAAAAGCGCGCAGAAACGCTCGTTGAGCAGGACCCCGTTCGTATGGATCCTCAGGTCAAGGTCGCAGACGCCATCCAGCGCCGTCCGCAGCGTGGTGATGATCCGCCGCAGCCGGGCGGGCCCAGCCAGCAATGGCTCCCCGCCGTGCAGGATGACCTGCACGGCGGGCAGCGAGTGAGCGGCCGCGTGCTCAGCGATGCGCCGCGCCGCCTGCGCGGTCACCTCCTCCGAGATGACCATGGGCCGCCCGCGCCAGCTCTGGTCGGCGGCCTCGTAGACGTAGCAGTGATCACACGCCAGATCACAACGGCTGTGAACCTTCAGGACGACCTGGCTGAGCGGAACCAGCGGCCTGCTCATGCCAGGTCCCAGAGACTATATGGACGAGCCGAAGGCCGTGCCGAGCGCCGGGGCCACGGAGGATCCGGGCAGAACGCGCTGCACCACCTGGTCAAGAGCGGCGGGCGTCAGGGCGGGCATCTCGTCCAGACGTACCGCGCGGAGATCTGGCAACGCGGTCGAAACCTCATCAGTGGTGTCATAGCCCCTATCAATCTGTCCAAAGCCCTGTCGGTCAGAGCAAAAAACTGTTCTGATACATCGGGTGCTCTCGATCACACTTAGTACCCAGTCGATAGGCCAACGACGTAACTACCACTCAGGGTATCCCAGGCTTGTGGCGAGTGTGGCGTCGTCGTTGTGATGCGGCCCACGGGTAGTCGGGTCGCGCTCTCATGGGTCTCACACCACAGGGAAGGGTAATCCACCGGGCACCTCAGGGTACGTCCAATCGTGATGTCAATCTGTATAAATTCATCTATCACCAGGCTGCGACGGCAGTACGCCAGCAAATCCGCCGGCCTAATTCGCCCGTTCGGCTAGTGGTCGCCGCAGAGGCCGCCCAGCCGCACTGGCCTAGGCGATCACACCATCGTGTGCCAATCTGGGGATAGTAGACCTGCTTGCCGCTTCGTCCCGTGAAGCAGCATTACCGCTGTTATCACCGGTGCGGGATAGGGGCACCGTGGTAACGGCTCGACTCCCCAGGATCCGCGCGGGCCGCCGGTTCGCCTGGGTGGCCCCGGCCGCCGCAGGCGCCGCCGTGACCATCTACCTGGCCTGGGGGGCGTGGGTCAGCGCCGCTGACCCGACGCTGGCTGTACGCCAGCCCGGCCTGGTGGCGGGCCGCGCTCCAGCCCGGCGCCCTCCGCGTCCCGCTGGTCTTCGCGGCGCTGTGGCTGCTGGCCCTGCTCAGTTACTGGTGGCCCCGCAGGCTCCAGCCCCGGGTGGTCGGCATCACCACGGTCGTCACGATGGTGCTGATCGGAGGGGTGCTCACCACCGCCTCGCTGTTCCCCTGCCGGGGCGGCCAGACGCCTGGTGCCGTGGCCGGCTGGGTGCTCGACCTGTACGTGGGCAACCCGCCGTCCTTCCCGGTGGGCGCGTGCCACCCGCCGCCAGCCCTGGCCTACCAGCTCGGCGGCCCCGTCTGCCTCGGGGCGACCCTGGTCGGGGCGCTGACCGCGGCGGCGGTCGTATGGCGCCAGCCCGTGGACCGGATGCGGGCCCGGCTGGTCCGGGACGCGACCATCTTCACCGGGCTGGACACGATGACGATGCCCCTGCTGCAGCGGCTGGCGCAGACCTTCCGGCCCGCGAGCATCGTGGTGATCGAGCCCGACGCCAGCCACCCGCTGCTGGACCAGGCCCGGGCCACCGGCGCCCACGTCATGATCGGGCAGCCCGTCATCCCCGCGGGTGCTGCTGCCGGTCATCGCCGGCCGCCGCGGCTGCGCGCTACGGCGCCTGTATGCGCTGCGGGACGACGTGACCGACAACGAAGCCGTCCTGGACGCCGCCCAGACCGTCCTGCGCCGTTACCGCCCGGACCCCGACCGGCAACCGCATCTGGTCGCCCGCATCGATGACCCGCGCCACGCGGATCACTGGCGCGGCTGGCGCATCGGCCGCTCCAGCCGCTGGTTCCAGGACGCACTCAGCGCCCACGAATCGACCGCCTCCGCCCTGCTCGACCAGGTCTTCCGCACCGGGCCCCGGCAGCTGCTGCTGGCCGGGGACAGCACCCTGGCCCTGGCCATCCTCCGCGAACTGGCCCGGCGGGCCTGGGAACGCCGCCAGCTCGCCGACGCCGCAGCCAGCGCCAGGTCCAGACGCCCGACGCCGGCACCTGGCGGCCAGGCGGCCGACCAGCAACTCACCGCTCCTCTCCCGGTCCAGCGCGTGGTGCTGCTGGACCGCCGGGCCGAGGACCTGCGCCGCGAGTACCTCGCGACCTCCCCGCCTCCCATGGTCCGCGCGCTGTGCCAGGTGGACGCCGAAGCGGTCTCCTGGAAGGACCGGCTCCTCGCCACCCTCGACGCCATGCCGCCCGCGGCCGGCGCCGAGACCACCGTGATCGTGGCCGAGACCCTGAGCGAACGGGGCATGCACGAGGCCGGCCGGGTCGCCCGGCTGCACCCGGGGATCCCGGTGTTCGTCCTGACGTCGCGAGGGAGCAGGCACCAGCGGCGCGATCTTCGACCTGCTGCACCCGTTCCAGCGGGCCCTGCTGGTGGACGGCCAGCTACCCGAGGACACCTGGACCCGGGTGGCCCGGCACTGGCACGAGTGCTACCGCCTCAGCCATCCTCCCGGGCCCGCGGATCCCAGGACGCTGACCAGCCGTCCCTGGGCCGACCTGGACGGCTTCATCCGCCAGGACAACATCCTGGAGCTCCGCTCCATCATGACCGAGGTGGTGGCCACGGGGCGGCGATGGGTTCCCGGCCGGGCCGTGGTGCCCGGCAGCTTCATCGAGCTGAGCGAGCAGGACCTGGAGGCCATCGCCCGCAGCGAGCACACCCGCTGGTACCAGCGGCGGCTCGCGGCCGGGTGGTCGGCAGGCGATCCGGGCCAGGCGGGCGGCCGCAGGAAGGCAGCTCCGCGCCAGGCGCTCGTGAACAGCCGCGTGGTGCCCTGGGCCGACCTTCCCGCCCATGAGCGGAGCCGGGCTGTCGACTACCTCCGCTCCCAGCTCGCCCAGCTCGAGGACGTGGGCTTCATGCCGGTCGTGCCGCCAGGCGGCCCCCCTGAGGCGGCCGAGTACCGGCGCACCGGAACGGTCCGGGCCCGGCGGCTGAACACCCGCCGGCCATGGACCCGCCGGTCCGGTGACGAGCTGCACGGGGACGCCGGGGACTGGCGGGTCGTCGACGGCGCCGGGGACGAGCGGACCGTGCGGGACCCGGAGTTCCGCCACAGCCATGAACCGCTGGGCGGTGATTTCTGGCTGCGCACCGGCAACTACCGCGCCTGGCGGGTCAGCCAGGCCGTCGTGCTGCGGACCAGGGAGGGCCGCGCGACCGCCCAGCCCGGGGACTGGGTGGTGGAAGGAGCCCGGGGCGAACGCTGGCCGGTCACCGACGACCAGTTCCGGCGCAGTTACACCGACGGCGCGGGGCCCCCTCCGGCACGAACCGCCTCCCGCGGACTCCCCGCCCGCGGACTCCCCTCCGGCAGACTCCCCGGCCGTACCGCCCCCGCGGCGCCAGCCTCCCGACCAGACAGCGATCAGAAATCCTTGATGAGCGCCGCCGTCGCCTCCGGGTTCTCTGGCGAGGGAAACTGCCCCTGGTCATCCCACAAGCCCGCTTCCATGACGTCGTTATCAGTAATGAAGCCCGCGATCTGGTTGACGAAGTACGGGTCGTCGCCGCCGCCAACGTTCCCGCTGCCAGGCCGGCCGGGTGATGATCCCCAGGCCCCACTCGGGCAGGGACAGCGGCTTGCCGTGCTCGGCGCCGAAAGAAACCAGCCAGTTCAGGCCGTCGGCCTCAGTCAGGTCCTGCTGCCAGACGGCCTGCGATCCCGGATAGGCCCGCCAGGCCATGTCGTAGACATCGAAGCCGATCGCGTCGACATAAGCGCCACCCGGATAGTAGCTGGCCAGGTCGCTGAGGGTGCTGCCGATGTTGGGGTTCCAGTCGAAGGTGAAATCGGCGCCAGGCACGGCGCGCATGGTCGTGACGATATCCCGCCAGTACCGCAGGAACTGCGGCGCATGCCCCCCGCGTACCAGGCGTACCCCCGTGGCACATTGAATTCCCAGCCCGAGGCGCAGGATCGCGTTTCCCTGCCCGTTGTTGACCAGGTTCCGCGCGATCTGTGCGAAATAACCGCTCGTAATGACCTGCGGCCCCCGCATTCCAGCAGGCCGCACGCGAAATGCCGCACGAGTCCGGGAACATCGGCAGACCGTAGACCATCCGCAATCCGGAATGAGCCCAAAGTGACTCAATGCGCGGGTCGACCATGCCCGCCCAACCGTGGGTGTACGGGATGTAGTCGGACCCGAACGCCAGCCGGTGGCCCAACTCGGCCCGATAGCCTGGTCGGCTGCGGCGTTCCCGTACCCGGTGTAAGCACCCAGCACGCTGGCGGGGACGGTGTGCACCGGACGCCGCGCGAGAGCGAGGTCCGTCGATCCGGCGAGCTGGCTCGCAGCGGCTGAGGCGATGTCCGCGATCGCGGTGGCGCCCTGGTCAGCGCGCTTAGGTTCAGCACGAGCCTGCCCGCCGGCTCGAGGAACCCCGTCCTGGACTGATCGCTGACGCCGCTCCCCGTTCTGCATGCGCACCGCGTGATCGAGTTCGCTGCGCCGCACGCCCAGGTGCACTCAGGGCCCGCTGGATCACGTGCCCGTCACGGATCACCGTGGTCGGCGGCCGTCGAAGATGCGTGCCGCGATGGCGCTGCTGGCCACCACCCGGTTGACCACCGCATTGACGACCACCAGCGTGACGGCACCGACGACGCCGCCGGTCAGTGAGGTGTCGTTGCCGATGACCGCGTTCTGCACCACGTTGGACAGCAGGAAGATCACCACGAAGTCGAACGTGCTCAGGTTCGCGAGCCCGCGTTTGCCGCTCAGCCGGAACAGCAGGGCGATCAGCGCGTACACCAGGACCGTGCGGAGGATCTTCTCCGTGAACGGGATCTGCTCCACGAACATGGCGTGCCACATCCCGGCCTCCAGGCTGCTCGGAAACGGGACCCGCGCCCGTCCTTCCCGAGCACCCTAGGATGACCGGCCACGCTCAGTGTCCGGCGCGGATACCTCGACGCGGTGCCGTTCACCAGGTGAACCAGTCACGGGAGGCGCCACCGCGCCCAGCTGCCGGCCCATCCGCCAGCGGCCCCCACTGGCCCGCAGCCACGCCGGGTCGATGATCCAGACCGCGAGGGCCAGCAGCGCCCCGGACAGGATCGGGTCGATGATCAGGAGCTCCGGAAGGGTGCCCGTGGTGAAGGCCAGCGGCTCCGGCAGCAGGTGGAAGCGCTGCCGGGACCAGGGATAGCCGAGCATGCAGCCCGAGTCGGTCAGCATGTCGCCGGTGATGTGGGTGGCGCAGCCGAGCAGGACCGCGATGGGGATGAGCCGCAGGCCGTACCCGTACCAGATCTCGGCGGCGGCCACCGCGACCCCGGCCAGGTCGGCCACGTGGCCGCGGGCCAGGTGCAGGGCCTCCAGGGCGGCGGACACGCTGAGCGTCATCAGCAGCGCGAGCCCGGCCTTGCCGCCCCAGTCCGCCCGGAAATGGCAGGACACCCAGGCCAGGGCGGTGAAGACGGCGATGCCGAGGAAGGAGTGCGTGGCGTGCCGGTGCCCGCCGCTGATCCGGCCGAACACCCAGGCGACCGCCTCGGACACGAAGCCGAGCGACCGGGCCGGCGAGGACCCGCACTTGTCCAGGTCCGGCAGCAGCGCCATGCCCGCGGTGAAGCCGGCCAGCGCGGCGGTCTGCGGGATGGGCAGGTGCATGAAGATCCCCGCGGCCAGGCCGGCCACCCCGCCGGACAGGGCGTGCGAGTGCCCCAGCATCAGCCCGCCCGCCGGTGCCGTTCGCCTGCCCGTGCCATTCCCACCGCCCTCCGCGGGCAGATAGTAACGAAGCCGGGCGAACACCCCGGGGAGGCGCGCAGCGCGGGCGCGCCCATCGCTCCCGCAGGCAGGCCCGGCCCGGCCAGCCCGGGCCGGGCTGGCTCGGGCAGCGGGGCGGCGCCGCTCGCCGACCGGGCGGGCAGCCGCACGTCGGCTGGGTCGGGCAGCGGCGCGTTGCTGACCCGGGGCAGGGTGACGATGGCCGGGTCGCACTCCACGGACGTCAGCACCGGGCCGCCGGAACCCCGGGTGACCAGCAGCAGCGCCTGGTCGGGCAGGTTCTGCAGCACGGCGGGCTCGACCGCGTATTCATACACCCGCTGGCTGGCCGCGGCGTTGCTCCAGTTGGTGCTCTCCGCCCAGGAGCGGGCCGTGGACCAGTTCCGGGATACCGACCGGCTGCGGGAGTAGCGCCGGGACTCGTCGCGGCCCTCGTTCCGCGGCCGGTATCGCTGGGCGGCGGCTTTCCATCCGGGATGGCCGCCGACGTGGATGGTGTCGGTGACGGTCTGGCCCTCGGTCTGGGTGAGCGTGTGCGTGTCGCTGCCGCCCAGGGTCGCGGTGACCTGCGAGAGCACGAACTGGTGCTGCCTGCCGATATAGGCGGCGGCCTGCTCCGCCTCGGCGTGGTGGCCCAGTCGCATGAACGCGGCGGAGCCGCCGCCGAGCATGCCCAGGCCGGTGTCGCGCAGATGGCGGAACAGCAGCGTCAGCGGAACGCCGCGCCGCTCGCACGCGCCGGCCAGCCGCTCCAGGTGCGGGCGGCTGATCTCATCCGCGCCCACGATGATGACGGCCGGGGCCGGGTCGTTGCTGCTGGTCACCTGGACGGTCAGCCACTGGATCGCGAGCGCGGCCAGGACCTCGGCGCGGGCGCTGCGCGCGGCGGGTTCCAGGGCCAGGCAGGTGTAGTAGGCCGGCGGCTCGGGGGTGGCCGGAGGCTGGCCAGGCTGCCCGGCGTTAGCCAGATCCGTGTGCTGCGCGAGCGCGGTCAGGAAGGCCTCGATGCGTACTAAATTCGGCTCGATCTGGCGCCGGTACTCCGGCGGGAACAGCTCGGCCGAGATCAGCGCCTGCTCCGCCTGGCTCAGCACGGGCGGGCTGAGCGCCGCGGGACGATCCGCGTGGCCGAGGGCGGCCCGGACGGCCGCGGCCAGCCGTCCCGGCGTGACGTCCCCGCCGAGCGCGCCGTGCAGCTGTTCCAGGACCCGGGTGTCCACGGCCCGCTCCGCGCGGGCCGCGCCAGCCGTGCCATCCACGTGCACCGCTTCGGCCAGGGCGTCGGCGAACTGGGCGGCGGACAGCCCGGCGAGCACGCCCGAGGAGCCCAGCTGCGCAGGCAGCAGCCATTCGGCGGTCGGCACTCCCGCCGCCCGGGCGGTGTCGGTGAGTTCCTGGCAGACCACCTCGCCGGTCAGGTCCACGGTCAGCACCGGCTGGCTGGCCAGCAACGAGGTTCCGTGCGTGGTGAGCAGGGCCTGCCAGCCGCGCAGGCTCCCGCCGAACACGTCGGTTCGCAGCGTGCCGGGCGGCAGCATGGCGCTGCCCCACTCGTCGACCTCCTCCAGCCGGGTCAGCTCGGCTCGCTGCCAGGCTTCCTCACGCTGCTGCCACGCCGCGATCGCCCGCTGGTGGTCGTCACCGACCCGGCTCACCGCGGCGGCGGCCTGCCGTGCTTTCCGCCACCGCAGAAAGGTGAGCGTCATGCCGGGCCCGCAGATGACCAGGGCGATCAGGTCGCTGACCAGCGGGGGGCCGCTGCCGTTGACATTGGCCGCGCAGCCGTTGGCCAGCAGCAGCACGACGAACAGCAGGGTGCTCGGGATCCCGAGGAACTTGCGGATCTTCCGGTACGCCTTCTCGGCCGACTCGGCCTGCTGCGCCGCGGCCGCCCGCATCGCCTCAAGATCGGGCCGCGGCTCGGGGAACGGCGCAGCGAGCTGGCGACGGTCCCGGAACACCCAGCCCAGCCTGGGCCCCGGCGTGAACAAGCTGGCCCGCCGGTCCGCCCCGTCCGCTACCGGTACTGGCGCGACCGGTGCTGGCTGCATGCTCATGCCGATCACTCCCCTGGGCCTGGGCGGTCCCGGCCGGGCTGAACGCGAGGAGCCGCACATCCCTGGTAGGCAAGTCGCGATGCTACCAAATGCTCGCGGACCGCTTCTTTTCCCGGAGACGGCCCACCCTGGCCTGGACGGCTCAGACCCTCCGCCGGGAGTGTTCCGGGTTGCCTTCCGCCCGTAGTGTTCCGGCCAAATGAATATGCGCCCGCATTACTGCCGGGTTTCGTCTCGAATCGCCCCATTGACCGGGACTGCCCTCCGTCTTAGCGTCAGGGCTAGCCGATTGTTTCGTGTGCGAAATTTCCGGCCCCACTCGATCTCCGGCCACGCTGCCCGCTGGCACCCAGAGGGGTTGGCCATGCGCCTTTACCAGTCGGGCGCGCTGCTGACCGGCGCGCGTAATGAGCTCATCCACCGCGGCGGCGTCCTGGTGGACGGCCCACGGATCGTCGCGGCGGGGTCGCTTGACATCCTGACCGCCGAGCATCCGATCCCGCTGACCGCCGAGCATCCGATCCCGCCGGACGTGGTGGACCTGGGCGACGTAACGCTCTTGCCGGAGCTGGTGGACGCCCACGTTCATCTGGGGTTCGACGGTGGCCCGACCCCGGTGGCCCGGATGGAGGCCGAAACCGACACCGAGCAACTGATTCTGATGCTGCGCAGCGCCCGTGAGCTGCTCTCGGCGGGCGTCACCACCGCACGGGACCTGGGCGCCCGGTCCTTCCTCGACATTGCGGTCGCCGCCGCGACCGTCAGCGGGATGGCCGAGGGGCCGCGGCTGCTGACCGCGGCCCGGCCGCTCACCCCGACCGGTGGGCACTGCTGGTTCATGGGCGGGGAGTGCGACACCGCGGACGATCTGCGCCGGATGGTCCGGCTGCACCACAAGATGGGCGCTGACTTCGTCAAGGTCATGTCCACCGGCGGGTTCATGACCGAGGGCGCGCCGCCCTGGTCGGCGCAGTTCAGCCCGGCCGAACTGGAGGGTGGTGGTGACGGGGCCCACCGGCTCGGCAAACGGGTCGCGGCGCACGCGCACGGCAGGCTGGGTATCACCCAGGCCGTGGCGGCGCAGGTGGACACCATCGAGCACTGCTCATTCGCCGGACCGGACCGTAAGTACGGCTCGGATTTCGATCCGGCCGTGGTGGATGAGATCGCCGCCGCGGGCATATACGTATGTCCGACCATGAACGTGCACGCGCTTACGTTGCGCGAGCGTTTCGGCGACGCGCTGGAAAAGGTGATCATGGGACTGTATTCGGGCGGCGTGCAGATCATCGCGGGTACCGATGCCGGCATCGACAACTGCCCGCACGGCGCCTACCTCTCGGGCCTGGAAGCGCTGGCTATGGTGGGCCTGCCGGCCGTGGAGATCCTGGACGCAGCCACGTTGCGGGCGGCCCGGGCGCTGGGCGTGGATGACCGCACCGGCACGATCGAGCCCGGGCAAGGACGCGGATCTCATTGCGGTCCGCGGGGACCCGAGGACCGATATCTCGGTCCTGAGCCACCTGGAGCTGGTGGTCGCCCGCGGTGCGGAGTACCGTCCCGCCCCGCACCGAGGCCGGCGGCCAACCGGGGCCCTCCCCCGGCGGCCCTCCCTCCGGGAGACCTCCCCGGCGGCCCTCCCCTCGGCGGCCCTTCCCCGGCGGCCCTGCCCCGGCGCGATCCTGCCATCGCTGGACCGGCGCCGCGGCGACCGCGCTGGCCACTCCGGCCGGGCCCAGCCCCCGATGACCGCGCTGGCCGAGGCGCTCAACGGCATCACCGTCGCCGACCTGCGCCGCCGGGGCGGCCTGAAGTGGACCTACGCCGGCCCGGACGTGCTCGGGGCGTTCGTCGCCGAAATGGATTTCGGCACGGCCCCAGCGGTCGAGGACGCGCTGCGCGAGGTGATCACCCGCCGGGACTACGGGTACCTCACCCCTCTCGCGGCGCGGCAGCTGGCCGGGGCCTGCGCGGCGTGGCTGGCTGACCGGAGCGGCTGGGCGGTGGACCCGGACTGGATCCGCCCGCTGCCCGACGTCATCAAGGGCCTCGAGGCGGCGATCACCCTCTTCTCCCGCCCGGACAGCCCCGTGATCCTGCCCACCCCGGCCTACATGCCGTTCCTGACCGTGCCGCCGCTGCTGGGCCGGAAGATCATCCAGGTGCCGATGACCACGGTCGGCGGCCGGGCCGTGCTCGATCTGGATGGCATCGACGCCGCCTTCCGCGCGGGCGGCCACCTGCTCATCCTGTGCAACCCCTGCAACCCGATGGGCCGGGTGTACACCCAGGCCGAACTGGCCGGCGTGAGCGAGGTTGTCGAGCGCCACGGCGGCCGCGTGTTCGCCGACGAGATCCACGCGCCCCTGGTCTACCCGGGGCACCGGCACATCCCCTACGCCTCGCTCAGCGAGGTCACCGCCGGGCACACCCTCACCGCGACCTCCGCCTCCAAGGGCTGGAACCTGCCCGGCCTCAAGTGCGCCCAGTTCATCCTGAGCAACGAGGCGGACCGCGAGCTCTGGGCGGAGGCAGGCCGGCTCATCGAGCACGGCGCGAGCACCCCCGGCGTGCACGCCAACATCGCGGCGTTCACCGCGGGCCAGGACTGGCTCGCGGAGGTGCTGGCCTACCTCGACACGGGCCGGATGCTGCTCGGGGACCTGCTCGCCGAGCACCTTCCCGGGATCCGCTACCAGCCCCCGGAAGGCACGTACCTGGCCTGGCTGGACTGCCGCGAGCTGGGTCTGGGTGACAGCCCCGGCGAGTTTTTCCTGGACAAGGGGTCGGTGCTGGTCAACGACGGGCCCGCGTTCGGCGAGGCGGGGAAAGGCCACGTCCGGCTCAACTTCGCCACCCCCTGGCCGATCCTCCAGGCGATCGTCCGCCAGATGGGCCAGGCCGTGGCCAACCGCTGACCGAGCACCGCTGACCGACCGCTGACCGACCGCTGACCGGAGACCGTAGCCCGCGACCGGAAGGACCGATGCCGTGCCCCCGACCGTCCCCGTCATCGACCTGGCGCCCTGGTTCGACGGCGGCGCCAGAGATCGCGCCGGGGTGGCCCGGCAGGTGGACGAGGCCCTGTGCTCGTCGGGATTCCTGCTCATCACCGGGCACCGGGTGCCCGCGGCGGTGCGCGCGCAGACCCGCGCCACGGCCCGGGAGTTCTTCGCCCTGCCCGCCGCGGTCAAGGCCCGGTACGCGATCGCGGTGGGCGGCCGCGGCTGGATCCCGCCCGGCGCGGAGGCCAACGGGTACGCCGAGGGCACCGCCACGCCACCGGACCTGAAGGAATCGTTCTCGCTCGCCGCCGACCAGCCCACCGGTAATGCCGGGATCGACGCGCGCTGGTTCCGGCCCAACGTCTGGCCCGCCGAGGTCCCGCAGATGCGCCCGGTGGTCACCGACTACATCAGCCGGATGCATGCGCTTTCGGACGAGCTGATGTCATTGTGCGCGGTGGCCCTGGGCCTTCCCGCCGCTTTCTTCCCGCCATTCCTGGATCACCCCACGTACGGGGTGAACCTGAACTGGTACCCGCCCGCCGATCCGGCCCGCCTCCCGGAACCCGGGCAGTACCGGATCGGCCCGCACACCGACTTCGGCACCGTCACCGTGCTCGACCGCGAGCCCGGCCGCGGCGGCCTGCAGATCTATACGCTCGACGGGACCTGGATTGACGCGCCGTATGACCCGGCCGCGCTCACCGTCAACATCGGCGACCTGCTCGCCCGCTGGACCGGTGACCGCTGGCGGTCCACCCGGCACCGCGTGCTCCCGCCGCAGGCCGAGGCGCCGGACGAGGACCTGCTCTCCCTGATCTTCTTCTACGAGGCCAACCACGACGCCGTGGTGGAGTCACTGCCCGCGCCCATCGGCCGGACCAGTTTCCCGCCCGTCATCGCGCACGAGTACATCGGCGAGAAGCTGGACGCTATCGGCGTGACCTGAGCCCCTCGCCGGGCAGGGCCAGCCCGCTGAGGCCGGACCGGACGCGGCGTAACAGTCCGGCTAACCGCCCAGCAATTCGGTGAAGCGCGATGACAATTGGTGCTTAATGACACAGGATAGGGCGCCTACGGTAGCGTCCGGTCGGCAGTGACGGGATTCCGGGGCACGGGATCGATCCAGGAGTGACCAGATGGGCAAATCCAGCTCGGCGGGCACCCAGCCAGAAGCCCCGCGCCGGACGATCAGGTTCACTTTCACCTCCACCGTCGCCATCCCGGCCACCTGCCTGATCCTGCTCTGGGCGCTGGCGGCGGGCGCGGTGCTGGGCAGATCGCTGGGCGGGCATGGCTTCTGGTCGCCCGGATCACCGTGAGGTCGTCGAATTAACGATCCTGGTGGGTGCGGGCCTCCTCGTCGGCCTGGTCTGCGTCATTCTGATGGGCCGCTTCTCCTACAAGCTGTCGCGGGATATCGCCGCACTGGCCACGCACGGCCCAGCGCTCCGCGGACGAGCAGCTGCCGCAGCTGCTGGAACGGCTGCGCAGCGGGGAGACCCCGGCCAGCGCCCCGCAGCAGCCGCAGTCCCGGCCGCGGCCGAAGAACGCGGAGATCGCCCGGGCCCTCGCGGCGGTCGGCAGCCTGGAGCAGACCGCCGTCGGGGCGGCGGCCGGCGAGGCCGGGCTGCGCGACGGCCTCCGCCAGGTGTTCGTGAGCCTGGCCCGGCGCAACCAGTCACTGCTGCAGCGGCAGCTCCGGCTGATCGACGCGCTGGAGCACAAGGCGCCCGACTCCGCGGCGCTGGCCGACCTGTTCGCGCTCGACCACCTCACCACCCGGATGCGCCGCCACGCGGAAAGCCTGGCCATCCTGTCCGGGGCGGCGCCCGGCCGGTCCTGGACCGAACCGGTGCCGATCATCGACGTCATCCGGGCCGCCATGGCGGAGGTCGAGGACTACCGCCGGGTCACGGTGCTCACCGCGTCCGAGGACGCGGTGGCCGCCCCCGCCGTCGCGGACATGATCCACCTGCTGGCCGAGCTGATCGAGAACGCGACCATGTTCTCCCCGTCGGGAACGCGGGTCGAGGTCCGGGCGGAACGCGTGGCCAACGGGTTCGCCGTCGAGATCGACGACCGCGGGCTGGGCATCGAGCCCGCCCAGCTCGCCGAGATCAACCAGCAGCTCGCCCAGCCGCCCGACTTCGACCTCGCCAACGCGGACCGGCTCGGCCTGTTCGTGGGCGCGAAGCTGGCCGCCCGCCATGGCGTCCGGGTCTCGCTGCGGCAGTCCCCGTACGGCGGCACCACCGCGATCGTGCTGCTGCCCACCAGCATCATCGTGCTCGTGTCGGCGTCGGCGTCCCCGGGCACGAGCGCGCTGCCCGCGGCGCGCCGGGCCACCGGCCGGCCCGCCGCGCTGGACCTCGGCTCCGGTGCCGCCCTCGCGCTGACCGGCCGGCGCGGGCTCCAGCCGCCGCTGGCCGCTACCGACCAGCCAGGGACCATGCCGCAGCGCCGGAGACCGCACCGCCAGCCGGCACCGCACAGCCGTCCGGCACCGCCGCAGCCGGGCAACGGGGCGCAGCCAGCTAACGGCCGCCCAGCCAGCCACCGGGCCGCACCGCCGAGCAGTGCACACGCCAGCCACGGTGCCACCGCGCCGGCCCGCCGGCCGGCCGCCAGCCGGGCACCGGGCACGCCGGGCACCGGGCAGCCGGTCACCGGGCCGCCGGTGACCGGGAGCCGTGCCGGGGAGCCCGGCCGGCGGCGCACCCCGGCGCGGCTGCCGCACCGCACCCGGCAGGCCAGCCTGTCCCCGCATCTGCGGGACAGCCTCGCCACCGGCCGGCCGGCCGCGAGCCCGGCGCCGCGCCCGACGGCCGTAGCTCCGGAGCAGGCCCGCGACCTCGCGGCGTCCCTGCAGACGGGGTGGCGGCGCGGACGCCAGGACGACCTGCCCGAGCCACCGGATACGGCTGCCCCGCCGCTGCCAAGACGCACCGGATCCCCCGCCCCCGACAGCGAGGAGGCGTGATGGAGGAGCAGGAAGCCACCGGGACCGGTCAGGACCTGGGCTGGCTGCTCGACGACCTCGCGAGCCGGGTGGAGCATTTCCGGAAGGCCGTGATCCTGTCCCGGGACGGGCTGGCCATCGCCTCCTCCACCGGTCTGCGCCGGGACGAGGCCGAGCGGCTGTCCGCGCTCGCGGCCGGGATGCAGAGCCTGGCCAGCGGCGCGGGCCAGCACTTCGGGGTCGGCGAGGTACGCCAGACCATCATCGAGCTGGAGCAGGCCCTGCTGTTCATCACCGCCGCCGGTCACGGCAGCTGCCTGGCCGTCCTGTGCCCAGCGAGCGCCGACGCCGGCCTCGTCGCCTACGAGATGGCGATGCTGGTGAAGCGGGCCGGACCCCACCTGGCCGCCCGGCCGCGGTTCCCGGCCAGCCACCTCACGGTGGACTGAGTCCGCGATGGGGGTGGGTGGCAAGTGGGTCGACCGGGACTCTGACCCGGTCGTGCGCCCCTACGCGCGTGACCGGCGGCCGGACCGAGCCCGCCGACGGCGAGGTGCTCGACCTGATCGCGGTCGTCGTGGCCTCCGGCCGCCCGGCTGAGCCTGCTGACCAGTTCGGGCTGAGCCCCGAGCACCGGCGGATCCTGAACCTGTGCCGGCGCCCCGCCACCGTGGCTGACGTCGCCTCCGACATCGGGCTGCCGATCGGCGTGATCCGGGTGCTGCTCGCCGACCTCATCCAGCAGGGCCGGATCAAGGTGCTGCCGGGCCGCCCGGCCGGCCAGAAGCCCAGCGCCCAGCTGCTGCGGGAGGTGCTGCATGGGCTCCGGGCTCTCTGATCCCGGCCCGGAGGGCCCGCTCGCGACGTTCAAGATCCTCGTTGCGGGTGGTTTCGGCGCGGGCAAGACCACGCTGGTCGGCGCGATCAGCGAGGTCCGGCCGCTGCGCACCGAGGAAGCCCTGACCAGCGCGGGGGTGGGCCACGACGACCTGGCAGGGGGTGGAGAACAAGACCACGACCACCGTCGCCATGGACTTCGGCCGCA
>CAVUKT010000065.1:0-19146 GCA_963742055.1 uncultured Actinomycetes bacterium | reverse complement strand
TTAGCGCTGCTTCGGTCCGGGCAAATGTCGTCAATGCACTAATATGACCGCGCCCCCGTGATTGCGCCCGCTTCTGAGTGAAGGGGCCTGAGCCGAAGAAGGCCCTGCTGAGAATCCGCCGAGCGACCGTGTTCCGCCGTCCCGGCCGGCTGACCGCGCTTCGCGCCGTCGCGCACCTGGCCGCGTGGCTGCCTTTCGTCCTCGGCCCGGCGCGTCTCATCCGCGGCGGCTGGCGGCCGGTCGGCGACGAGGCGGCCATCGCGCTCCGGTCGTGGAACTCGCTGACGGCGCAGGGCCCGATGGTCGGCCAGGCCACCCGGCTGGCCCACGGGGTGTTCGACCCGGGCCCGCTGGAGTACTGGCTGCTGGCCATCCCGGTCCATCTCGACACGACGCACGGGGTGCTGTGGGGCGCCGCCCTCTTCTGCCTGGTGGCCTGCTCGCTCGCGGTCGAGGCGGCCTGGTCGGTACTCGGCGCGGCCGGCGGGCTGTGCGCGAGCGGGCTCATCGTCGGCCTGACGCTGTGGATGCCGGGCATCGCCGTCACCCCGAGCTGGAATCCCTGGTTCGGGATGGTGTTCTTCATCGCGGCGCTCGCGGCCGCCTGGGCGGTCATGTCCGGGCACCGGGGCTGGTGGCCGGCGCTGGTCATCACGGCGTCGATCGCGGCCCAGGCCCATCTGATGTTCACCGTGCCGTCCGGCGTCCTGGCCGTCCTGGCCCTCATCGTCGGCCTGGCGGACAGCATCCGCGGCCGGCTGAGCTACTGGTGGGCGCTGGCTGGCCTGATCGCCGGGGCCGCGTGCTGGAGCGCCCCGCTCATCCAGCAGTACACCTCCCCGGACGGGAACCTGGGTCTGCTGCTGCGCAGCAGCGGCGCCACGACCGGGCCGCGGACCGGCGGGGCATTCAGCCTCAAGGCCCTGTCCGCCGCGGTGCAGCCGGTGCCGATCTGGTGGAAGTCGTCGATGCAGCCCACGGCGATCTACCAGATGATCAGTCACCGGCCGGCCGGGTTCGCGGTGGCGGTGCTGGTCCTGCTGGCCGTGGCCGCGGTCATGGCGGTGTGCCCGCTCCGGTGCCGGCCGCTCGGCGGCCCTGGCCGTCGTGACCCTGGTGATCAGCCTCGGGTCGCTGGTCACGTACTCCGGGATCCCGGTGCATAACACCAGCCTGAACACGCTGGGCTACCTGATCGTGATGCTGTTCCCCATCGGCGTGCTGAGCTGGCTGGTGGTGGGCAGCTGGGCCGTGCTCACCGGGCGGCTGGTCCTGCGCCAGCTGGCCACGACGCGGCTGGCCGGGCGGGCCGGTCCCCGGCGCCGGGCTGCTGGCGGGTCTCGCGGCCACGGCGCTGGTCGCGGCAGGCGCGATCCTGGCCCTGTCGCTGCAGGGACAGACCGTTCGCGACGTGACCAGCGACCCGGCCATGGCCGCGACGAGGGCCGCGTCCCGGCAGATCGTGCGGAAGCTGCCCGGCCAGCCCATCGCCCTGTCGGTCCACGACTTCGACGCGACCGCCGTGGGACGCCTGACCCTGGGCCTGACCTGGGCACTGACCCCGGACGGCTTCCACGCGGAGATCATGCACACCCGGCTGGCCCGCGAGCTCGGGGACCGTTACGTGTTCCGCGGCCAGGCGATCCCGATGGTCAAGGTCCGGGTCCGGCGGCATGGCACCTCGGTCGCCGTGACCAAGCCCACCCAGCTCGCCAGCCATTCTTAGGCTCCGGCCCGGCCGGACGCAGCACCGGCCGGAACGCGCCCCGGCCGGCGGGCAGTGTCCGCCGATCTGGACCGGCTCGTGGTGCGTTGCGATACTGTGGCCGCCTGTTCATCACACTCATGCAGGAAGTGGCCAGCAGTGAGCGGAACCAAGGTGACGCCGGCCGCCGACGGGTCGTCGAGCCGCGACACCACCGGGCCTCCCGGGCCGGCCGGCCGCCGCGGCTGGCTCTCCCCCGTCGCCCTGATCATCACCGGCTTCACCGTGATCGGCCTGGGGCTGCGCCTGTTCCTGCTGAGCCGCCCCGGATACCTGCTCGGCGTCACGCAGTATGACGACGGGCCGTACTTCGGCAGCGCCCTGCGCCTGGTCCACGGCGCGCTGCCGTACCGCGACTTCATCATCGTGCAGCCGCCGGGCATCACGCTGCTGATGACCCCGGCCGCGCTGCTGGCCCAGGTCACCGGCACGGCCTGGGGCATGGCGGCCGGGCGCATCCTGACCGTCGCGGCGAGTTCCGCGGGGATCGTGCTGGTCGGCCTGCTGGCCCGGCATCGCGGCCCGCTCGCCGTGGCCCTGTCCTGCGGTGTGCTGGCCATCTTCCCGGGCAGCCTGGTCGCCGCGCACACCGTGCTGCTCGAGCCCTGGCTGACCCTGTTCTGCCTGGTCGGTGCCGTGACCGTGCTGGACCGTGACCAGCTGGCCCGCAGCAGCCGGCGGCTGCTGTGGGGCGGGGTGGCGTTCGGTTTCGCCGGCGCGGTCGAAGTGTGGGCCATCATCCCGGTCGTGGTGATCGCGGTGCTGCTGGCCCGGGAGATCCGCCGGGCCGCGCTCTTCGTGGCCGGGGTGGCGATCGGCTTCTGCGTCCCGGTCATCCCGTTCGCGGCGACCGCCCCGCGCCGGTTCTACAACAGCTTCTTCGCGGCCCAGGTGTTCCGGGTCGTGCCCACCCGGACCCCGGTGCACAAGCGGCTGCGGCTGATGAGCGGGATCGGCCAGCTGCTGCACCTCGGCGGCACCGGGACGCTCATCGCCGCGCTGATCATCGTGGTCTTCGTGGTAGCGGCGTTCATCGCGGCCTGGCGGATCAGCGGGCAGCCGCTGACCGGCCTGGACTGGTTCGCGGTCGCGACCTGCACGCTGGTGGTGGTGGCGTTCCTCTGGTACGCCCAGTTCTTCCTGCACTTCCCCGCGTTCCTGGCGCCGTTCCTGGGCCTGTCCATCGGGCTGGCCGCCGGGCGGCTGGCCGGCGCCCTGCAGACCGGCGGCATCGAGGCACCCGCGAGCCAGCGGAGCCCCGGCACCTGGGCGCAGTGGGCCGTGGTGGGCCTGGCCGCCGTCGGCGTGGTGATCCTGGCCGTGCAGCAGGGACAGTCGGACCTGAACGTGACGCCGCGGGTCAGCCCGGCCGCGCTGCGGGCCGTGCAGCGCATCGTGCCTCCCGGCGCGTGTGTCCTCAGCGACCAGGCGTCCTTCCTCATCGCCGCGGACCGTTTCTACTCCAGCGTGCCCGGCTGCTCGGAGATGGTCGACGCGATCGGCACGGACTACGCGCTGGGCCACGGCCGGGACGCCACCTCCGGGGCGGCCCGGTTCCCGGCGGTCAACAGCACCTGGCAAAGCGCGTTCCGGCACGCCCAGTACGTCTGGCTGTCCCTGCGGTTCAACAAGCGGCGCATCGCCTGGACACCCGCCCTCCACTCCTACTTCTGGAACCACTTCACCCGGGTGTACAAGGACGGCAAGAACGACGCCCTGTACGCCCGGACGACACGTGCCTGAACTCCTTCCCGCCCGGCCCGGCCCGCGGCCCGGGCCGCCGAGGGTGGGGGCGCACGTCCCCGTGGCCGGCGGCTTCGCGGCCGGGCTGCGCTACGCCGCGGACATCGGCGCCGAGGCCATCCAGGTGTTCGTGTCCAACCCCCGCTCCTGGGCCCTGCCCGCCGGTGACCTGGCGCAGCAGGCCCGTGAGGCGGACGCGATCCGCGACCGGCTGGCCGAGGCGGCCCTGCCGGTGTTCGTGCATACGCCGTACCTGATCAACGTGGGCTCCGCGGACCCGGTGATCCGGGATCGCTCCGTGGCCTCGATCGCGCCACTCGCTGCGCCGCGGCGCGGCGATCGGGGCCCGCGGCGTCGTGGTGCACACCGGCTCGGCGGCCGGCGGCGACCGGGAGAAGGCCATGCTGCACGCGCGGGACTGCCTGCTGCCGGTGCTGGACTCGATCCCGGCCGATGGCCCGGACCTGCTGCTCGAGCCGATGGCCGGCCAGGGCCAGCTGCTCTGCACCTCCCCCGCGGACCTGGGATCGTACCTGGAGATGCTCGGCTGGCATCCGCGGGCGGGTGTGTGCCTGGACACCTGCCACGCGTTCTCGGCCGGGACCGACCTCGCCGCCCCGGGCGGCGCGGCCGCGGCCCTGGACGAGCTGGCCGCGGTCCTGGGCGGAACCGGGCAGGCTCCGGCTGGTGCACGCCAACGACTCCAAGGACCCGTGCGGGTCGCGCCGGGACCGGCACGAGAACATCGGCGCGGGCCAGATCGGCGAGCGGCCCTTCGCCGCCCTGCTCCGCCACCCGGCCGCCGCCGGCGTGCCGTTCGTGGTCGAAACCCCCGGCCCGAAGGCGGCCCACGCCGCCGACGTCGCCACTCTCGTCCGCCTCCGCGCCCGGTAACACCCTGGGGTATCCGGCACCCGCCGGACCCGCCCACCATGGATGCGCTAGGCTACCTCCCATGCGTCAGCAGTTTTGGTTTTGGTATGGCTACCGGCCCGGCAATCGGACGGTCGCCCGCCAGACTCTGCGCTGACGCGAGCGACTTCCAGAAAGCCCCGGGCCGCAGGCCCGGGGCTTTCTCGTGAACGGCCCCGGCCCCGGTACCGGAACCACCAGTCGCGGCACCAGCAGCGGTGCCGCGGTAACTGCCGCGGTAACCGCCGCGGCACCGAGAGAAGAGGACCCAATGGTTGTGGTCATGGCCCCGGAGGCCACGCAGGCGGACGTGGACGGAATCGTCGATGTGGTGCGCGATGCGGGCGGTGAGGCCTTCGTGACCCGGGGCGTCTCGCGCACCATTGTCGGCCTGGTCGGCGACGTGGACCAGTTCGGCTCGCTCAACCTGAGGAGCAGGCCGGGGGTGCTCGACGTGGTCCGGATCTCGGTGCCCTACAAGCTGGTCAGCCGGGAGCACCACCCGCACCGTTCGGTCGTCGAGGTCGGCGGGGTACCCATCGGCCCGGACACGATGACCGTGATCGCGGGCCCGTGCGCGGTGGAGACCCCGGAGCAGACCCTGACCGCGGCCCGGATGGCCAAGGCCGCGGGCGCCTCGCTGCTGCGCGGTGGCGCGTTCAAGCCGCGGACCTCGCCGTACGCGTACCAGGGACTGGGCGAGGCGGGCCTGAAGATCCTCGCCGACGTGCGCGAGGAGACCGGCCTGCCGGTCGTCACCGAGGTCATCGACCCCCGCAGCGTGGACCTGGTCTCCTCCTACGCCGACATGCTGCAGGTCGGCACCAGGAACATGCAGAACTTCGCGCTGCTCCAGGCGGTCGGCGAGGCCCGCAAGCCGGTACTGCTCAAGCGCGGCTTCAGCGCCACTATCGAGGAGTGGCTGATGGCGGCGGAGTACATCGCCCAGCGCGGCAACCTCGACATCGTGCTGTGCGAGCGGGGCATCCGCACGTTCGAGACCGCGACCCGGAACACGCTGGACATCAGCGCCGTCCCGGTGGCGCAGCGGCTGAGCCACCTGCCGGTCATCGTGGACCCGTCGCACTCCGGCGGGCGCCGTGACCTGGTGCTGCCGCTGACCCGGGCCGCCATCGCGGTCGGCGCGGACGGCATCATCGTGGACGTGCACCCGGAGCCGAAGCTGGCGATGTGCGACGGCGACCAGGCTCTGCTCGACGCCGACATCCGCGAGCTGGCCAGCGTGGCCGCGCACCTGCCGCCGCTGATGGGCCGGACGCTGACCCCGCCGCGGGACACCCGCCCGGCCGCTGACCGCGCCACCGAGCCCGCCCCGGTCGGCTAGCAAACCGCCGGTTAACCAGGCGCGGGGCACTGGCCCCGCGCCTGGTCTCGTTGCGGATCCTGACGAAGTCAGGAGTGCTCGGGCCGGTATTCCTGCGCGATCGCGGCCAGTTCCTCAGCGAGGTCACCCGCGTCCAGCCGGGCCTCGATCCGGCGCAGGTCCTCGATGCGGGCCTGCGTTTCGACCTGGCGCGGGGTCAGCAGCGTGCAGCAGTCCTGATCGGGCAGTTCGGACAGGGCCAGGGTAGCGGATCCGGCGCGCCTCGTCGATGATCTCGATCTTGTCGTGGCCGATCAGCGGCCGCAGGACCGGCAGCGACACCGCGTCGTCCAGCGCGGTGAGGTTGGCCAGCGTCTGGCTGCTCACCTGGCCGAGCGAGTCGCCGGTGACCAGCGCGGCCGCGCCGAGGCGGCGGGCCAGCACCTCCCCGGTCTTGAGCATCAGCCGGCGCTGCGCCACGATCTGGAGCCGGCTCGCACCCGAGGACGCCAGCCGCCGCTGGGCCTTGCCGAACGCGACCACGTACAGCCGCGAGTCGCCCTGGAACCGGTCCAGCTGGTACATCAGCCCGTACGCCTTGTACACGGATTCGGGGCCGGTCAGCGGCATCCCGGAGAAGTGCAGGAAGTCGCAGCGCAGCCCGCGGCGCATCATCCGGTACGCGGCCACCGGGGAGTCGATCCCGCCGGACATGAGCACCAGCGCGCGGCCGCTCATCCCGACCGGCAGCCCGCCCTGGCCCGGGCCGCCGTCGGTGTAGACGAACACCTCGTGCTGGTCCACCTCGACGACGATGGTCAGGTCGGGATGGGACAGGTTGACCGGGTAGCCGTAGGCCTGCTGGACGCGGGCGCCGATCTCCCGGTTCAGCTCGGCCGAGGTCAGCGGGAAGCGCTTGTCGCGGCGGCGGGCCCGGACCGCGAACGACCCGGTCCGGCCGGCCGCCATCGCGACCGCGGTGTCGATGGCCGCGTCGGGGTCCTTGGCCACCCGGGCGGCCCGGCACACCCGGGCGATGCCCATCACCGAGCTGACCCGCTCGGCCACCCGGTCCATGGCCGCCTCCGCGGCCGGCCCGGTCGCCGCCCGTGCCCGCCAGACCCGTGCTCGCCGGCCCCGTGCTGGCCTGGCCCGTGCTGGCCAGTCAGGCGGAGCACCATGACCCCGTTGCGGTTCCAGAGCCGCACGCCGACGCCGAGGTCCCGGACGGCCCGGCGGATGTTCTCCTGCAGGATGCGCTCGAAGTGGTGCCGGTTGCCGCCCTTGAGCACGATCTCGCCCACCTTGAGCACCACACAGGGCTCGGCCAGGGCCTGGGCGGGATCGCGGGCGGTGCGGCGGAGGCTCCGTAGCCGGGCCGGGGAGGGCCGCAGCGATGCCGTTCGCGGCCGCAGCCGCAGGACCAGCCAGGGGGGTGGCAGCCATCATCCCAGTCTGCCAGCACCCGGCCGGCGGCGCCAGCTGCTGTCTCGCAGGACTTCACCCCCAGGCCTGGTGACCTGGCGGCCGGGAAATGTACAGTTTGATATTCATCAGAGTGTACACTTGGAGCTATGGATGTCGCGATCACCGAGCTGCGGGCTAACCTCAGCCTCTGGCTCGATCAAGCGCGCAGTGGTCATGAGGTCGTCATCACCGACCGAGGCGTGCCGGTCGCCCGGCTGATGGGCCTGAACACCACGGCCACGCTGGAGCGGCTGACCGCCGAGGGAGTGATCAGCCGGCCCGAGATCCGCTCAGCGCCCGGCCGCGACCGGGCGCCCCAGGCCGCGCCCGCGGCGTCCCCTGTCTGACATCGTCAGCGACGACCGGCGCTGACCAGTGCCGCTGGTCTATTTCGATTCCAGCGCATTCGTGAAGCTGCTCACCGAAGAGCCAGGAAGCGACCTCGCGGCCGAACTGTGGGACGGATGTGACGCTGCCGTGGCCAGCCGGCTGGCCTACCCCGAAGTGCGCGCGGCGCTGGCCGCTGCCGACCGCGACCACGATCTCACCCGAGCAGGAGTGAACGCCGCGGAGCAGATGTGGGATGAGTACTGGGCCGCTACCCGACCGGTGGAGCTCACCGCGGCCGTCGAGCAGCACGCAGGCCGGCTAGCCCGCTCGCACGCGCTGCGGGGCGCCGACGCCGTCCACCTCGCCAGCGCCCTGGCCATCGGCGACCCTGGCCTGGTCATGGCGGTCTGGGATCGCCGCCTGCACAGCGGAGCCCGCTCAGCCAGCCTCCGGGTAGCCCCGCCGTCCTCGGCGGAGCCTGACTTGGCTGGCTGGGGGAGGTACGGTGCGGGGATGACGGTCAAACTCGTAGTCCTCTACACCCAGCCCGACGACCCGGCCGCGTTCGACGAGCACTACCTCGGCGTGCACATGCCGCTGGTGGCGGCGCTGCCCGGGCTTGCAGCGCGCCGAGGCCGGGCAGCTCACCGCGGCCCTCGACGGCGGCGGCCAGACCTTCTACCGGATCGCCGAGCTGTACTTCGCCGACCAGGGGGCGATGAACGCCGCGCTCGGCTCCCCCGAAGGCCAGGCCACCGCGGCCGACTACCAGAAGATCGCGCCGACCGGGTCGCGGATGTTCGTCCAGATGCTGGACGACTAGACGGGGCGCTGGACGACTGACAGCGGCCGAGGCCTCTTGACAGAATCCGCGACGACAACCGCTGTCCACGTCATGACGGAGACCACGGCATGAGCACGATCACGGTCCGCCCCGCCACCCCGGGCGATTTCCCGGCCATCGCGAAGGTCGCGGTGGCCACCGGCCAGGACGAGGAGTGGGCCGGATCGGATCCGGCCTACCTGGCGTACCTGCTGGAGCACGGCACGCTGCTGGTCGCCGGGCGGGACGGGGCCGTCACGGGCTTCGGCGCCACCCGGCTGATCGGCGACGGCCCGGCCGCGGTCAGCATGCTGTGTGACCTGTTCGTGCACCCGGGGACGCACGGGCGGGGCTGCGGCCGGGCGATCCTCAGCCAGTTGTGGCCGGACGGGGCCGTGCCGCGCCGGATGACGTTCAGCAGCCAGCATGCGCACGCGCTGCCGCTGTACACCCGGTTCGGCCTGGACGCGTGGTGGCCGCTGCTGTACCTGACCGGCGACGTGGCCGCGGTGCGGGCGCCGGACGGCTGGACGGTGGCGCCGGCCTGCCGCGGCCGAGGTGGCGGCGGCGGAGCAGCGCTGGACCGGGGTGGACCGGTCCGCCGACCACCGGGCCTGGGCGGCCCGGCCGCACGGGCAGCCGGTGCGGGCCTTCTGGCACGGTGAGCTGGCCGCGGCGGGCACGGCCGCCGGGCACGGGGCGGAGTACGGCCTGGTCCACCTCGCGACCGCACCGGACGTCCCGGCCGGGGACGCGGTGCTGGCCGTGCTGGCCAGCCTGAAGGCCCCGGACGGCCGGGCCCGGGTCTGCCTGCCCGGCCCGCATCCCGCGGTGCGCCCGCTGTTCGCGGCCGGGCTGGCGCCACGGGGACTCCGACGTGTTCATGGCGACCGACCCCGGGCTGCTCGACCCGCGGCGGGCGGTGCCCAACCCCGGCGGCGCCTGACCGGCGGGCCTGACCTGGCGGCACCTGACCTGGCCAGCTGACCGCGGGGTGATTCAGTCCATCCCGGGCCGACCTGCCGGGATAGCCCGGACTGATGCCATGATGCTCTGTGTGGATAAGAAGACGCTCCACGAATCGCTGCCGGACCACGAATTCGGGCCGCTCCAGACGCGGTGCCGGGAACGGGAGCAACGGCGGGCGGGAACACCCCCGCGACGCTCAGGCCGGCCCGGTACCGGCTGAGGACCAGCTGCGCCACGACGTCCTGACCCGGGTGGTCCGGATCAGCGGGGCCCTGAACCAGCGCCTGGCTTTGTGACCAGCCCATGACTGGTTCCGTGCCTGATCCCGTCACCGAGTTCCTGACCGTCGACGACGCGCTGGAGGTGGCCCGCCTGGTCACCGGCGGCCCGGCCCGGGTCCGTGACTTCGCCGACCTGCACGCGGCGCTGGCCCGGCCGCAGCAGACCGAGGACGGCCGGGAGCTGTTCCCCGGCATCTGGGACAAGGCGGCCGCGCTGATGGAGTCGCTGGGCCACAGTTACGCGCTGGTGGACGGGAACAAGCGGCTCACCTGGAACGCGACGTGGTTCTTCCTCGGCGTGAACGGCCACCCGCTGGCCGAGCCGCTCGACGAGGAAGCGGCGTTCCAGTTCATGTACGACCTGGTCAGGGGCAGGCTGATGACCTCGGACATCGCGGCAGGCCTGCAGGAGTTCGCCGCCTGAGGGTGTCCGGCCCGTCTCGGCCCGTGACTGGCAGGCCCGTGCTGGCGGCCGGTACCGTGCTCTGGCAGGCCTGGTTACTGGGGGGCCAGGTTAGGGGCGCCGGAGCGGAGGACGTACTTCTGGATCTTCCCGGTGGCGGTCTTCGGCAGCTCGGTGACGAACGTCACCCCGCGCGGGGCCTTGAAGTGAGCCAGCCGCTCCCGGGCGAACGCGATGATCTCGTCTTCGGTCGCGGTCTGGCCGTCCCGCAGCACGACGAAGGCCTGCGGGGTCTCCCCCCACCGCTCGTCCGGCAGCCCCACGATCGCGGCCTCCTGGACCGCCGGGTGACGCAGCAGCGTCCCCTCCACCTCGACGGACGAGATGTTCTCGCCGCCGCTGATGATCACGTCCTTGATCCGGTCGCGGATCTCGACGTAGCCGTCCGGGTGCACCACGGCCGCGTCGCCGGTGTGGAACCAGCCGTCGCCCATGGCCCGCTCGGTGGCCTCCGGGTCGTGGTAGTACCCGGACATGACGACGTTCCCGCGGACCACGATCTCGCCCAGCGTCTGCCCGTCCGCCGGGACCTCCTCGCCGTCCGCGTCCTCGACCCGCAGCTCACCCGAGGTCAGCAGCTCGACTCCCTGCCGGGCCTTTGACCTCCGCCCGGTCGGCGGGCTTGAGTTCCTCGTGCTCGGGCAGCGGGGCGCAGACCGTGATGAACGGCGCCGTCTCGGTGAGGCCGTAGACCTGGGTGACGTCCCAGCCGAACTCCCCCTCCAGCCGCTCGATGGTCGCCGCCGCCGGGGGCGCCCCGGCCGTGATCACGACCACGCCGGGCAGCACCTCGCCGCGCACCCCGGCGGGCGCGTTGGCCAGCGAGATCAGCACGGTGGGCGCGGCGGACAGGCGGCCGCACGTTCTCCTCGCGGATCAGCCGGAACACCGCGGCCGGCTCGACCTTGCGCAGGCAGACGTGGGTCGCCGCGGCGGCCGTCACCGTCCAGGTGAAGGTCCAGCCGTTCGCGTGGAACATCGGCAGCGTCCACAGGTACCGCTCGCCCACCGGGATCGGCAGGTGCAGCAGGGTGCCGATCGAGTTCATCGTCGCGTTGCGGTGGGTGATCATCACGCCCTTGGGCCGCGCCGTGGTCCCGCTGGTGTAGTTGATCGTGAGGAGGTCCCGCTCGTCCACGTCCGCGCGGGTGAAGTCGGGGCTCGCGGCGGCGATGGCCGCCTCGTAGTCGAGCCAGCCGTCCCGGGCGCCCTCGAACGCGACGAAGTGCCGGACACCGGGGAGCTGGTCCCGGACCGAATCCACGGCGTCCAGGTAGTCCGCGTCCACGCAGACCACGCTGGCCCCGGAGTGGTTGATGATGTAGACGAAGTCCTCGGGGGTCAGCCGGTAGTTGATCGGCACCAGCACGGCGCCGATCTGCGGCACCGCGTAGAACGCCTCCAGCTGGGCGTGGGTATTCGGCGCGATCGTCGCCACCCGGTCGCCGGGGGCCACGCCGAGCTGCTGCAGCGCGGATGACCACCGGTCGCAGCGATCGAAGAACTGCTCATAGGTCAGCCGCAGATCCCCGTCCACGACACCCTCGCGGTGGCCGTGCAGCCGGCGGGTGCGGCGGGCGAACTCGAGCGGGCTGAGTGGCGTTTCCATGGCGCGCCTCCACAGTGAAGCGGGTCTGCGGCCCGCGCAGCGTCAACACGAACGTTAGCGGGAGATCGCAGTTTCCACGAGGACGGGTCCCGCCGGACAACACGCCGCGGCCTCCTACCCGGGCCTCGCCCATCACGCCGACAGGCGGCCCTCGCCCCATCAGCGGGGTGCGTTATGCGCCGCCGGCAGCGCACGTGCACCCCGATCATGGTCCGGGACCCGCTCCGGGCGCTCAGGAGCCGAGAACGCCGGCCAGGATGCGGTTCTCGCCGCGCTGCCAGAGGGTGCCGATCTCCGCGAAGCCCGCGGCGCGCAGCCCGTCCACGTGCGTGGCCAGTTGCACGGACTCCGACCCGTGGTGGTCCTCGCTCAGCCTGCGCTGCTCACGCTCGGCCACCGGGGCAGCCAGCGCCGGATCCTCCTTGATCGCCTCCCACCAGCCCTGTCCAGCTTTCCGGCAGGCCGTCGGGGAAGCGGCGCTGCTCCTCCCGCTCGATCAGCGCCTGCCCCAGCCGGGCCAGGGTGGGTACCGCCGTCGCGTCGTCCTTCAGGTGATCCCCGTCGAGCAGCAGGCCGCCGGGCCGCAGCACGGTGGCCAGCCGCGCGTACATGACGTGCAGGGCTTCCGGCCGCAGCCAGTGCAGCGCCGTGGTGCTCACCGCCGCGTCAGCGGGCCGGTCCAGGCCGAGCGCCCCGGTCCAGCCGTCCGAGCGCAGGTCCACATCGGCGAACCGCAGCCCGTCCCGGTCCCCGTACGCGGTGCGGCCGAGCGCCAGCAGCACCGGGTCGGTGTCGATGGCGATGACGCGGGCCGCGGGCATCCGGTCCAGCAGCCGGACCGACAGCGACCCGGGACCGCAGCCCAGGTCAAGGACGAGCGGGTCGGGACGTCCGGCGGCCTCCTCGACCGCGTCGATGAGGGCGGTGAAGCGGTCCTCCCGGTCGGGCAGGTACCCCTGCTGCTGGATCTCCCACCGGGCGATCCAGCGCTGCGCGGTCTCGCGGTCCAGCACATCCTGGTTCTGGTCGGGCACGCCCGCCTCCTCGTCACTGACGACTATGCTTTCGCCAGTCACAACGTAGGACGCGGGGTGTAACTGGTCAAGTGAATTTCAACAGTCACATGGACATCGTGGTGACGGTGGCGGTGAGCCTGGTCAACATGCTCACGCCGGGCGAGGAACGCGGCCATCCGTACCCGCCGCCGGACGAGGCCGGGCTGCCGGCGGCCGCCACCGCGGCGCTGCGCGCGGGCAGCCCGGCACCCGGGACGTCACCCTGCGCCGAGGCCACGGAGCTGCGCCGGCTTCGCGATGGCGTTCCGGGTGGTGTTCGCCGCCGTCGCCTCGGGCGACGTGGACGCCGCCGCCCGCCAGGTCAATGAGCTGATCGCGGCCACCGGCGCCCATCCCTGGCTGGACCGCCACGACGGTGAGCCGTGGCACCTGCACTTTCACGGGACCGCGGATGACCTGGCCATCGGCTGGGCGGCCGGCTGCGCGACCGGCCTGGCCGTGGTGCTGGGCAGTGAACTGCACGGCCGGATCGGGGTGTGCACGGCGCCGCGCTGCGACCGGGTCTACGTGGACACCTCACGCAACGGGACCCGCCGGTTCTGCTCCACGACCTGCCAGAACCGGGTGAAGGCGGCGGCCTTCCGGGCCCGGCAGGCCACCGCCGGCCTAGGTCCGGGACCCGGGCTGGGCGGCCCGCCGACGGCGGTGACGGCGCGCACCGCGGGCAGGGCCAGGACGACCGCGCAGCTCAGCGTGGACCAGGCGGCCCCGAACCCGAGCACGGCCCGGGCCCCGACCACGGCGGCGACCGGCCCGGCGGCGGCGAACGCGAGCGGGCCGAACGCGAACGCGGTGACGGTCTGGAAGGCGCTCACCCGGCCAGCACGCCCGGCGGGCAGCTGCTGCTGCTCCGCGGCCGCCGCGAACGTGCCGCCCAGGGCCGACCCGGCCCCCGCGACCAGCGCCCCGGCGGCGACCGCCGCCACCGGGGCGCGCAGCGCGAGCAGCGCGCAGGGCACCCCGTAGCCGAACGTCGCCACCGTCGCGGCGACCATGGGGCGGCGCGGGTTCCGGCCCAGGGCCGCCAGCGGAGCCCAGCACCGACCCGCCGCCGTAGCAGGCCATGATCGCGCCCCACGCCCCCGCCCCGCCGAGGTAGTCCCGGCTCAGCACCGGGCCGAGCAGGAGGTACGGCCCCCAGGTCAGCAGGTTGAACAGGGTGAACTGGACCGTCGTGATCACCAGCCACGGCCGCCCGCGGAACTCGGCCCAGCCGTCTCGCAGGTCTTCGAGGTAGGAGTGCGCGGCGCGCGGTCCGGGCGGCGGGCAGCCGGAGTGACGCGAGGGCCAGCACGCTGACCGCGTAGGAGCCCGCGTCGAGCGCGATGACGGTGCCGGGCCCGGCCAGCGCGACCAGGATGCCGGCCAGGCTGGGGCCGGCCACCACGGCCGCGGACCGGGCCGCGCTGAGCAACGCGTTGGCGTTGACCAGATCGTCCGGGGGGGCCAGTTCGACGGTCAGCCCGCTGAGCGCCGGGGTGAAGACCGCGTCGCCGGTCCCCCGGGCCATCGCGAGCAGGATGAACACCCACAACGCCGGCCGCCCGGCCAGCACGGCCCCGGCCAGCGCGGCCTGCGCGGCGCAGCGGGCGGCGTCCGCGCCGAGCATGACCGGCCGCCGGCCGAGCCGGTCGGCGAGGACCCCGCCGCCCAGCATGAACAGCACCTGCGGGACGATCCCGGCCGCGAGAACCACGCCGAGATCGCTGGCCGTGCCGCCGCCGTCCAGCACGGCGAAGGACACCGCCAGCGCGGACATCGAGGTGCCCAGGAGTGAGGTGGCGTACCCGGCGAAGAAATGAGCGAAGTCGCGGTCACGGAGCACGCGCGCCCGCCGCCACGGCCGGGCCGGGCCCCCTGGCGCCGACGGCGCGGGCCCGCTCCGGGTCCCGGCCCCGTCCCCTCGCCCCGCGGCATTTACCGCGACAATTGAATGGCCTGCGGCCGGTGATTTACTGCGGTGGCTGAATACCACGAGAGATCGCCTTCGCACCCTTCCCACCTTGCCATCTTCCAATTATTAAGGCCAGGGTGGTTGGCGTTAGGAAGCGATAATGAATTGGCTTTTATGCGCAGGCGTAGCGAGAAGTTACCGCAGTAAATGTGGTCGACGGCCAGTGTTACGATTAAGCATGTCCATTCCGGCGCCGGTGGAGTACGCGGCCGCGGTGGAGCGGTTCCTCGGCCAGGCGGCCCTGGGTCCCGCCTCCCGCCGGGTGTACCGCATTTCGCTGGCCTCCTGGTCCTGGCCGCTGGTCGGCCAGCCCGCTCCCCGGGGTGCGGGCCGCCGCGGCGCGGCGCCGCCCTTCGTCCCGCTGGCCCGGCTCGACGACCCGGGGACCGGGCCGGCGCTGGCCGCCGCGCTGCGCGACCGGGCCGCCGGAACGGACGTGCGCACGGTGAACCGGGAGCTTTCCGCGCTGCGCAGCGCCGTGGCCTGGTGGCAGGACCAGCGGTGGATCACCCGCGATCCGACCGCGGGCCTGCGCCACCTGGCCGGTCCCCCGCCGCCGCAGCCGGTGCTCACCGGCGGCCGAGCTGACCCGGCTGTTCCAGGCCGCACCGACCTTGCGTGAGCACGCGCTGTGGCGGGTGCTGCACGACAGCGCCGTCCCCGCCGACGAGGTGCTCCGCCTGGACGTCGGCTCGCTGGACCTGATCCAGCCGCCGCAGCCGCCGCGGCCCGTCCGGGCCGGGCCAGTGGATCGGGTGGGGTGCGGCCAGCACCGAACTACTGCGCTGGCTGACCGCGGGCCGCCCGGAGGGACCGGTCTTCCTGACCAGCCGCCGGGCCCCGGCCGGGACTCCCGCGGCGGACGTGTGCCCGCTCACCGGGCGGGCCCGGCTGTCCTACCGGCGCGCCGCCGAGGTATTCACCGAGGTCACCCGGCCGCTCGACCCGGCGGGGCGCGGCTGGACCCTCAGCCAGCTCCGGCCCGGCCGGCAGCAGCTCATGATCACGGTCAACTTCTGCGACCGGGCACGCCCCTATTGACCACGATCATGAAGGGCCCCGGCCAGCCGGAGGGAGATCAGCGGGCGCTGGCCAGGCGGGAGTCGTCGCGGCGCAGGCCCGGGGGCAGGTAGGCGGCGCCGGGGCCGCCGGCCCGGGCGGTGTCGGCGGGGTTGGAGATCGCGCAGCGCTGCAGCGACAGGCAGCCGCAGCCGATGCAGGAGTCCAGCCCATCGCGCAGCGCGGTGAGCGCCTCGATCTGCTCGTCCAGCCGGTGCCGCCAGCCCCGGGACAGCCGGGACCAGTCCGCGCGGGTGGGGGTCCGCCCCGCGGGCAGCGACGACAGCGCCTCGGCCACCTCGTTCAGGCTGAGCCCGACGTTGCGGGCCGCCCGGATGAAGGCCAGCCGGCGCAGCGTGCTGCGCTCGAAGCGGCGCTGGTTACCCGCGGTCCGGTCCGCGGCCAGCAGGCCGAGGCCCTCGTAGTAGCGGATCGCCGACTCGGCGAAGCCGCTGCGCCGGGCTATCTCGCCGACCGTGAGCAAATCCGTGGTGCGCACCTGGGCCTCCCTGAAATAAAGCTGGCTTCAACTATAAGTATGGCACGCGACGCGTGAGCCCGGGCCCTTGACTTCAAGTTGACTTCAGCTACCAGTATGGGCATGCACCCGGAAAACTCGGAGGAGCCATGCCTACTGCTGTGATCACCGGAGCATCCCAGGGCCTGGGCCGGGCTACCGCCCGCGCCCTGGCCGAGCGCGGCTGGTCCCTGGTCGTGGACGCCCGCCACGCGGACGGAACTCGCCGCCGCCGTCCGCGGGCTCACCGCCGTGACCGCGATCCCCGGCGACGTGACCGACCCCGCGCACCGGGCCCGGATCGCCGCGGCGATCACCCCGGCGGGGCGCCTCGACCTGCTCATCAACAACGCCAGCCGCCTCGGGCCCAGCCCGCAGCCGGTGCTGCGCCGCTACCCGCTGGCCGAACTCGGCCAGGTCTACCAGACCAACGTGCTGGCGCCGCTGGCCCTGATCCAGCTGCTGGCCGGCCCGCTCACGGCGGCCGGCGGCACGGTGGTCAACGTCAGCTCGGACGCGGCCGCCGACGCCTACCCGGGCTGGGGCGGCTACGGCTCAGCCAAGGCTGCGCTCGACCAGCTCACCGCGGTCCTCGCCACCGAGGAGCCCGCGCTGCGCTGCTACGCGTTCGACCCGGGCGACATGCGCACCGCCCTGCACCAGCAGGCCTTCCCCGGCGAGGACATCTCCGACCGGCCCGAGCCGGAAGTGGCCGCGGCGGCGCTGCTGCGGCTGCTCGGCGAGCGGCCACCCAGCGGCCGCTACCGGGCCAGCGACTACCCCGCGGCCGGCCTCCAGCAGCCAGTGCCGGCGGTGGCCCGGTGAACCGCGCCGCCAGCCAGCCCCCCGAGGCTCGCGGGCTGACCCGGGACGGGGTCCGGCTGCTGGCCGCCACCCCGGACGGCCTGGTCCACGCCCGCTTCCGCGACCTGCCCCGCTTCCTGGCGCCGGGCGACCTGCTGGTCGTCAACACCTCCGCCACCCTGGCCGCCGCGCTCCCCGCGCAGCGCGCCGGCGGCCGCGCGGTGACCGTCCATCTCTCCAACCAGCTAGATAACGGAACCTGGCTGGTCGAACTCAGGCAGGGTCAGGCCGCGCCACGACGGCTCAGCGACGGGGTCCCGGGTGAGGTCATCACGCTCCCCGGGGGCGGGTCGGTCACGCTGCTCCAGCCCTACCCGGACCCCGCGGCCACCCGGATCTGGGACGGCCGCGGTGACGACGGGCGACGGCCCGGTGCACGGCTACCTGGCCCGGCACGGCCAGCCGATCCGCTACTCCTACGTCCCCGGCCGGTGGCCGCTGACCGCCTACCAGACGGTGTTCGCCCGCTCCCCCGGCAGCGCGGAGATGCCGAGCGCGGCCCGGCCGTTCACCGCGGACCTGGTCACCAGGCTGATCGCGGCCGGGCGTGGTGATGGCCCCGATCACCCTGCACACCGGGGTGGCCTCGCTGGAGGCGGGCGAGGCACCGCTGCCCGAGTGGTTCGAGGTCCCGCAACCCACCGCGGACCTGGTCAACCTCACCCGCGCCGCGGGCCGCCGGGTGATCGCGGTCGGCACGACCTGCACCCGGGCCCTGGAGAGCGCCGTCGCCGGGAGCGCGGGCCAGGCGGGCCCCGTGGATGACCCCGTGGAGGGCCCGGCGGTGCGGCCAGCGGCGGGCACCGTCGCCGCCCGCCGCGGCTGGACCAGCCTGGTGCTCGGGCCGGAGCACCCGGCCCGCGTGGTGACCGGCCTGATCACCGGCTGGCACGAGGCCGGCGCCTCGCACCTGGCGCTGCTGGAGGCCGTGGCCGGCCGGACGCTGGTCGAGGCGTCCTACCGCGAGGCCGGGGCGGCCGGCTACCTGTGGCACGAGTTCGGCGACAGCTGCCTGCTGCTGCCTCCGGTGCCAGCCGACCCGGTCCAGCACCGGTGCCAGTCACCCGGGTGCAGGTCCGGTGCTGCCACCGTCCCGGCGGCCCGGCTCAGCCGGCCGGAGCGGCGGGCAGCCAGCGCTTGATGCAGCCGAGCAGTTCCTCGGTGTCCACCGGCTTGGTCACGTAGTCGGTGGCCCCGGCGGCCAGGCTCTTGTCCCGGTCCCCCTGCATGGCCCGGGCGGTCACCGCGATCACCGGCAGGTCGGCGAACTCCGGCATCTCGCGGATGGCGGCGGTGGTGGTGTAGCCGTCCATCTCCGGCATCATCACGTCCATCAGGACCAGATCGATGTCCTGATCGGCGCGCAGCGTGTCGATCCCCTGCTGCCCGCTGGGCGCGTGGACGACGGTGAGCCCGTAGAGCTCGAGGACGCTGGTGATCGCGAAGACGTTCCGCAGGTCGTCGTCGACCACCAGCACTCTGCGGCCGCTCAGTCCAGCGTGCGGACCGGCCTGCGGGGCGGGCTGGGCGCGGGCGGATCACCGCGGCCGCCCCGTTGACGGTGCTGCCCCCGTCCAGTTCGGCCGCCGCGCCCGTTCTGGCCGGCCGGGGCGGCGCCGATCGCGCCGGCCGTCGCGTCCGTGCCGTTCGTGCCCGTGCCGTTCGCGCCCGTGCCGTTCGCGGCGGTGCCGTTCGTGGCGGTGCCGTTCGCGGCGGCCGTCCCGTTCAGCCCGGCGGGCGGCCCGCTGGCGGCGGCGGGCCGGCTGGCGCCGGCTCGCGGCGGACGTCCCGGTCAGCGGGACCGCCCCGGGCTCCCCGGGGGCAGGGTTGCCCCTCGCGTCGTCACTGCCCTGGTAGCTGGCCGGCAGGTACAGGGTGAAGGTGCTGCCGCGGCCGGGGACGCTCTGCGCGGTGATCCGGCCGCCGAGCACGGCCGCGACCTCGCGGCTGATCGCCAGCCCCAGCCCGGTACCGCCATGTTGGCGGGTTT
>CAVUKT010000064.1:0-6796 GCA_963742055.1 uncultured Actinomycetes bacterium | reverse complement strand
CCATCACCCCGTTCGGTGCGCTGCGCCGCTGGCCGGTGATCGCCGACGAGCGGGTGACCGGCCGCGAGATCACCCTCGGGGCGGGCCGCCCGGTGTGGCCGCGGCCCTGGACGCCGACGACGCCCTCCAGGCCCTGGCAGCCACCGTCGCCGACATCAGCGACCCCGAAGCTTCTCGCTAGCCAGCCATGCCTGCTCCAGCCGGTTCGTGCCCGGGAACCGCTGCTAACGCGCCCGGACCGCTCGCTGGCGCGGCTCGCCGGGCGGCCGCTCGCGGGGCGGCCCGCTCGGCGATCCATCTCCGGTGACACGTCCCGGGCGTCAGAAACCAGGGCAGGCGAATCTGCCCTGACGGCGCGACAACCGTTGCCGGGCTGGGCGGCGTGCTAAGGGGTGGAGAGCGGAGATGGCCGGAGGAGGTGGCAGTGCGGCAGGAGAAATGGGCCGCGTTCGAGGAGTTCGTGCGCGCCCACGGTGACTCATTAGTCCGCCTGTCTTACGTGTTGTGTGGCGACCGCGGCCAGGCCGAAGACGCCACCCAGGAAGCGCTGACCCGGCTGTACCTGCGCTGGGGACGGATCGATGAGCCGCTGCCGTACGCCCGGCGCTCGGTCATCAACGCCACCAACGACCAGTGGCGGCGGTCTGGCCGCCGGGAGCACCGTGAGCGTCATGCGGCCAAGCTGCCGCCCGAGATGCCCCCGCTGGTCGACGACCTGGTCGTCGACCGGGACCGGCTGGTCCAGGCACTGCGCCGGATACCGGAAGGCCAGCGGGCCGTGATCGTGCTGCGGTACTGGCACCAGCTGTCCGAGCCTGAGACCGCGCAGGTCCTCGGGAATTCGGTCGGCACGGTGAAGAGCCAGGCGTCCCGCGCGCTGGCCCGGCTCCGCCAGGAGCTTGAACGTGATCTTTTGCCTCTCAGGGAGCACCCATGAACAGCGAGTCACACATCGTCGCGGAGCTGCGTTCCGCACTGGACTCCGAGGCCGGGGACCTGCGTGTGCCGCCGGGAGCGGCGGAGCGCGCCCGTTCCCGGGCCCGGCGCAGGCGCACCACCCGCAGTCTGCTCGCCGGCCTGCCGCTCGTAGCCCTGGCCACTGGGCTGGTCCTGGCCGCACAGGGCCACAGCCGCGGCCCGGCCACCAGGGCCGCCGGAACAACGGCCAGTCCCGCTGCCCCGTCCGGCCGGGCGGCCGGGCGGCCGGCCGTCGAGACGGCGGCCTATGTGGCGAAGCAGGTCGAGGCGGTCCTGGCCCACGAGGACCACTACATCATCCGCGAGACGACCAACAGCTATCCCGGCGGCACGTACACGAGCTGGACCGATCCGCGGACGGGCAGCGCCTACGCCGTGCAGGGCGCCGGTTCCCGCAAAGTCCTCAGCTGGAACAGTGCCTATTTCGTCAAGAGGGTTCTGCACTGGAGCACCACCCAGGTCAATTACTCGACCCGCACCTGGTTTGTGAGCGTCATCCACGCCGCCGGACCGGTCCAGGGTCCGCTGCCCAAGCCCGCGGACGGCGGGGATGTCAGCCCGGCGCAGCTCCGGAAGTGGCTGACGGACGGCACGATGCGCGTCGTGGGCCACGGCCACGTCAACGGCCACCAGGCCACCGCGCTGCGGGCCCAGCTGGCCATCGGCACCCTCAAAATCTGGGTCGACTCCCGGACCTTCCAGCCGGTTCGCGAGATCAGTTCCCTGGGCGCGGGGCGGCGGCACACCCTCGTCTTCGATGAGGTCTGGGTGCCCAGGACCTCGCACCTGGTGAGCCTGGCCAACCACCCCCAGATCCCGGCCGGGTTCACCCGGGTCCCCGCCGGCCAGCCCTAACCTGCTGACCGCGTCCGGAAGGCTCGCACTCCGCCGGGGGAACCATGGCCCGGATCGGGGCCTCCGCCGGGCGCATCGCCGCTAGGCCGGGATGTCGCCGACGGCGGCGCGGAGCAGGTCGGCGAGGCGGTCGACTTCGTCGCGGCCCTGCGCGTCCAGCACGTCGGCGACCGGCCCCCGCATCCGGTCCGAGGGAAGGACGCCCTGCCGGACCAGGAGATGCTTCTCGACCGCGACGAAACTGTCCAGGCTGGTCTGCAGCGATACCAGCAACGCCAGCGGGCCGGCGATCCGGTACGCCCGGGGGAAGTCACCATCCTGGAGGGCGCGCCACAAGGCGGACAGCGCCCACACCACGTCGCTGGCCGGCATGGTGCCGACCGCCCCGCGACGGAAGCTGTCGATCAGGAACAGCCCCCCGGTGCCCTCAAAGACCCTGGCCCGGCCACCGGTAGCGCGGAGCAGCCGGGTCAGCCGCGGGCCGACCGGCGGGGCCTCCGGCTTGAACATCACCCGGTCGCCGAGTTCCCCGTGCAGCCGGGCCTGCAGCCCGATAGACAGTGGCCGGCCGACGTAGCCGCTCGCATCCTGGACGATCAGCGGGATGCCCACCCCGGTGGCGATCGTCGTGAAGTAGCGCAGCAGTTCGTCGTCGCCCGCCGCGTGCAGCAGTGGCGGGGTCGCCATCACGGCGTCCGCTCCCGCGTCCGCGGCGTGCCGCGCGTGCCGCAGGGCGGCGGCGAGCGATTCCGCCCCCACACTGATGACACAGTTCCCGCGGCCGCGGGACAGGCGGCACGCCGCCGCGGCTACCTCGTCGCGTTCCTGCGAGGACATCCGCAGTATCTCGGACACCATGGCGAAGACGACGCCGTCCGCGCCGCTGGCGAACACCCAGTCGAACAGCTTCTCCAGGGCCGGGTAGTCGATCCGGTCACGATCGTCGAACGGCGTCTGGAAGACCGGCAGCACCCCGGCCAGGCTCCCGGTGCCTCCGGCTCCAGCCCGCTGTCCGGCCACCACGGTCAGGACCCCGGGGTGGACCAGGCATCCAGGCAGGCCGGGAGGTCGGCCAGCCGGGTGATGACCGCATCCGGGATCGCCTCGTCGAACGGCGGCACCTCGCTGTGCGGGATCAGTACGGCCCGCATGCCCGCCCGCTTCGCGCCGTGCACATCCGAGAAGGGCCGGTCACCCACGAACACGCACGCGGCCGGGTCGTCCACCTCCAGCGCCCGCATCACGGCCCGGAAGGCTTCCGGATGAGGCTTCGCCCACGGGATCTCGCTGCTGTAGACGGCGGCATCAATCAGGTCGAGCACCTCGTCGCGGCGGAATACGCGCTCGTGCGCCGCGGCGGGCCAGAAAGTGTTGGACAGCACGCCGACCTTCATTCCGCGCTCGCGCAGGGCCCGCAGCAAGGGGGGCACGTCAGGGTCGGTGATCGTATGCGGATCCCAGGCCTCGTAGTAGGTGGCCAGCAGTTCCTCAGTGGGCGTGATCCCGGCCCGGGCGAAGACGTCGTCCAGCGTCGCGCTGGAGTGGGACGTATCGGTGAGCTCCCAGTAGGCGTTCTCCGCGGCCAGGATGGCCGCCGCGACCTCGTCGGCCTGGCCGGGGAAGTGGGCCGCGCAGACCTCCCGCCAGAGGGCCTGGTGGTCCACCGAGTGCCACGGGGTGAGCGTCCCGCCCCAGTCGAAGATGACGGCCCTGATGCTCACGAACCGAATCCTATGCGGCCCGAGAGTTAGTCTCCGTTTCTTTTTCCCGTCGCCGGGAATTCGGCCCATGTCCCTAGGGTCACCGGCAGGACTGCCCGGTGCATCACACCGGGCAGGCGGGAAGAGGAGGATCGATGCCCAATCACCATGGCCGGCGGAGGCTGGCCGTGCGCGCCGCCGCCGTCACCGGATGCGCCTCGCTGCTGAGCGCGCTCGCCGTGGCGGGTGCCACGCCCGGGCTGGCTGCGCGGCGCGCCAGCGTCCGCGAAACCATTATCGTCCGCCGTCCAGCACGACAGCCCAGGAAACGGCTGCCACCTGGGGAACGGGGTCAAGCACGTGGTCGAACTCGGCTTCGACAACGTGCATTTCTTCCGCGACAACCCCAACGTCCCCTCCGACTTGCAGATGATGCCCAACCTGCTGAAGTTCTTCACCAGCAACGGGACGTTCCTGTCCAACAACCACACCCCGCTCATCGCGCACACCGCCGATGACCTGCTGACCACCTGGACCGGGCTGTACGGCGACCGGGCCGGCATGCCGGTCAGCAACAGCTACCAGGCCTACAACACCGACGGGACGACCGACCCGGCGAGTTCCTTCGCCTACTGGACCGACCCCATCTACGACACCGCGTCCACACCGAACGCCGGTCACGACACGAACCCGTCCATGGTCTACTCCGCCACCCCGCCCGCCACCACCTCGCCGGCGCCCAAGCCGGACACGACCACCCCCGCACCGTGGGTGCCGTTCACCCGGGCCGGCTGCGATGTCGGTGACGTGGCCACCGTGAACCAGGAACTGGAGAACACCTCGGTCAACATCCCGAAGGTGTTCGGCGCCAATTCCCCCGAGGCACAGCAGCTTGCGGCGGATCCCGACTCCTTACAAGGACGCCGAGACCGCAGATTACGTGGGCATCGCGGTGCACTGCGCCCAGGGCAACGCGTTCTGCGCCAACGCCACCGGCGTGAAGTACGGGCAGACCAGCCCGAGCCACACCGCCGCCCCGATGTGCTGCCGGACGAGCCGGGTGGTTACGCCGGTTACCAGGCCCTGTACGGGCACCGCTACGTCGCGCCCCAGCTGGGTGCGGGCACGGCCAATGTCACGCGGCACGGGTACCAGGTGACCAACGCCGCCGGGAACCTGGTTGACCTGAACGGGAACCAGATCAACGGCGCATTCCTCACCAACCATCCGGGCTTCCCCGGCTTCAGCACCATCAACGCGTCCCAGACGCTGGGCTACATGGCCGACATGCTGGAGAGCGGCGTCCCGGTCGTCAACGGCTACATCTCGGATATCCACGGGAACGAGGACATCCCGGGCCTGTCCGCCTGCGCGGGCGCCCCGTCCGCGCTCGGCAGCGGCAGTGCCTGCTACGTCGCCCAGGCGCAGTACTACAACCAGGCGTTCGGCACCTTCTTCAAGCGGCTGGCCGCCGACGGGATCACGACGAAGAACACGCTGTTCATCCTCAGCTCCGACGAAGGCGACCATCAGGCCGGCGCCAACGTGGGGCGGGCCATCCAGCCCACCCCGGCCAGCTGTGACGGTGCCACGGTCAGCGGCACGACGGTAACCCCGGACGTCGCGTGCACCTACCCGGCCGGCTCGTTCGGTGAGCTGGACGCCAACGTGACCGGCCTGCTGGCCACGCAGGAGAACAACACGGTCCCGTTCAGCCTGGAAAATGACACGGCACCGGAGTTCTACGTCACCGGTAATCCCGGGCCGGACGACAGCTCGGTGCGGAGCCTCGAACACGGGGTGGCGGCGATCACGGCGGCTAACCCGTACACCGGCACCACCCAGAAGATTGACAACTACATCGCCGACCCGGCTGAGGAAGCCATCCTGCACATCGTGAACGCCGACCCGGCCCGCACGCCGACCTTCGCGATGTTCGCCAAACCCGACTACTACCTGCAGTCATCGGCCCTCACCGGGTTCCTGCGCCGGGAAGCTGGTGTGCCAGAGCACCGGCTTCGCCTGGGATCACGGCGACTACGCCGCCGAGATCAACACCAACTATCTGGGCCTGGCCGGCCCCGGGGTGCGCCACCTCGGGCTGGACGGTCCCACGGCCAGCCAGGGGCCGAGTTCGGCGGGCGCGGACAGCGGCCAGATCACCGTGTCGCAGCAGCACTTCCCCGGGCCCTGGGTGGATGAGACCGACATCCGGCCCACGCTGATGTACCTGACCGGGCTGCGTGACGACTACGAGCACGACGGCCGGGTCATCACCCAGGTCCTGGCCGACCCGGACCGGGCGCTCAGCGATCCTGCGGTGACCACCCTCGGGGAGTGCTACAAGCAGCTCAACTCCAGCGTGGGTGAGTTCGGCGCGGCCACCCTCCAGGCCTCGACCAACGCGGTGGACAGCACCAGCGCGGGCGACGAGACCTACCTCCACACCAACCAGGCCCTCACCGCGCTGGACAAGGTCCGGGACGCGCTGGCGGGCAAGATCAAGGGCGAACTGGAGGCCGCGGCGTTCCGCAACACCCCGGTCCTCGGCGCGTCCCCCCAGGTGGTTGCCTGCCAGGCCGTCATCGCGGCCGCGAGGCACGTGGAGGCAGCCAGCTGACCCAGGTGGGTAACGGTCCCGCGGCCCCGGCCGCCACCAGGGGCCGCGGGACCCGCCGCTGCGGCCCTGATAGCCCGCCGTCCCGCATGCCCCGGCCGTGATCATGGGATCGCTGGGGTCATAGCCCCAGCGATCCCATGATCACGAAGCGAGGGTTGTGACTGGCGGGGGATCAGGGACGGAAGGTGCTGCTGGTTAGCGGATCTGTCTCCGGATCGGGGCGCGGGCGGGGCGGGACCGGGCGCTGGCGGTCGATCTCGCGGAAGATCGGCATGAGCAGGGCCTGGTCGGCTGTTGGGGCTGTACTTCCGGTGAATGAACCTGAGCACGCCCTTGCCGCTAGCCTCGCCGAGGATGTCGCTGAGGATCCAGTGCGGCACCTCGCCGCCATCGGCCAGTGTGTCGTAGGCGGACTGGGCCAGCCGCGCCACCTCCGGGTAGCCCGCAGACTCGGCCAGGAACATCAGCGTCGCGTCCTTGAGGTCCATGGCCGGAATTGTAGGACGCGGCCCGGGCCCCCGGCTGCTGCGCCAGCCCGGGGGCGGGGAGAACTTAGTGCTGGGTGGTCCAGGCGAGGGGGAGGGAGTTCGACGCCGTAGATGCCCTCGACGCCGCCCAGCCGGGGCTCGCCCGCGGGATGCAG
>CAVUKT010000063.1:0-12787 GCA_963742055.1 uncultured Actinomycetes bacterium | reverse complement strand
TGCCCCGGCCGTACCCAGGAACAGATCCGCCTCGTCCAGGCGCCGGCCAAGCGGCTGCACCACGTCTCGTTCACGCTGAGCCCGGGGTCACTCGACTCGGTCCGCGAGGCCCTGGACCGGGCGGGCACGCCGGTCATCGAGCCGCCGCCCGGCGCGACCGAGGACGGATTGTGGATCCGCGACCCGGACGGCACCGCCGTGCAACTACTCGACGAGGCCCCGGCGCCAGCCCGGCCCGCCGACGAGGTGCTGTTCAACGTGGGCGGCAGCCGGCAGCGGATCGGCGTGGCCCAGTGGCGGCAGGCCACCGAGGACGTGCTCCCCCGCCGGCTCGGGCACACGCTGCTGTTCACCGCGCAGCCTCAGCAGATGACCGACTTCTACACCCAGGTGCTCGGCCTGCGGGTGAGTGACCGGATCCGCGGCCTGGTCACCTTCCTGAACGCCGGGCCCGGTGATCATCACATCTTCGGGTTCATCGCCAGCTCGCACCGCGGCTTCCACCACGCCAGCTTCGAGGTGCCGTCCATCGACGCGATCGCGATCGGCGCCGACCGGATGCGCGCCCGGGGCCGCGAGCCCGGCTGGGGCCTGGGCCGTCACACCATCGGCTCGAACTTCTTCCACTACAACCCGGACCCGTGGGGCTCCTGGATCGAGTGGTTCTCCGACATCGACCAGATCGACGACTGCTGGGTGGCCAGCGACTGGGAGGTCCCGCCGCACCTGTGGGGCACGCCGCCGCCGGAGACCTTCCTGGCCAACAAGGAACCTGAGGCCTGAGCCGGGACGCCATTGCAGAATCCCGGCGAACTGCATACAGTTCGAACTGCATACACTTTCGGCCGGACGGCATCCCGCCGGCCTCTGCGGAGGCCCCGGAATCCGCCCGCCGGTCCTGCCCCGCCGGCCTCTCAACGAGGGAGAGCATCATGAGCCGAGACGTAGCCCAGACCTTCGCGGACATCGACGCGTTCGACCCTGACAAGTTCGTCGCCCATCTCACCCCCGACGTGACCTTCCGCTTCGGGAACGCCGACCCGGTCACCGGGCGGGCCGCGGTCCGGGAGGCGGTGGCGGGCTTCTTCTCCACGATCGGCGGCCTGACCCACCACATCAGGAACGTGTTCGAGTCCGGCGATACGGTCATCGCGCAGATCGACGTGGAGTACCGGCGCCAGGATGGCAAGACCGTCACCGTGCCCAACGCGGACATCCTCGTCTACGACGGAGACCTGGTCCGCGACTGGCAGATCTACATCGACGTCACCCCGGTCTACGCCTGAGCTGCCCATGATCACGCTCACCGACATCGCCTACGTCCGGTCCGGCGTCGCCGACCTCGAGACGGCCGTCCGGTTCGCGACCGACATCGTCGGCCTGGAACTGGCCGCGCCCGCCGACCCGGGCTGGCCGAGGCCGGGGTGGCGCACCTGCGCGCCGACCACCGGCATCACTGCCTCGCGCTGGTCGAGGGGCCCTCCGGGGTCATCTCCTCCGGCTTCGCGGTCGCCGACTCGGACGCGCTCGCCGCGGCCGAGACGGAACTGGAGCGCACCGGGTTCCGGGTGCGCCGCGGTGATCCGGCCGAGGCGCGGTCCCGGCGGGTCCGGGAGTTCATCGCGTTCGATGACCCGTTCGGCAACCGGCTGGAACTCGTGAGCCAGCAGGAGACGATCACCCGGCCGGTCGCGTTCACCCGGCCGGCCGGGATCACCGAGTTCGGCCACCTGTGCCTGGACGCGCCGGACGTGCACGAGGCCTACCGGTTCTGGAGCACCCGGTTCAACGCGCGGGTCTCGGACTGGCTCGGCGACGCCGCCTGCCTCATCCGGATCGACCCGGTGCACCACAAGCTGGCCGTGTTCCGCGGCGAGCGGCCCGGGCTGTGCCACATGAACTTCCAGGTGGCCACCATCGACGACGTGTTCCGGAACTGGCACTTCCTGGTCGAGCACGGGGTCGAGATCGAGATGGGCCCCGGGCGCCATCCCCAGTCCACCGCGATCTTCCTGTACTTCCTGGGCCCGGAGGGGTTCACCTACGAGTACTCGTTCGGCGTGCGCCGGATCGAGGACGACGCGGCCTGGCTGCCGCGCACCTTCGACCCGGACGAGCCCGGGTCCATCGACATGTGGCTCGGGCCCGTGCGCCGTGTCTCCTCCCAGTACCAGCTCCAGCCCAGCCGGCAGCGCCCGAACCGCGTCCCAGCCGCGGAACGCCGCCAGCCACCCGGAACCCGCCAGCACCGGACCCGCCGGCACGGAACCAGCCGGCACGGAACCCGTCGGCACCGGAAGGGCCTCATGACCACGACCACCCTGACGCCCGGCCAGATCGACGTCGCGGGCGTGCCCACCGCGGTCATCGACACCGGCGCCCCGGCCGGCGCAGCGGACGGCCAGCAGGCGCCGCCCGTACTGCTGCTGCACGGGTCGGGCCCGGGCGTGACCGCCACCGCGAACTGGCGCCCGGTGATTCCCGCGCTGAGCCAGGACCGCCGGGTGATCGCCCCCGACCAGCTCGGCTTCGGTGGCACCGCCACCGGCGAGCAGCGCACCTACGGCCGGGCGGCCTGGACGGAGCACGCCCTCGCGCTGCTTGACACGCTGGGCACCGGCCCGGTGGACATCATCGGCAACTCGATGGGCGGGGCGATCGCCCTGTCCCTGGCCGCCGCGCGCCCGGCCGCGGTGCGGCGCATCGTGCTGATGGGCTCGATGGGCGTGGCGATGGCGCTGCCGCCGGGCCTGAACACAGTGTGGGGCTACACCCCCGGGGTGGCCCAGATGCGCGAGGTGATCGGCCTGTTCGCGCACGACCGCGGGCTGATCACCGACGAGCTGATCGAGCTGCGCTACCAGGCCAGCCTCAGCCCGGCGGTGCGCGACTCCTGGGCGGCCATGTTCCCCGAGCCGCGGCAGCGCTGGGTGGATGACCTGGCCCTGTCCGGGGCCGAGCTCGCGGCCATCAGCGCCCCGGTCCTGCTGGTGCACGGCCGCGACGACCGCGTGGTGCCGTGGCGGGTCTCCTCGGCCCAGCTGGTTGACCTGCTGCCCGACTCACGGCTGCACGTGCTGTCGGGGTGCGGCCACTGGACCATGATCGAGAAGACGGCCGACTTCCTGGCCGTGGTCCAGCCGTTCCTGAGCGCCTAGAAACGTCTCCTGGGCGCCTCAGAAAGTCGCCGCCCGGCTGCCGCGCGCCCGCGCCCGGCAGCCAGTGCTTTCCTGCGGGAGCGCAGGCCTCCCCAATTTATCATTTCCTGTCCAATCGGGACGTTATTTGGCTCAGGCCACACAACTGCTGTTATCCGTCCACGCTGAGGCGAATTCCTGAGCTTAATTTTACGAGCCGGTGGCGAGAGCATGTAATTCCGGGTACCGCGCCCTGGCCGTGCATTATGGTGAGGACCGCCGCGCCCGACCGGCCCGGTACAAAGTGCATAAAGGGAATCAGGGGCAGCTGTCATCCAGCTTCGCGCGATTCCCCTTCCAGCGGCGGCAATTCGGATACGGAGGAAAGGTACTTCCGGCTGCTCCCGCGTCGCCGTTTCTCATGACACCAAGGCCTTACCCGGTAAGACCGGGGCGCCAGGCCAGTGCGCCTTGCGCATCTCACGAGAAAGGTGGTTTTGAATGCCATCTCACACGCATAAGCATTCCCTGTCCGGCATGGCCCGCTGGACAGTCCCGGCGGCACTGTGCTCGGTCGGCATGATGGGGGCATGGCTCGCCCCCGGGGCGTCCGCCCAGGCCAGCACGCCCGCCCCGCAACTCTGCCGTGGTCATCCACTCGGCCGCCAAGACTCCGAGCGCGAAGGCCGTGCTGGCCTACTGGACCCCGGCCCGGCTCCGGGCGGCCAAGCCGGCCAGCGTGATCATCGCCGGGACAAAGCCGAAGCCGCTCCCGGTCACGGGCAAGCAGCCAGGCAAGCCCGGCCAGGTCGCGGGCGGCCGCCCGAACGGGCACGCGGCGGTCAGCCCGCGCCCACCAGGACAATCACGCCGGAGGCGTTTCCCTATCCGTACCCCTACGACAGTTTCACCCCGGCCTGGGCCTTGTGGCGCACCTATCCTTACGAGGTGAACGGCAAGCTCTTCTTCACCAATGACGGCAGCGATTTCGTCTGTTCCGCCACATGCGGTCGCCTCGGCGAGCGGCACCAGGAACGAGAACGAGATCTGGACCGCCGGTCACTGCCTCGTGAACACCGAGGCGAACAACCAGGTCGTGGACAGCTCCGCCGTCTTCATACCGGCCTACAACGGAAACCTGTCGGATTTCGACCCGTTCGGCGAATTCGTCTGGACCGGCGCCGGGGAGACCAGCACCAGCCTGGCTACAACAACCGCGATCTCACCGAGGACGAAGCCGCCATGACGGTGGGGACGTCCAGCACGACCGGGCGGACGCTCGGGCAGGCCGTGGGCCGGGACGGATTCGCCTGGAACCATGCGGCCCAGTGAGCAGTTCGTCGCCTTCGGGTACCCGGCCGCGTCCCCGTACAACGGCAACAACCTGATCGAGGACATCGGCGCGACCGCCGCCCAGGACGGCGCTATCAGCGGCGCGGACGCCACCAAGCCCATCGCCATCGGCAACCCGATGACCGGCGGGTCGAGCGGCGGCGCCTGGAATATCCGCTGGGGTACGAGCAGCGGCCCGGGCTTCATCAACGGCCACAACGACTACAAGTACAGCAACCAGCCCCTCGCGATGTACTCGCCTTATCAGGACACGCTGTCCAACGACGTCCGCTGCTTCGGCGCGACGAGCTGCTGACTCACGGTATCTACCCACCGGCGCGCCCGGGATCCGCTGCGGCGGATCCCGGGCCGTCATGTCCGGCGGACTGCTGCGAAACCACCCGGGCGCGGCGCGCGTCTCATAGCAGGTAAACGTCGGATGCCCCGGCAGGGAGGCCCATGAGATGGCGCCGGTCTGGCCGCTCGCACGGCGATGGCGCGTCCTGGCCAGCGTGGCGGTCCTGGCGGCTGGCTGCGGGCAGTCACGGCCAGCCGCCGGCCCCGGGGCGCAGATGCTGGTCGGCCGGGCCGAGCAGCTTTCCCCCAGCAGCATGTCCCCAGCCCGGGTCACAGCGGCGGAGGACGCGTTCAGCCTGGCGTTGTTCGGCCGGGTCTGCGCCTCGAAGCCCGGCCCCAACCTGCTGCTGTCGCCGGAATCCGCCGCCCAGGCGCTGGGCATGCTGTACGCGGGAGCCAAAGGACCGACCGCGGCGTCCCTCGGGCGGCTGCTCCGGCCTGCCCGCGTGGAACCCAGGCCTGGTCGCGGCGCTCGACCGGCACACCGCCACGCTGGCCGGGCTGCACCAGCTCGCGGTCAGCAACCACCTCTTCGAGCAATCCGGGAACCGGCCCGCCCAGCGGGTGCTCGACGACCTGCGCACCGCCTTCCGGCACCGGTCTGGGGGTCGTCGACTTCGGGGACGAGCCCGCGGCCACGAACCGGATCAACGCGGTCGTCGCCCGCGAGACCCACGACCTGATTCCTGCCCTCTTCCAGGCGCCGCTGCCCACGTCCACCCAGGTCGTGCTGACGAATGCCCTCTACCTGAAGGCGCCCTGGCGGAACCCGTTCCCGGCGACCAGCCCGGCGCCGTTCCACACCGGCGATGGCCGGGTGGTCCGGGTGCCGCTGATGAGCAGCGCCGTCCCGGTCGCCAGCTACCGCCGGGCCGGCGGCTGGCAGTCGGCCACGCTGCCCTACACCGGCGGCCAGCTGGCCGCGGTGGCCCTGCTCCCGCCGGCTGACGCGACCGGGTGCGCCGCCCCCACGCTGGCCCAGTGGACGGCGCTGACCGCCGGAAGCTCCACGCAGTCCGCCGAGGTCCAGCTGCCCCGGCTGCACCTGAGCCAGACCTGGGACAACCTGCAAGCCCCCCTGGCCGCCATGGGCCTGCCCCGCAACGGCGATTACACCGGCCTCGGCGCCGGGGACACCCAGATCTCCGAAGTCGTCCAGCACGACACCATGGACGTCACTCCCGCCGGGACCACCGCCGCCGCCGCGACCGGCGTGGCGGTCGGCACCGCCGAGCGCGCCGCTCCCCCGCTGACCCTGACCTTCACCCGGCCGTTCCTGCTGCTGCTCGAGGACACCGCCACGCACACCCCGCTGTTCCTCGCCCAGGTCACCAACCCGGCCCGGCAGTGACCGGGTCAGCCCGGTGAGTCAGCCCGACCCGGTCAGCCCGGCCCGGTCAGCCCGACCCGGTCAGCCCGACCCGGTCAGCCGCAGGACGGCCGGCGGCTCGCGGTCGATCAGCGCGACCGCGTGCGGCACCGCGACCGGCACGAACTCGGGCGCGCAGTCGGTCAGCACCCGCAGCGCGGTGCGCTCCAGGTGGTGGGCCATCCCGGTGAGCGCGCCCCGCTCGTCGCCGGCGATCAGGGTCTCCAGGATCTGCGCGTGCTCCACGTCGCCCGGCACCTGCCAGCTGCCCGGATCGGACAGCTGGTAGATCCGGATGTACCGGGTGGTCCGGTCGGCGAAGGCCTGCAACTGCCGCTGCAGCGCCTCCCCGGCCCCCGCGGTGACCAGGCGGTGGTAGTCGGCGTGCGCGGCGAACCAGGCGCCGAAGTCCCCGGTCCGGCCCGCCCGCCGCATCGCGGTCAGCAGCCGCTTGGCCTCCTTGCGCGACGCCGCGCCGAAGTGGCCGATGGTCATGGACAGGGCCAGCGTCTCCAGCAGGATCCGGCTCGCGTAGACGTCGTCGAGTTCCTGGGGGTCCAGGCCGGCCACCCGGGTGCGCTGGTTCGGCTCGATCTCGACCAGGCCCTCCTCCTGCAGCATCCGGAGCACCTCGCGGAGCGGGGTGCGGCTGATGCCGAGCTGGCGGGCCAGGCTGACCTGGGACAGCTTCGTGCCCGGGGTCAGCGTGCCGTCGAGGATGCACTCCCGCAGGTAGGCGTGGACGTGCGGGATGGCCTGGCGGGCTTCGGGGAGGTCCACCTTGCGGATATCGGGCACCTCGGCGGCACGGGGCATGGCACCTATTCTCCCTGATCCGCTTGGAGCTGCATACACTTCCGCGTCCTGAGTCTTGATCACTCGCCTAAAACTGCATACAGTTTAGCCGAATGACGGCAGTCGGGCCCAATGAGGGGACAGGCGATCATGACAGTTCCGGGAACCCCGTCCACCCCCACTCCCACTACCGAGGACATGGTGCGGGAACTGTGGGACCGGCAGCAGATCAGCGACGTCATGCTGCGCTTCGGCCGCGGCCTGGACCTGCACGACTGGGAGCTGTACGCCGCCACGCTGACCGACCCGTTCGAGGTGGATTTCGGCGACCTGACCGGCCGCCCGCCCGCCACCACGACGCCGAAGGTCTGGGCGCGGTTCGCCAGCGCGTGCCTGGAACGGCTGGTGGTCATGCACCAGTACTCCAACTTCCATATAACGCTCCGCGGTGACGAGGCCGACGGCGTCTTCTACCACGTCTCGCGGCACCGCCTGCCCAACCGCTACGGCGACGACCAGTACACCCAGTACGGGTGGTACGAGAACTCCTTCCGCCGGACCGCCGGAGGGCTGGAAGATCAGCAAGCTCAAGCACACCTTCCAGTGGTGTGACGGCAACCCGACGCTGATCGACGTGTCCGACCCGGCGTGGCAGGAGGCCGCGGCCGCCGTCTTCGGCCCCGGATGATCCCGCCCAGCCTGACCCCGTCCGGACTCACTCACCTCTCGAGGACACCGCCATGACATCTGCGCATGCCCTGGAACACCACACCGCCACCGTCAACGGCACCCGGCTGCACTACGTGCGGGCCGGCCAGGGCCGGCCGGTCATGCTGCTGCACGGCTGGCCGCAGACCTGGTACGAGTGGCGCCACGTGATGGACCTGCTGGCCGGCGACTTCACCGTGATCGCGCCAGACCTGCGCGGCTTCGGCTACTCGGGCAAGCCCGCGGCGGGCTACGACGCCGAGACCATGGCGGCCGACCTCGCCGCGCTCGCCGGCCAGCTGGGCCTGCGTGACGTGACCGTCATCGGCCACGACTGGGGTGCGGTGTTCGGCTACGTCTACGCGGCGGCCTCGCCGGAGCAGGTCTCGGCGCTCGGCATCGTCGAGATGGCGCTGCCCGGCGTCGGCGTCATGGAGCAGGCCATGGCCCCCCAGCCCGGCGGCAACTACCTGTGGCACATGGGCTTCCAGTCCGTCCCGGACCTGCCCGAGCTGCTGATCCAGGGCAAGGAACGCCCCTTCCTGCGCTGGTTCTTCGAGCACTTCGCCTACGACCCGTCGGCCATCAGCGCCGCCGACCTGGATGAGTACGTCGAGGCCATCACCCAGGTGGGCGCCCTGCGCGCCGGCCTGGCCGTCTATCAGGACTTCTTCACCAGCGCCGAGCAGGTCGCGGCGCGGGCCAAGACGCCGCTGGCCATCCCGGTGCGCGCCTACGGCGGCGAAGCCTGCCTCGGCGGCGCGACCCTGGCGTCGGTGCAGGCCGTCGCGCCCGCCGCCGAGGGCGGCGTGATCGACCGCTGCGGGCACTGGGCCGCCGAGGAACGGCCCGACTTCGTCGCCCGCCTGGCCGCCGACCTGGCCGAGGCCAGCTGACCGGCCCGGCCCGGTCCTCCCGCACGCGGATCCCGTGAGCCAAACTGTATGCAGTTTGGCGCCAACCCCTTGTACCTTCCGGCAAAACTGCATACAGTTTCAGGTATGAACAGCCAGGACAGCAGGACGCCGGCCGGCCGGCCGGGCCTGCTCGGCCGCGACTACTGGCTGATCCTGTCCACGCCGGTGGCCGGCACCGGCCAGGCGGACATCGACGCCTGCGCCCCCGAGCACATCGCCTGGCTGCTGGGCCTGGAACGGGACGGCGTGCTGTTCCTGTCCGGGCCGCTGCTGTCCGGCCCGGGCACGGGGCCGGGCTCCGGGGTGACGGTCCTGCGCGCCGCGGACGAGAACGAGGCCGGCATCGATCGCGGCGAACGATCCGTTTGTGGTCAAGGGTCTCCGGACGTTCGCCGTGCACCGGTGGCGGCTCAACGAGGGCAGCATCGGCGTCCGGCTCTCGCTGGGCGCCGCGACCTACGACTGGCGATAACCGGGCAGCGAACCGCGAGGAGGCGGCGATGCACCGAGTCGGACTGATCGGGCTGGGCAAGATGGGCCTGCCGATCGCCCGCAACCTCATGGAACGCGGGTTCGAGGTCACCGGCTACCGCCGGAGCGGCTCCCCCGAGCTGGCCGCGGCGGGCGGCACCGTGGCCGGGTCGCCCGCGGAGGTCGCCGCCCAGTGCGACGTGCTGCTGTCCATCGTCCCGGACGCGGCCGCCGTCGAGGAGATCATCTGCCGGGCCGTCCGGCACGCTCACCACGCTGCGGCCCGGCACCATCCACATCGAGATGAGCACCATCGACATCGGGCACAAGACGCGGCTGCGCGACGCGGTCCGGGCCCGCGGCGGTGACCTGCTGGACTGCCCGGTCAGCGGCAGCCCCGGGATGGTCGCGCCGCGCCGGGCCACCACGTTCGCGTCCGGCGACCGGGCCAGCGTGGACCAGGTCGCCCCGGTCCTGGACGCGGTGTCCGGCCCCTGGGTCTACACCGGGGAGTTCGGCACCGGCGCGCGGATGAAGTACATCGCGAACCTGCTCCTCGCCGTGCACACGGTCGCGGCCGCCGAAGCGCTGGTGCTGGCCCGCCGCAGCGGCCTCGACCTCGATCTCGTGCAGCGCACCCTGGACGGCTCGATCGCCGAGTCAGCCATCTTCAAGCAGCGCGCCCCGCTGATGCGCGACCGGGCCTGGACACCCGCGCCCGGGCCGGTCGCCACCCTGCATCCCATCCTCGAGCAGATCGAGGACTGCGCGGCCGCGGCCGGGCTGTCCGCCCCGGTGTTCAGCGCGGCCAAGGACGTCTTCGACAAGGCGCTCGCCGACGGCTGGGGCGACCTCGACATCGCGTGCGTCCACGATCAGATCTCCGGCGCGTCCGCCCTGAGTCAGGAAGAACCTTCATGACCTGGTCCCTGGTTACCTACCTCCGCAACGGAACCGACGGCGTGGCCATCCTGCGCGACGACGGGACACTTGCGGCGCCCACCGAGCTGAAGCGCTGGACCACCGTGCTGGAGCTGCTCGAGGACTGGGGGCAGGCCGAGGGCGTGCTGCGCAGCATGGACACCGACGGCGCGCCGGCGGTCGAGTACGACGCCCTGCTGCCGCCGCTGCGCTGGCCCCGCAAGGTGATCTGCGCGGGCGTCAACTACCGCCGCCACATGCAGGAGATGGGCGGTGAGATCCCCGCCGAGGGCTGGCGCCCGTACTTCTTCCTCAAGGCCCCGACCACGACCATCGTCGGCCCGCACGACCCCATCATCGTCCGCGCCCCGGACGAGGCCCGCTACGACTGGGAGGCGGAGCTCGCGGTGGTCATCGGCATCGGCGGCCGCGACATCCCCGCGGCGGACGCGCTGGCCCACGTGGCCGGCTACTGCGTGGCCAACGACGTGACCGCCCGCGGGCGCCACCGGCGGTCGGCGGTCCCCGCGGAAGCGTTCACCTACGACTGGTTCGCCGCCAAGTCCATGGACAGCTCGCTGCCGCTGGGGCCGGGCATCACCCCGGCCTTCCAGGTGCCCGACCCGCAGGATCTGCGGCTGCGGCTGTGGGTGAACGACGAACTGCAGCAGGACGAGTCCACCTCCGACATGGTCTGCCCGGTCGCCGAGCTGATCTCGGCGGCCAGCGAGGTGGTCACGCTCGAGCCGGGCGACGTCATCGCGACCGGGACCCCGTCCGGGGTCGGCGCGGGCCGCGGCCTGTACCTGAAGGCCGGCGACGTCGTCCGGGTCACCATCGACGGCCTCGGAAGCCTGGAAAACACCGTGATCGATCCCGCGGGAGGAACATCGTGATCTTCGTAACCCACCAGCTGCCCGTCAACGTGCCGGGCGAGCCGCACCTCGACCGCGCCGCGGTCTGGGACGGCCTCGTGCTCAAGGCCAACAACGCGCTGCCGTTCGTGCCCAGCATGACCTTCTGCGAGGTCACCGCAGCGGTACGGGGACACGGTGTTCGACCGGGACATCGACTTCCGCGGCGACCGCTTCACCGAGCGGATCACGCTGGAGGCCCCGCACCGGGTGGTGTTCACCCGGATCGCGGGCCCGGTGCTCGGCACCATCGCCAACGAGATCGAGGGCGCCGACGACGACCTGCAGCTGAGGTTCAGCTTCGCGCTGGTCGTGGCCGGGGTGGAAGGCGGCTCGGACGCCGAGCAGGAGTACGCCGACTCGATGACCGGGGACTACCTGAAGGCCGTGGCCGCCACCCTGAACGCGATGCGGCGGCTGGCCGAGAACGCTTCGTCAGCGAGCACCGGGGCGGTGTCGGCATGAGCGCCGGGCTGGTGGACGCCGGCGCTGCGCCAGCGCATCGCAGACGAGCTGGCCGGCCAGTTCAAGGGCGACATCATCGGCCCCGACCACGCGGAGTACGAAGACGCCCGCCTGGTCTGGAACTCCATGATCGACCGGCGGCCGGGCCTGATCCTGCGCTGCACCAGCACCGCGGACGTGGTGGCCGCGGTCAACGTGGCCCGCGAGCACGGCCTGCCGCCCTCGGTCCGCTGCGGCGGGCACAACGTGGCGGGCAAGGGCATGTCCGAGGGCGGGCTGACCATCGACCTGAGCGGGCTGCGGGAGGTCACCGTGGACCCCGAGCGCAAGCTGGTCCACGCGGGCGGCGGCTGCCTGCTGGGCACCGTGGACGCGGCCACCGCGCCGCATGCGCTGATCGTCCCGGCCGGCATCATGTCCGAGACCGGGGTGGCCGGCCTGGCCCTGGGCGGCGGGATCGGCTGGTTCTCCCGCAAGCACGGCCTGACCTGCGACCAGTTCGTCGCCCTGGAACTCGTGCTGGCCAGCGGCGAGGTGATCGAGGTCTCCGCGGACTCCCACCCCGACCTGTTCTGGGCGCTGCGCGGCGGTGGCGGCAACTTCGGCATCGTCACCCGGTTCACGTTCGCCGCGCACGACTTCGGCCCGATGATGCGGATCGGGGTATCCCTCTACGACGAGGAGCACGCGGCTGCGGCGCTGCGCGAGTACGCGGCGCTGGTGCCCACGCTGCCGCGCACGGTCGGCTGGCACGCGGCGCTCAAGCACGACATGCCCGCCCTGCCGTTCGTCCCGCCGGAGATCGTGGGCAAGCGGGTGGTGATGCTCTTCTCGATGTGGCTGGACGACGCCGAGGATCCGGCCGGCGCAGAGTTGATCGAGCGCCTGTGTGACGTGGGCGAGCCGATCCTGAAGGCTTCGACCGTGCTGCCCTTCGCCGCGGGGGTGCAGCACCTGATCGACAAGGAGTTCGAGGACGGCCACCGCTACTACACCAAGGAGGCGCACGTCGCCGAGCTGGCGGATGAGGCGATCGACAAGCTGGTGGACTTCTGGAAGGACATGCCGATGGAGGGCGAGGTCGAGATCATCGGCCTGGGCGGGGCCATCGGCGACGTGGCCGAGGACGCCACCGCCTTCTCCAACCGCGGCTACCTGCTGTGGCTGAACTTCGCGATGCGCTGGGACGACCCGGCCCGCGACGGCGAGTACATCCAGATGACCCGGAACGCCGTCACCGACCTCAAGCCGTGGACCGGCCGCGGCGTCTACGTCAACATGCTCAACTTCGACGAGATGGACCGGGTGGTCGAGGCGTTCGGCGCGGAGAAGTACGCCCGGCTGGGCCGGATCAAGGCCCAGTACGACCCGGAGAACCTGTTCCGCATCAACGCCAACATC
>CAVUKT010000062.1:0-21429 GCA_963742055.1 uncultured Actinomycetes bacterium | reverse complement strand
AGCGCCCGGCGGGAGCGGTCCGCGTCGCGCAGGCGTTCGGGCCCAGCCGGGGCCCGCCGTCGCGGCTGTCGCGACGGTGCCGCCTACGGGGCCTTTCCGGCCAGGCGGGTTTTCACGGCCCCGGGCTTCCGCGGTGGCGGGCCCTGCCCTGGGACCCGGGCTCCGCACCCCGGGTCGCCACGCTCCTAGGGGGCCGCGCTCCTGCTGGCCGCGGTCATGCGCCCACGGTATCGGCCGGCCGCCTGACATAGATAGTCATCCATTTGGTTGACAAATTTTGATAGACGTTTGATAGTTGCCCTGGACGCCGGCCCAGCCGGGCCGGCCAGGAAGGAGCATCATGACCGCGGTCATCGACGCCCGGGAGCTGCGCAAGCGTTCCCGGGGGCCGGGCCGGACGATCGAGGCGGTGCGCGGGGTCAGCCTGGAGGTCGCCCGGGGCGAGATCGTCGGATTCCTCGGCCCGAACGGGGCAGGCAAGACCACCACGCTGCGGATGCTGACCACGCTGCTGCCGATCGACGGCGGCAGCGCCACGGTCGCCGGGCTGGACGTCCGGCGCCAGCCGGGCCAGGTCCGCGGCCGCATCGGCTATGTGAGCCAGCTGGGCGGGGCCGACGAGCTGGCCACCGGCCGGGAGAACCTGATCCTGCAGGGCAGGCTGTACGGGGGCAGCCGCCGCGGCGTCGCCCGCCGGGTGGGGGAGGTGCTCGACCTGTTCGACCTGGCCGGGTTCGCCGACCGCCGGGTGCGGACGTACTCCGGCGGCCAGCGGCGGCGGCTCGACGTCGCGCTCGGCATCGTGCACCAGCCCGAGGTCCTGTTCCTGGACGAGCCGAGCACCGGCCTCGACCCGCAGAACCGGGCCAGCCTGTGGACCACATCCGCGGCCCTCCGGGACCGGGGCACCACGGTGTTCCTGACCACGCACTACCTGGACGAGGCCGACGTGCTCTGCGACCGCATCATGATCATCGATCACGGCACGGTGGTCGCCGAAGGCACCCCGCGCGCGCTGAAGCAGCAGGTGGCGGGGGACGCGATCGTCCTCGTCCCCCGCGACGCGGACGCGGCCGGGCAGGCCGCCGCCGAGCTGGCCGGGCAGCCCGCCGTCCGCGACCTCAGCGTGGCGGGCGACACGGTCCGGCTGTACGCCAGCGACGGCGCGGCCGCCCTGCCCGGCCTGCTCCGGCTGCTCGACCAGGCCGGCCTGCCGGTCCGGTCGCTCCGGCCTGTCCGAGCCCAGCCTGGACGACGTGTTCCTGCGCCAGACCGGCCGGTCCCTGCGGGACGGGGGCCCCCCGGCCGCCGGCCTCCGACCCGGGCCCGGCGCCGGCCACAGGCGCGCCGGACCACGAGCCTCAGGAGCGGCGGCATGAAGCTCCTGACCGACGTCGGCCTGCTGTTCCGCCGCCACCTGATCCAGCTGCTGCGCAGCCCGGTCTGGCTGGTGGTCGGCTTCTCCACCCGATCCTGTACCTCGCCCTGTTCACCCCGCTGCTCAGGCACCTGGTCGGCGCGGCCGGCCTGCCCGCCGGGAACGTGCTCGACCTCTTCCTGCCGGGCATCCTGGCCCTGCTGGCCTTCGCCAGCGGCAGCGGCCCCGGCTTCAGCACGATCTTCGAGCTGCGGTCCGGGGTCACCGAGCGGCTCCGGGTCACCCCGGCCAGCCGGTTCGCCATCCTGGCCGGCCCCATCCTGGCCTCCATGCTGCTCATGTTCGGCTTCGACGTGGTGGTCGTGGCCATCGGGGCTGCCTTCGGCTTCCACCTGCACGCGGCCGGCCTGCTGCTGCTCTGCGTCGTGCTCGCCCTGCTGATGGCCACGATGGCGGCCTTCTCCATCGCCGCCGCCCTGACCACCAAGGACATCAACGGCTTCGCCGCCATCATCAACGGCCTGAACCTTCCGGTGCTGCTCCTAGGCGGGGTGCTGCTGCCCATCTCGCTCGGGCCGGACTGGATGCGGGTGCTGGCCCACGTCAACCCGCTGTACTACGCGGTCACGTCCGCCCGGGTCCTGGCGGCCGGCACTCTCGGCGCTCCCGCGGTGTGGCAGGCGTTCGCGGTGCTGGTGCCGCTGTGCGCGGTCGTGCTGGGCTGGGCCACCTCCGTGGTCCGCACGGCCGTGGCCTGACGCCCTGGCCGGCCCGGACTGCCGGCCAATCCGGCCTGCCCGATCCGGCCTGGCCGGCCACCCCGGCGAGGACCAGCGCGGCGGCGAGGATGACGGCGCCCGCGATCCCGCTGGCCCCGAGCCGGTCACCGAGGATCGACCGCGGCGAGGACCGTGCCGGTGAGCGGCTCGAGCAGGGACAGCAGCGCGGCGGTCCCCGCCGGGGCCGTCCGCAGGCCGCGGAAGTACAGCGTGTAGGCCACGGCCGTGGGGCCGGTGCCGAGCGCGGCCAGCAGGCCGAGGGCGGCCGGGCTGGGGGTGAAGCCCAGCCCGCCGGAGACCGCGGCCACCGGCAGCAGGATCAGGCCGCCGAGGGTGAACCCGAAGCCGGTCGCGGTCAGGTCGTCCAGGCCCGCGACCGGCCGGGCGCTGATCAGCGTGAGCGTGGCGAACCCGGCGGCGGCGAGGACCGCCAGGCCCGCGCTGGCCAGCACCGCGCTCTCCGGGATACCGCCGGCGGCAGGCCGACCAGCAGGCCGAGGCCGATCAGCGCGAGGCTGGTGGCGCAGCCCGCGAGCCGGCCGATCCGGCGCCGGCCCCGGCCCGCTCGACGGCCAGCACGATGACCGGGGCGCTCCCGATGGTGACCAGGGTGGCCAGGCTGACCGAGCTCAGCGACACGGCCGTGAAGTAGCAGCTCTGGAACACCGCGGCCAGCAGGCCGATAGCGGCGATGCGGGTCCAGGCGGCCCGCCCGGATGGCCAGCGCCGCCTGGATGCCCGCCGGCGCCTGGTCAGCACCAGGAAGGCCATGATCAGCGCGCCGCCCACCCCGAGCCGGTAGGCGGCCACCGACAGGGCGGGCAGGCCGGCGCTGCGGCTCAGCAGGCTGCCGGTCAGGCCGCCGGTGCCCCACAGCAGCCCGGCCGTCACCAGGTAGGTCAGACCCGTTCCCGGCCGGCGGCGGGCCGCCGCGGGCAGGGCGGGTCAGCGGATGTCGTGCCAGTAGTCATGGAAGATCGCTCCTGCGACGAGAAGGGGAGGGTCGCGGAAGCGGGGCACACAGGCAGGCCAGGAGCCGGACCGGCTGAGCCGAGCAGGCCACGAGCCGGGCAGGCCCGGAGCCGGGCACGCCAAGAACCGGGCATCCGAGGAACCGGGCTGGCCAGGAACCGTGGTGGCCCAGGAATCAAGCGCACGCGGACTCAGCGAGTCCGGCGCGCGGCGGCTGCACCCCGCTTAGGAGCGGGGCGGCGGGGTGATGGGAAAGAGCCGGTGCACGCCGCCCATCCTAACGGTCAGCGCGCCCGTGGCTAGCTCGCCGGGGTGACGATGCCGTACTCGTGGATCTTCCGGTAGATGGTCGCCCGGGACATGCCCAGCGACTTGGCCGCCTTGACCTTGTTGCCCTGGTAGTCGAGCAAGCCCTGGACGATCGCGTCGCGCTCCATGGACTCCAGCGGGGACAGCAGCCGCCTGCTCACCGTCCAGCACTCCGGCGGCAGGTCGGCCGGCTGGATGGACCCGGTGCGCCGCTTCTGCATGACCCGCTTGAGCACCTGCCACAGCTGCTCGGTGTTGCCCGGCCACTTCGACCGCAGCAGCAGCTGCATGGCCTCGGGCGAGCAGGTCAGGCGGCCGTGCTGGCCCAGCTTGGCCACGAAGAACGGCACCAGGACGTGCAGGTCCTCGATGTGGTGGCGCAGCGGCGGCAGCTCGACCGTGCTGGGGAAGAAGCGCAGCAGCTTGGTCAGGTCGCCGTGCGCGCGGCTGCGGTCCAGGGTGACCGCCACCCACAGGTCGTGCTGCCGCGAGGCGGTCCTGGCCTCCTGGAGCGCCGAGGTCAGCGCGTTCAGCTGCCGGGCGTTGAGCACGTCCACGTGCCTGATCACCAGCGAGCCCTCGCCGTCGAGCAGCTCGCGGCGGGCCCGCAGCAGCCAGTCGGTGTCGGCGGCCTCGGCCGCGTCGAGCACGTAGAACCGCTCCGCCGGGTTGCGGCGCTGGTGCACCGCGCGGACCACGGTCAGCTTGCCGGTCCCCGGCTCCCCCTCCAGGGCGAGCCATTCTCCCGAGTCGTAGATGGTCTCGACCTGCCGGCAGCCGCGCAGCCAGAGCGCCCCGCCGCCGACCAGCCCGGGCAGGGACATGGGGGGCTTGCGCGGCGGTGTCCGCGGCCGGCCGCTGGCTGGCCGGCTCGATGAGCTTCACGTGCACGACGCCGCCCGCGACGTGATCATCGCCGCGGACCGGCCGGCAGTACATCCGGGCCTGGATCCCGCTGGGCAGCTCGACGGACACCGCGCCGGCCTGCTGGCTGGCCAGCATCTCAGCCGCCTGGCCGAGCAGCACGCCCTGGTCGCCCGGGTCGAGGACCTGGCGGGCGTACTCGTTCATCATGACGACGTCGTTGTTCAGGGCCAGCACGATCCCGCTGGTGCGCCGGCAGGCCCGCATGTACTCCTGCATGAGCTGGAGTTCCCGCGCGCTGCTGTCGGCCAGCATGGCCTGGGTGATCTGGTCCGCGGTGGTCTTGGCCAGCGCGATCAGCAGCGGGTCGGCGTCCCGGCGCCAGCAGGTCAGGTCGACCGCGCCGACGGCCTTCCCGGAGATCGGATCGTGGATCGGCACCCCGGCGCAGGCCAGGTCCTCGAGGTCTTCGGCGTAGTGCTCGTGCCCGAACACGGCGGCGGGCTGGCCGCCTTCCAGCGCGGTGCCGATCCCGTTGGTGCCGACGTACTCCTCGGCGTAGCTGAAGCCCGGCGCGAGCTGGACCCCGTCCAGGTGACGTTCCAGGTCGTGGTCGGCGGTCATCCGGGTGAGCACGACGCCCGCGGCGTCGGTGAGGATGACGCTGATCGGCTGCCCCTCCAGGTGCTGGCGGAGGTTGCGCAGCACGGGCATGGCGTTGCGGGTCAGCGGAGTATCAAGATTCGGGTCCCGGACGTACGGCAGCGCTACCCGGTCGGCGGCTACCTTCCACTGCCGGGAGCGCCACCAGGACGCCAGGATCGGCTCACGTACCTCGCTCGGCCGGACCGACTCGGCCGTCAGGAAACGCTCCCGCGTCTCGGCCAGCCCCTTGCTGTCGGCCGAGGCTGGCAGGTGCACTGCTGTGGGCACCATCGGGCCTCCGTACCTCCCGGTACGCCCGCGCAAGCACTCAGCTCGCGGTCGCGCATCCCGGGTTCGCGTCTTACCTACCCAAAATAAGTGTGGCGTTACCGATACCTGTCTCAAGTTGAGACCGGCAGCCCCGCGGCGGCGGAGTTTTGATCGGGGGACACCGGCTTACTTACGCTTGCCCGCTGAAGAATCCGGAGGTGCCTCATGGATCAACCAGGTACGCCCCCGGACGAGACCTTCAACCCCTGGAGCGTCGTCAACCTGGTCTTTCATCACCTGGCTGACCAGGGGCTGCATCCGGTCCTGGGTGAATCGGGCGATCCCGGCCCCCCCGCCGCGGCCCTGCTCCGCTGCGCTGGGGATCGAGCCGGCCGCCGAGGGCAATCAGCGGAACTCCCAGGAGTCCAGGACCAACTGGCCGAACTCCGGAACATCTTCTTCGGTGAGCGCTGAGTTTTACCGCAGGCAGCCGCCTGCGCAGGTCGGGGGCGTACCAGCCGGGCCTGTCTCATGTTGAGAGCCCGGCCCCCGCTTTTACAGGTTGTTATTCGGCACATAGGGACTTTCGAGCGGGACTCGTGCATCCGGCCGCCGGCGAGGCGCTGGTGGCGGAGATGAGCCAGACCGCAGGCACGAGGCCTAGCGGGAACCCACAAAGGGGAAAGGGGTGACCATGAGTCGCCAGAGTGTGGCCAAGGCCCACCAGAAGATCCAGGAACTGTCCTGGGAACCCATGTATCACGAGCCGGTGTCGCAGTACGGGACGGACTACTCGTTCCGCAAGGCGTCACAAGAAGGACCCCCTGAAGCAGGTCCTGCGCTCTTACTTCCCGATGCAGGAGGAGAAGGACCACCGCGTCTACGGGGCCCAGGACGGCGCCATCCGCGGCAACATGTTCCGCCAGGTGCAGGAGCGCTGGCTGGAGTGGCAGAAGCTGTTCCTGTCCATCATCCCGCTCCCGGAGATCTCGGCCGCGCGGGCCATGCCGCTGCTGTTCCGCACCGTGCCCAACCCGGAACTGCACAACGGCCAGGCGATCCAGATGATCGACGAGGTACGCCACTCGACGATCCAGCAGAACCTGAAGCGCCTGTACATGAACAACTACATCGACCCGGCGGGCTTCAACAACAGCCTCCGGAACTTCCAGAACGACTACTGCGGGACGATCGGCCGGCAGTTCGCCGAAGGGTTCATCACCGGTGACGCGATCACCGCGGCGAGCATCTACCTGACGATCGTGGCCGAGACGGCGTTCACCAACACGCTGTTCGTGGCCATGCCCGCCGAAGCCGCCGCCAACGGCGACTACCTGCTGCCGACGGTGTTCCACTCGGTCCAGTCCGACGAGTCGCGGCACATCAGCAACGGGTACGCCACCCTCCTGATGGCCCTGGCCGACGAGGAGAACCACCAGCTGCTCGAGCGCGACCTGCGCTACGCGTGGTGGAACAACCACCGCGTGGTGGACGCCGCCATCGGCACGTTCATCGAGTACGGCACCAAGGACCGGCGCAAGGACCGTGAGTCCTACGCCGAGATGTGGCGCCGGTGGATCTACGACGACTACTACCGCAGCTACCTGGTGCCGCTGGAGAAGTACGGGCTGGTCATCCCGCACGACCTCATCGAAGAGGCGTGGAACCAGATCTGGAACAAGGGCTACGTGCACGAGGTAGCCCAGTTCTTCGCCACCGGCTGGCTGGCGAACTACTGGCGGATCGACCCGATGACCGACACCGACTTCGAGTGGTTCGAGTACAAGTACCCGGGCTGGTACGACAAGTACGGCAAGTGGTGGGAGAACTACAACCGGCTGTCCATGCCGAACGGGCACCACCCGATCGTGGCCGAGTCCGTCGACTACGTGTACCCGCACCGCTGCTGGACCTGCATGGTGCCCTGCCTGGTCCGCGAGGACATGGTCATCGACGAGGTCGACGGCCAGGTCCGCACCTACTGCCACGAGGAATGCCGGTGGACGGACGTGGAAGCGTTCCGGCCGACCTACCAGGGCCGTTCCACCCCGAACATGGGCCAGCTCATCGGCAAGCGCGAATGGGAGACCCTGTACCACGGCTGGAACTGGGCCGACGTGGTCGTCCGACATGGGCTACGTCCGGGACGACGGCAAGACCCTGGTCGCCCAGCCGCACCTGGACCTGGACCCGAGCAAGATGTGGACGCTGGACCACCTGCGCCGGATGGGACCGGTGCTGAGCCCGAACGTCCTGCTCAACGAGATGACGCCGGAAGAGAGGGCCGCCTTCAAGGCCGACTACAACAAGCAGGGCCCGGCGGGCCGTCCCGCACCTGCGGACGCCTGACCGAACCTAGCTAGACCGGGAGGTGGGCCGCAGGCCAGGCCCTGCGGCCCCCTCCCAACCACTTCTCCGAGGCGATTTCCCACTATCCGCGAGGGGGCCATGGCCGACAAGCACGTCGTACGGTTCGAGCCGGTCGGCATCGAGATCGAGGTCAGCGAGGATCAGACGATCCTGCGGGCCGCGGCCGAGCAGGGCGTCATGCTCATGCACGGCTGCAAGGAGGGCCAGTGCGCCGCGTGCAAGTCGTTCATCCTCGAGGGCGAGGACATCGAGCACGACAGGTACTCGACCTTCGCGCTCCCCGACTACGAGCTCGATGAGGGCTACACCCTGCTGTGCCGGGCGCATGCCTACGAGGACGTCACGATCGAGCTGCTCAACTACGACGAGGAGATGATCCGGTCCGGCCTGCCGATCCAGCAGGGCGTGGCGGAGGTGGTGTCCAAGGACGCGGTCACCCACGACATGCGCCACCTGGTCCTGCGGCTGCATCGAGCCGGACGAGATCAAGTACTTCCCCGGCCAGTACATGGACATCGCCGTTCCCGGGACGGAGGAGGTGCGGTCCTTCTCGATGGCGAACACCTCCAGCCGCGAAAGCGGGCTGCTGGAGTTCATCATCAAGGTCTACCCGGACGGCGTGTTCTCCAGGTTCCTGGCCGAGAAGCTGGCCGAGGGGGACCGGCTCGACCTGAGCGGCCCGTTCGGGGTCTTCACCCTCCGCGAGGGCGAGAACGACCTGGTCTTCGTCGGCGGCGGGGCGGGCATGGCCCCGATCCTGTCGCTGCTGCGCACCCTGGCCGAGCGCGGCATCGAGCGCAAGGCCACCTTCTTCTACGGCGCCCGGGCCAAGCGGGACCTGTGCTTCGAGGCCGAACTGCACCAGCTCGAGGAGAAGCTGCCGAACTTCCGGTACATCCCGGCGCTGTCCGAGGCGGACGTGGATGACCAGTGGGACGGCGAGACCGGTTTTGTCACCGACGTGGTCAAGCGGCACGCGACCGACCTGACCGGAGCCCACGCCTACGTCTGCGGCCCGCCACCCATGGTGGAGGCGGCCCTGCCGCTGCTCGCGCAGCTGGGCGTGGAAGAGAAGCGAATCTATTACGACAAGTTCACCACCACCGGGGATCCCGGCCAGCAGTGAGGAGCAACGGACGTGCCTGCAAGCCCACCGGCAAAGCCGCCGGTGGCAATCCGCGCCTGAACTCTCACGATGAAGGAGAGACCTCATGACAACCGCTCCAGAACGCAGTGTTCCCAAGCCGGTCTTCACCGACGCGGAGGCCGGGGCGAAGGAATTCCCGGACTCGAACGCCCGCCGGTACAACTACTACACGCCGGCCAAGCGCAAGCAGACCCACTACGAGGACGTGACGGTCGAGGTCCAGCCCGACCCGCGGCACTACCTCGCCCAGGGCTGGCTCTACGGTTTCTCCGACGGCCGGGGCGGGTACCCGCTGGACTGGACGGCTCTCAAGTCCTGGGGCTCGGACCGGCCGGAGCCCGAGCGTTACCCGGGCTCGGGCGGCAAGGGCTACGACTGGCCCGCGCTCGGCTGGCACGAGTTCCGCGACCCCAACGAGGAGTGGGAACTCACGTTCTACCGCTACAACTCCAACGTCGTGCGGCAGCTGAACCAGAACATCGACGCGGCCCGGCAGGCGAAGGCGTTCGAGCAGTGGAACCGGAGCTGGGTGACCTTCGTCGAGCGCAACGTCGGAGCCTGGATGCACGTAGATCACGGGCTGGGGCTTTACCTCTTCGCTAACGCCAACCGGCGGGCGCCCACCAACATGCACAACAACGCGATCTCGGTGAACAGCATGCACCGGATCCGGTCCGCCCAGGACCTCGCGCTGTACAACCTCAGCCTGACCGAGGAGATCGAGGGCTTCGACGGCACGGCGCACCTGGAGACCTGGAACAGCGACCCGGCCTGGCAGGGCGTCCGGGACGTCGCCGAGCAGATGACCGCCATCGACGACTGGTGCGAGGCGATCTTCGCGGCCAACGTGGTCTTCGAGCCGCTGGTCGGCGAGCTGTTCCGCAGCCAGCTGGTGCAGCACGCGGCCCCGCGCAACGGCGACTTCGTCACCCCCACGGTGGTCGGCGCGGAAGAGTACGACTACGCCGAGCGCGACCTGCGCTACACGCGGCCGATGTTCGAGCTGCTGACCAGCGACCGGGAGTTCGCCGACCAGAACAAGGCCAAGCTCCAGGAGTGGCTGTCGGTCTGGACGCCCAAGGCCATCGCCGCCTCGCGCACGCTGCAGCCGCTGTGGTCGCAGCCCGAGTCGAAGCCCCCCCGGTTCGAGGACGGCCTGGACGCGCAGAAGGCTCGGTTCAGCGGCATCCTTTCCGACCTGCACCTGGAAAACCCGAAGGAGCTGGCCCAGTGACGACGTACAAGACCACCGAGAGCCCGTTCAAGTCCGACAACACCGCCTCGAACCAGTGCGGCGTCACCCTGATGAACAACCAGGTCGGCGCCGTGGTCGCCGACGTCATGAAGGACGAAGCACAATGTGTCCGTGCGTTTCCTGCCGTCGATGATCCGGGTCGACGCGATCGGCCGGATGGACTTCGTCTACGACGAGATCTCCGAGGCGCTCGGCGAGGAGCCGGGCTTCTACGACGCCGCGGAGTTCGAGGAGAACATGTCCACCCACTACGGCCGGATGATCCACGAGGACGACCGGACGATCATGTTCGCCAACCCGGAGGACGCGGCCGAGTACATCGGCTTCGACCTCACCGATCTCACCCCGACCAGCTAGCCCGGCGTCCAGCGCTTCAGCACCGGACCCCGACGAGGAGGAACCGTGTACGAAAAGGACGGCGAGAAGTACTTCGTTGTCGATAGTCATATGCACTACTGGAACGCCGCCCCGGACAACTGGGTCAAGGGCGCCGAGCAGTACGCCAAGGGCTGGATCGAGTGCTTCCACGCCTACCAGGGGCTGGGCCCGCCGGAGACCCACTGGTCGATCGAGCACTTCCAGAAGTACTCCGAGGACGACCTGATGAAGGACGTCTTCGAAGACGGTTACGTGGACGTGGCGGTCTTCCAGCCGACGTACCTGAAGGAGTGGTACGCGGAGGGCTTCAACACCACCGAGCGCAACGCCGAGATGGGGAAGCGGCACCCGGGCAAGTTCATCTACAACACCCGGTTCGACCCCCGCGACGGCGACCCAGGGCTGGAAGAGCTCAAGAAGAACGTCGAGACCTACGGCTCGAAGGGCGTCAAGCTCTACACCGCCGAGTGGAACAACGGCTCCCGGGGCTACAAGCTGTCCGACCCCGGCGCCTACCGGTTCCTGGAGGCGGCCCAGAACCTGGGCATCAAGAACGTCCACGTGCACAAGGGCCCGACGATCTGGCCGCTGGACAAGGACGCGTTCGACGTCTCCGACGTCGACCACTGCGGCGACCGACTTCCCCGACCTGAACTTCATCGTCGAGCACGTCGGCCTGCCCCGGATCGAGGACTTCTGCTTCATGGCGACGCAGGAGCCCAACGTCTACGCCGGCCTGTCCGTGGTCATCGGCGGCCTGATGTACGCGCGGCCGAAGTTCTTCGCCAAGGTCATGGGCGAGCTGCTGTTCTGGGTCGGCGAGGACAAGATGACCTTCGGCAGCGACTACGGCATCTGGGAGCCGAAGTGGCAGATCGAGGGCTTCGTGGACTGGGACTACCCCAGTGACGAGTTCTCCGACTTCCCGCAGGGTGAACACCGACACCAAGAAGAAGATCCTCGGCCTGAACGCGGCCAAGCTCTACGACATCGAGGTCCCGGCCGAGTTCCAGATCAAGGACGCCAGCGCCCCGGCGGCGCAGGATGACGCCAAGCTGGTCGAAGACGACCCGCAGCTGGTTACGGGAGCATGACTGCTCAAGTCACGCGCGACCAGCGCGCCCGGCGGAGCTCAGCGCTCCGCCGGGCGCGCCCGGCGCCGCCTGTGGTCGAGGCGCCGCGGGTACTCGCCGCGCTGGACTCGGTGCGGGACCCGGAGCTCGACGAGCCGATCACGGCGCTGGGCTTCGTCTCCTCGTGCACCGTCACCCCCGACGGTGACGCCGCAGGTCCGGCTGCGGCTGCCCACCTACTTCTGCGCGCCCAACTTCGCCTTCCTGATGGTGGCGGACGCCTACGACGCGGTGTCCGCCACTGCCCGGCGTGCGCCGGGCCGAGGTCGTGCTGGACGAGCACTTCGCCTCGGACGCGATCAACGGCGGGGTGGCCGCGCAGGCGGGCTTCGCCCAGTCGTTCGACGGCGAGGCGGTCGGCGAGCTGCACGAGCTGCGGGCCGACTTCCTGCGCAAGGCGGTGCATGGCCGGTACCGACCAGGTCTGCCGGCCGCTGCTCGCCGCCGGGACCGACCCGGCCAGCCTGCCGGGGATGACCCTGGGCGAGGTGCCGCCCTCCGCCGCGCTGCAGCGGCTCCGCGAGCGCCGGGCCGAGCTCGGCCTGCCCGCCGGTGATGACGCCTGGCTGCTGATCGACCCGAAGACCGGGGAGCCGGTGCGCCCGGATTCCCTGCGGATGCACCTGGGGCGGGCCCGGCTGACCCGGACCAGCATCGAGGCGAACGGCAGCATCTGCCGCGGCATGCTGCAGCACCGATACGACAACACGGCAGGGCTAGGCATCAGCCCCAGGCCGAGGAGGACCAATGAAGGCCGTCCGCTTGCACGCTTTCCACCAGCAGCCGGTGATCGACGAGGTACCGGAGCCGGCCATCAGCGGCCCGCTCGACGTCATCGTGAAGATCGGCGGGGCCGGCGTCTGCCGTACCGACCTGCACATCATCGAGGGCCAGTGGGACGCGGCCATGGGCACCCCGCTGCCCTACATCCTGGGCCACGAGAACGCCGGGTGGGTGCACGAGATCGGCTCGGCGGTCACCAACGTGGCCCTGGGCGACACGGTGATCCTGCACCCCACCCCGACCTGCGGGCTGTGCCGGGCCTGCCGGGCCGGCGACGACATGCACTGCACCGGCGGACAGCGCGTTCCCCGGCCTGTCCCGCGACGGGGGGATGGCCGAGTACCTGCTCACCTCGGCCCGGGCCTGCGTGAAGCTGGACCCCGCGACCCAGCCGCAGGACGTGGCGGCGCTGGCCGACGCGGGCATCACCGCCTACCACGCGGTCCGCAAGGCCCTCCCGCTGCTCTACCCGGGCACCACCGCCGTGGTGATCGGCGCGGGCGGGCTGGGCCACATCGGCATCCAGTGCCTGGCCGCGCTGTCCGCGACCACCATCGTCGTGGTGGACCGGAACCCGGACGCGCTCAAGCTGGCCGAGCAGCTCGGCGCGCAGCCACACCGTGGTCGCCGACGGCAGCCAGGTGGACGCGGTCAAGGACCTGACCGGCGGGGCCGGCGCCCACGTCGTGCTGGACTTCGTGGCCGAGCAGGGCGCCGAGATGGACGGCTGGAACATGACCGCCCCGGCCGGCTCCTACTTCGTCATCGGGTACGGCGGCACGCTGGAGATCCCCACGCTCGACATCATCTCCACCGAGCGCAACATCGTCGGCAACATCGTCGGCACCTACAACGACCTGGCCGAGCTGATGTCGCTGGCCGAGGCGGGCAAGGTCACCCTGCATACCCGGACCTACCCGCTGACCAGCGCCGTGGAGGCGTTCGCGGATCTGGATGCGGGCCGGGTGCGCGGCCGCGCCATCCTCGTCCCCTGACTACCGCCACTGACTGAGAACACGTCCTAGGAGGACCTGATGGCTAAGGAACTGCGTTTCGGCGCGGAAGCGCGCAGCCTGCTGCTGGCCGGTGTAGACAAGCTGGCCGAAGCCGTGAAGTCAACGCTGGGGCCCAAGGGACGCAACGTCATCCTGGAAAAAATCACCGGAACCCCGGTGGTGACCAATGACGGCGTGACCATCGCCCGCGAGATCCATCTGGCCAACCAGTTCGAGAACATGGGCGCCCAGCTGGTCAAGGAAGCGGCCATCAAGACCAACGACGTGGTCGGTGACGGCACCACCACGGCCACGGTCCTGGCCCAGGCCATCATCACCGAGGGCATGCAGGCCATCGACGGCGGCGCCAACCCGGTGCTGGTCAAGCGGGGCATCGACGTGGCGGTGGACCGGCTGGTCAACCACCTGCAGGGGGTGGCGCACCCGGTGGCCACCGAGCAGGACTACCGCCGGGTCGCCGCGATCTCCGCGAACGACGACGAGGTCGTGGGCGCGGTGATCGCCAAGGCGCTGCACACGGTGGGCGACGACGGCATCGTCACCGTCGAGGAGTCCAGCGCGAACGGGATGAGCGTCGACTTCGTCGAGGGCTTCCAGTTCGACAACGGCTACCTGTCGCCGTACCTGGTGACCAACCCGGCCAGCCTCGAAGCGGTGCTCGATGACCCCTACGTGCTGCTGTGCAGTGAGAAGATCACCAAGGTCCAGCAGCTGATGCCGGTGCTGGACAAGATCATGCGCGAGCCCCGGCCGCTGGTCATCCTGGCCGAGAACGTCGAGGGCACCGCGCTGTCCATGCTGGTGCACAACCACGTCAACGGGATCTTCCAGGCCGTGGCGGTCCGGGCGCCCGGCTTCGGTGACCGGCGGCTGCGCAAGCTGGAGGACATCGCCACGGTCACCGGCGGCGCGGTGGTCAGCAAGCACTCCGGGTTCTCGCTGGAGACCATGACCCTGGAGCAGCTGGGCCGGGCCCGCCAGGTCCGGGTCACCGCCGACCACACCGCCATCATCGGCGGCTACGGCTCGGCCGAGGACGTCGAGTTCCGGCTCGGCCAGTTGCGCGCCGAGGTGGACCGGGCCCAGTTCGGGATCGACGAGGACGTGCTCAGCGAGCGGATCGGCGCCCTGTCCGGCAAGGTCGCGGTGATCCGGGTGGGCGCACCCACCCCGGCCGAGCTCAAGGAACTCCAGCACCGGGTCGAGGACGCGCTGGCCGCGACCCGGGCGGCCATGGCCGAGGGCATCGTGGCCGGCGGCGGCGCGGCGCTGCTGCACGCCTCGGGCGCGCTGGACGACCTCCAGGTCAAGGACGACTACGCGACCGGCGTGGAGATCGTGCGCCGGGTGCTGACCGCCCCGGCGTACCTCATCGCCGCCAACGCGGGCTACTCCGGTGAGGAGGTCGTGGCCCAGATGACCCAGCTCGGCCAGGACGAGGGCTTTGACGCACTCCAGGGCCGGTATGGCAACATGATCGAGATGGGCATCATTGACCCGCTGCGGGTCGCGCGGTCTGCGCTGCAGAACGGCGCGTCCGTGGCGGGCCTGCTGCTCACCACCAACACGCTGGTCGCCGAGGAGCAGACGCCGTGGGGCGGCAGCCGCGTCGCTGATGACCGAGTTCGGGCCGCTGGATGAGGGCCTGAACCAGCCGTCGCCCGACTCCAGCACCCCGCAGTCCCTCGGCCTCGGCCCGTCGGTCGGCTAGGGCAGCTGGTCCATGGCGGCAGATCCCGCGCTGCCGGCCGCCTTCGGACCCACCCCCAGGCCCGCCCGCACCAGCCGTGCGGGCGGGTCCCGGGGCCCGGAGCAGCTGAGCCCGCTGCGCCTGATGCGCTCCCGCGGGCGGCTGCGCGGCGGGCTGGCGTTGCTCGGGCCGGCCTTCGTGGCCTCGGTGGCCTACATCGACCCGGGCAACTTCGCGACCAACTTCGCGGCCGGGGCGAGGTTCGGCTACGCCCTGGCCTGGGTCATCGTGCTCGCCAACCTGATGGCCATGCTGGTGCAGTACCTGTCGGCGAAGGTGGGCGTGGCGACCGGGCAGGACCTGGCTGAGCTGTGCCGGGCCCACCTGCCCCGGCCGGTGTCCGGCGGCCTGTGGGTCCAGGCCGAGCTCATCGCCATGGCCACCGACCTCGCGGAGTTCGTCGGCGCCGCGCTCGGCCTGAACCTGCTGTTCCACGTGCCGCTGCGCGCCGCGGGCCCGCTGACGGCGCTGGTCGCGTTCGCCATCCTGGCCCTCGACCAGCGGGGTTACCGCCGGTTCGAGCTGGCCGTCTGCGGCCTGCTCGGCATCATCTTCCTGGGCTTCGCCTACGACCTCGCGGCGGTTCATCTGGACCCGTCCGCGCTGGCCAGCGGACTGGTGCCGGGGTTCCCCGGCCCCGGCGGCCCGCTGCTGGTAGCCGGCATCATCGGGGCCACCGTCATGCCGCACGTGGTCTACCTGCACTCCGCGCTGACCAAGTCCCGGGTGGCCTGCGCCGACGACGCGGAGCGCCGCGAGCTGCTCCGTTTCCAGCGGCTCGACGTGGTCATCGCGCTCGGCGCGGCCGGGCTGGTCAACCTGACCATGCTGGTGGTGGCGGCCGCGATGGCCAGCCAGGCCCGCGGCGTCCAGCTCGGGTCGCTCACGGCCGCGCACGCCGACCTGGGCCGGCTGGTCGGCGGCGGCGCCGCGCTGGCGTTCGCGGCGGCCCTGCTCGCCTCGGGCCTGTCGTCCTCCAGCGTGGGCACCTACGCGGGCCAGGTGGTCATGCAGGGCTTCATCGGCCGCCGGATCCCGTTGTTCCTGCGCCGCGCGATCACCATGCTGCCCGCCCTGGTCGTCCTGGAACTCGGCCTGCCGACCACCGGCAGCCTGGTGATCTCCCAGGTGGTGCTGTCGTTCGGCATCCCGTTCGCGCTGGTCCCGCTGGTGGCGCTGACCAGGCGCAAGGACGTGATGGGCCCGCTGGTGAACCGGAGGCTCACCACCGCGGCGGCCAGCCTGGTCACCGTGATGATCGTCGCCCTGAACGTCTACCTGCTGTACGCCACCTTCGCCCGCTGAGGGAACGGGATGACGGGCCGCGCAGCCGGGTACCCTCCTCGGCATGACGACCGCACCGGGTGAGCTGGACCAGAAGATGATGACGGCCGCGCTCGCGCAGGCGCAGGCCAGCCTGGCCGCCGGGGGTGTCCCGGTCGGCGCGGTGCTGGCCACCGGCCCCGACATCGTGGCTGAGGGTCACAACGAGCGCGTGCAGCTCGGCGACCCGGTCGCGCACGGTGAGATCGCCTGCCTGCGTAACGCGGGCCGCCAATCCTCCTACCGGGCGATGACCCTGTACACGACCCTTTCCCCCTGCCCGATGTGCACCGGCGCCATCCTGCTGTTCCAGATCCCGCGCGTGGTCGTGGGGGAGGCCGAGACCTTCGCCGGTGACCTGGACTTCCTGGTCGGCCAGGGCGTGTCGGTGACGCTGCTCGATGACGAGCGGTGCATGGCGGTTATGCGGGAATTCCAGGACCGCTACCCGGCCGTTTGGAGCGAGGATATCGGCGGCCGGTAGCGCCGCCCATCCACCCGGGTTGTTTCCGCCATTTCGGGGAGAATTCAGACACAGATTGCCGATCCGCTGCGGATCGGGGCACTTGGTGCCGATACTCGGCATCGTGATCGGCGAGAAGTTCGAGCGCCTGCTCGCGGCCGCGCAGCGTCGCACAGATCACGTGCGCCGCCCCATCCTGATCTGGGCGTCTGATCGGCGGCGCTGATGAGGCCGACGGGGCCTTTTCCGTGCTGTGGCGCGACGCGAATCCCGCCCTGCTGCGCTACCTGCGGGTGATCGCGCCCGAGGCCGCCGAGGACATCGCCGCTGACACCTGGGTGCAGGTGGTCCGCGGGCTGGCCGCGTTCCGCGGCGACGAAGCCGCCTGGCGGGCCTGGCTGTTCACGATCGCCCGGCACCGGGCGATCGACGAGGGCCGCCGCCGGTCCCGCCGCCCGGTGGTCTCCGTGCCCGAACTGGCCGATGTGGCCGAGCCCGGGCAGCCCGGACCCGGCCGACCTGGTGCTGGAAAAGCTGAGTACCCAGGCGGCGGTGGCGCTCATCGCCACGCTGCCCCGGCTCCAGGCCGAGGTCATCCTGCTCCGGGTGGTCGCCGGGCTGGACACCCCGGCCGTGGCGCGGCTGGTGGGCCGCAGCCCCGGGGCGGTCCGGGTGGCCGCCCACCGTGGTTTACGGCGGCTGGCCGCGACCCTGGCGGAGGCCGGCGTCACGCACGGTTCCGCGCCGTGAGCAGCCGCGGCCGCAGCACGCGTGAACGGCGCCGTGTAACGCATCCGGCTGCCCCGTCGTTTCGAAGGCAGCATGACGAAACGCGAGCGGAGCAGCCGGCCGGACCGTCCCAGCATGGAGCGGTCCCTTGACGCGCTGCTGGACCGGAGCTGCTGGACGCGGGGCTCGCTGGACCGGGTGGCGCCGCTGCCGGACGGTGACCCCGCCCGGTGGCAGCCGGTCGCCCAGGTGCTCGCCGCCCTGACCTCGGCGCCGGAAAGCAGCGAACTGACCGGGCAGGCCCGGGCGCTCGCGGAGTTCCGGGCGTTCGCGAGTCCGGGCGTCGCGGAGCCCCGGCGCGCGGCGCAGACCTCCCGCCCCAGGCCCGCAGCCGGGACCCGGGCTGGATGACCTGGCTGCCCGGGAGGAGGCCCGCGGTGGCCGCGGCCACCGGCGCCGTCCTGATGGGCGGGCTCCTCGCGGTGGCCTACGCCGGGGACCTGCCGGTGGCGGCCCAGCGGCTGGCCCATAACACCATCGATGCGCCCGCCGCCCGCCCTGACCCGGACCCGGCGGCCTCGCCCCAGCTGACCGGGCCGCCGGACCCGGCCGGGCGCAGCCGGTCACCGGGCCACCCATGCGCTCGGCCGGCCGGACCGCCGGGTGCACAGCGGTTCCGCGTCCGGCCACCCGCACCGGCCGGGCCTCCGGGTCCCCATCCAGCTCCCCGTCCGGCAGCCCGTCTGGCCGCCCGGGTTCTGGCCGCCTGGTTCGGGCGGCCCGGGTTCTGGCCGCCCGGGCCAGTCCGGCCCCGGCCGTTCCGCCGAGCCCGGGCCGACCCAGGCGCCGTCGCCCTCGGCGAGCATCAGCCCCCCGGCCGGCGCGACCCCGTCGCCGTCGGCCGCGCCCAGCCCCAGCCAATCCGGGCCGCCAACCCTCAGCCAGAGCCCGTCCAGCCCGCAGAGCACGCCCCCCTGACCACCCGCCGCCTCCTGTCGCCGCGGCGGGTGCCGTGCGGCGGGCCGGGTCCCAACCCCCCCGGGGACTCGGCCCGTCGCACACCCGTCTCTCGTGGCTCCAGATCAGCGCCGGCTAGATCAGCGCGGCTGGTCAGCGCCGGAAGTCGACCGCGGTGGTGTTCGCCCCGCTGATCACGACCGCGACCGTCTCGTCCGGGCCGGGGGAGTACCCGCCGGCTGAGCAGCGCGGCCAGCGCGGCGCAGCCGCCGGGCTCGGCGACCAGCCGGAGCCGGTCCCAGAGCAGTTCCTGGGCCGCCGCGATGTCCTCGTCGCTGACCAGCACCACCTGGCGCACGAACTCGCGGATCACGGCGAACGTGTGCTGGCCGACCCGGCGCGGGGCCAGCGAGTCAATGGCCACGCTGCCCGCTTCCGCGTCCACCGGCTGGCCCGCCCGCAGGGCCCGGGTCAGGGTGGGCGCGCCGGTGGGTTCCACCCCGATCACCCGCGCCTGGCCCGCGTAGCGCCGCGCAGATCCCGGCGAGCAGCCCGCCGCCGCCCACGCTGGCCAGCACGGTGCTGACCGCGGGGGCCTGCTGCCTCAGCTCGGCCCCGAGTGAGCCAGCCCCCAGGATCGTCTCGATCTGGTCGAACGCGGGCACGCGGCAGGGCGCCCGACGAGGCCGCCCACTCCTCGCTGGCGGCCAGCGCCTCGGCGTACGCGGCGCCCCCGACGACCAGGTCAGCCCCGTAGCCGCGGATGCGCTCGATCTTGGCCGGGGACGAGACCTCCGGCACGAACACGTGGGCGGTCACGCCCAGGGCCTGGGCCGCGTAGGCGACCGCCGCGCCGTGATTGCCGCCCGACGCGGCCACCACCCCGGCGCCGGGCAGCGGGCGGAGCAGCAGGTTGGCGAACGCTCCCCGGGCCTTGAACGACCCGGAGTGCTGCAGCTGCTCCAGCTTCAGCACCAGCGGGCCTGGTTCCAGCCCGAAGGTCGGACCGGTCCAGGAAGGCCACCGGGGTGCACAGCACGTAGGGCCGGATCAGCGTGGCCACGGACGCGATCGCATGCGGGGTGATGTCGCCGACCATGGTCGCCGGGATGCCGGTATCGCTCACGCCGCTCCTTCCCGCCTCATGCTATGCGCGGGCCGGGCGGGGCACTTGGTTGGCGGCGGCACGGGTTGTACCGTTTGGCCCATGCCTGGCTCAGCCGCACCGGCCCCGAAGTCCCCGTCTCCCCGGCTGTGGCGGATGCGGCGCGTCCAGGTGGCCGGGGCGGCGCGCGGCCGCCGCCCTGGCCGCGGGCATCGTCTGCGCATTAGCGGTGGGTGCCCCGGCCGCCGTCCTCGCGGTGGCCGTGGTCCTCGTCGCCGCGCTGGCCGCCTTCTGGTTCGCCCGTAACCGGGTCCGGGCCTGGACCTACACCGAGCGCGAGGACGACCTCATCGTCGCCCGCGGGGTGCTGGTCCGCCGCCTCTCCGTGGTTCCCTACGGCCGGATGCAGTTCGTGGACGTGACCGCGGGCCCGGTGGAACGCGCGTTCCGGCTGGCCACCGTGAAGCTGCACACCGCGGCGGCGGCGAGCGACGCGCGGATCCCGGGCCTCGAGCGGGAGGAAGCCGCCCGGCTGCGGGACCGGCTGGCCGCCCTCGGTGAGGCGAAGGCCGCGGGCCTGTGACTGACGCAGCCGGGGGAATGGCACCGGCTGCACCCGCTGTCACCCCTGGTGCGCTCCGGCCGGGCCGCCGTCGGCGTGCTGGCCATCGTGGCGATCTCCGCGTCCGGCCAGTTCGGCCCCGACGGGTCGCACCTGTACGACTGGGCGGTGGCCGTGCTCGTGGTGCTCGGGGCCGTGGTCAACTGGCTGGTCACCCGGTGGAAGCTGGACGGGGCCACGCTGCGTATCGAGACCGGCCTGCTGCGCCGCGACTCCCGGCAGCTGCCGGTGGCCCGGATCCAGGCGGTGGACGTGGTGCGGCCGTTCCTGGCCCGGGCCCTCGGCCTGGCCGAACTGCGCGTCCGGCTGGCCGGATCCAGCCACGCCGACGGCCGGCTCGCCTACCTTCCCGAGCAGGCCGCGCTCGACCTGCGGGCGCGGCTGCTGGCCGCGCATCATGGGCTGGACCCGGCTACCCCCGAGCCGGGCGAGCAGATCCTGGCCAGCGTCCCCAACGGCCGCCTGGTCGGGTCGGTGGCGGCCTCCCCGGCCAGCCTGCTCGCGGCGCTGCTGGTCGCGGAGGTCGTGGCGATCCTGGTGTCGCCGAAGGTGTTCGCCGCGGCCGGGGGCACGTTCGTGGTGTCCCTGATCACGCTCGCGCCCGTGGTGTGGCGGCGGATCGCCACCGAGTACGGCTTCACCCTCGCGCAGTCGCCGGACGGCATCCGGATCCGCCGCGGGCTGCTCGGCACGGTGGCGGAGACCATCCCGCTGCGCCGGGTGCAGGCGGTGCGGATGGTCGAGCCCGTGCTGTGGCGGCCGATGGGCTGGTGCCGGCTGGAGATCGACGTGGCCGGCTCCCCGGGCCGGGACCACGCCGACGGGTCGGGCCGGATGCGCAAGACCCTGCTCCCGGTCGGCCACCGCGAGCCGGCCTGGGAGCTGATGCGGCTGGTCATCGGGTCTGCGCCGCCCCCGCTGTCCCGGCCGCCGCGGCGGGCCCGGCGGAAGGCCCCGCTGAGCTATCATTTCCTGGCCGCCGGGCACGACGCGACCACCGCGATGGGGGTCACCGGCCGGCTCCGCAAGGTCACCACCTGGGTGCCGCTGGAGAAGGTGCAGAGCGTCCGGATGGTCACCGGCCCGGTGCAGCGGGCCCTGTCCCTGGCCACCGTGCACGTGGACGCGGCCGGGCGGCGGGTCCGGGCCGAGTTCCGGGACCGGCCCGGGGACGAGGCGGG
>CAVUKT010000061.1:0-20845 GCA_963742055.1 uncultured Actinomycetes bacterium | reverse complement strand
ACATGACCGCGGTGAGCGGATGCCTGGTGATCGTGGCGGTCGCGGTGACGAGCCTGGATCCGGACGGGGTGAGCAGCACGTTGAAGCCGGTCAAGTCGTTGCGGCGGTACTGGAAGAGCCGGCGTTGCCGGTCCAGTCCAGCACCAGCCGGCTGTCGGCCTGGAGGCTGCCGCCCGGGTCGTTGGTGTCCAGCAGCCGGACCTGCGCGCTGGACTCGGTCCGCTGCTGGAACGCGAGCGTCCCGTCTTCCGCCCAGGACAGCACCTGCCCGGCACCGGGGATCCGGATGACGATCGGCCGGCCGCCCGGCCACGTCCAGGTCTTGACCGCGCCCGTCACCAGGTTGAAGACCTGGATCTCCGCCCCGGTGCTGGAACGCCGGGACGGGTGCCAGGCGACGGCGAGCTTCAGGCCGCCGGGGGACAGCGCGAACCCGGTCAGAGTCCCGAGCACGTTCGGCGGGAGCGGGATAGGCAGCGCGGTGAGCAGGGGCACGTGGGTGTGGGGATCGAACCGGAGCAGGAAGAACTTGTTCGCTGTGGTGAACCAGTCCTCGAAGCCCGACTTCAGCTTCTTGCGCCACCGGCTGGCCAGCAGGACGAACTCGTGGCCGTCGCCCGCCGCGCTCACCTGGCTGAACACGGTGTAGGGGCGGGGCGGGCGCACCGTGGCCAGCACCTTCCCGGTGGGCGTGGCGCGCACCTGGACGTGCGTGGCGTCGCCCAGCGGGCCGTCGCCCGCCTGGGTGACGTAGTACGGCGGCAGCTGGGCGAGCAGCGACTCGTGGTGCCCGGGCCGCGCCGCCGCCCGGTGCCCCGGCTGGCCCTGAGCCACCGCCACGGCCACGGTCACGGCCAGCACGATGATCACGGCCGCCGCTGCGGCCAGCGGGGTGAGCACCGCGGGCCGCCTGCGGTGCAGCCGTCCACCCTGGAACCAGGCCCGGGAGAACCGGCGGCCTTCCGGGCCTGCGGGCAGCCGCAGCGGCGGGGCGCTGCCGGGCGGCACGGTGTCCGCGGCGGCCCGGGCCGCAGCGCGGAGCCGTTCTTCGGTGCTCATCCCTGGGCTGATCATTGGTCCGCCTCCTGGATAAGCCGGCCCAGCGCGGCCAGCCCGCGCGAGGTGGTGGATTTGACCGTGCCGGGGCTGACGCCCATGGACTCCGCGATCTCCGGCTCGGTCTGGTCGAGGTAAAAGCGGAGCACCAGGGCCTCCCGCTGCCGGTCCGGCAGCCGCCGCAGGGCGTCCAGCACCTGCTGGTGTTCCTCGCCCAGGAGCGCGGCGTACTCCGCCGAGGCCGCGTCCGCCGCGTCTGGCGCCGGGGCGGGGCGCCGCTGGGCCCGGATCCGCTGCCGCAGCTCCGAGCGGCACCCGTTGAGCGTGGCGGCGCGCACGTAGCTCAGCGCCTTGCCGGTCTCAGTCAGCTGGCCCCAGCGGCGGTACAGGCCGGCGAACGCGTCCTGGACCACGTCCTCGGCGGCCGCCCGGTCGCCGAGCATGATGACCGCCAGCCGGATCAGCCCCACCGCGTGCGCCTCATACAGGCCCGTGACGGCCCGCGCGGCGTCCGCCCGGGCCTCGTCGCCCGGCGGCCCCGCCCCGGAACCCGCCCGGCCCGCTCGCGTGCCCATTGACATGCCCACGTATCAGAGACGCCGCGCCGCGCGGCCAGTTGCTCGCGGCGGTGGTCAAAATTCGCCGCAACGAAAACCCGCCGGTGTCAGCGGTCCCCGGGCCAGCCGGTGTTTCGCGGCGCTGGTCCAGGTCACCCAGGGCCAGCTCACCACGAATCCGCGGATTCGGGCCGGTTGTCCCTGCGAAGATGTTACGGGGTTACGGCGGTCTGTCCTGGGACGGGCCGCCTCGCGGCCCGGAGAGGAAACGATGAAGCTCGTCTGGCTGCTCACCAGCGCCGTCGTCCTGGCCGCCTCGGTCGCAGGCGGTGACGGCGGGCGACGCCCGCCGTCGTCGGCGGCCGCGCCGGCAGCCAGCCGCCGCCGGGGCATGCCGCCACATCAGCGGTCCGTTCCTCCGTGACAAGAACATGATCATCGGGGCTGGCGGCCAGCGGTACATCCCCTACGGCATCACCGTCACCGGCCTGGGCAGCCCGAGCTGGAAAGGCCACACGCCGCCGACGACGCTGAGATCGACGCCGCCGCCGCCTGGTGGTGCAGCAACACCGTCCGCCTGCAGGTCTTCCAGTACGGCCTGCTGGGTCCGGGCCACACTGGCGTCACCGTGAACACGACCTTCCTCGGCATTATCAAGGGTGAGGTCAACACGGCGCTGGACGACGGGCTGATCGTGGTGATCAACGACCAGACCGAGGGTGGCGGCGGCAAGTACGCCCCGGGCATGCCGACCGCCCAGACCAAAGCGTTCTGGAAGGTCATGTCCGGCTGTACGCGATCAACCCGGACGTGATCTTCGACCTGTTCAACGAGCCGCGGCGCGCTGTCTACCCGACCGAGGCGGGAACGTGGAAGTTCTGGAAACACGGCGGCGACTACCACGGCCAGCGCTACATCGGCATGGAACCTCTCGCGCGCTATGTCCGCGGCCTCGGCGCGCAGAACCTGTTCTGGGTCGAGGGTCCGCACACCGCCGGGACGCTGGACCAGATCCTCAGCCACCAGATCACCGATGCCGGGCCGGTGGAGTACACGATCAACCACCCGGGCGGGCCGCGCGTCCCGCACGACCCGGCCGAGTGGTACACCCGGTTCGGCTACGCGGCCGGGAAGGTCCCGATGACCGACGCCGAGTGGACCAACTATTCCTCCACCCGGGCCTGCTGGGCGAACGCGCCGACGAGTGTGCCCGCGTTCCTGCACTACCTGGCCCGAAGGGGATGGGCCTGCTCGCGTGGACGCTCACCCCGGGCGTGCTGGCCGCATCCGCTGACCTGGCTGACCCGACGGTGATCAGATCCGACTGGGCGTGCACGGACATCGGGCTGGACGAAGGTGCCGGTTCGGCGATCATGAACTGGTTCCGCCAGCACAACTCGTAACCGGGCTTCAGGGGCGGTCTCGGACGGGTTGCGGCGCCAGCGCCCGAATCGGGATTACGGGCGTCGCGGCGGTGCCGGGGTTATAGCGGGCGCCGGCCGCCCGGCTGCCCGAGAGGAAACGATGAAGCTCGCCCGTCTGCTCAGCAGCGTCGTCACCCTGGCCGCCTCTGCCGCGACGGTGACGGCAGGCTTCGGCCCGGCCGTCGCCGCGCAGGCCACGACCAGCAAGCCAGCCGCCGCAGCGGCATGCCGCCACCTTTCCGGGCCGTTCCGCCGGGCCCAGAACATGATCATCGGGGCGGGCGGCCAGCGGTACATCCCCTACGGCATCACCGTCACCGGCTTAGGCAACCCCAGCTGGAAAGTCATCAGCGCCGGCGACGACGCTGAGATCGACGCCGCAGCCGCCTCGTGGTGCGCCAACACCGTCCGCCTGCAGATCTTCCAGTACGGCCTGCTGGGGCCGGGCAAGAGCGGCGTCACCGTCAACACCACGTTTCTCGCCCTCATCGAGGGTGAGGTCGCCACGGCGCTGAATGACGGGCTGGACGTGGTGATCAACGACCAGACCGAAGGGGGCGGCAACCCGGCCGCCCTGGGCATGCCGACCACCCAGACGGAAGCGTTCTGGAAGGTCATCTCCGGCCGTGTACGGCATCAACCCGGACGTGATCTTCGACCTGTTCAACGAGCCGCGGCGCGCTGACTTCCCGACCGAGGCGGGAACATGGAAGTTCTGGAAGCACGGCGGCGTCTACCACGGCCAGCACTTCGTCGGCATGCAACCTCTCGCGCGCTACATCCGCGGCCTCGGCGCCAGGAACCTGTTCTGGATCGAGGGGCCGCACACCGCCGGGACGCTGGACGAGGTCGTCAGCCACCAGATCACCGGCGCCGGGCCGCTGGAGTACGGGATCAACCACCCGGGCGGGGTGAACGTCCCGCACAACCCGGCCGACTGGTACACCCGGTTCGGGTACGCGGCCGGGAAGGTGCCGATGACCGACACCGAGTGGACGAACTATTCATCCACCCGGTCCTGCTGGGCGGACGCACCGACGAGCGTGCCGGCCTTCCTGGGCTACCTGGCCCGCAAGGGCATGGGCCTGACCGCGTGGACGCTGACCCCGGGCGTGCTGGCCGCGTCCGCTGACCTCGCCGACCCGACCGTGATCGGATCCGACTGGGCCTGCGCCGACACCGGGCTGGACGAAGGTGCCGGTTCGGCGATCATGAACTGGTTCCAGCAGCACAACTCGTGAGCGGGGCTCAGGCCGTCCCGGCCAGCAGCGCGGCCAGCACGGCGCCGATCACGGCGTCGCCCGGGCCGCCTGCTTCAGCAGCGTCCGAGGATGAGCGGCGGAAGACCTCCGCGGCGGCCTGGTGGAACCCGCCGGGCAGGCCGTCGGCGGTCATGCTGGCGGCGATCTCCTCCATCTCGCCCACCCAGCGCCAGCCCTTGGCCGCGGCGGACCGGGCCGCCCCCAGCGACCGGCCGCCCAGGCCCGGCTGGGACAGCGACCACTCGGCCAGCAGGCTGTCCTGCCACCCCCTCGGCCTGGGCCAGCGCCCGGGCGGCCAGCAGCAGCGCGGCGCTGCCCTTGGTCCAGGAGGCGTAGGCCATCTTGAGGGCCGAGGCCCCGGCCGGGTTGTCGTTGCGGAGAATTACCGGGGTCAGCGCGGTGCCCTCGAAGAGGGCCGCTACCTGCGCGGCGGGGCCGTCCCCGTCCCCGCCCGCAGGTCCGGCCGCCAGGTACAGCCGGGTGCCGCCCGGGCTGGCCTCCGCCCCGGGCCCCGGGGACGGCGGGAGGCCGATGATCCCGCCGTCCACGTAACCGGCCCCGGCCGCCCCGACGATCGCCCGCACCTGGTGCGGCGGTGCCGGGGGAGATGGCGTTGGCGTCCACGTAGGTCCCGGTGAAACCGGCGGCGGCCACCGCCCGGGCCACCTCCAGCGCGGCGTGCGGCGGGCAGACCGACAAGATGATGCCCGCCCGCCGGGCCAGGTCGGCGGCCTGGCCCGCGGCGTCCGGGCCGGCTGCCGCGGTCAGCCCGGCCGCGGCGGCCCGGGCGCGGGTGGCCGGGCCGCGCCCGGCCGGCACCCACAGCACCTGGTACCCGCGGCCGGTCAGGCAGGCGGCCACGGCCGCGCCCATCTCACCCGGATGCAGCAGCCCGATCAGCGTCTCGCTCATCCGCCCAGTGTGGCGTGGCGCGGGCCCAGGCTGCGGTCCCGGGCCCGCACTACGGCCGCTACCAGGCCGGAAAGACTGCTCAGCTGGCCGGGGCTGGGCGCGCCGGGCAGCGGCGCGTACCGCTCACCGTGCAGTACGCCGAACTCACGCCGAAGCTAGATCCCGAGCTGGGCGAGGCTCGGGCGGACAGTCACGCCGGGCTGGTGGGCCAGCACGAGCAGCGTGCTGCCGTCAGCGTTCGTCCACAGCACGGCCTGCTCCTGCTCTGGCCACCGCCGGATGAACCGCCAGCGGCCGAGCACCGCGACCACCTTCCCGGTCCGCGCGGAGAATTCGGTGAAGGCGAGTTCCGAGGTCAGCGGGTGCAGGGACTGGGTGACCGTGGCGACGACGATCTTGCTGCCGTCCGGCGTGAGCAGGGCGCCGGACGTGAGGGCGTTGTTGACCGCCCGGCCGTGGCTGAACCGGCGGCTGGTCGCGTTACCCGTCTCGTTCAGGCTCAGGGCCAGCCGGCTGGCCGCCAGGCTGCTGCCCGGCGCCGTGGTGTCCAGCAGCCGGACCCTGCACTGGCCGTCGATCCAGCCGCAGAAAGGCCAGCGTGCTGTCGTCCGCCGCCCAGGACAGCGCCGAGCCGGTGCCGCCCAGGCTCTCGGCGATCGGCTGGGCACCCGGCCAGGTCCAGACGCGCTGAGCCCCCGTGGCCAGCGTGTCCACCTGGATCTCCGGGCCGGGCCGGGGCCCGCCGGTCTGGATGGCCACCGCGAGCTTGCGGCCATCCGGGGTGAGCGCCAGGCCGGAGAGATACGCGTCGGCCGGCAGCGCCGGGACAGGCAGCGGGCTCAGCGCCGAGACCTGGCCTGATGAGCTGATCCGCAGCTGGTAGAAGCGGATCGGGCCGGCCGGCACCTGGACTTCGACGCTGCCGCTGGCGCTGGTCCTGTCGAGGCGCCCGGCACGGGTGACCAGGTGGCCCGGTGCTCGAGCGCCATCCGCTGGGCGGCCAGCACGTAGCGGCCCACGCCGGAGGCGGCGGCCACCATGATGAACGCGTTGTCCGGCCGGGGCGCGGCGAGCGTGGCCACGATCCGGCCGGTTCGCGGTGGCGCGGATCTCCGCCTGCCGCGGCCAGCCCCGGCTGGGCCCGGTGCTGGCCAGCACGACGTAGTAGCGCGGGACACTGGCCAGCAGCGCGTCCGGCCGGTCCGGTGCGGCCGGGCCGGTGCCGGGCCGCCGGTGAGGGCGAGGGTGGCGGCCAGCACGGCAGCCACCGCGGCGGCCGCCGCCAGCGGGGTGAGCCAGGGCGGCCAGCCCCGCCAGCCGCGCGCCAGCCGCGCCGCGCCCCGCCCTCATCGGGCAGCCGCAGCGGCGGCACGTCCGTCCGGGAGATGTCCTCCGCGGTCTCCCGCAGGGCCCGGCGGACCCGGTCTTCCAGCGTGTTCATGACGGTTCCTCCAGCATGCGGCCCAGCGCGCCCAGGGCCCGGTGCGCGGTGGACCGGACGGTGCTCGGCCCGATCCCCATCGCCGCGGCGATCTCCGGTTCGGGCAGGTCCAGGTAGAAGCGGAGCACCAGCACCTCACGCTGCCGCGGGGGCAGCTGCCGGAGCGCCCGCAGGACCGAGCGGCGCTGTTCCGCGGACAGCACAGCGGACTCCGCGGAAACGCACGGGCAGCGCCGCGTCCGCCAGCCCGGCGGCGGCCGTCACGGCCGGGGCCCGGCCGTGACGGCGCAGCTGCGAGCGGCAGCCGTTCAGCACCGACGACCGCACATAGGGCAGCGCCTTGCCGGGATCGGACAGCTTCTCCCAGCGCCGGTACAGGCCGGCGAACGCCTCCTGCACCACGTCCTCGGCCGCCTGCCGCTCGCCGAGCATGAGATAGGCCAGCCGGATCAGCCCCAGCGCGTGGGCCTGGTACAGCGCGGTCACGCAGGCGTCCGCCTCCGGCGGCGGCTGCGGCCCGGGCTGGGTTCGGCGGCGAGCCATCCGCCCAGGGTGCACCGCGGCATCGGAGTCCATGTCCCATATGACCCCGGCGGCGCCGATCCGCTGCTTCCGGGCGGCAGAAATTTTGCCCGCGGCCGGCCGGCAGGCCCGCGCAGCGCGGGCCCCTATCGCGTGCGCCGGCCGCCCGTGCTCGGTAGAGTCAAATGACCGGGCCGAAGAGGCCGTCATCATCCAGGCTGCCGTGCATCCAGGCCGCGGCTCGCACCGGCGGCACCCCCGAGGAGAGCGTTTCAGTGCCGAAGCTCGTTTATGACTTCACCGAGGGCAACAAGGACCTCAAAGACCTGCTGGGCGGCAAGGGAGCCAACCTGGCCGAGATGACCAACCTCGGCCTGCCTGTTCCGCCCGGTTTCATCATTACCACCGAGGCCTGCCGCCAGTACCTGCACGACGGCACCGTGCCCGAGAGCCTGGACGCCGAGGTGAGCGAGCACCTGGCCGCAGCTGGAGAAGGCCATGGGCCGCCGGCTCGGCGACCCCGCCGACCCGCTGCTGGTCAGCGTGCGGTCCGGGGCCAAGTTCTCGATGCCCGGGATGATGGAGACGGTGCTGAACATCGGCCTGTCCGACGAGTCGGTGCACGGCCTGGCCAAGCAGTCCGGCAGCGACCGGTTCGCCTGGGACTCCTACCGGCGCCTGATCCAGATGTTCGGCAAGACCGTGCTCGGCATCGAGGGCGAGGCCTTCGAGCACGTGATCGATTCAGGCCAAGCAGGCCAAGGGCACCAAGAACGACCTCGACCTGGACGCCGACGACCTGCGCGGGATCGTGGACAGCTTCAAGAAGATCGTCCGCGAGCACGCCGGGCGCGACTTCCCGCAGGACCCGCGGGAGCAGATGGACATGGCCGTCCTCGCGGTGTTCAGCTCGTGGAACGCCGACCGGGCCATCTTGTACCGGCGCCAGGAACGCATCCCGGCCGACCTCGGCACCGCGGTCAACATCGTGGCCATGGTGTTCGGCAACCTCGGCGTGGACTCCGGCACCGGCGTGGCGTTCACCCGGGACCCGGGCAGCGGCCAGCAGGGCGTGTACGGCGACTACCTGCAGAACGCGCAGGGCGAGGACGTGGTCGCGGGGATCCGGAACACCGTCCCGCTGCAGGACCTGGAGAACATCGACGGCCGCGCCTACGCGCAGCTGATGGACATCATGCAGACCCTGGAGAACCACTACCGGGACCTGTGCGACATCGAGTTCACCATCGAGCGCGGCAAGCTGTGGATGCTGCAGACCCGGGTCGGCAAGCGCACCGCGGGCGCGGCCTTCCGCATCGCCACCCAGCTCGTGGACCAGGGCCTCATCGACATGGACGAGGCGGTCACCCGGGTCACCGGCGACCAGCTGGCCCAGCTGATGTTCCCCCGGTTCGACCTCAGCCAGCGAGCCGAAGCGGATCACCAAGGGGGTCAGCGCGTCCCCGGGCGCCGCGGTCGGCAAGGTGGTGTTCGACTCGGCCAAGGCGGTCGAGCAGGCCGCGGCCGGCGAGGCCGTCATCCTGGTCCGGCGCGAGACCAACCCGGACGACCTGCACGGCATGATCGCCGCCAAGGGCATCCTGACCAGCCGGGGCGGCAAGACCAGCCACGCCGCGGTGGTCGCCCGCGGCATGGGCAAGACCTGCGTCTGCGGCGCCGACGAGCTCGAGGTGGACACCAAGGCCGGGAAGATCACCGCGCCCGGCGGCGTGGTCATCAGCGAGGGTGACGTGCTGTCCATCGACGGCACCAGCGGCAACGTCTACCTCGGCGAGGTGCCGGTGGCCGCGTCCCCGGTCGTGCAGTACTTCGAGAACGGCCTCACCGGCGACGCGGACGACCTGGTCAAGGCCGTGGACCGGATCATGAAGCACGCCGACGAGCGGCGCCGCCTCGGCGTGTTCGCCAACGCGGACACCGGCGAGGACTGCGCCCGCGCCCGGCGCTTCGGCGCGGGCGGGGTCGGCCTGGTCCGGACCGAGCACATGTTCCTCGGCGAGCGCCGCCAGCTGGTGGAGGACCTCATCCTGGCCGAGGACGAGGCGGGCCGGCAGGCCGCGCTCGACGCGCTGGAGCCGCTGCAGCGCGGTGACTTCGTGGAGATCCTCGACGCGATGGACGGGCTGCCGGTGACCATCCGGCTGATCGACCCGCCGCTGCACGAGTTCCTGCCCGACCTGACCGACATGTCGGTGAAGGTCGCCCTGGCCGGCGACCAGGCCACCGAGAAGGACCGCAAGCTGCTCGAGGCGGTCCGGCGGCTGCACGAGCAGAACCCGATGCTGGGGCTGCGCGGCGTCCGGCTGCTGCTGGTCATCCCCGGCCTGCTGGACATGCAGGTCCGGGCCATCGCGCAGGCCGCGGCGGAGCTCAAGAAGGCCGGCAAGGACCCCAAGCCGGAGATCATGATCCCGCTGACCGCGTCGGTCCAGGAGATGGAGATCGCCAAGGAGGCCACGGCCAAGATCCTGGCCGAGGTCGAGGACGAGACCGGGGTCCACGTGCACACCCTGATCGGGACCATGATCGAGGTGCCGCGGGCCGCGATGCTCGCCGGGGAGATCGCCAAGTCGGCCGAGTTCTTCTCGTTCGGCACCAACGACCTGACCCAGATGGGCTGGGGCTTCTCCCGGGACGACGTGGAAGGCGCGTTCTTCAGCCGGTACATCGAGCTGGGCATCTTCGGCGTCTCCCCGTTCGAGACCATCGACACCGACGGGGTCGGCCGGATGGTGCGCATCGCCAGCGAGGAAGGCCGGGCCGCCCGGCCCGGGCTGGAACTCGGTGTCTGCGGTGAGCACGGCGGGGACCCCGACTCGGTGCACTTCTTCCACCAGGTCGGGCTGAACTACGTGTCCTGCTCGCCGTTCCGGGTGCCGGTCGCCCGGCTGGAGGCTGGCCGCGCCGTGGTCCTCGAGTCCGCGGGTGGCAGCGACAGCAGGTGACAGCACGGTCCAGTCACGATCAGGCCCGTCAGATCAGGCCCCGATCAGGCCGGTTACGATCACGACGCCACGGCCCGCTGGGCGGCTGAGCCGCCCAAGCGGGCCGCGGCGGCCGGGTTCGAGCCGGCCCGGTTCGGCCGCGGCCCCTTCGAGCGGGACCGGGCCCGGGTGCTGCACACCTCGGCGCTGCGCAGGCTGGCGGCCAAGACCCAGGTAGTGGAGGTGGACGCGGGGGACTTCCCGCGGACCAGGCTCACCCACTCGCTGGAATGCGCGCAGATCGGCCGGGAACTGGGCGGCGCGCTGGGCTGCGATCCCGACCTGGTGGACACCGCCTGCCTGGCCCACGACCTCGGCCACCCGCCGTTCGGGCACAACGGCGAGTCGGCCCTGGCCGACGTGGCCGCGGCCTGCGGCGGGTTCGAGGGCAACGCGCAGAGCCTGCGGCTGCTGACCCGGCTCGAGGCCAAGGTGCCCGGAGCCGGGCTGAACCTGACCCGGGCCACCCTGGACGCCACGCTGAAGTACCCCTGGCTGGCCTGCCCGGGCTGCCCAAGTACGGCGCCTACGCCGACGACGCGGAGGCGTTCGCGTGGATCCGCGAGGGCGCGCCGCCCGGCCGTCCCTGCCTGGAAGCGCAGGTCATGGACTGGGCCGATGATGTGGCCTACTCGGTGCACGACCTGGAGGACGGGCTGCACGCCGGGCTGACCAGGTTCTCGGCGCTGGCCGATCCGGGGGAGCGGAAGGCCATCAGCGAGCTCACCGCCGGCCAGTACTGCGCTCCGGGGTCGGTGACGCCGGAGGAACTGGCTGAGGTGTTCGATGACCTGCTCGCGCTGCCGTGCTGGCCGGACGGGTTCGACGGCGGCCCGTCGGTCCCTGGCCGCGCTGAAGAACCTGACCAGCGAGCTGATCGGGCGGCTGTGCGGGGCCGCGCACCAGGCGACCATGGACGCGTCGGGCGGCCGCCGCTCACCCGCTACGACGCCGACCTGCAGGTGCCCCGGCGGCAGCGGCTGGAATGCGCGCTGCTCAAGGGGGTCACCGCGTACTACGTGATGAGCCGGGACGGCGCCGCCGCAGACGCAGGCCCGGGAACGAGAGCTGATCATGGAGCTGGCGGCCGCGGTGCGCATCGGGGCTCCCGGCACCATCGATCCGGCGTTGCGGCCCGCCTACGAGGCCGCCACGACCGACGCGGGGCGGCTGCGGGTCGTGGTGGACCAGGTGGCTACGCTGACCGACACGTCCGCGGTCGCGTGGCATGCCCGCCTGTGCCGGTGAACACCATGCCGGGGAAGTTACCTGCGCCGCTGAAGAGCCTGCGCCGCTGGAATACCTGCGAAGGAGCAGTCATGCCTGAAGGTCCGGCCTACGTGATCATCGGCGCCAGCCTGGCCGGCGCCAAGGCGGCTGAGACGCTGCGTGAGGACGGGTTCGGCGGAGCCATCGTCCTGCTCGGCACGGAAACCGAGCGGCCCTACGAGCGGCCGCCGCTGTCCAAGGGGTACCTGCTCGGCCAGGCGGACAAGTCCTCCCTCTACGTGCACGAGGAGGGCTGGTACGCCGGGCACCAGGTGGATCTCCGCCTGGGCGTGACCGCGGTCGCGATCGACCGGGCCGCCCACCGGGTCAGCCTGGATAACGGCGAGGCGGTCGGCTACGAACGGCTGCTGCTCGCCCCCGGGTCGTACCCGCGGGTGCTCCAGGTGCCCGGGGCCGACCTCGACGGGGTGCACTACCTGCGCACCGCGGCCGACTCCGGGGCGCTGGCCACCGTGCTGGCCCCGATTCCCGGCGAGGAGACCCGCGTCGTCATCGTCGGCGGGGGCTGGATCGGCCTGGAGGTCGCCGCCGCGGCCCGGGAGAAGGGCTGCACGGTGACGGTGCTGGAACCGGAGCCCACCCCGCTGCACCGGCAGCTCGGCCCGGAGCTGGGCCAGCGGTTCGCGGATTTGCACCGCGCGCACGGGGTGGAGTTCCGGCTGGGGGACAGCGCCCTCGAGTTGCGCGGCCACGAGGGCCGGGTCACCGCGGTGCTGACGTCGGAGGGGGCTGAGGTTCCGGCCGACGTGGTGGTGGTGGCCATCGGCGCGGCGCCCAACGTGGCCCTGGCCGAGCAGGCCGGCCTGGAGGTCGGCAACGGTGTCGTGGTGGACGCGGCCCTGCGGACCAGCGACCCGGACATCTTCGCGGCCGGCGACGTGGCCAACGTGCCGCACCCGCTGCTGGGCCGCCGGGTCCGGGTGGAGCACTGGGCCAACGCGCTGCACGGCGGCCCGGCCGCGGCCCGTTCCATGCTCGGCCAGGCCGTGTCCTACGACCGGGTGCCGTACTTCTTCAGTGACCAGTACGACCTGGGCATGGAGACGTCCGGGCTGCCCGAGCCCGGCTATTACGACCAGGTCGTGTACCGGGGCGACCCGGCCACGCTGGAGTTCATCGCGTTCTGGCTGTCCGGCGGCGCGGTGGTGGCCGGCATGAACGTCAACGTCTGGGACGTGACCGACGACATCCAGGCGCTGATCCGGGCCGGGTACGCAGGTACCGCGGTGGACGCCACCCGGCTGGCCGACCCGGGCGTGCCTCTGGCCGGGGTGCTGGGCTGAGCCAGCCCGGCGTCCAGCCAGCCCGTATCCGCGCCCGATCCGCGCCGCACAAGCTCATGGATGAACGGTAGGGGTAGGGACGGTAGGGGTAGGGTCGGCAGGCAGAACGACAGTGAGCTGTTGGGTCGAGCCCCCGCCTGGCTGCTAGGCCAGGAAGGCGGGTCCCGATGGTGAATTTCGAGCTGACTTTCCGCGCGTACCCCGGCTTTGCGGTGGTGGCGCTGGCCGGGGAGCTGGACGCGGCAGGCGCCCGCGCTGCCGTGGCGGCCATCCAGGCGGGCATCGGGCCTGGGCAACGCGTGATCGTGGACCTTGGGGCTCTGCGGTTCGCCGCCTGCCATGCCCTGGGTGCGCTGGCCGTGGCCGCGAAGCGTGCCCGGCGGGCCGAAGGCCGGGTCCTGCTGGCCGCCCCGCAGGCCGCTGTGCTGAGGGTACTGGAGCTGACCGGCCTGGCCAGGGTGCTCTGCGTGCATGCCAGCGTAGCCGCGGCTGCCGCGGCCGCCGCTGGTTCCGCCGGCTGCGGCTCCCTCCCGTGCGCGGCCTGGCGGCCCGCCGCCCGGGCGTGTCCCGGGCGACACGCGGGTCAGGTAACCGAAGGGCCGGGACCACTGTCCCCGCAGGCCCGGGGGCAGTTAGAGAGCCCCGGACCCAGCTTGCTCAGCTCCCGGGCGGGAACGGGGCGAGAGCGACCGTGATGTTGTCCCGGCCGCCCGCCTCGATCGCGAACCTGACCAGGGCCTGCGCGGCGGCCAGCGGGTTGGTGAGCGCGGCGGGCAGGGCCAGCTCGGCCAGTTTCCCGGCGTCCGGCTGATAGTTCCACAGGCCGTCCGAGCACAGCATGAGCACGCCGGGCCCGGGCGGCTCGAACGTCACCACGTGCGGGGTGGCCTCGCCGGGATCTGCGCCCACCCAGCGGGTCACCACGTGCGCATGCGGGGAACTCAGCGCCTGGTCCTCCGGTAGCAGCCCGGCGGCGACCATCTCCTCGGCCAGTGAGTCGTCCCGGGTGAGCCGCTGCGCCGTCTCCGGGGTGGGCGCTCCGGGAGCTGCCGGTTCGGGGCCGGGCGGGTGCGGAGCCCGGGACCCGGAGGCCGGCGATTCGGGGGCGGGGGTGACCGGCGCGCCCAGCCAGTACGCCCGGCTGTCACCCAGCCAGCACAGCGTGGCGGCCGAACTCGTGATCACCGCGGACACGAACGTGGCCGACCCCACGCCGCCGGGCGATTGGGCCAGGCTGGCCACCGCGGCCTCCGCGGACCGGACCGCCGCCGAGGACGCCGCGATCAGGTCGGTGCCGTCCTGCGCTGCGGTGCGCAGCACCTCCGCGGCCGCCTGGGCGGCCGCGAGCGAGGCCTCAGCCGGGCGGATAGAGGTGGACACGCCGTCGCAGACCACCGCGACCAGGACCGGCCCGTCGGGGGCCGCCTCGACCGCGAGCTCCATCGCGTCCTCGTTCTGGCGGTGGCGCAGGCCCCGGTCGGTCACACCGGCTATCAGGCTGAGATCAATCTCCTGGTGATCATGCGACATCACGGCACCACCCCAGGGTCCACCCAGATTCGGCTCGACTAGTTCTCGCTCGACTGGCTCCGCTCGACCAGTGCAGCTCGACCGGGTTGGCTGTCATTCTATGCTGCCCGGCCAGGGTCGCAGGCCCGCATGAGGTGCTCGGCCCAGGCCCGGGCGGCCGGTGCCGGTGGGCGGCCGCGCAGCCGGACGAGGCCGATGGGGGGGTGCGCCAGTCCGGGCTGGAGCGGATGGACATCGATGGCCTGGCCTGCGGCCCGCGCGGAAGAGCCCGCCAGCAGCGCGACCCCGAGTCCGGCCGCGACCAGTTCGCAGACGCTGGCCGGGCTATGGGTCTCGAACGGGATGCGGGGCACGAAGCCGTCGGCGGCGGCCGCGTCCACCAGGATGCCGCGCAGCCCGCTGCCGGCCGGCAGGCACACGAACGGCTCGTCGCGGAGGTCGGCGAGCCGCGCCACACCTCCGGCGAACGTGTACCGTCCCGGCGGCGTGACCAGCACGACGGTCTCGGCGGCCAGCGGCTGGCCGAGATAGGCGGCGGGCAGGTCGTCGTGAATAGGGCACAGCGCCACATCTATCCGGCCCGCGTCCAGGTCCGCGAGGAGATCCGCGATGAGGCCGGTGCGCAGGGCGATGGTCACCCCGGGATAGCGGCGGTGGAATCCGGCCAAGGCGCGGGGCAGGTCCACCGAGGCGAGCAGCTGGGTCGCACCGACCCGCAGCTGTCCCCGGGTCACCGTGGCCAGCTCGGCCAGGTCGGCCCGGGCCCCCTCGACCTGGGCGAGCGCGCTGCGCGCCCGGGCCAGCACCAGCTCGCCCGCGGGCGTAAGGCTGACCCGGCGCGTGGTGCGCTCGAGCAGAGCGCAGCCGAGTTCCTGTTCGAGGCGCCTGACCTGGGCGGACACCGCGGGCTGTGCGACGTGCAGCTGCTCGGCGGCCCGGCTGAACCCGCCGTGCCGTACGACCGCCTCGAAGTAAGCGAGCTGCCGCAGCTCCATCGATTAATAATGACTGCTTATAACTGTCAGCGCAAAGGTGTCTTGGACTTATGAGTGCCTGATGGGCACGCTGGACATGTGCAGGAACGAGCCAGCCGACTGCCGGACGGCCATGCAGCAACGGAACCTCGGCGGCCTGGTCACGTCGGCGATCGGCCTGGGATGCATGGGGCTGTCCCAGGGATACGGGCCGGCGGACGACGCGGATTCGGTCCGGGTCATCCACCGGGCCCTCGACCTGGGCGTGAGCATGCTGGACACCGCGATGAGCTACGGCCAGGGCCACAACGAGCAGCTGATCGCCCGGGCCCTGCACGGCCGGACGGACCAGGTCCAGATCGCCACCAAGTTCGGCATCGTCCGCGATCCGGGCGGGGTGCGCGTCGACGGCCGGCCCGAGCACGTCCGCGGCTACTGCGAGGCGTCGCTGCGCCGCCTCGGACGCGACGTGATCGACCTGTACTACCTGCACCGGGTCGATCCGGACGTGCCGGTCGCGGACACCGTCGGTGCGATGGCCGGGCTGGTAGCCGAAGGTAAGGTCCGCTACCTCGGGCTGTCCGAGGCCACTGCGGCCCAGCTGGAACAGGCCGCGGCGGTGCACCCGATCAGCGCGGTGCAGTTCGAGTGGTCGATGCTGTGGCGCGACCCGGAGGACGATGTGGTGCCAGCCGCCCGTCGGCTGGGCATCGGCCTGGTGCCCTACAGCCCGCTCGGCCGCGGCCTGCTCACCGCCACCTTGGCGCGGCGGACATCGACGGTAGCGACTTCCGCCGCGCTGACCCGCGGTTCCACGGCCCGGCCCTGGACCGCAACCTGCGTCATGTGCGGGTGCTGCGCGGCCTGGCGGCGGCCTCGGGGTTACCCCCGGCCAGCTCGCCCTGGCCTGGCTGCTCGCCCAGGGCCCGGACGTCGTCCCCATCCCGGGCAGCCGCCGCCCGGACCGGATCGCGGAGAACGCCGCCGCAGCGCGGATCCGGCTCGGCCCGGCCGACCTGGAGCGGCTGGCCGGCGAACTGCCCCGCTCCGGCTGGGCGGGCGACCGGCACTCGTTCGCGGTCCCGGTGACGACGAGGGCCAGCGGCTGAATCCCGTGGGCGCTGATCCTGCGGGCGGCTAGATCCCGCAGGCGGCCGCGACGGCCTCGGCGGCCGCCTCGCGGGTGCCCGCCGCGGGGATGCCCGCCCGCTCGAAGTCGGTGACGTAGATGTCGGCCGCCGCGGCCGGGGAGGACGCGGCGTTCAGGGCCGGGATGTACTGGGCCCAGATGTGATTGAAGGTCAGGATCGCCGCCAGCTGGGTCTGCAGGTCCGCGGACGGATTCCCGGTCACGTACCCGCCTGGCAGCGGCGTCCAGCCGATCAGGCCGCCCCCGCCGTCCCCTTCGGATTCGGGATTGCCGCCGGATTCCTGGTAGATGTTCCCGGCGATGCCAGCCGCCGCCTTCCCGGTGTAGCCGTGCGAAGTCAGGAAGCTCATGATCGCCGCGTAGTTGGCGGGCAGCGGCCCGCTGGCTGACGCCGAGCAGGCCAAGCCCCGGGTACCGGCGGCTGGCGCGGCGGCGTGCTGACCCGATCCCGCTGCGGGCGTGGCGCTAGCGCGGGGCGCAGGGCGGGCCGGGGCGGCGCTGTGGTCCGGCTGGGGCCTGGGCGCGGGCTTGCGGGCGTGCTGGGGCCGGTACTCCGCCCGGCTCTGCGACGCGGGCAGGGCGCTGGTGACGTTCTGGACTTGCCGTTCGGGGAAGCTGAGCTGGGCGGTGGCCGCTCCCGCCGCGGCGGGGGCCGGGGCGGTGAGGCTGTGCAGGTGCGGCGCCGCGACCAGCGCCCCCGCCACCGCGACCACGGGAGCGGCCAGGCCGGCCCGCTTGGCGACCTTCCGCACCGGGGAGGGAGCCTGGTGCCGCCCTCGTTTCCTGATCTTCCGGGTCCTGGTGCCGGGGGTCGCTGGGGTCAAGAACCTGCCTCACGCCGGGGCCGCGCCCGGCTACTCGGCTTACTGCGCCTCTCACCAGGCCTAACACTCGCTCACCGGGCAGTATGGCCGGACATCCCAGTCGTCGTGACCAATTCGTGACAAAAACCCCGGATTTCCGGAACCGCAGGCCAGTGGCATTGGCCGGGCCGAAGCCCAGGCCCCAGGCTGGTCAGCCGGATTTGCGGGGCTCACCACGGTAGGTGCCGAAGGACCAGCGGTTGCCTTCCGGGATCCCGGACCGCGAAGTCACGGGAGCCGTAGTCGGTCTCGTGCAGGCCCGAGATGACCTCGGCGCCGGCCGCGGTGGCCCGGGTGAACAGGCCGTCCGGGTCCTCGGTGACCACGTAGGCGCCGAACGAGCCGGGCGGGACCGGCCAGCTGTCTTCCGCCTGGCCCTCCCGGACCGAGCCGAGCATGACCCCGCCGCCGGGCGGCCAGGACAGCTGGGCGTGGTGGACGACGTCGCCGTCGCCGTAGACCACCGTCTCCTCGAAGCCGAACGCGTCGGCCAGGAAGCGGATCAGGGCCCGTGCGTCGCGGGCCCGCAGGGTGGGCCACACCTGAGGCGGCGGGGTGTTATCACTCATGACCATTACTCTCCGCCCTGGGTGCCCGGGCCGGATTGGACGTTTCGGAACTCTTCCGCCAGCCAGGCCGACGGCGGGCACCCGGCCAGCTCGCGGAACTCCCGGGCCAGGTGAGCCTGGTCGTAGTAGCCGCACCCGGCGGCCAGGCGGGCCAGGGTGACTTCGCCCGCCCCGGTCCTGTGGCGCTGCAGCGTCCGCCGGGCCCGGTCGAACCGGGTCACCCGGGCGGCGGCCTTCGGGGTCAGGCCGGTTTCGGTGAGCAGCCGGCGTTGCAGGTAGCGGGGGCTCCAGCCCACCCGCCGGGCCAGTTCCCCGGCCCGGATCCTGCCCCCACTGCGGGTCAGCAGCCGCCAGGCCTCGGCGATGTCCGGGGCGACCTGCTGGTCCAGGTCGGCGTGGCCGAGCAGGATCTGGTCGAGCAGCGCGAACCGGGCGGCCCAGGTGCCTGCCTCGCGGAGCCGCTCGTGCAGTTCCCGGGCCATAACTCCGAGAACCTCGGAGCCGTCCACGTCGATTCCGGCCAGTTCACCCGCGGGACGGCCGAGCAGGGCCCGGGCACCCAGCGGGCTGAGGGCGAGCTGGATGCCGGACTGGCGGCCTGGGTGGGTGATCATTGCCGGAGTGGTGTGCAGGCCGCCGGCCAGGGTCACGTAGTCGCCCGGCGGGTCGGCGGGATCTGGGTGCGCCGAGACCGTCAGGGGGTCGTCCAGGGTAATGATCAGAGTCAGGTAGGGCGAGGGGAGACCCCGGTGCCGGCCCGGTGGCACGCCCTCCTGGCGGTAGCCGCTGTACCAGGCGACCAGGCCGCGTAGCGGCGCCGCCGGGGCCACTTGGGCTGACTCCGACACTTCTGCTGTCCATGGCGGCCGGGCCATAACCTCAGTCTGCCGGACGGCTGCCGTGACCGTGTGGCCGGGACCTGCTCCCACCGGGCGCCTGCTTCGGGTGAGGGCTGCAGCCGCGGGCCGACCTCGGCCGCCGCGCTGGTATCCGGGTCCGGCCGGCGGAGCCTCAGCCACCAGAACAGCAGGACCAGGGGCAGGATCAGCCCCCCGATCCCGTAAACGGCGAACGCGAGTGGGCTGGTGATGTGCCTGACGAGCCAGCCGAAGTTCTGGCCGAAGAACCCGGTGACGAACGTGAGCGGCAGGAACACCGTGGCCAGGATGGTGAGCTGCTCGATGGTGGCGTTCTGCCGGACACTGACCTGCGTCTGCTCGACCGAGATCACCGCCATGTTGGCTTCCAGCACGGTGCCGAGCAGGTCACGCTGGGCCGCGACCTCCTCGTTGACCAGGAGCAGGTGATCCTGGACGTCACGCAGGTAGGGCTGCAGATCCGGTTCGGCGGCGCGCTCGACCGCGGCAACCACGCCCAGCAGCGGATGAACGGCCCGATAGAACTGGGTGGCCGTGCGGCGCAGCGAATAGATCCGCTCGGTCGGGGCGACGGTCCCGGAGAACACAGTGGCCTCGACCTGGTCGATGTCGTCCTCAAGCCCGGCCACGACCGGCGCGTACCCGTCCACGACCTCATCCAGGATGGCCCACAGCGCCGATGAACTGCCCGCTTTGAGCAACTCGGGCCGATGCTCCAGCCGCTGCGGGCCTCCCGCAGTTCACTCGCCGCGCCCTGCCGCACCGTGATCACGAAGGTCGGCGCCAGGAAGACGCTGATCTCACCGAAATTCACCTCTTCGGCCTCATCGTCGTACCGCGCGGTCCGCAGGATGACCAGGCGTACGTCGCCCTCGTACTGCTCGATCTTGGGCCGCATATGAAAGCTCTGCGCGTCCTCCACCGCCAGTTCATGCAGCCCGAACGCATCACGGACCTGGTCCAGCTCTTCCACTCCCGGCTCGAACAGCCCGAGCCACACGAATCCGTCCTGGTCGCGCCTGGTCGCGGCCTCTTCCAGCGAGACCGGGCCCTCCTCCTGCCTGCGGCCGTCCTGGTAGTGGGCACAATCAATGATCATCGTGAAGGACTCCTTGCCGTGCGTCAGCCAGTTGCCGTGCGTCAGCCAGATCGCGATAGACAGCATGATGGAGCCGGGGAAAATCAGGAACCGGCGCGCCCGCCACGGAGTCCGGCCGGCCCGATCATGAGGACGCCATGCCCGGCACCTACCCGTGTCTAGCGCTTTCACCAACCCGGCACGGTCGCAGACGGCCAGAGCGGGGGACGGTCAGGCGGGGAGGATCGCGGCCAGCACGGCGGCGGTGTCGGTGAGATCGGGCAGGACGGCATCGGCGCCCGACGCCGTGAGGTCGCCCACCGAGAACTCCCCGGAGGCCACCGCCACCGCCCGGGCCCCGGCCACCTGAGCGGCCTCGACATCCAGAGGCGTGTCACCCACCAGCACCGTGGCCGTCCCGCTGAAGTCCGCCCGGTAGGCCGCCGAGGCGCTGGCCCGGGCCAGCGGCACCAGGTCCGCCCGGATCTCATGAACGTCGCCGTAGGCGCCGACCCGCAGGTCCAGGTCACGGTCGAGGCCCAGGGCACTCAGTTTGACCTGGGCCATCACCCGCATGTTGCCGGTCAGCACCGACTGCACCAGGGGATCGCCGCCCATGCCGCCGGTGGCCGCGGTGGCCAGCGCCCTGACCGCCTCGGCGGCGCCGGGCAGGACCCGCCCATGCTCCCTGACCAGGTCCGCGACGCCCGGGGCCAGCTGCGCGAGGAGCCGCTGGAAGGCGTCCACCTGGGTCCGGGGGTGGGGGACGCCCGCCAGGGCCAGGGTTTCGAGGGCGATGGCCCGGTCGGTACGGCCGGCCATCGACGGGGCGGCAGGCACGTCACAGCCGAACATCTCGCCGAAGGCCAGCTGGTACACGCGCCAGCCCGCCGGCCCGCGTTGATCAGTGTGTGGTCCACATCCCACAGGACCAGGCGGCCGGGCACGTCGCGACGCTACCGCATCGTGGTCTGACCCTGCAGAGCCGCGCTGCTCACCCCCGCCCCACCGCGTCTCATGATCACGGTCAGAATTTGACGCGGCGTACCCC
>CAVUKT010000060.1:0-7070 GCA_963742055.1 uncultured Actinomycetes bacterium | reverse complement strand
GTCGAGGAAATCGCGCGGCTAGCTGGGCACGCCAGCTCACGGACTACCGAAGTCATCTACCGGCGGGAGCTACGACCGGTGATCACAACCGGGGCCGAGGTCATGGACCAGATCTTCCGGCCGAAACGAGAGCCAGAGGCTGCCCCAGCCGCTACTGGCTAGTTAGCCTGCCTGGCGTCATCGCGGGATGGTACTGGGAATGCCTATTCGGGCCAGCGGCTCTGGGGCGTGACCACCATGCCGACGCCGGGCACGGCCACCAGGTAGCCCGCTTTAGCGAGCCAGGCGTGCGCTCGGGCGGCGGTCTCGCGGGCTATGCCGAACCGTTCGGCCAGCTGGTTGCGGGACGGGACCGCGTTACCGGGCGTCCATTGCCCGGCCCTGACCTCAGCCTCGATGACCCGCGCGACCTGGAGGTAGCGCGGGATTCCTGACAGGTCGTCAAGATCATCCGGCACATCAGTCACCCTAGTTGACCAGGTGGAATAGGTGGTCTGTAGCGTGGACTAGGTGGACCAGGTGGACTAGTCTCTTGATCATGAGCGAAGCGATAAGTCTCCCGACCCCCTATGCCGCTGCCCGGGTTGCCGCGTTCCTGGCCGAGCACCTGTCCTGGACGGCGTTCTGGGATAAGCGCGAGGGCGTCTGGCGTGTCTCGGAGCACGACCCGGACTCCGGGTTGTACGCCGTGAGCCGCGACGCGGACACGGTGATCCGGTACATGACCAGGAACTCGTAACAGCAGCCATGCGAGACCACTGTCCGTGACAGGCTTCCGGGGCTCGTCATACGTGCGGCTGCGTATGGGCTTGCCTCTGGCGGCCGTCAATCGGCGGCTTCCCAGTCGACGTCGCGATCTGCGGCGCGCTCGAGGACTTGCGCGGAGGGCCGGATCTCCGGCTTTGGTGGCTGCAAGATCGCGTCTGGGCAGCGTCCGGGCCACGGCGGAAACGCCGGGCCGAGGTCGCTGTAGCCGGGGTCCGGGGAGGGGATGGTCAGGCTTTGCCGGTCGGCGAGCCTCTCGGTGAACGTGCGGTGCGCGGCGGCGAGGTCTGCGATCAATTGGCTTACCTGCTCAGGCGGCTCGCCTGGGGTGGGAGTGAGTTCGGCGAGCTGGGTTTCGGTGGCCGCTTCGGGTTCGGCGGAGCGGAGCGCGGTGAAGGGCTGGCCTGGGTGGCGGCGGCGTAGTTCGGCGTCGGCGGCGATGGCGAGGTGGCGCTGGGCGCGGGTAGCTCGGTCCCAGTCTTTGCGGTCGGCCATGGTCGCGGTGAAGACGGTCTCGCGCTGCCGGTAGGCGTCCTGCAGGGCCCGGTAGCTGACCGCGAGCTCGTCCTGGCGGGTGCCGGTGCCGTGGTCACCGCGGTGGCGGGCTGCCGTGGCTTCGACGGCGGCCCGCAGGCCGGCCAGGCGCGCTTCCCAGGCGGCGGCGCGGACCTGCCGGAGCTCATCCGCGACCCATTGGGGTGCCCAGGCGGTTTCGACCGGGTAGGTGTCGCGCAGGTGTAGCAGCCTGCCGTCCGGTATGTTCCGGACATCCGGCCCGTCGGCCGGGCCGAGGGCGGCGGCGGCTTCCTGCCAGGCGGCGCGGGTCTCGGGGGCGGCGGTGGCGGGTTCGGGTCCGATCGGGTCGGCGGGGTGGTCGTAGCCGGACAGTTCCCGGTACGCGCCGATCGCGCTCGCCCGCTGCTGCCAGCCGAACCGGTCCGCCGGGTCCGCGGGCACTGCGCCAAGAGCGGTCACGGCCCAGGGCAGGGCGTGCTCGGCGGCGTGCTCGCCGATCCGGTCCTTACGGGCATCCATCAGCGCCGCGATCTCGGTGACATAGGCACGGCGTTCCGGGTCGGCGATGGGCGGCACCTGGCCGGACCGCGTGCCGGGCGGGAGCGGGACAAGGGAACCGAGGCGCTGGCGGAGGCGGGCATCCAGGACGGCGGGGATGTCACGGGCACCGCCCAGGTCCCGTCCGGCGATCGCAGCAGTCAGCACCTGGGCGGGGTCCTGGCCGGCGAGCTCGGCGGCCCGCAAGGTCCGCCACAGCCATTGGTCCTTGTGGCCGGGTTCAGCGTGATAACCGGGCGGCAGGGCCGCTTGGAGCAGGTCGCGGTAGTGCTGGTGGCGGGCGGCGGTGGTCTCGGCGGTCCAGATCGCGTGCAGCACCGCGAGGTGGTCGGCGTCGGACAGGGCCTGGTGGCGGGCCTGGGTGGCGGACAGCTGCTGGCCGTCGTGCTCGAGGATCTGGGCGAGCACCCCGAGCGGCGTGCCCGGCGAGGCGGGCGGCGCGGCCGGGCCGGGATCACCGGGTCGTTCGGCATGGAGACGGTCGTAGCGGGTCAGCTCGGGAGCGGGCCTTGGGCCGGGCACCGGGTCGGCGCGCTTGGGGGACAGGGTGAAGACGTAGGCGAGGTTGGCGACTACGCCGCGGGTCAGCGCCACATAAGCGTGCTGCCGGTCCTCGGTCCCGGTGAACACGGCCAAGCCTGTGTGTACCGTGCGGCCCTGGGCGACGTGGTCGGTGACCGCGTACCCGAGCTCGGCGTCCCGGTAGTTCGCGTACCGGAACGTCCTGGCGGTCCACTGCCGCTGCCCGGTGGCCGGGTCGGGATCCAGCGCCCGGCGCACGAGCAGGCCGCCGGGGGTGACGGCCTCGATGCGGAGCAGGTCCCCGTTGGCCAGCGTCCGGCCCCGCTCCCCCGCCTCGACCCTGTGGTCGTTGCTGGCGCAGATGATCAGGTCACCACGGCTGGCCTGCGTACCGTCGGCGATCCGGACCGCGGGACCGCTGGCGACGGCGCCGAGGGTGATGAGGTCGTCACGGATCCGGCGACACAGCTCCCGGCGCAGCGCATGGTCGGCGGTCATCAGCAGCACGTCCGTGCCGCTGGCGGTCAGCGCGACGTAGGTGGCCGCGGCGGCATCCATCATCTCCTCCGGGTCCCCGCCGACGATCCGGGCGTGCTGGTCATACTCGGCCAGGACCGTGGTGTCGCCGTCGCGCAGCCGCAAGCTCGCGGCCTGCTCCCAGGCGGCGCGGAACCGGACCGGCTCGGCCAGCCGGGCGTAGCCGAGCCGATCGGCGAGCAGGGACATGCCGCCGCCGTTCTCGACGGCCTGCAGCTGGCTGGTATCCCCGGCCAAGATCACCTTCCCGCCCCGCACCGTCGCGTAGGCGATCAGGTCGGCCAGGTCCGGGCCAGCCATCATCGACGCCTCATCGACCACCAGCAGCGGGGCCGGTCCTGTCTCGACCGGGCCGCGGGCGCCGCGGCGGCCCGGCAGGTGACCCAGGAACTGCGCGGCGTTGCAGGACACCGGGACCCCGGCGGCCAGGGTGTTGCAGGCGGACTGGGACGCGGTGATCCCGACCACCTGCCCCAGCCCCGCCGCCGTCCACGCCTGCCCGACTTGGGCCAGGACGTAGGTCTTCCCGGACCCGGCCGGAGCATTGATCACCGACACCCGCCGGCCGTCCGTCAGCACCGCTAGCGCAGCGGCGGCCTGATCCTCGCGCAACCCGGTCTGCGCGCGCTGATCCTGCGCGTGTTGCGCGCGGCCGGTGAGTGCGTCGTAGAGTCGCGCGAGGTCGGCGCCGAGTGCGTGGGCGGCCTGCGCGCGCGTCAGCCGCGGCGCGTCCTCCGCCCCGGCGTGGCTGAGCATCTGCTGTTCCATCGCGAGTTGCGCGCGGGTGGCGTACCGGACCCCGCCGTGCCGCTGGTAAACGCTGCGGCCATCCGCGCGCAGAAGGCTGCGCGGCACCTCGGCCGGCTCGGGGGCCTCCAGGCACAGGACCGGCTCGAATTCGGATCGCAGGGCCCGGTCGGCCAGGTCTTCCAGCAGCGCGGCGGCCGCAGCTGGGTCGCGGCCGGTGCGAGGGAGGACCCGGCCCAGGTACTTAATCGCATCCGCGCGGGTCCAGGTGCTCTTCTCTTGCTGGGCGAGCGCGACTGCCTTCTGCGCGGCGCGGGCCAGCTCGAGCTCGGCCGGAACCCGATCCGATACGCGCGTTTCTGGTTCGCGTGCGTCGGCGCGGCCGTGCCACACCGACGGCGCCACCGACGCCAGTGACACGCCGAGGGCGCGGGTGAGCTTGTCCGCCCAGCCCGCGTGCGCCTGCTCGACGTCCAGGGTGCCGTGCTTGGCCGGGCGCGTCGTGAAGTTCGACGTTTGCGCGAGGTGCGCGAGTTCGCGCTGGGACGGCGCGCGGCCGTACCGCTGCTCGAACCGCGCCGCGCGCCCGCGCAGATCCGCGGTGATCGACTCCCGGCGGGAGGAGAACACCCGCATCATCGCGTCGCTGATGCCTGTGATCTCGAAGCCGTGACCGTCATCGCGGGCAGTCCACTCCAGCCCGAACCGGGCAGTGAGCGCCTCCTCCAGGTGCTGGGAGACCAGCGCGGCGACCGCGCCGACGTGCTCGTTGTACCCCAGCGAGTCCGGCGCCCGCCATTTCCCGTCCGAAGCCGTTTTGGCGATGTGGGCGATCTGGGAGTGGACGTGCAACTGCATGTCCCCGTCCCTCGAGGTGTGCTGCAGCCACTGCGCCACCGCCAGATCGGCCTCGTGCCACTGGCCGGTCTCCCGGCCGTGCACCCGGCTGTTGTGCGAGCCGGTGCGGGTGTACCCGGCCTCGCGCTGAAAGTACCCGAACCCGACGTGCACGGCCTGCCAGATCATGTGGTCGGTCTCAGCGACGAGGGCGGTCCAGTACTGGTCGCCCTCTCGGTCGCCGGCCTGGCGGGCCAGCCGCGCGTTCTCCCCGAGAGAGGCGTGGAAGATCGAGATGGACTTGGACAGCGAGATCGTCAGGTCGAAGAACAGCGGGCTCTGGCGGGCCTGCTTAGTGGCCTGGAGGCGCAGGTCGCGGCGGCGCTCGGCGGTGGCATGCGGCTCGGCGGCCAGCAGCGCTTCGTACAGGTCGGCGGCTTTGCGGCCGCCGTTCGGGGGCCTGCCCAGCGGGGTGCCGTCGGGGGCCTGGCGCTGGCCGAACAGCAGGTCATAGGGGCTCGCGCTCGACCTGCTGGCCGGGCTGGAAGCCGAGGGCCTGGGCGCCTGGTCCCCACCAGCGACCGGGCGGCTCTCCCCCGCTCTCGCTGGCCTGCAAGTAGTAGCTGGCCGCGTCATTGACCGGATCTTGGTCGACCTGTTTCCAGATGTAGTCCAGGTCGTATCCCTTGCTCAGGGTCGCGACAACCGCCACCGGCTAATCCCCCGCCAGCCGGGACGGCGGAACTGACCATGATCGTCAGGTGGTGCATGGGTGTGACGCTTCGAAAGATCATGCTTCCAGAATGACAAAACCGGCGTTCATGATCAGAAACGAAACTGAGCTGTAGGTTCTCATCGTGAATGGCGCTTTCTCAGATGATTTGACGCCTATCTGGCGTTTGCGCCATTTCGGTGAGAATGTTCCGGCGCGGCGTGGTGGTTGCGTGCCGTAGCGGTGAGAGCATCACGGTGTGCCCTCGGGCGGTGAGTCTCGGGCTGGCCGTGTCCGCGTGAGGTATCGCCGGGGTGACGGCCAGTTCGCCGATACGACCCTGGACCGGGTGCCGGTCGATGACGTGATGGCCGGGCTGCCAGTGCGCGAGTTCCGTTCGTATAAGGGCAGGCAGCATTATTCGGGCTGGTACTGGGCGGCAACGCTGAGGCGGCTGGTGGTCTATGAGAGCCGGCTGGAGCTGGCCCGGATCATGCTGGCGGACTTCGACCCGTCTGTCACCGGCATTGCTGCGCAGCCGTTCCTGCTGACCGGCGCCGATGGGCCCCGGATCCGGCGTCATGTTCCTGACCTGCTGCTGGTGGGCGCTGACGGCGGGGTCACGGTGGTCGATGTCAAGGCGGCGTCCCGGATGGCCGATCCTGCGGTCGAGGCGCAGTTCGCCTGGACACGGCAGGTCTGCGCCGGGAAGGGCTGGGCATTTGAGGCGTGGTCGGGAGCGGATCCGCGGCTGCTGGCCAATGTCCGGTTCCTGGCTGGCTACCGCCGCCCGGCGCTCATCGACGCTGACCTGATCCCGGCAGTGCTCGATGCCGCGGCAGGGCAGGTATCGGCAGGGGCGATCGAACGGGCGCTGTCACCACGGTATCCGCTGGTGCTGGTCCGGCCGGTCGTGCTGCACCTGCTGTGGACGGGCTGGTTGCGAGCGGACCTGACGCGGTCTTTGTCTGCGGATACGCCGGTGCGGCTGCGGGAGGCGGTGAGCGGATGAGCGCCCAGGCACTGGCGCTGGCACCGGGGGCGCGGCTGATCTATGACGGGGATCTGGTCGAAGTCGTGGAATTCGACGGTGTCCGGGTCGTGGTGCGCAACCACAGGACAGCCCGGTTCGTGACCGTGAAGCTCGGCAGGCTGGTGGCGGGAGCCAGGCCGGCGGATGCCCCGCCGGCGGCGGATGGGGGGCCGGTCCTTGCGGTGGCCTGGAACGGGCTGACCGATGCTCAGCGGGCAGCGGTGAGCGAGCGTGCTGGTCACGTGCGGGAGGTGCTGACCGGTTTCCGTGCCGGGCACGCGGGGGCGGCCGCGGCCGGGGAGCCACAGCCGCAGTACGAGCCCGGCAAGCCGCTCAAGGCCCGCTACCAGGCCAAGGCCAGCGAGCTGGGAGTCGGCGAGCGGACTGTCGAGCGGTGGGCGATGGCTTACCGGCAGGCCGGCGAGGCGGGCTTGGTGGACACGCGGATGCTGCGCGGGAAGGCGACTGCGGTTGATCCCCGCTGGGATGAGGCGGTGCGGCTGGTGCTGGCCGAGGTGGTCAGCGAGTCCACCCCGACCCGCTCGGCGGTGCTGCGGAAGGTAGCTGCGCGGCTGGATGAGCTGCACGGCACCGGCGTGGTGCCCCAGCCTTCACCCGCGACCGCTTACCGGCGGCTGGCCGAGCTGGCCAGGGGCACCAACGCGGTGTCCGGCAGCGCGAACGGCCGCCGGTCGATCGCGGACCGGCCCAAGGAGGCCTACGGGCGGCTGCGGGCGATGCGGCCGGGCGAGTACGCGATCTTGGACACCCAGGATCTGGACGTGTTCGCGATGGAGCCGGTCACCTGCCGGTGGGTGCGCACCCAGCTGACCGTGGCGCAGG
>CAVUKT010000059.1:0-64038 GCA_963742055.1 uncultured Actinomycetes bacterium | reverse complement strand
CGGCGCGCGCCGGCCAGCGCCGCACGGTCAGCTGCGAATCTCCTCGATCACCGCCAGGAGCTCGCGCATGGTGCTGCGGAGCAGCCGGATCCGGTACAGGGCCAGCAGCCGGGCGGCGAGCGGCACGGTCCGGTCGATCAGCCGGTATGTGCGGGCGCAGCCCGGAGAGGTGTCATGCACCCAGTAGAGGATCACGCCGAGCGAGTACAGCCAGAGCAGCTCCGGCAACTGGGCCCGCAGCTCCTGGTCGATCTTCATGGTGGACCCGTCGATCAGCTCGCCGTACATGGCGACCGACGCGTCCCGGGCCGGGCTCGATTCCTTGCTGAACGGGCTGAGCGGGCTGCTCGGCTCGGCCGCGTGCTTGAAGAACCGTGCGGCGAACTCGTGATAGGGCGCGGAAATGTCGATCAGCGCTCGCAGCGCGCCGTGCAGCCGGGCCGCGAAATCGGTCTCACGGTCCAGCACGGCCCGGCAGGCGGCCAGGTGCTCCGCCTGATTGCTCGCATAAAACTGCTGGACCAGCTCTTCCTTCGAGCTGAAGTAGTAATAGGCGTTGCCGGTCGAGACGTCCGCCTCCCGGGCGATGGCCCGCATGGTGGTCGCCTCGTACCCGTTCTCCCGGAACAGCCGCAGGGCCGCCGCCACGATCGCGGCCCGGGTCTGCTCGGCGCGGGGAGTGCGCTCAAGCTCGGCCACAGAGGTCAATGTACGTCCTGGGGGTTATCCGGAGCGGGCTCCGCCGGGAGGCCGCGGAGCAGCGGCGGCCCGGGCTGCGGCGCGCGCGGGCCGGCCCGGTCGCGGCGGCCGCCGGGCGGCGGCGGATCCGGCGGAAGATGGCGAAGTTGGCCAGATGCAGCGCGCCCAGGACCAGCAGCACCTCGCCGACCTTCACCGACAGCACGCCGGCCGCCTGCCGCACGCCAGTGATCTGCCCGGAGGGCCGCATGGCCAGGACCACGAAGCCCAGCATCAGCAGGTAGAAGCCGACGACCAGGAGCCGGTTCACCGCCTGGGCGAGGGCTTCGTCCCCGCCGAATACGTCCCGCAGGAAGACCTGGCCGCTGCGGGACAGGACCAGGCCCGCACCGACGGTCAGGCTGACGCTGATGGCCAGGTAGACGGAGTAGGTGACGAGGGCGCCCATTGCGCCTCCCCGGAGTCGGGATGCTGCCTAGTTGAACATGTTCAAGTATGAGCCTGGCCAGGCCCGGGCGTAAAGGTAATTTTGAACACGTTCAAGAATGAAGCGCGGCCTGACCGCGCAGTACCGGCGGCCGCCGGGGAGGCCCGTACCGGGCAGGATGGGACCGGTGAAGGTGATCGTGCTGTCCGACACGCATGCGCCGCGCCGCTGGCGGTCCTGCCCGCCCGCGGTCGCGGAGCAGCTGCGCGGCGCGGACCTCATCCTGCACGCGGGCGACGTGTGCACCGCGCGGCGTCCTGGACGAGCTGGCCGCGTACGCCCCGGTCCGGGCGGTCCGGGGTAACAACGACGGCCCGGACGTCGCGGCCTGGGGCGCGCCGGACACGCTGGAGCTGGACCTGGGCGGGCTCCGTGCGGCCATGATCCACGACTCCGGCCCGGCGGCGGGCCGCCCGGCCCGGATGCGCCGCCGGTTCCCCGGCGCGGAGCTGGTCGTCTTCGGTCACTCGCACATCCCGCTCGACTCGGGACCCGGCCCCCAGCAGGCCGGGGACGGCCCGCGGATCTTCAATCCCGGCTCGCCCACCGACCGCCGCCGCCAGCCCCAGGGCACCATCGGGGTCCTGCACATCCAGGACGGCGCGCTGGTGTCCGCCCGCATCGTCCCGGTCACTGCGCCGCCCTGAGCGGACGGGGGCGTTGGGGCACCCGTCTCGCTGCGGGCCTGGTTCAGGCCCGGCGGCCGAGTTCGGCGACCCCGTCGCCGGTCAGGTCGGGCAGAACCGGCTTGCGTCCTGTCATGGCCAGGATCAGCGAGAGCAGCGGACCGGAGACCTCAGGGCCATCGCCGTGCGCCCACCCGGTGTCGGTGGCCCGCAGCCGCAGGCCGCTGATCCGCCGCTTCGACCCGATCAGCAGGTTGGAGTTCTTCCAGCTATCGGCGACCGCGGTCAGGGCGGCCTCCGGCGGCCGGTGCTTGAGGCCCAGCGGCCGGCGGATGTCCTGGCCGTGCACGACGATCTCGCCCAGCATGGCCAGCACGGGAGCGGGCGGGTGGTTGGTGGTCGAGGTCCGGGCCCGCAGGCGGCGGACCAGCTCATCCGGGCCGATGACGGCCAGCTTCCTGGCCCCCCGGTCGGCGAAGACGTTGAACCGGAAGCCCGCCGAGGCCATCTCCTGGAAGAAGTTCACCGGAGTCTGCTCGGCGGCAGCCAGGATGTGGCCGGCGGTGTCCTGGACTGACCAGCCCTGGCACCAGGACTGGGCCGCCCACTGAGTGGGGGACAGCGTGGTCCAGGTGTCCGCCATCTGGGCCCGTTCAGCGTGGATGTGCTTCCAGATTTCGTCGGACTTCATTCCGATGCCCCCTCTATCCTGCTGCGTTCCCGGCAATCCGGCCGGGGCGGCGGCTTGGCCTGCACCTGATACGACGAACAGGAAGCTCCCGAATCGACACCGCGGCCACCGGCGGCTGGCTCATGTTCCCGCGGGCGCAGGCGACCTTGACATGACCGGGGCCCTGAGTGGACTGTTTGCAGCAGTTCAGCCACACGCCGCAGGGGAGAGATGCATGAGCGAGATGACTCATCCGGTGGTCCGCCTCAAGGACGGAACCGTCCGTGGCCAGGTCGAGTCTGGTGTCTCAGCGTTTCTCGGCATCCCCTATGCAGCGGCCCCGTTCGGCCCGAACCGGATGCGGCCGCCTCAGCCCGTGCCGGCGTGGGACGGTGAGCGCGACGCGACCAGATTCGGCCCGACCGTGCCTAAGGGCGACTACCCGCCGCAGTACGCCACGCTGTTCCCGGAGGTGGTGATCCCCGGTGAGGAATGCCTGAACCTCAACGTATGGACGCCCGACACCGGCTCCGCCGGGCTCCCGGTGCTCGTGTGGATCCATGGCGGCTCGTTCATGAACGGGTCCGGGTCGGTGGGGGCGTACAACGGCGCGGCGTTCGCCCGCGACGGCGTCGTGTGCGTGACCATCAACTACCGGCTGTCCGCGGAGGGCTTCCTGTTCCTCGGCGACGGCATCGCCAATCTCGGCCTGCTCGATCAGCTGGCGGCCCTGGCCTGGGTGCAGAGCAACATCTCCGCGTTCGGGGGCGATCCGGCCCGCGTCACCGTCGCTGGCGAATCGGCCGGGGCCATGAGCGTTACGACGCTGCTGGGGATGCCGCTCGCCGAGGGCTTGTTCGCCCAGGCCATCACCCAAAGCGGTGCCGCGGCGCACACGCTCACCCAGGATGCGGCCCGCATGGTGGGCGGCTACCTCGCCGACGCGCTCGGTGTGCCGGCTGACCGGGACCAGATCAAGGCGGTTCCGCTGGAGAAGTTCGTGCGGGCCGCATCAGACCTGGTGGTGGAGGTACAGACCGTTCCCGACCCGGCCAGGTGGGGACAGCTGGCGCTGAGCCTGCTGCCGTTTGCGCCCGCCGTCGATGGCGCGGTCCTGCCGGAAGCGCCGATCACCGCTATCGCCGCGGGACAAGGACGCCGCGTTCGCCTGCTGGCCGGATCCAATCGCGACGAGGCGCGGCTGTTCCTGGTCGCTCCGGCCACCATCGACCTGATTGACGATCCGACGCTCGCCGCCGCCGCAGGCGCGTACGGGCTGTCATCCGGACGATCTGGCCGTCTACCGGGCCAACCGGCCTGGTGCCAGCCCAGGCGACATCCTGGCCGCCGTGGTCACCGACTGGTTCTTCCGCATCCCGGCCATCCGGGTCGCCGAAGCCCGGGCCGCATCGGGGGCCGGCGACACCTGGCTCTACCGTTTCGATCACCCCGCGCCAGCGGCCAACCACCGGCTCGGGGCGTGCCACGCGGCCGAGCTTCCCTTCGTGTTCGACACCATCAGCCGCGACGAGGTCCACCCGCTGATCGGCGACACGCCCGCCCAGGCCGTCGCTGACCAGGCCCACCAGGTCTGGGTGAACTTCATCACCAGCGGGGACCCCGGCTGGCCCGCGTACGACACCGCCAGCCGCACCACCGGCCTGCTCGCGGAGACCCTGCACGTCGCCGACGACCCCGCCGCCGACGAGCGGGTGCGCTGGGACCGGATCCGCTAGCCAGCGGCTCCGCTGCCGTCGCGCTCCAGCGGGCGGAGCAGCGGGAAGATCTGGCACTCCCGGACGCTCTTGTCCATGAAGAACGCGAACACCCGCTCGCTCAGCCCGAAGCCGCAGGCCGGCGGCATGCCGTACTCGAGCGCCTCGACGAACTCGGGGTCGGGCATCTGCGCTTCCGCGTCCCCGGCCTCGCGCATCCGCTGCTGCTCCTCGAAGCGCCGCGCCTGCTCCAGCGGGTCGTTCAGCTCGCTGTAGCCGTTGCCCAGCTCGCTGCCGGCCACGATGACGTGGAACCGCTCCACGATGCCGGGCCGGTCCGGCCGTCCCTTGGCCAGCGGGGAGACCTCCAGCGGCTCGTTGACCAGGAAGCCCGGCCCGGGCAGGCTGCGGCGGCAGTGCTTCCACAGCGCGTCCATGGCCCGCGCGCGGCCCAGGCCCTGACGGTCCACCACGATGCCCAGCTCGTCGATGAGGCTGACCAGCTTCTCCAGGGTGGCCGACTCGACGTCCAGGCCGAGGATCTGGCTGATCGTCTCGTAGTAGTCGTAGCGGGCCCAGTCCCCGCCCAGGTCGACCTGGTACTCCCGGCCGTTGCGGTGCAGGGTGAAGGACAGCGTGCCGAAGGTCTCGCTGACGACGTGCCGGAACAGCTCCTCGACCAGCCGCATCCCGGTCTCGTAGTTGGCGTACGCCCAGTAGAACTCCATCTGGTCGTAGTCGTTGAGGTGCTCGCGGCTCTGGTTTTCGTTGCGGAACTGGCGGCCGATCTCGAACGTGCGCTCCAGCCCGCCGACCAGCAGCCGCTTCTGCCACAGCTCACCCATGGAGATGCGCAGGCAGACGTCGGTGTCCAGGTAGTTGTGGTGCGCGACGAAGGGGCGGGCGTCAGCCCCGCCGGTGGTCAGCTCCAGGGCCGGGGTCTGCACCTCGGTGAACCCGTGGTCCTCGAGGAACCGGCGCATGGACCGCCAGAACCGGGCCTTCGCGTAGATCATGTCCTGGATCTCGCGGTGCAGCAGGATGTCCAGGTAGCGCTTGCGGAGCAGGACTTCCTCGTTGGTCAGCCCGGAGTGCTTGTCCGGCAGCGGCCGCAGCGACTTGGTGAGGATCGTCACCTTCGGCGCGCCCCGACCGACAGCTCGCCGGTCTTGGTCTGCAGCCGGTAGCCCTCGATGGCCACGAAGTCGCCGATGTCCAGCAGCTTGGTCAGGGCCTTGTAGCCCGGGACGTGATCCTCGGGCAGGTCGCGGCGGGAGATCATGAACTGCATCTCGCCGGTCTCGTCGTGCAGCTGGCCGAAGGTGAGGTTGCCCATCGGGCGCAGCAGCATGATCCGCCCGGCGATGGTGGCGGGCTCGCCGTCGGCGATCTCGCGGGCGCGCGCGATGCTGACCCGGTCCACCGCGTCCGGCGGGTAGGGGTCGATGCCCTGCTCACGGAGCTGGTGAACCTTGTCGATCCGCTGCCGCCGGATCTCGCCCAGCACGTCGGTCCGGCTGGCCGGGGCGCCCGGTTCGGGAGACTCAGTGTCCGCCGCCGGGCTGCTGGTCGCGCTGCTCGTGCTGTCCTCGCCTGGCACTGTTCTGCTGGCCCTTCACACGTGATGGATTTACCGCTGCCCGCTGCGGGCGTGCTGCCCGACGGCCCAGTATCCCGTACCGGAAGACCGCCCTGGCGCGCCAGCGGGCCGCAGACGGGCTGAGCCGCCAGACTCACGTGACGCTGCGATTCGCTTCGGATCTGCGCGCCTAAACGGGGACCCCGCTGGCGTGGCCGAGCAGGCCGCCGGCGAGCGGCCGGACTGGCCACGCCCGGCGCCCGGCGCCCGGCGTTGCGCAGCCGGCCGGGACGGTGCTCCCGCTAGGGTCAGGGCCAGGGCTTACCGGCAGTGACCGGCTGGGAGCCTGCTGTCGCGCATCCGCTGCCGGCCTGCCCGCGAAGGAGTGCCTATGCTCCGCACCCACCGACGGGTCGCCCTGATAACAGTGAGCTCGCTGTTCGTCGCCGCGGCCATGATCCTGGTGCTGCTCTCCCCGCTGGGCATCTACGAACTGGTCGCGGTGCATCACACCAACTGGGAACGGCTTAGCTATGTGGGCCAGACCTATGGCGTGGTGTCCGCCCTGCTCGACGCGGCCGCCCTGGTCGGCGTGGTGGTGTCGCTGCTGCTCCAGGTGCGCGAGACCGCGCTGAGCCGCGTGCAGGCGGGCCGGTCCCGCCATTTCGAGCTGATTCAGATGGCCATGCAGGATCCGCTGCACCGGCGGCGGCAGCAGGAATTCGTCCGGATCATCGACGAGGTGAGCCGCACCCCGGGCCGGGCCGTCGGCGCGGCATGAGGCTGGATGCAGCCGCGGCCCGGCAGCGGTTCGCGGGCGTGCCGGTGGCCCGGCTGGCCACGGCAGGCCCGGACGGCCGCCCGCACCTCGTGCCGTTCACGTTCGCGCTGGACGGCGGCGACCCCGGCCCGGAAGACCGCATCTACAGCGCGGTGGACGCCAAGCCGAAGAGCACCAGCGATCTGCGCCGGCTGCGGAACATCAGGGCCAATGCCCAGGTCGCCGTCCTGGCTGATCACTACGAGGACGACTGGGACGGCCTGTGGTGGGTGCGGGCCGATGGCCGGGCCACCGTCTTGGACGAGCCCGCCGCGATGGCCCCGGCCCTCGCGCTGCTGGCGGATCGCTACCCGCAGTACCGGGAGCAGCCTCCCGGCGGCCCGGTGATCAGCATCCAGGTCACCCGCTGGACCGGATGGGCCGCCAGCGCTGGATCTGGACCGCCGGAGTTTATTAGCCACCGGCAGGAGGGATGAACCCACAAGACCCCCGACCCACGAATACCGGCGATTCAGGGATATTGGGGGCTGGGCATCGATGCGGGACACGAATCTGGTTACGAGCCAGTTGACGAGGTTGCGCCGCCCGGTTTACGGCGCGCTCACGCTGGCCATCGCGGGCAGCCTTCTGCTCGGCGCCTCAGCCGCCAGTGCCTCAAACCCCGGTGCCTCAAAGGCCGGTGCCTCAAAGGCCGGTGCCTCAAACCACGGTGCCTCAAACCACGGTGCCTCAAAGGCCAGCGCGAAACAGGCTCGAGGTATTTACGCCATCACGTTCGCTCCTCATAGCGCCCTCTACCGGCTGAATCCGAGGCGGCACAGGACAACCCTGGAAGGCCGTACCGGGGTGCGGCTCACCGACCTGGCGTTCCGGGGCCGCACCCTGTACGCGATCAGTTTTACCGACCTGTACTGGCTCAACGCCAGGACGGGTGCCCGCCACAAGATCGGAAGGCTGGGCGTGAGCAGCGCTAACGCCCTCGCGACCAGGCCCGTCACGAAAACTCTCTTTGGCGCTGACCGGAACGGGACCTTGTTCAGGATCAGTGCGCGGACCGGCCGGGCCGCGGTCATCGGCAGATTCGGCCGGGGGCTTGGCTCGGCGGGAGATCTCACCTTCGCGGGCGGCCGCCTCTATGCGACCATCGACCGGCACGGCTCGAAGTGGTCATTCCTGGCCACGGTGAATGTCCGGACGGGAGCCGCGACGGTTATCGGACCGACGGGCTACCGCAATGTGTACGGGCTTCTCACCGGTAATGGTGCTATATACGGGGCGACGTACAGCGGGAAGTACCTCGCCATGTGCCGGGCAACGGGACGGGGCCGGGTCATCTGGAATGATGGCCTTCCCATCGGCGGGCTGGCGGCACCTTCGCCGGGAATCTGGACCGCCGCCGCGGCCATCTGCTGAGCGTCGCGGCGAGATCACGGGCCGGGGCGGCCACCGGCATCACGACCTGACTCTTGTCACCGGGCAGCGATTCGTTCGGGCGCAGGGCAGGTCCTCACCAGGCCCCAGATTGATAAAGCCGGGCCGGACCAGACATTGAGCTAGAGGAGGCCGGCGCTGATGGCGACACCCACGCCGATGAGGATCAGGCCGCCGATGAACTCGCCGCGCTGCCCGGCGCGCGCTCCGATTCTCGCGCCCAGCTCCAGGCCGGCCAGCGACATCACGACGCTCACCGTGCCGATGACGGCAGCGGCCAGCGGGAGGCTGACGTGGTAGGTGCCAAGCGCGAACCCGACCGCGAGATTGTCGATGCTCAGCGCGATCCCGGTGACCAGCAGCCGGCCGAGCTGCGGCTGATCGGCAGGAGAGCCAGATGCCCCGCCGGCGTCGGCCCGCGCGGCCTGGATGAGCGCGTACGCGCCGGTGGCGATCAGCAAGCCAGCGCCGACCCAGTGCGCAGATTGCCCGAGGGTGCCGGCCAGGCTGTGCCCGAGCGCCAGGCCCAGGACCGGCATGCCGGCCTCGAAGATCCCGAACACGATGCCCACCCGGACCCGGGTCCTGGCGTCCACACCGCCGACGCCAATACCGATCGCGGCGGCGAAGTTCGACAGGCCCAGCGAAAGGGCCACCAGGATGAGCGCGAGCACAGGCTCACGGTACTTATCGTGCCTGGTCAGCGCGCTTGCGGGTCGCCCGTCGAGGAGCGCCCTGCCCGGCAGGCCGCCTGCACGAAACCGCATGACGAACGCGTCCGCTGCGCGGCAGCCGCCCGGGATGACAGCGACACAGAGTTATCGCGCCCCCCGACGAGGATCACGCTCCGCAATGACCCTGGCCCCGCGCCTGCGGGCCGTCCGCTCCCCCTGGTGACCGGGGGCGGGCAGGGCGCTGGCGTCGTTGCGGAGTGACTGGTCCGCGCGGACGGCAGCCGCCAGCCGGGCCGTCGGCTCCCGGCTCAGGTAATCCGCGGGACATAAGGGGTCAATTTTCTGGTCCAGACTCCCGCGCCGGGCCGCCCGGGAGGAACTCCTGGCGGCGGCGTCCCCGTTGGCCAGGCGAGACGGCAGTGACCGTCCCGGAGGTCAGAGTGCTGGAACCGCAGAGCAATGTCCTTTTCTTCCTGCTGCTGGTGATGTTCGCAGCGCTCGCGTGGTGGATGGTGCGCACCAGGCGGCTGGCCGTGCGCCTGCTGGCCGGGTGCCTGGCCTTCCTGCCCGCGATGATCTTCGGGGTGATGGCCGTCAACAAGTATTACGGCTACTACCCCACCTGGAGTTCGGCGATGGCTGACCTCACCAACCAGGGGGTCAAGGCGCCATCCCAGCTGCCGAAGACGAACCTGGACCCCGGCCGGGGTGCCGCCACCCTCGACGGCAGCCGCGGCTACCTCCAGCAGGCGCAGCGGTGGGGATACACGCTCCGGCTCAACGTGACCGGCCCGCGCAGCCACATCACCCGCGTGGTGTACGTGTACCTGCCGCCGCAGTACTTCCAGCCGGCCTACAGCCGGTACCGGTTCCCGGCGATCGAGCTCATCCATGGCCAGCCTGGTGAGCCGCAGGACTGGATCAACGTGGTGGGCGTGACCACGACGTTCGACGAGCTGATGGCCAGGAACCAGGCGCAGCCCGCCGTGCTGGTGATGCCGGACGCGAACGGCGGGGAGCGGATCTCCCTGCAGTGCCTCAACCAGGTCCGCGGCCCGCAGGACCTGACCTACCTGGGCGTGGAGGTGCCGAACAGGATCGCGCACCTGCTCCGGGTCGAGCCGCCCGGTCCGGCCTGGGGTGTGGCCGGTTACTCCGAGGGCGGGTTCTGCGCCGCGAACATGGCTTTGCGGCTCCGCAGCCGTTACGGGTTCGCCGGCGTGCTCAGCGGCTACTTCCGGCCGTCGGGCAACCAGCTGGACCATCCGATCCGCCAGGTCAGCCCGTTCGGCCGCTCCGCGGCGCTGCGGAAGGAAAACACCCCGCTGGACACGCTGCTGACGCTGCCTGCGGACGCGGTCATCCCGCAGGTTCTGGCTGGGCGCCGGAGCCGACGACGCGCAGGATGTGGCCAACGCCGAGATCTTCTGGCGTGAGCTGGTGAACCGGCAGCCACAGGTGCCGCTGGTCATCACCCCCGGCGGCGGGCACAACATGGTTACCTGGCGGGCGGAGGTTCCGCTGATGCTCAGGTGGATGACCCCGCTGCTGGCCCGGGCCGCCCATCAGGAGGCGGCGGCGGGGCCGGCGGCGCCGGCCCTGGCGGCGAAACGGGCGCACGGGCATTCGCGGCTGAAGCCCCTCCGGCACCAAGCCGCCAGCGCATCACCATCGCGCACCAAGGCGGCCTGATCAGCCAGCAGGCTCCCGCACGTGTCCAGCAAGGCTCCCGCACCGTTGACGCAGCCCTCGCGCGCCGTGGGATGCCCAGCCTGCCGTCCTCCGCCCGGCCATCGGCCGGACGTCCAGTGGCGGCTGGGTCGGAACGAGTTCGGCTGACAGGGCAATACATAAATGTGAGAGGCGAGCAAGAACACGGGGCCGGGGGGCGCATTGCCGACCCTGAGGACTTCGAAGCCGCCTTCCAGCAGTATTTCGTGCTGGTGTTCCGGTTCCTCGGCCGCCGGGTCGGCCCGGCCATCGCCGAGGATCTGGCAGCTGAGACGTTCGCGACCGCCTACCGGCGGCGCGCGTCTTTCGACCCGGAGCGGGGCTCGCTGCGTTCCTGGCTGTTCGGCATCGCGACCAATCTCGTGCGCAGCCACTGGCGCGCCGAACAGCACCTGCTCGCCCTGGACGCCCGGCTGGTGCCCGAGGCTGACCTCGCAGACGGCTCGGACGCGGTGGATCGGCGACTCGCCGCGGCCTGGCTAGCCCCCCAGCTGGCGGCGGCGCTGGCGCTGCTGACCCAGGACCAGCGGGATGTGCTGCTGCTGTACGCCTGGGGTGAGCTGAGCCACGAGGAGATCGCGGCGGCGCTGGGCATAGCGCCCGGCACGGCGCGTTCCCGGCTATCGAGGGCTCGCGGGCTGCTGCGCGAGCAACTCGGGGACTTCGACGCGGACCTGTGGACATTCCGGCCGGGTACCGACCCGGCCCGGGAAGGCTGGGTCATGACTGACGAGATCGACGTGCTGCGGCGCTTCCGCGACGAGATGCCCGGGCCGTCGGCCGGCGCCTGGGCTCGCGCCCGGTCGGCGATCGAGGCCGCCAGGTCAGCGGAAGGCCAGCCGGGGCAGCAGCACCACCGGGATCCCCGCCGCCGCCCGTCCGTCTGGATCGCGGCCGCGGTGGCGGGGATCCTGGTGGTGGCCGGCGGTACGTGGGCCGGGCTCGCTGCCGGACGCGGGGCGCCGGCCCCCCGGACCGGGTCCGGGCTCGCGGCCGGGCTTACCGCGGTGGACGGCTGCCCGGGCCTGGAAGCGACGTCGGGAACCGCGGTGCAGATCCGGGGCAGCAGCGTCGTGCTGAAGACACCCGAAGGGCAGCTGTCACGGTCATCACGCGGGCGTCGTCTACGGTGAACCGCCAGGTGGCCGGCTCGGTCCGCGACATCAGCGACGGCATGTACGTCATCGTGCACGGCACCACCGCGCGCGGCAGCCTGGCCGCCACCCAGGCGTATCACCAGCGCCAGCCCGATCCGTGCCCCCGCCGCGACCGGACCGTGGCCCCGGGCACCAGCGCCGGCCGGGCCTCCCGCACGGTTTCGCGATCGGGACGGTCACCGCCGTCAGCGCGGGCGGCTTCACCGTGGTCATGGCGGGCGGCATTGACGTCCCGGTGACCACCTCCGGGTCGACGATCGTGCTGAGGCTGGCCCGCAGCAGCGTGAGCCAGCTCACGGCCGGTGAGCACACCGTCGCGTTCGGCAGCGCGGGGCCGGACGGGACGCTCGCGGCCGCCTCGGTGGACCAGGGAAACCAGCTGCCGCAGATCCAGCGCGGTGGAAGCGGCATCGCCCGCCTGCACAGCCAAGGCTGCTCGCCGGCTGCGGTCGCCACGGCGGCCCTGCTCTCGGCCGGCTGAACCGTGCCCAGACCTCCCCGCGGCGCGGCGGCGGGGCCAGCACCCGTGAATCAGGAGATCAGCACGTGACCGAGGAGATAAAGGCCGGCGCCGAACTGGGCGTGCCGCGGCGGGCCGAGGCCCTGGTGCAGGTCAGCAACGTGAGCAAGCGCTATGGGGGCAGCGGCCAGGCCGCGCTGGACGGCGTGAGCCTGCAGATCGCGCCGGGTGAGGCGGTGGCGGTGATGGGCCCCTCGGGGAGCGGGAAGTCCACGCTGCTGAACCTGATCGCGGGGCTGGACAAGCCGACCAGTGGCACGGTGACGGTGGCCGGGCGGCGGGTGGACACCCTCAGCGAGACCGGGCTGGCCAGGTTCCGGCGGCAGCAGGTGGGAATGATCTTCCAGTTCTTCAACCTGCTGGAGGACCTGACGGTGGCCGACAACGTGCTGCTTCCCGCCCAGCTGGCCGGCACGCGCCGGAGCACGGCCCGGCCCCGGGCGGCCCGGCTGATGACCGAGCTGGGGATCGGGCAGTACCGCGACGCCTACCCCGGCCGCCTGTCCGGGGGCGAGCGGCAGCGGGTGGCCATCGCGCGGGCGCTGATCAACGCGCCCGCGCTGCTGCTCGCCGATGAGCCTACCGGCGCGCTCGACTCAGCGAACGGCGAGGCGATCGGCAGGCTGCTCGTCGCGCTCAACCAGTCAGGGCAGACCCTGGTCGTCGTCACCCACAGCCCGGAGCTGGCGGCACGGTATGCCAAGCGGGTGATCCGGCTCGTCAACGGCCAGGTCACCACCGAGACGCCCGGGCCGGTGCTGTCGTGAGCGTCGGCCCGGCGCTGAGGGCAGCGTCGGGGGGCCTTATCCGCCATCGCGTGCAGACCGTCGTGGTCTTCGTCGTGGTCGCCGCGGCGAGCGCCGCGGCCACGCTCGGCCTGACCTTGTACACCAGCGCCAACGAGGGGTTCCTGAACGCGTTCGCGGTTTACCACGGTCCCGACCTCGCGGTAACCGTCAGCGCCGCGCGGGTGACACGCTCGCAGCTCGCCCGGACTTCGGCACTGAAAAGCGTGACGCAGGCCGCCGGGCCCTACCCCGAGACGACAGTCGCCCTGCAGGGCGCGCCAGCGCCACATGGACGAGGACAGCCGGGCAGCCCGGCGCTGCCCTACTCGGTGGTGGGCCGGTCGTCGCGGACCGGCCCGCTTGACGACCTGACGCTGAACGGGGGACGGTGGCCAGCCGGGCTGGGCCAGGTCGCGCTCGGCGTGTACATCCCGCTCCGCGTGCCGGTAGGCAGCATGGTGACCGCGGCCAGCCTGGCCGGTCATCCACGGCTGACGGTGGTCGGTTACGGGGGTTCGGAGGCCAGGGACGAGGACGCCTGGGCGACGCCAGGCGAGATCGCCGCGCTGGAGAAGGCCGGGGCGCCGGCTGAGGAGGAGATGCTCTACCGCTTCCAGAACGCCGCGACCGCGGTCCAGATCAACGCTGACCTCGACTCGATTCGTGCCGCGCTGCCGCGGGGCGCGGTGGTGTCGAGCGTGTCGTGGCTGCTGTCGGCGAACCAGACCGGGAGCGAGCAGGACCTCAACACTCCCTTCGCGGTCGCCTTCGCCCTCCTCGGCCTGGCCCTGGCCGCCCTCATCGTGGGCAGTGTCGTCAGCGCGCTGGTGGTCGCCGGCTACCGGCGCATCGGGGTGCTGAAGAGCATCGGCTTCACCCCGTTCCAGGTCGCCGTCACCTACGTCACCCAGGTCGCGGTCCCGGCCGTGGCCGGCTGCGCGGTGGGAGTCGTGCTCGGCAACGACTGGGTGCTGCCGATGCTCGGGCAAGGAGCCGGCGTCTTCCACCTCACCAACACGATCCCGGTGTGGATCGACGTCGCGGCGCCGCTGGGGATATGCGCGATCGTCGGCGTCGCGGCGCTGGTGCCCGCGGTGCGGGCCGGGCGCCTCAGCACCGTCGCGGCGATGGCCCGCGGGCAGGCCCCCCGGCCTGGGCACGGCTTCGCGGTGCACCGGCTCCTGTCCGCCCTGCCGCTGCCCCGGCCGGTGACCGCTGGCCTGTCGGCGCCGTTCTCGCGCCCGGGCCGGTCGGCGCTCACGCTCGCGGCCATCTTCTTCGGGCTCAGCGCCGTCATCCTCGCCGTCGGCCTCGACTCCTCGCTCGCCCAGGCCAGCGCGAGCTCCAGCCGCGGGCAGGGCGCAGTCCAGGTCATCCCCGCCGCCGGGCCTGGGACCGCCCTCACGCGCAGCCAGGACCAGGCCGTCACCGGGGCGCTGCGGGCTGCGCCCGGGACACGCCAGGACGTGGGCGCCGTCAGCCTGAGCGGCGGCATCTTCAACTTCACCACGGCCAGCGTCGGTGTAGCCGGGCTGCAGATCCCGCTGTCCATCACCGGGTACACCAGCCGCTCCGCCTGGCTCGGCTGGGACATGATCAGCGGGCGCTGGTACGGCAAGGCAGGCGAGATCGACGTCAACACCGCCTTCCTCACCGACACCGGACTGACGGTCGGCGACCACGTGACCCTCACCGTCGATGGCCGCCCGGTCCGGACTCGCATCGTCGGCCAGGTCTACGACCCGGATCTGCCGGACGTTCTCACCGCCGCGCAGACCCTCGGTCACCCGGCCACGTTCCCGGTCTCCCAATACGACGCCGGGCTCAGGCCCGGTATCAGCGCGCAGGCCTACGCCGCCAGCCTCAGCCGCGCCCTCGGTCCCGGCTTCAGCGTCTACCGGCCTCAGCCCGGGGGAGGCGTCACGGGCTTCGTGGACACCTCGCTCATCCGCCTCCTGACGCTGATGGTCGCCGTGCTGGCCACCCTGGGCGTGCTCAACTCGCTCCTGATGATGACCCGGGAGCGCGTCTACGATCTCGGTGTCTTCAGGGCCCTGGGGATGACCCCGCGCCAGACCATCGCCATGGTCCTGTGCTGGGTCATCGCCCCGGCGATCGGCGCCGCGATCCTCGGCCTGCCGGTCGCGATCGCCATCCACGCGGCCATCATGTCCGCCATCGGCAGTGCCGCCGGAACCGGCATGCCGGCCAACGTCGTCGACGTCTACGGCCCGACCGAACTGGTCCTGCTCGCCCTGGGCGGGCTGGCCATCGCCGGGGCAGGCGCGCTGCTGCCCGCCGGCTGGGCGGCAGCCACCAGGACCACCACCGCCCTCCGCGCCGAATGACCTACGGGCTCCGTCAGACGCCGGCCGGGAGGCTGCCCAGGGCGTCCTGCAGTGACTGGGCGGGCAGCTCGAAGTCGGTGACCTGGCCGGCCAGGAAGCTCTCGTAGGCGGTCAGGTCGAGCAGCCCGTGCCCGCACAGCGCGGTCAGGATGACCTTCTCCTCGCCGGTCTCCTTGCAGCGCAGCGCCTCCTCGATGCACGAGGCGAGCGCGTGGGTGGGCTCGGGGGCGGGCACGATGCCCTCGGCCCGGGCGAAGCGCAGGCCGGCCGCGAAGCACTCCGACTGCGGCTTGGCCACCGCCTCGAACAGGCCCAGCTCGTACATGTGCGACAGCAGCGGGGACATGCCGTGGTAGCGCAGCCCGCCCGCGTGGATGGGGTCCGGGATGAAGTCGTGGCCCAGCGTGTGCATCTTCAGCAGCGGGGTGAAGCCCGCCGTGTCCCCGAAGTCGTAGGCGTACACGCCCCGGGTGAACGAGGGGCACGCGGCCGGCTCGACCGCGCGCAGCACCGGGTTCATCCGGCCGGCCAGCTTCTCCCGCAGGAACGGGAACACCAGCCCGGAGAAGTTGGAGCCGCCCCCGGTGCAGCCGATGATCAGGTCGGGTACGTCGCCGGCCTGCGCCAGCTGCTTGATGGCCTCCTCGCCGATCACGGTCTGGTGCAGCAGCACGTGGTTCAGCACGCTGCCCAGCGCGTACCGGGCGGTCGGGTCACCGGCGGCGACCTCCACCGCCTCGCTGATCGCGATGCCCAGGCTGCCCGGCGACTCCGGGTCGGCGGCCAGCACCGCCCTGCCGGACTGGGTGAGGTCGGACGGGCTGGGGTGCACGGTGGCCCCGTAGGTCTCCATCAGCAGCCTGCGGTAGGGCTTCTGGTCGTAGGACGCGCGGACCTGCCAGACCTCGCACTGCAGGCCGAACACCGAGGACGCGAAGGCCAGCGCGCTGCCCCACTGGCCGGCCCCGGTCTCGGTGACGAGCCGGCGTCACCCCCTCCGCGGCGTTGTAGTACGCCTGGGGCACCGCGGTGTTGGGCTTGTGCGAGCCGGCCGGGCTGCCGCCCTCGTACTTGTAGTAGATCCGGGCCGGGGTGCCGAGCTCCTTCTCCAGCCGCCGGGCGCGCAGCAGCGGGGTCGGCCGCCACAGCCGGTACACGTCGCGGACGTCCTCGGGAATCGGGATGTAGCGCTCGGCGGACACCTCCTGGCCGATCAGGGCGGCCGGGAACAGCGGGGCGAGATCGTCGGGCCCGACCGGCTCGCGGGTGCCCGGGTGCAGCGGCGGGGGCGGGGGAGACGGCAGGTCGGCGAGCACGTTGTACCACTGCTGGGGCAGTTCGGACTCATCGAGCAGATATTTGACCTGACGGTCCATAGGTCCCTCCGGTGCGGCTGGCGCCGCGCTTCCGGCGCGGCCTGGTTCATCGCGCGAACCATCTGGCGGACCGCGCTGACGTGCCTAGTATGTCGGTATCGGGCAAAATCTCACAGAAGATCACAAAGCCCCCTCGACGGATCACGGTCGCCTGGCCCGTGAGGCCCCGCGCACTGGAAGGCCCCCGATGAACCGCCCCCACCTGCCTCATCGTCGCATGCCCCGCTCCACCAGGCTGCTGCCTGCCATGGCGCTGGCCGCCGCGGTGGCCGTGGTGCTGCCACTGGCCCTCACCGCATCCGGCCCGCGTGCGGCGAACGCCGCGCAAGCCAGCCGAGGCGGCGCCGGCCGCGGACAGCCCGGCCGGTTTCTACTACGGCACGGACAGCTGGCCGATCGCGATCAACAGCAAAGCGCCGTACCGGGAGCCGAACATCCCCGGTAACCCCGTGTACGGCGGCTACATCGGCATGGCCGGGAACTGGGCCCGCTGGTCTGGCTGCGGCGGCAACATCGCCTGGTCGTCCGCGAACAGCGCGGCCGCCAACACCAACTACAACAAGTACGGCAAGGGCATCGGCACCGGCGTCTACTGGTTCATGGGCGGCCCGGGCGTCGACCCGCACTACAACGGGACCACCAGCGAGGCGAGCTCCTGGGGAGCCGCGCAGGCGGCCAAGACGCTGAAGGCCATGGGCAGCCTGAAGGTCACCTACAAGATCGTGTGGCTGGACATCGAGCTGCCGGGGATCAAGCCCGCGCTGGACAACGGCTGGAACAACGTCTACACCTCGCCCTGCAGCGGCAAGATCAAGACCGCCGGCGTCGCGGCGTCCGTGGACCGGGCGGAGGTCAACGGCTACGAGGCCTACCTGACCGCGCACTCCTCCTACGTCCCGGGCGTGTACTCGTCCCCCTCGATCTGGGGCTCCATCTTCGGCACCGGCAGCGCCTCGAACATTTCCGGCACCTACGAGTGGACGTACACCAACGCCACCAGCAGGCTTTCCAAGCCCCCGGTCAAGTGGTGCGTCCTGGGCACGACCACCTGCGCCCGGTTCTTCGGCGGGGTGAGCCGCTCCTCCAAGCAGGCCGTGATGTGGCAATGGTCCGGCGGCGGCGGCGTCACCAACGGCATCGGCGACTTCGACCAGATCGACACCAACACCGTCAAGTAACGCCGCCCGGCGGAGCACACCGGCGGCAGTAACGGCCTGCTCGGTCCGCCAGGTCCTGCTGTCCTCGCGGAGAGGTCTCGCCGCGCCGCCCGCAGCGCGGGCCGGCCTTCCCATAAGGTGTCGCCGTGAGCTCCGCGGAGATGGATCGCCGCGCCGTGCGGCTCGCCCTGGGCCTCACCATCGCCGGGGCGTTGATGCTGACCGCCGGGGTGGCCACCTGGCTGATCACCACGCTGGGACGGGTCACGTCCGGCACGGCGGCCAGCGACCTGCGGCTGGCGTCGCTGGCCCTGCTGGCCGGCGGTGCGGCGTGCGGGGTGGGGATGGGCTTCGCGCTGGCCAGCGCGGGCCGCGCCCGGCCGGGCGGCCAGCCGGTCCTGGCCCGGGGGCGCCGGGCTCGCTGCCGGGGCCCCGGAGTCTGCGGGACCGGCCCCGTCCCTGGCTGAGGCCCAGTCCCTGGCTGAGGCCCGGTCCCTGATGAACCCGCCACCGCCGGACCCGCCACCACTGCACCCGCCGTCCAGGGATGCGCGCCCCGCGGACCGGGTCTGGTGGCGGGCCGCGCACCGCCCGGCCAGCGGCTGGGATGACACATCCGAGGAGTGGCTCCGCTCGCTGCGCGGCCCGGCCGCCCAGCAGCCGCCCCCGCACAGCGCTGAATGACCTCCACGCGACCGCGGTCGGCTGGCCCGCTGCGCTAGCCCGCGGCGCCGCTAGGCGGGCCGCCCAGCCCGGCCACGATCACCTCGACCACGCGGCGGGTGAACGTGTCGGACAGCGGCCGGTGTCCCTGCAGCAGCCGGTGGTAGGCGGCCCCGTACAGCAGATCCAGGACGACGTCCATATCAGTCGAGGCCGGGATCTCGCCCCGGGCGATCGCGCGCCGCAACATGATCCGGTGCTGCCCCCGCATCGGTTCCAGTACCTGGGCCCGCCACGCGGCGGCCAGTTCGGGGTCATCCTGCGCGGCGGCGATCAGGCCGGCCAGGATCCGCCCGGCCGGGGTCCGGGTCACCGCCCGGACCCAGGCCCGGAGCGCGGCCAGCAGGTCGCCACGCAGCGTCCCGGTGTCCGGCAGCGGCTGCAGCGCCTGGAACTCGGCCATGAACGCGTCCAGGGCCAGCGCCCCCCGGGACCGCCAGCGCCGGTAGACGGTCGCCTTGCCGACCCCGGCCCGGGCCGCCACCTCTTCCATGGACATGCCCGCCAGGCCGCGCTCGGCCAGCAGGTCGGTGGCCGCGCGCAGGATGGCGCGGTCGGCCGCCTCGCTGCGCGGCCGCCCCCGCACCGCGGCACCGGGAATAGGCGTGTCACTCATCTGGTTCCCACTGTACGGCCATATACGAAACGATACGTATCGGATAGCGCTGTGACTCAGAGCAGGACGATCACCGAAGACCCCACTTCTGATCTTCCTCTTTCCCCCGGTCCCCCGGCCCCGCCGCCGCGTCCCCGCCCGCGCCGCCGGCCGCCGCGACCCCCGCCGCGACTCCGCGCGGCGCCCCGAAGCCCGCCCAGCCCGGGTACAGCCGGGCCGCCCTGGTGCTCATCCTGGCCGCCTCGTTCATGGTCGTGCTCGACTTCAGCATCGTGAACGTGGCGCTGGCCTCCATCCAGCGCGAGCTGGGCTTCGCCGCGTCGGCCGCGCAGTGGGTGGTCACCGGGTACGCGATCACCTTCGGCGGGCTGCTCATCCTCGGCGGCCGGGCCGCGGACCTGTTCGGCCGCCGCCGGATGTTCGTGACCGGGCTGATCGTCTTTTCCGTCGCCTCGCTGGCCGGCGGGCTGGCTCACGACCCGGTGCTGCTGGTCGCGTCGCGGGCGGTGCAGGGCGTGGGTGCGGCCCTGGTCGCCCCGGCCGCCCTGTCCCTCATCACCACCGGCTTTCCCGAGGGGCCGCCGCGCACCCGCGCCCTCGGCCTGTACGGCGCGACCGCGTCCATCGGGTTCGTGGCCGGCCAGGTGCTGGGCGGCGTCCTGGTGGAGTTCACCAGCTGGCGCGCGGTGTTCCTGGTCAATGTGCCGGTCGGGCTGGCCGCGGTGCTGCTCACCCCGCGGCTGCTGGGCCGGGGCCGGGAGCAGCGGGAACGGCGCCGCCTCGACGTGGGCGGCGCGCTGCTCATCACGCTCGTGGTCGCCTCGGTGGTGTTCGCGGTGTCGCAGGGCGGCGCGGCTGGCTGGACGTCGCCGCTGGTGCTGGCCGCGGCCGGGCTGGCCGTGGCCGCGCTGGCCGGGTTCGCCGTGACCGAGGGACACGCCCCCGACCCGCTGGTCCGCGGAAACCTGCTCCGGCTCGGCTCGCTCCGCAAAGGCGGCGCGCTGATCATGCTGCTCGGCGTCTGGAACGGCGGCGAGATGCTGGTCCTGTCCCTGTACTTCCAGCAGGTCCTGCACGACTCGCCGCTGATGACCGGGCTGGCCATCGCCCCGCAGGGCGTCGTCGGCTTCGTGGCCGGGCTGACCGGGGCCCGGCTGGCCGCGCGGCTGGGCGTGGCGCGGCTGCTGGTGCTGACCAACGCCGTGGCCACGGCCGGGTTCCTGGTGCTCACCCACCTGCCGGCGACCGGCGGGTACAGCCCGCTGCTGGCCGCGGTGACCTTCGTCGGCTTCGGCACGGCGGGCACCGCGTTCGGTGCCATGGTCACCGCGAGCCGCGGGGTGGCCGACGGCGACCAGGGCTTCGTCGGCGGGGTGATCAACACCAGCCGCCAGATCGGGGCCGGGGTCGGTGCCGCGCTGCTGCCCGCGATCGCGCTGACCGCGAGCCACGGCGGCCGGATGGCCGGGGTCGGCGGTGACCGCGCGGCGATGCTCGCCGGGGCGGTCGTAGCCGGGCTGGCCACGCTCATCGCGCTGGCGCACCGGCGCCAGCCCCGCAAGCCCGGCTGCTGCCCCTGACCGGTGCGGGTTAAAGATGAAAAGCAGCAACCTCCGCAACGAAAACCACCGAGGGGATGACGACATGAGCTCTTCCGGAGCGGCCGGGGCGCGGCCGCGGGTAGCGGTGCTGGGCGCCGGGACGATGGGCCGGGGGATGACGCACAGCCTGCTCCGGGCGGGCTTCACGGTGGACGTGTGGAACCGGACCCCGGAACCCGCCGCCCAGCTCGCCGCGGACGGCGCGACCGCCCACGAGGATCCCGGGGACGCGGTGCGGCACGCGGACGTGGTGATCACCATGGTCGCGGACGCGGCGGCGGTGAACCAGGTGGCGTTCGAGCTCCGGGATGCTGGAGGCGATGCGGCCGGAGGCGGTCTGGTCGCAGATGAGCACGATCGGCGTGAGCGCCACCGGGGAACTGGCCGCCCGGGTCAGCAAGGAACGGCCCGACGTGTACTTCGTGGACGCCCCGGTGTCCGGGACCCGCGGCCCGGCCGAGAACGGCCAGCTGCTGATCCTGGCGTCCGGCCCGGACGCGGCCAAGCCCGTGCTCGAGCCGGTGTACGCCGCGCTCGGCCGGGAGACCAGGTGGCTCGGCCCGGCCGGGGCGGGCAGCCGGCTCAAGCTGGTCATGAACTCCTGGCTGGTCATCCTGGTCGAGGGGGCGGCGGAGATGATGGCCCTGGCCGACTCGCTCGGCGTGGACCATCAGCAGGTGCTGGACTTCCTCAGCGACGGGAACCTGGCCAACCCGGCCGCGGCGGCCAAGTTCGCCAAGATGGACGCGGGCGATGACGCGCCGGACTTCTCGCTGCAGTGGGCGCTCAAGGACATCCGGCTGGCCATGGACGACTCCGGCCGCCGGCTGCCGGTGCTGGAGACGGCCCGCGACCGGTGGGCCGCCCTGGTGGACCAGGGCCTGGGCGACCGCGACGTGAGCCGCGGCCCGGCACGGCCTCGGCTAGCCAGTCTCGCGGGCACCGTCCAGGCGTCCCTTGGTCAGGCGACGGCTGCTGGGGCTCACGTTGCTCGAGTACTCCCAGACGGGAGACCTCCAGTTAATGATCAAGCGATTGGTGTCGTCCTGGCAGCACTTATCGTTTGATCACGATCGCAGGGGCCGGAGACGGGGCTGCACGTCAGTAGCACTGGTCACGTCAGTAACACTGGTCACGTCAGTAACAGGGGCCCACGGCTGCGGGGGCAGCCCTTACCGCCCACGATCGGGTCTTCAGGGCCCGCCCGGCTGCTGCCGGGGATGCCGGGGCGGCGGCGGGTTAGAGTGCTGGTCGTGGACAGCCGGCGGCGGATACCGCGCACGGACACGCTGCTCGCGCAGCCCCCGTTCGCCGAGGCGGTCGGCCGCCTGGGCGCGGCCACGGTCAAGCAGGCGATCACCGCGGCCCAGGACCAGGCCCGCCGGGGTGAGATCGCGCCGGAGGACGTGCCGGACCTGGCCGCCGGGCTGCTGCCGGCCAGCGCCACGACGCTGCGCCCGGTCATCAACGCCACCGGGGTGCTGCTGCACACCAACCTGGGCCGCGCGCCGCTGTCCGCGGCGGCCCGGGCGGCGCTGCAAGCCAGCGCCGGGTGCACCGACGTGGAGTACGACCTGGCCACCGGGCAGCGGGCCCGGCGCGGCCGGGGCGCCCTGGACGCGCTGCGCGCGGCCTGCCCGCAGGCGCGAAGGACGTGCACATCGTCAACAACAACGCGGCCGCGCTGGTGCTGGCGGCGACCGCGCTGGCCCGCGGCCGCGAGATCATCATCAGCCGCGGCGAGATGGTGGAGATCGGCGACGGCTTCCGCCTGCCCGACCTGCTGGCCTCGACGGGGGCCCGGCTGCGGGAGGTCGGCACCACGAACCGGACCACGGTCGCCGACTACGCCGCGGCGATCGGGCCGGACACCGGCTTCATCCTCAAGGTGCACCCGTCGAACTTCCGCGTCCTGGGCTTCACCGGCGAGGCCCCGATCGCCGGACCTGGCCCCGCTGGCTGTCCCGGTGGTGGCCGACATCGGCTCCGGGCTGCTGGCCCCGGAGCCGGTGCTGCCGGACGAGCCGGACGCCGCGACCGCGCTGGCCAGCGGGGCGGCCCTGGTCACCGCCAGCGGCGACAAGCTGCTCGGCGGCCCGCAGGCCGGGCTGCTGCTCGGCCGGGGCGACCTGATCGCGGCGTTGCGGCGGCACCCGCTGGCCCGCGCGCTGCGGGTGGACAAGCTGACCCTGGCCGCGCTGGAAGCCACGCTGCGCGGGCCGGCCACGCCGACCGCGACGGCCCTGCACGAGCCGGTCGAGCGGCTCCGGGACCGGGCCGGGCGGCTCGCGGCCCGGCTGGCCGGCGCCGGCCTGGATGCCCGGGTGACCGAGAGCGACGCGGTGGTCGGCGGCGGTGGTGCCCCCGGCGTCCGGCTGCCCAGCGCGGCGGTGAGTCTCCCGGCCACGCTGGGGTCCTCGTTGCGGAAAAATAAGCCCCCGGTGGCCGGGCGGATCGAAGACGGCCGGCTGCTGCTGGACCTGCGGACCGTTGACCCCGCCGACGACGACCTGCTGCGGGAGGCGGTGCTCGCCGCCGCGGCCGGGCCAGGACGTGGCTAGCCGGGCGTACAGCTCCGACCCGGCCGTAGTCGTCTTCCAGCCGGACGATGTCGTCCTCGCCGAAGTAGTCGCCGTGCTGCACCTCCACGAACACCAGCGGGCCGGCGCCGGTGTTGCGGATCCGGTGCGCGGCGCCCAGCGCGACGTCGACCGTGTCGCCCCGGGCGACCTTGATGTCGGTGCCGTCCAGGGTGACCACGCCCTCGCCGCGGACCACGAACCAGTGCTCGGCCCGGCGGGAGTGCCGCTGGTAGGACAGCCGCTGGCCGGGGTGCACCTCGATGGTCTTGACCTTGTAGTCCCCGGCCTCGGCCAGGACCGTGTAACCGCCCCAGGGGCGCTCGGTGTGCTCTGTCACCTCCCCATAGTCGCGGATTCGGGGCGGTGACCGGGGCGCATCGCCGCCCGCGGTGGTGAAGTGGTGGCAATGTTGTCGTATAGGCGGTGCCGTGCCGGGCACGCCGGGCGCGCGGCGGACGATCGCCGGCGTTCCCGAGGCGGCACCCGCGCGCGGGCGATACCTTGACGTCGAGATAAACTCGTCCTAGCGTGAAAACGCCCTATTAACTTGATATCGAGATACTTCACTGGTGCAGGAGGCGGACCCTGATGACCGCGAACAGCTTCGGCAGCCTGGCACGTTGCGGGTCGGCGAGGCCGGGTACCAGATACACCGGCTCGACGCGGTCGACGGGTCCGCCGACCTGCCGTTCAGCCTCAAGATCCTGCTCGAGAACCTGCTGCGCACCGAGGACGGCCGCAACATCACCGCCGAGCACGTCAGCGCGCTCGCGCAGTGGGACCCGGCGGCCGACCCCTCGATCGAGATCCAGTTCACCCCGGCCCGGGTGCTCCTGCAGGACCTGACCGGCGTGCCCGCCGTCGTGGACCTGGCCACCATGCGCGAGGCCATGCGGGACCTGGGCGGTGACCCGGGGAAGATCAACCCGCTGGTCCCGGCCGAGCTGGTCATCGACCACTCGGTGGTGGCCGACATCTTCGGCCGCCCGGACGCCTTCGACCGGAACGTCGAGCTGGAGTTCGGCCGCAACCGCGAGCGGTTCCAGTTCCTGCGCTGGGGCCAGGACGGGTTCAGCCAGTTCAAGGTGGTGCCGCCGGGCACCGGGATCGTGCACCAGGTCAACATCGAGCACCTGGCCCGGGTGGTGATGTCCCGCGACGGGGCCGCCTACCCGGACACCTGCGTGGGCACCGACTCGCACACCACCATGCAGAACGGGCTGGGCGTGCTCGGCTGGGGGGTCGGCGGCATCGAGGCCGAGGCGGCCATGCTCGGCCAGCCGATCAGCATGCTGATCCCGCGGGTGGTCGGCTTCCGGCTCACCGGGGAACTGCCGGCCGGCACGACCGCCACCGACCTGGTCCTGACCATCACCGAGCTGCTCCGGCGGCACGGCGTGGTCGGCAAGTTCGTGGAGTTCTACGGCGACGGGGTGGGTGCCGTGCCGCTGGCCAACCGGGCCACGATCGGCAACATGAGCCCCGAGTTCGGCTCCACCTGCGCGATCTTCCCGATCGACCAGCAGACGCTCAGCTACCTGGAGCTCACCGGCCGCCCGGCGGAGCAGGTGGCGCTGGTCGAGGCGTACGCCAAGGAGCAGGGCCTGTGGCACGACCCGGCCGCGGAGCCCCGCTACTCCGAGCAGCTCACGCTGGACCTGTCCACCATCGTGCCGTCGCTGGCCGGCCCGAAGCGGCCGCAGGACCGGGTCGCCCTGTCCGACGCCAAGGAGTCGTTCCGCGAGGCGCTCGGCAACTACGTGCAGCTCGACCGGCTGGACGAGGACCTGGACGACACCTTCCCGGCGTCTGACCCGTTCACCGCGGACCGGGAGAACGGCGACGCGGACCAGCCCGCCGGAAGGCCGGCGGCCTCCGGCACCGGCCGCCCGTCCCACCCGGCCCAGGTGACGCTGGAGGACGGCAGGCAGACCTCGGTGGACCACGGCTCGGTGGTGATCGCGGCCATCACGTCGTGCACCAACACCTCCAACCCGTCGGTCATGGTCGGTGCCGCGCTGCTGGCCAAGAAGGCGGTCGAGGCGGGGCTGGCCACCAAGCCCTGGGTGAAGACCACGCTGGCGCCCGGCTCCAAGGTGGTCATGGACTACTACGAGCGGGCCGGGCTGGTGCCCTACCTGGACAAGCTCGGCTTCAACCTGGTCGGCTACGGCTGCACCACCTGCATCGGCAACTCCGGGCCGCTGCCCGAGGCGATCAGCGCCGGGGTGGCCGAGAACGACCTGGCCGTGGTGTCGGTGCTGTCCGGGAACCGGAACTTCGAGGGCCGGATCAACCCCGACGTGAAGATGAACTACCTGGCCTCGCCGCCGCTGGTGGTCGCGTACGCGCTGGCCGGGACCATGGACTTCGACATGGAGAATGAGCCGCTGGGCAGCCGGGCCGACGGCACCCCGGTGTACCTGCGCGACATCTGGCCCTCGGCGGCCGAGATCGACGACGTGGTGCAGCACGCGGTGGCGGCGGAGATGTTCACCCGGGACTACGCGGACGTGTTCGAGGGCGACGACCGCTGGCGGGAGCTGGACGTGCCCGCCGGGGACACGTTCGCCTGGGACGCCGGCTCCACCTACGTGCGCAAGCCCCCGTACTTCGACGGCATGCCGGACAAGCCCGCGCCGGTCAGCGACATCCACGGCGCCCGGGTGCTGGCCAGGCTGGGCGACTCGGTGACCACCGACCACATCTCGCCGGCCGGGGCGATCAAGACCGACAGCCCGGCCGGGAAGTACCTGACCGAGCACGGGGTGGAGCGGAAGGACTTCAACTCCTACGGCTCGCGGCGCGGCAATCACGAGGTGATGATCCGCGGCACGTTCGCCAACATCCGGCTGCGCAACCAGCTCGCCCCCGGCACCGAGGGCGGCGTCACCGTGCACCTGCCCGACGGCGAGCAGATGTCCATCTACGACGCCTCCCGCAAGTACGCGGAGGAGGGCACCCCGCTGGTCGTGCTGGGCGGCAAGGAGTACGGCTCCGGGTCATCCCGGGACTGGGCGGCCAAGGGCACCCTGCTGCTCGGGGTGCGGGCCGTGCTGGTCGAGTCGTTCGAGCGGATCCACCGCTCCAACCTGATCGGCATGGGCGTGCTGCCGCTGCAGTTCCAGCCGGGGGAGTCGGCCGAGTCGCTCGGGCTCACCGGGCAGGAGGTCTTCGAGATCACCGGCATCGAGGAGATGAACTCCGGCGCGGTCCCCCGCGAGGTGACCGTCCGCGCGGACGGCACGCAGTTCCGGGCCGTGGTGCGGATCGACACGCCGGGGGAGGCGGAGTACTTCCGGCACGGCGGGATCATGCAGTACGTGCTGCGCTCGCTGCTCGGCTGAGCGGGCGCAGGCCCGGGACGGCGCTCGCGGTAGCGTGTCGGGGAAATGCCCGATCCTGACGCTCCCCCCGCGCCGTCGCCGCCGCGGACCCGCCGCTACGCCCGGACCGGGGTCCTGCTCGTCGCGGGCGTCCTCGCGATCGCGTTCAACCTGCGGGCCGCGATCACCAGCCTGCCGCCGCTGTTCCCGGAACTGTCCGCCCGGCTGAACCTGTCACCGGCCGCGGTGTCCGCGCTGGCGGCGCTCCCGGTGCTGGCCTTCGGCGTGTTCTCCGGGGTGGCCGCCCCGCTCAGCCGCCGGTTCGGCGAGGAACGGGTGCTCGGCGGGGCCGTGGGCCTGCTGGCCGCCGGGCTGATCCTGCGCGGGGTGGCGCCGGGCGTGCTGCTGTTCCCCGGGACGGCGCTGGCCGGGGCGGCCATCGCGCTGCTGAACGTGCTGCTGCCCAGCCTGGTCAAGCGGCGCGCGCCGGAGCGCGCGGGGGCGCTGATCGGGATCTACCTGCTCTGCCTGAACGCCGGGTCGATCCTGGCCTCGCTGATCGCGATCCCGGTGTACAACCTGTCCGGCGGGTCGGTCCCGCTGTCCCTGTCCGTGTGGGCGCTGCCCGCGCTGGCGGCCGGGGTGGCCTGGCTGCCGCAGTGGAAGTACCGGACCCTGCCCGCACCCGGGGCGCGCAGCCGAGTCGCGCGGACCAGGAGCCGCGGCGCGCCCGGCGCTGCGCGCCGCCCCGCTGAGGCTCTCCCGGTACGCGCTGACCTGGCAGGTCACCGCGTTCATGGGGCTGCAGAGCCTGACCTTCTACGCGGAGCTGTCCTGGCTGCCGACCATGCTCCGGGACCGGGGGGTGAGCGCCGGCGCCGCCGGCACGCTGCTGGCCCTGACCGGCGTGGGCGGGGCGGCCGGCTCGCTGCTGATCCCGGTCCTCGCGCACCGGGCCCGGAACCAGCGGGCGCTGATCGCGGGCACCGTGGCCGCCAGCGCGGCCGGCCTGGCCGGGGCCTGGTTCGCCCCGCTGGGCGGCGACGTGGCCTGGGTGCTGGTGCTCGGCGTGGGTCAGGGTGCCTCGCTCGGCCTCGCGATCTTCTTCACCATGGCCCGGGCCCCCAATCCGCGGATCGCCGCGTCGCTCTCGGGATTCGCGCAGAGCGTGGGGTACCTGGTCGCCACCACCGGCCCGCTGGTCGTCGGCTTCCTGCACTCCGCGATCGGCGGCTGGACCGTTCCGGTGGTGGTGCTGCTGGTGATCACCGGGCTGCAGCTCGTCGCCGGCTGGCCGGCCGCCCGGGCCGTCACCCTGCCCGAGCCGGGCTGAGCCGGCCGCCGGCCACGGGCGCCGGGCGGTAGGTTCAGTCCGTCGGCGCGAAGGGGTGAGCGATGCTCGTGGCTGGGGTGGACTCGTCTACGCAGTCGACCAAGGTCCTGCTCTGCCAGGCCGAAGACGGCACGGTCGTGGCCCGGGGGAGCGCCCCGCACCCGCCCGGCACCGAGTGTTGACCCGGCCGCGTGGTGGTCCGCGCTGGAGCAGGCCGGGGCGGGGCTGCTCGACCGGGCCGACGCGATCGCGGTGGCGGCGCAGCAGCACGGCATGGTCGTCGTGGACGAGGCCGGCCAGGTGATCAGGCCCGCCCTGCTCTGGAACGACCTGCGCTCCGCCCCGGCGGCCCGGGAACTGATCGCCGAACTGGGCGGCCCGGGCTGGTGGGCGGAGCACACCGGGAGCGTGCCCAGCGCCTCGTTCACCGTCACCAAGCTGCGCTGGCTCGCCGCGCACGAGCCGGAGAACGCGGCCCGGGTGGCCCGGGTCATGCTGCCGCACGACTGGCTGACCTGGCGGCTCGCCTCGCAGGGACCGGGGCGGGCCAGTGCAGGCGCGGACCGGCGCAGGCGGGGCCGAGCCGGTCACCGACCGCGGCGACGCGTCCGGCACCGGCTACTTCTCGCCCGCGACCGGCCGCTGGCTGCCCGAGGTCGCCGCGGCCGCGCTGGGCCACGAGCCGGGCCTGCCCCGGATCGCCAAGCCCCACGAGGTCGTCGGCGAGACCGCGGGCGGCGCCGTGCTGGCCCCCGGGACCGGCGACAACATGGGCGCCGCCCTCGGGCTCGGCCTGGAGCCGGGCGAGCTGGTCATCTCGATCGGCACGTCGGGCACGGCGTACGCGGTCACCGAGCGGGCCGCGGCGGACGAGTCCGGCATGGTCGCGGGGTTCGCCGACGCCACCGGCCGGTTCCTGCCGCTGATCGCCACGGTCAACGCGGGCCTGGTGCTCTCGGCGGTCGCCGCCCTGACCGGCACCGACCTGGACGGGCTGTCGTCCCGGGCGCTGGCCGCGGAGCCGGGCGCGGGCGGCATCGCGCTGCTGCCCTACCTGGACGGGGAGCGCTCCCCGAACCGGCCCGACGCGACCGGGGTGCTCCGGGGTCTCACCACGCAGAACGCGACCCCCGCCAATCTGGCCCGGGCCGCGATCGAGGCCGTGCTCGGCACGCTGGCCGAGGCGGCCGACCTGATCGCGGCGCAGGGCGCGTCCCGCGAGCGGGTGCTGCTGATCGGCGGCGGGGCCCGCTCCGAGGCCGCGCGCCGCCTGGCCCCGGGCATCCTCGGGGTCCCGGTCCTGGTGCCGGCGCCGGAGGAGTACGTCGCACTGGGCGCGGCCCGGCAGGCCGCGTGGGCGCTGGCGGGCACGCCGCAGCCGCCCGAGTGGCCGCGGCACCTGCCGGAGGAGTACACCGGGCCGGCCGAGCCCGTCGTCCGCGAGCGGCTCGCCTGGCTCCGCCGGGCCACCGCGGACTGGGACACCGCGGGCTGGGACACGCCGGTCTGGGAAAGATGATCTCCGGGAGCCACGGTCCGCAGATCGTGGTCGCTAGGCGCAGACATCGGGATGCAGAGCAATAGAGAGGACTGGCTGGTGACCGCAGACGCTTACGTGCCGACCCCGCAGGACAAGTTCTCGTTCGGCATCTGGACGGTGGGCTGGCAGGGGGTGGACGTGTTCGGCGGGCCGGTGCGGCCGCCGATGGCGGCCGACCGGGCGGTGCGCAAGCTCGCCGAGCTGGGCGCGTACGGGGTGAACTTCCACGACAACGACGTGTTCCCGTTCGAGGCCTCCGAGGCGGAGCGGGACCGGAAGATCGGGGATTTCCGGCGGGCGCTGGACGAGACCGGCCTGGTGGTGACCACCGCCACCACCAACCTGTTCGGCCACCCGATCTTCAAGGACGGCGCGTTCACCGCCGCTGACCGGGACATCCGCCGGTTCGCGCTGGCCAAGACGATGCGCAACCTGGACCTGGCCGCCGAGCTGGGCGCGAAGGACGTACGTGTTCTGGGGTGGCCGGGAAGGCGCCGAGTCCGGCGCGGCCAAGGACATCCAGGCGGCGCTGTCCCGGTACAAGGAGGGGCTGGACCTGCTGGCGGGCTACGTCCTGGAGCAGGGGTATGACCTGCGGTTCGCGATCGAGCCCAAGCCCAACGAGCCGCGCGGGGACATCCTGCTGCCCAGCGCCGGGCACGCGCTGGCGTTCATCAACGAGCTCGAGCACTCCGAGATGGTGGGCATCAACCCGGAGGTCGGGCACGAGGAGATGGCCTCGCTGAACTACGCGCACGGCATCAGCCAGGCGCTGTGGCACGGGAAGCTGTTCCACATCGACCTGAACGGGCAGAACGGGCCGCGGTATGACCAGGACCTGCGGTTCGGCGCGGGGAACGCGCGGGGCGCGTTCTGGGTGGTGGACGCGCTGGTGACCGGCGGGCTACGACGGGCCGGTGCACTTCGACTACAAGCCGCCGCGGACCGAGGACGACGAGGGCGTGTGGGTGTCCGCGGCCGCCTGCATGCGCAACTACCTGATCCTGCGGGACAAGGTCCGGGCGTTCCGCGCCGACCCGGACGTGAAGGCCGCGCTGGCCGCGTCCGGGGTGGAGAACCTGGCCATCCCGACCCTGGCCGAGGGGGAGACCTGGCGGGACGTCCAGGGCTTCACCCCCGACATCGAGACCCTGGCCGCCCGCGGCCTGGCCTACGAGCACCTCGACCAGCTCGCCCTCGAGCACCTCTACGGCGTCCGGTAGCTCTACCGGGTCCGGTGGCGCGGGGACGGCGGGGCGCGGCCGGGCGGGGCCCCGCCCGGCCGCGCTGCCTGGTCAGTGCTGGCTAATCATCGGGTAAAGATGTCCGATCCGAACGCCCTGACCTGCGGCTGCCTGGCGTCGCCGAGCAGCGGCAGGCCGAAGATCTTCTCCATGGTCTTCAGCAGCGAGTAGTGGTTGTAGTCCACGCCGCTCCGGGTGCCGGGCTTGATGAACGGGGACAGGGCGACCGCGCCGACCCGGCCGCCGCCCGGCCCGTACAGCCCGGGCTCGTTGACGTTCGGGTGGGACGGGTCGGTATAGCCCAGGCTGTCCTTCTCGCCGCAGCAGGCCCTGGCGTTCGTATCGTCGCCGGACTCGTCGAAGGTGATGAAGATCAGCCCGCCCTGCCGGTAGGCGGGGGAGGCCATGATCCGGGGCACCCAGGTGGCCAGGAACTTGTCCGCCTGGTTCAGGCCGCCCTTGGCCCCGTCCTGGCAGCGCGGGGTGTCGTGCGCGTCGGCGCAGGTGTCCGGGGTGATCCAGGAGTAGGCCGGGGTGGCAGACGCGCGGGCCAGATCCGTGGTGAGCGGGTTCAGGGTGACCACGTGGCTATCGCAGTACCCCTGGCTCCCGATGATGTTCTCGAAGTAGACGAACGGGTTGTGCCGGGTCGCATAGCTGTCGTGCGCCGGGCCGGTGACGTCGGTCTGGTCGATCGTGCCCAGCTTCGGGTGCCCGCAGGCCGGGCCGTGCGCGGTGGCCGTGGTGCCATCCCGGGCCGGGTCGTTGCCCATCTGCTGGTTGTAGGACTTCCAGCTCAGGCCATGCGCGCTCAGCTGGGAGCCGATGTCCCGAACGTACTTGGGGTAGACGCAGCCGTCCCCCGACAGCTGGCCGTCCTTGGTCCACTTGTCGAAGTTCTCCCCGCCGAACTGGAGAAACTTGCTGAAGTACTCGCAGTCCTGGCCAGTCTGGATGTTCGGCGCCTGGCCGGTTCTCCAGCACCTTGGCCAGCGAGGTCCCGGCCCATGGTCGGCCGCATTCGGTGTTCCCCCCGTGCGGGTATCGCGGCAGCGATGGCGGTAATCTGCCGCAGATGTAACTATTGCTATCCGGATATGGTGGCCGGCCAGGATGTCCCGGCGGCTAACCGCGGGCTAACGGCGGGACACGGTTGCCGGGCCGGAAGGCGAGCCTTCCGTGCCGGGCACGAGCCCGGCGAAATAGACTCGCCAAAGATTCCCGCTTCTCAGACGAGGGAGCTGCCCTGGTGACCCTGCTGGAATCCATCTCCGGCCCGCGCGAGCTCAAGGAGCTGGCCCCGGACCAGCTGCCTGTCCTGGCCAGCGAGATTCGCGACCTGCTGATCGAGACGGTCTCACGGACGAGCGGTCACCTGGGACCCAACCTCGGGGTGGTCGAGCTGACCATCGCGATGCACCGGGTGTTCGACTCGCCGGCGGACAAGATCGTCTTCGACACCGGCCATCAGTCGTACGTGCACAAGCTCCTGACCGGGCGGGTGCCCGAGTTCGGCACGCTGCGCCAGCGGGACGGCCTGTCCGGCTACCCGTCCCGCGCCGAGTCCGAGCATGACCTGGTGGAGAACTCGCACGCGTCGACCAGCCTGTCGTATGCCGACGGGCTGGCCAAGGCGTACCGGCTGCGTGGTGAGACGGACCGGACCGTGGTGGCGGTCATCGGCGACGGCGCGCTGACCGGCGGCATGGCCTGGGAGGCGCTGAACAACATCGCGGTGGCCAAGGACAGCAGGCTGGTCATCGTCGTCAACGACAACGGCCGGTCCTACCAGCCGACCATCGGCGGGCTGGCCCATCACCTGGCCACGGTCCGGATCAACCAGCGCTACGAGAACGTGCTGGACTACATCAAGACCACGCTGACCCGGGCGCCGGTGGTCGGGCCGCCGCTGTACGGCACCCTGCACGGCATGAAGAAGGGCCTCAAGGACGTCCTGCAGCCGCAGGTCCTGTTCGAGGACCTCGGCCTGAAGTACCTGGGCCCCATCGACGGCCACGACGAGCAGGCCATGGAGATGGCGATGCGCCGGGCCCGCGACTTCGGCGGCCCGGTGATCGTGCACGCGATCACCCGGAAGGGCTTCGGGTACCAGCTCGCCGAGGACAACGAGGAGGACCGGCTGCACCAGGTGCCCGCCGGCGCCCCGGTCGGCCGGCTGCCCGGGCGCGCCCAAGCGCACCTGGTCCCATGTGTTCGGCGACGCGCTCGTCTCGGTCGGCGCGCGGCGTCCCGACGTGGTGGCGATCACGGCCGCGATGCTGCACCCCACCGGCCTGGGCCCGTTCGCGGAGGCCTATCCCGGACCGGGTCTTCGACGTCGGCATCGCCGAGCAGCACGCCGTGACCAGCGCGGCCGGGCTGGCCATGGGCGGATTGCACCCGGTGGTCGCGATCTACGCGACGTTCCTCAACCGGGCCTTCGACCAGGTGCTGATGGACGTGGCCCTGCACCGGCTGCCGGTCACCTTCGTGCTGGACCGGGCCGGGGTGACCGGGCCGGACGGGTCCAGCCACAACGGCATGTGGGACGGCTCGATCCTGCAGGTCGTGCCGGGCCTGCGGATCGCGGCCCCGCGGGACGCGTCCCGCCTCGCCGAGCTGCTGGACGAGGCGGTGGCGGTCAGCGACGGGCCTACCGTGCTGCGCTTCCCCAAGGCCAACGTGGGCGGCGACGTCGAGGCGGTCGGGCAGCTCGGCGGCATGGACGTGCTGCGCCGGCCCGACGGCGGCGCCGCCCCCGACGTGCTCCTGGCCGGAGCCGGGCCGATGGCGATGACCTGCCTGGTCGCCGCGGACCGGCTGGCCGATCAGGGCATCGGGGTGACCGTGGTCGACCCGCGCTGGGTGAAGCCGGTCGATCCGGCCCTGGCCGACGAGGCCCGCCGGGCCCGGCTGGTGGTGACGGTCGAGGACAACGGCGTGGCCGGCGGATTCGGTGACGCCGTGTGCCGGCTGCTCCGCGACGCCGGGGTGCCCACCCCGGCCCGGACCTTCGGCATCCCCCAGCGGTTCCTGGCGCACGGCTCCCGGGATGAGGTCCTCGACGAGATCGGCCTGGTCCCGCAGCACCTGGCCCGGCAGATCACCGAGGCCGTGGCCCAGCTGGACCCGGTGCTGGCCGATAACCCCCAGGGATGACGCCCGGGGGAGGAGACTCCCGGGGCAGACCCCGGGACAGGTGACATAGCGGAGAAGAACGGTGGGGTTGCGTCCGTGACGACACTCGAGGTCGCCGTGGTGGGCTCCGGCCCGGCGGGCATCTACACGGCTGAAGCACTCATCAAGCAGGTCGCCGCGCTGGCCCCGGCGGGAACCGTTCGCGTGGATGTGCTGGACCGGCTGCCCACCCCCTACGGCCTGGTCCGCTACGGTGTCGCGCCGGACCACCCGTCCATCCGGTCCATCGCCGACTACCTTCGCGGCGTGCTGGAGCACCCGGACGTCCGGTTCCTCGGCGGCGTGCACCTCGGCGACGACGTCACCCGGGACGACCTGCTGGCCAGCTACGACGCGGTGGTCTACGCGACCGGGGCGATGCGGGACCGGCGGATGGGCATCCCCGGCGAGGACCTGCCCGGCAGCTACGCGGCCACCGACTTCGTCAACTGGTACTGCGGCCATCCCGACTCCTCGGCCGAGGCCTTCACCCTGGACGCCGAGTCCGTGGCGGTGGTCGGGGTCGGCAACGTGGCCGTGGACGTGGCCCGCATCCTGGCCCGGGACCCGGCCACGCTGCGTTCCACCGACATCCCCCAGCCGGTCCTGGACGCCCTCATGGCCAGCAAGGTCCGTGAGGTGCACATGATCGGCCGCCGCGGGCCCGCGCAGGCCAAGTTCACCACCAAGGAACTGCGGGAGCTGGGCGAACTGGCCGACGTGGACATCGAGGTGCGGCCGGACGAAATCGATCTGGACGCGTTCGACCCGACCGGGCAGAGCGCCGAGCTGGCCGGCAGTGACCGCCGGGTCCGCGGCAACCTCGCGGTGCTGAGGGACTGGGCCGCGCGCCCGGCCGGGACCGGAGGGCGGAGGCTCGCGATCCGGTTCTGGCTCCGCCCGGTCGAGGTCGCCGGCCCGGAGCGGGTGTCCGGGCTGACCGTGGAGCGCACCCGGCTCGACGAGCAGGGCCGGTTCACCGGGACCGGCGAGTACGAGACGATCCCGGCGCAGATGGTGTTCCGCAGCGTGGGCTACCAGAGCGTGCCGCTGGACGGGGTGCCGTTCGACGAGAACACCGCCACGGTGCCCAACGCCGAGGGCCGGGTGCTCGGCCCGGACGGTGCGCCGCTGCCGGGGGAGTACGTCGCGGGCTGGCTCAAGCGCGGCCCCACCGGGGTGGTGGGCACGAACAAATCCGATGCGGCCGGGACCGTCCGCTCCCTGCTGGCCGACCTGTCCGCCGCCACGCCCGGGGACCGGCCCTCCCGCAGGCCGTTCACGGAGGTGCTGGCCGCCCGCGGGGTGCGTCCGGTGAGCTACGTGGACTGGCTCCGGGTCGAGGCCGCCGAGGCGGAACTGGCCGCCGCGCTCGACCGCGGTGAGCGGGTGAAGATCGGTGACCGGGGGGCCATCGAGGCACTGTGCCGGCCCTCAGCCGGCTGACCCGGACCACCCGGCGCGGGCTTACCGGCCTGATTACCGGCGGGATGGCGCTCCGCCATCCGCGCCGCCGTCGCCGCTACGCTGCGCGGAGGTGGCGCTTGATACCGCTTTGCGGGTTAATGGCGCCCTGCTGAACTGGACAAACGCGACCCTTAGCGATATTGAAAACAGGAGGGCAGGAAGTCTTGGCGCGCCGGGCACGGGGGACAATGACGACATGACTGTCGGAGAGGCGAGCCCCCAGCGGACTGCGGACGAGAACGGCGCGGACGGGGCGCCGAGTCCAGAAGCGGCGGGTGTGGCGGACGATCTGCCGCCCGACCGCTACATCGAACGCGAGGGAAGCTGGCTCCGGTTCAACCAGCGGGTGCTCGAACTCGCCCAGGACGAGACCATCCCGCTGCTGGAGCGGGTGCGCTTCATGGCCATCTTCGCCAGCAACCTGGACGAGTTCTTCATGGTCCGGGTGGCGGGCCGGATGCGCCGGATGGCCACCGGGCTCCCGGTGGAGGGCGTGACCACCGGGATGCCCCCGGACCAGGTGCTGGAGGAGACCCTCGAGACGGCTCGCGAGCTCAGCCTGGAGCACGCGGAGTACTTCAACAACGCCATCCGGCCCGCCCTGGCCCAGGAGGGCATCGAGATCCTGCGCTGGAAGGAGCTCTCCCCCGACGAGCAGGAGAATCTGCACCAGCTGTTCCGCGACCGGATCTACCCGGTGCTCACCCCGCTGGTGGTCGACCCGGCGCACCCGTTCCCGTACATCTCCGGGTTGTCACTCAGCCTGGCGGTCATGATCACGGAGCCGGACACCGGGCTGACCATGTTCGCCCGGGTGAAGGTGCCCCCCCTGCTGCCACGCTTCCTCACCGTCAGCAAGTACCGGTTCGTGCCGCTGGAAGACGTGATCGCCGCCCACCTCACCGAGCTGTTCACCGGGCTGGAGATCCTGGAACACCACGTGTTCCGGGTCACCCGGGCCCGGGAGCTGGAGGTGGACGAGGACGTCACCGAGGACCTCATGCAGTCGCTGGAGCGCGAACTGCTCCGGCGCCGCACGGAGCCGCCGGTCCGCCTGGAGGTGGAGGAGTCCATTTCCGCCGAGGTGCTCAACCGGCTGGTCACCGAGCTGGGTGTCGATCGCCGGGCCGTCTACCACCTGCCCGGGCCGCTGGACCTCACCGGGCTGAACGCCATCGCCGACCTGGACATCCGGCGCCTGAAGTACCCCGCCTTCGTTCCCTCGGAGGCGGCGTTCCCGCACGACGGCGACGTCTTCAGCACCCTGGACAAGCAGGATGTCCTGGTCCACCATCCCTACGACTCGTTCACCGCGACCGTGGAGCGGCTGACGGTGGAAGCGGCCGCCGACCCCCGGGTCCTGGCCATCAAGCAGACGCTGTACCGGACCAGTGACTCCTCGCCGATCGTGGACGCGCTGATCGACGCGGCCGAGGCGGGCAAGCAGGTCGTGGTGGTGGTGGAGCTGAAGGCGCGCTTCGATGAGCGGGCCAACATCCTCTGGGCGCGCAAGCTGGAGCAAGCCGGGTGCCACGTGGTCTACGGGTTCGTGGACCTCAAGACGCACTGCAAGATGGCGCTGGTCGTCAGGGAGGAACCGGACGGCTCGCTGCGCCGCTACTGCCACATCGGGACCGGTAACTACAACTCGTCCACGGCCCGGCTGTATGAGGACTACGGCCTGCTCACGTCGGATCCGGACGTGGGTGGCGACGCCACCGACCTGTTCAACGTGCTCACCGGATACAGCCGCAAGACCTCCTACCACCGGTTCCTGGTCGCGCCGTATGCCCTCCGGGCTGGCCTGCTGGAGCAGATCGAGAGGCAGACGGCCCGGCAGCGCGAGGGCCTGCCGGCCCGGATCCAGCTGAAGTGCAACGCGATCGTCGACGAGGCCGTGATCGACGCCCTGTACCGGGCCTCGCGGCCGGGGTGCCGGTCGACCTGTGGGTCCGCGGCATCTGCTCGCTGCGGCCGGGCCTGCCCGGGCTGTCGGAGAACATCCGGGTGCGCAGCATCCTGGGCCGCTTCCTCGAGCACTCGCGGATCTACGCGTTCGGGACCCGGGACGACCCCGAGGGGAAAGTCTGGATCGGCAGCGCCGATCTCATGCACCGGAACCTGGACCGCCGGGTCGAGCTGCTCTGCTCGGTGAAGGAGCCGGATCAGCAGCGGGAGCTCAGGGCCCTGGTCGACGCGGCCATGGACGATGCCACCAGTTCCTGGTGGCTGTCCGGGGACGGTACCTGGACCAGGCACCACCTGGACGCCGACGGGAAACCCCTGCGCGACCTGCAGGAGTACCTGCTGGCGCGGCGCGGGCACCTCACCGACGGCTGACGGCGTGGGCGCCGAACCAGAGGACACTGAGATCCGGGCCGCGGGCGCCGTGGTCTGGCGGCCCGGGACCGACGGCCCCGAGGTAGCGCTGGTTCACCGCAGCCGCTACGACGACTGGAGCCTGCCCAAGGGCAAGCCCCTGGCCGGGGAGCACGTCCTGCTGACCGCGGTCCGCGAGGTGGAGGAGGAGACCGGGATCCGCGTGGTCCTGGGCCGGCGCCTGCCGTCCACCCACTACCAGATGCACGGCAACCGGCCGAAGACCGTCGATTACTGGGCGGCGAGGCCGGCGGACGGGCCCCAGCCCGCCTTCGTCCCGAACGACGAGGTCGACCAGGTGGCCTGGCTGGGCGTACCGGCCGCCCTGGACCGGCTGAGCTACCCGCATGACGCGGGCGTGCTCGACGAGTTCGCGGCCAGGCCGCCCGACACGATCCCCTTCATCCTGGTCCGTCACGCGTCGGCGGGAGACAAGGACGACTGGCGGGCGGCGGGGCACGGCGATGACCTGAAACGGCCGCTGGACGACGAGGGGCTGCGGCAGCGGCAGGAGCTGGCCTCGCTGCTGCAGTGCTATGCGACCGGGCAGGTGTTCAGCTCGCTGGCCGAGCGCTGCGTCGCGACCGTCCAGCCGTACGCGGAGGCCACCGGGCAGGATGTGCATCCCGATCCGTCGCTCACCGTGGGACTGGCGGCGGCCGGGGATGCGCGGCGCCGGGTGGACGAGATCCTCGGCAGCGGGCTGCCCGCGGTGCTCTGCGGGCACCGGGAGAACCTCTCGCTGATCCTGGAAGAGGCCTGCGCGGTGCTCGGGGCGAAGGCCACCGAGAGCGGGCCGCTGCCGCTGGCCGGTTTCTGGGTCCTGCACGTGGGGTGGAACATCCTGGCCTCCCAGGAAGAGCATCACCTGGTCGACGGCTGAGCGGTTGACTGTCTGCGCCGACCCAGTCGTGGTGCCCGGGAGGTGGCCTGATGCTGCTCATCGTCGGTGAGACGCTCGTTGCCTTCATGCGCCAGCTCGCCGCTGACGCCGATCAGGACCTGCCCTTTTCCGGTCCGTGGGCGAGCGGGGCTCCGGCTATCGCCGCCTACTCCGCCTCGATGCTCGGCGCCCCCACCCACCTGGTCGCCGGGATCGGCCAGGACGCCGCCGGAGATACCATCCGGAGCCGCCTCGCCGCCGCTGGCGTGACCTGCCACGAGAGCAGCGGCGGCCACCTCAGGCCGACCGCGACCGCGCACATCACCTACTACGCTGGACGGTCACCGCGAATTCGAGTTCGCGGTCGGGGGCACCGCGGCCACCGCCGTGCTGGAGGCGGACCTGGCCAGCCTGCCGGAGTCAGCGTCCTGGCTGCACCTTTCCGGGTCAGCGCTGCTCTTCGGTGAGCCGCTGGCCGCCTCGGCGATGAGCGCGCTGCGCCGGGCGCGCGCGGCCGGGGCCACGGTGTCGGTGGATCCGAACGTGCGGACGGAGGCACTGACTCCGGCCGCAGCGCGCACTGCTCGCTGAGGCGCTGACCCTGGCTCATGTGATCTTCCCGAGTACCGGGGAGATCGAGGCGCTCGGCCTGTCGATGGCGGACCTGACCCGGCGAGGGGCCACGGTGTGCAGCACCGACGGCCCGCACGGAGCCCGCCTGGAGACCCGCGAGGGAACCTGGGTGATCCCGGCCGAGTCGTCCAATCCCGTCGACACGGACGGGGCCGGAGATAACTTCGCCGGCGGCTACATCGCGGCCAGCATGGCCGGCGCGACGCCGCAGGAAGCCGCCCGGGCCGGGTCCCGCGCCGCCGCGGAATCGATCGCGGTCCTCGGCCCGATGCAGGCTGAGCTCACCCGGTGCCCGCTCTCGGTGATCACCTGCTGACCGCCCTCAGACTCCGGCTACGTCCCAGTCCATCGTGGCGGGCAGCGCCCCCTCGAAGATCAGCAGCCAGCGCTTGATCTCGATGCCGGTGCCGCCGCTGTACCCGCCCAGCCCGTTGCCCGCCACCACCCGGTGGCACGGGACGATCAGCGGAAGCGGGTTCGAGCCCATGATCCGCCCGATGGCGCGGGCCGGGAGCGAGATCCCGTCCGGTCCGGCCACCGCGCGCTGCGCCAGGTCCCCGTAGGTGAGCGTCTCCCCGTAGCCGACCGAGTCGTAGAGCACCGACAGCACCTGGTGCTGGGCCCGCGAACAGCCGGACCAGTCCAGCGGCAGGTCGAACACCTGGCGCTGCCCGGCGAAGTACTCGGCCAGCTGATCCCGGGCCGCACCCAGCAGGCCCGGGCTGGCCTGGCCTGCCCCGGGCTCATGCCCGGGCCGGCCGGGGCCACCGGGCGTCCTGAAGTCGACCCGGGCCACGCCCGCCGGGCTGCAGCCCACCGCGAGCGGCCCGACCGGCGAACTCAGCGTCGCCCAGCTCAGCGTCGTCCCGCCCGGCGTGGTCGTGCCCGGCGTGGTCGTGCCCGGCGTGGTCGTGCCCGGCGTGGTCGTGCTCAGGGTCGTCCCGCTCTGCGTGGCCTGGCCAGTTCGGTCATGGTTCCCATCCGCCTTCTGTCGGCCCAGGGTCGAGATTACGCACCCCCACTGACATTTTCGGCCGCCCGGCCGGGCTCGCGGCCGCAGGCCCGCGGCCCGTTGTCGGTGCCGCCACCTACGCTCGGTTCCAGTTCATCGCGCACGCTGGGAGGCACCATGGACGAGGCGCCAGTGCTGACCCTCTCCGGGGTGGTTCTCGACTCGCCGGACGCGAGGGAGCTAGCGGCCTTCTACCGCCGGCTGCTGGGCTGGGCGGTAGAGGAGGACGAGCCGGACTGGGTCCGGCTGCGTTCCCCCGCTGGCGGGGCCGGGCTGTCGTTCCAGACCGAGCCCCGCTACGTGCGGCCGGTGTGGCCCGCCGGGCCCGGTGACCCGCAGATGTCGGTCCACCTGGACATCGCGGTCGAGGACCTGGCGATGGCGGGCGAGCATGCCATCGCGGCCGGCGCGGTGCTGGCTGACTACCAGCCCCAGGATGACGTGCGCGTCTACCTGGACCCGGCGGGCCACCCGTTCTGCCTCGCTCCTGCCCGGTTAGACCGGCGGATCCGGCTCGGCCTGCCCCGGGCCCAGCCGGTCCTCGATGATCGCGTCGATCCGCGCGGTCTCATCCGCGACCCGGCCCAGCAAGCGGTCGAACTCGCCCGGGGTGAGCTGGTCACGATGCCGGTAGTACTCGGTCAGGCCGCCCAGGACGCTGAGCGGCTTGCGCAGCTCCCGGCCGGCCGCGGCGATGGCCTGGCGTTTCTGCTCGGCGACCCGGCTGGCCGCCGGCTGAGGCTCGCCGGCCGGGGCGCGGAGCTGCCCGAGCTGGGTCGCCACGGCGCTCAGTGCCGGTGCCACCCGGTCCGGGCGGAGCATGGCGCCGATCACCCAGGCGGCCAGGCATCCGGTGGCCAGCAGCACGAGGCCGCTCGTGGCCAGCAGGATGACAGCGAGGTGGCCGGTGGCCTGGCCGATGCGGGCCAGGCTGACGCTCACCACGAGGGTGCCCGGAGAGCCGGTCCCGGCCGGGCTGGTGACGTGGAGGGCGAAGTCCTCGGCGCTGTAGGCGTAAGGGATACGGTGCGCCCGGTAGCGGATCGGCTCGGTGATGGCCAGGTAGCTGCCGTGCCGGGCAGGCCGGATCGCGGCCGGCCTGGCCCCGGCTCGCCAGGATCCGGGCCGCGGCCGCGTGCAGGCCCGGCCCGGCCGGGCGGCCCGGACCGGTCCCGCATGACCAGCTGGCCACCGGACCCGCGCACCTCGATACTCACCGCGCTCGTCCCGGCGGCGAGGTCGCTGAGCTCCGGGGCACCGGGTGCGGACCGGGAGAACGGCGTGAGCAGGAACGGGCGGCTGGTGAGCTGCCCCGCGTAGGCGCGCAGCTGCTGCTCGGCCTGCCGCGTCAGGTGGCTCCGGGTGGCCGAGACGCCGGCCACCACGATGATCCCGGCTCCGGCGGCCAGCAGGCACACGGCCGTGGCGACCAGCCGCACCCTGAGCGAGGGCCGCGCCGGGCGCCGGGTGAGGATCTTCCGCCGGGGCACGCCGTCCTGCCGCACCCCACCAGTCTGCCGCCTGCGGCCCGCGATGCGGCCGCCCGGGCCGGACGAGGGGCCTCTATGTACCTAGACAGTTACGTAACTAGCTTCGGTACATTCAGGCCATGGAAGCTGTGCTGCGGGCCCTGGCGGACGAGAGCCGGCGGACGATGCTGGACACCCTGACCGGTGGCCCGGCGACCGCGGGGGAGCTGGCGGCGCTGCTGCCGATTGCCCGCCCGGGGGTATCGCGGCACCTGCGGGTGCTGCGGGAGGCGGGACTGGTCGAGGTCCGCCAGGAGGCGCAACGGCGGGTCTACAGTCTTCGCCCCGAGCCGCTCGCCGAGGTCGATGAATGGCTGGCCCGGTACCGGGCCTTGCTGGAGCAGCGGCTGGACGCCCTGCACACCGAGGTGGCCCGGGGGAAACGCGAACGAAGGAGCACCAGATGACCAGCAACGCACGTGGCAGCGGCCGCATCCTGGGCAGCCTGCGATCAGCAGATGGCCAGGGCATCGTGCGCATGGAAGACCGCTTCGACACCGATATCGACGACCTGTGGTCGGCACTCACCGAGCCCGGCCGTCTCGCCCGCTGGCTCGGCGACGTCGAGGGCGACCTCCGCCTCGGCGGTGAGTTCCGGGCCCGCTTTTTTGCCAGCGGATGGGAAGGCACCGGGCGCGTGGAAGCGTGCGACCCCCCGCGGCGGCTGCTGCTGCTGACCGAGCAACCGGGCCAGCCGGACGAGCATGCCATCGAGGTCACGCTGGCCGCCGACGGCGACCAGACCATCCTGGTCTGGGAGGAACGGGGCATGCCCCTGGACCAGCTCGCCGCCTACGGGGCGGGGATCCAGGTCCATGTCGAAGATCTCGCCGCCCACATCGCCGGGCGTGAGCGCGGCGACGCCGAGGCGCGGTGGGGCGAGCTCCTGCCTGCCTATCAGGACCTGGCGGCCAACGTCGGCTAAGCGCCGGAGCAGACCTGCCGAGGCCCGCAGCGGCTCACGCCAGGGGAGTTACTCGTCGCCCTTTTCGGCCAGGCGGAGCAGCGCGCCAGCGATGGGCCCCGAGGTGAGCTCTACCTGCCAGGGCCGGGCCCCGTAGCCGGCCAGATGAGCGGCGACCGCCTCGCCGGTCACCGGGTCCGGGGGCTGCCAGGCCAGCCTGCGCACCGAATCGGGCTGCAGCATGTTCTCGGCGGGCAGCGAGTGCTCGTCGGACAGGGCCGCGATGACCGTCCGCACGGCGGCCAGCCGCCGGGCCGCCTCAGGGTCCCGCTCGTGCCAGCGGTGCGCGGGCGGGGGGCCATCCGACACCTGGGCGGAGGGCCGGGGGAGCGCCTGGTCGGCCTCGGTATGCGCGCGGCGGATGGCGGCGAACCACTCCTGGGCGTGCCGCTTGGCCCCGCGGCCCTTGAATCCGGACACCCCGGCCAGCGCGGCGGCCGTGGTCGGTGCCGCGCGCGCCGCCTCCACGATGGCCGAGTCCGGCAGCACCCGGCCGGGCGACAGGTCGCGCCGCTGGGCGATCCGGTCGCGTTCCAGCCAGAGTTCCCGGACGATGGCCAGGCCGCGGCGGGTGCGCACGCGGTGGATGCCGGACGTGCGGCGCCAGGGCTCAGCCCGCGGCGGGGGCGGCCCGGCGTTGAGCACGGCCGTGAACTCCTGCCGGGCCCACTCGTCCTTGCCCTGGGCCACGAGTTCCGCCGCCAGCGCGTCCCGCAGGTCCACCAGGACCTCGACGTCGAGCGCGGCGTAGCGGAGCCAGTCCTCAGGCAGCGGGCGGGTGGACCAGTCCGCGGCTGCGTACCCCTTCTCCAGGGCCAGGCCGAGGACGTTCTCGACGAGCGGGCCGAGTCCCACCCGCGGATAGCCGAGCAGCCGCCCCGCGAGTTCGGTGTCAAACAGCCGCTGCGGCCGGTATCCGAGGTCCGCCAGGCAGGGCAGGTCCTGGGAGGCCGCGTGCAGCACCGCTTCGGTGCCGCTGAGCGCCGCGTCCAGCTCCGACAGGTCCGGGCAGGCCACGGGGTCGATCAGCACGGTCCCGGCGCCCCGGCGGCGCAGCTGGACCAGGAAGGCCCGGTGACCGTAACGGAAACCGGACGCCCGTTCGGCGTCCACCGCCACCGGCCCCTCACCCGCGCCCAGCGCGCGGACCGCTTCGCGGAGCGCGTCGGCCGACGTCACCAGCGGTGGCAGGCCATCACGCGGCTCCAGCAGCGGGATGGCCGGTGGGCGTTCGGGCGGCTGCTCCGCGGCGGACGTCTCCGGCTCCAGCGGCTGGCTGTCCTGGTCCGTCACCGCGGCCGCCGGCTGCCCGGCGGCAGCGCCGTCACGCCCTCGGCCAGCGGCGGCAGGCCGGCCGCCGTGCAGAGCGCATCACACCACGCGGCCAGGTGCCCGTCCAGGACCTGCGGTCCGGGGGCGCTGCCGGAGTCAGCCGGGGAACAGCCGGCCGGCGACCAGGACGCCCGCAGCTCGAACCCGGTGACCGCGGGCTCGGATTCCTTGGCCCCGAAACCCTCGGTGACGACCGTGGTCACCGTGCCGCTGGGCTCGGCGTAGCCGCCGGTGCGCTGGCCCAGCGCCTCGGTCAGCCAGGTCCAGCCCACCTGCCCGATGAGCGGGTCCTCGGCGATGTCCGGGTCCAGGTCGGCGCGGATGTAGGCGATGACCCGCAACGACCCCGCCCAGCCGGTCTGCCCCGCGGGGTCGTAGAGCAGCACGAGCCTGCCACTGGCGATTTCCTCGTCGTCCACCAGCACGGTGGCCGCCATCGCGCTGGCGTACGGGGCCAGGGTGCGGGGCGCCGGAACGTCCTCGAAGACCAGTTCCGGGCGCAGCCCGCCTAGCTGATCACGCTGGGCCTGCAGGCCGGCCACGATGACGCCGAAACCGGCCGCGGCGTCGTCACCAGGCGGCATCGAAGGCTGAGCCGTGTCGCCCGCTGCCGCTGGTCCGCTGACCTGCCTCATAAGCTGAGCGTACGTCGTCGCCATGGACTGTCACGCGGCGCGCCCGGTCAGCTCCGCCGCGCCGAGGGACTGCCCGGGGGCAGGGAGGGTGCTGAGGAGGACGGCAGCGCCGCAGGCCATGCAGTACCATTCCGGGCAAATGCCATCGGATCCGTCGAAACAGCTTCCCGGATCCGGGTGGACCTGAGCGAATGTCCTCATGTCCCGGCAATCCGGGCAATAGCTGCTGATCTGGTTCACGGTCTCGTGACCTCCTCACCTATAGGTGCCGCAGGCGTCCTCATCTGGGGGTTTTGGGCTACGGCGCCAGGCAGGTGTCGATCGTGGCACGCGGAGCGCGCGGATCGGTGGATCTCGGACGGCGTGTCCCGATGTCACCTGGGCAGATGCTGCGGGTCAGCCCGCGTCCTGTGAGACCATCGCAGATGTGAATGCGCAGCCCAAGACCCTCGATGAGTCTCCGTTCCTGCTGGCCTGCCGCCGCCAGCCGGTGCCGTACACGCCGGTCTGGTTCATGCGCCAGGCCGGCCGCTCGCTGCCCGAATACCGCCGGGCGCGGGGCGGGATGCCGATGCTCAAGGCGTGCTCCCGGCCGGACGTCATCACCGAGATCACCCTGCAGCCGATGCGCCGGTACCCGGTGGACGCGGCCATCCTGTTCAGCGACATCGTGGTCCCGCTGCGGGCGGTCGGGCTGGACATCGACATCAAGCCCGGCGTCGGCCCGGTGATCGGGGAGCCGATCCGCGGCGCGCGGGACCTGGAGCGGCTGCGCCCGCTCGAGCCCGGCGACGTGGCGCTACATCACCGAGGCGGTCACCGCGCTGGTCGCCGAGCTAGGCCCCACACCGCTGATCGGCTTCGCGGGCGGCCCGTTCACGCTGGCCTCCTACCTGGTCGAGGGCGGGCCGTCCAAGAGCCACGACCTGACCAAGTCACTCATGTACGGCGACCCGGCGCTGTGGAACGCGCTGCTCGGCAGGCTGGCCGACATCACGATCAGCTTCCTGCAGGTGCAGGTGGCCGCGGGGGCCTCCGCGATCCAGCTGTTCGACTCGTGGGCCGGCGCGGTCAGCCCGGAGGACTACCGGACCGGCGTGCTGCCGCACAGCCGGCCGGATCTTCGAGGCGCTGGCCGACACCGGCGTGCCGCGGATCCACTTCGGGGTGGGCACCGGCGAACTGCTCGGCATGATGGGCGAGGCGGGCGCGGACGTGGTCGGGGTGGACTGGCGGGTACCGCTGGACGAGGCGGTCCGCCGGGTGGAGCCCGGCAAGGCGCTGCAGGGCAACCTGGACCCGGCGATCCTGCTCGCCCCGTGGGACGAGATCGAGCGGCGGGCCAAGGACGTCATCGGGCGCGGGCGGACGGCCGAGGGGCACATCTTCAACCTGGGGCACGGGGTGCTGCCGGCGACCAATCCGGACGTGCTGGCCCGGCTTACCGATCTGGTGCACGAGGCTTCGGCCCGGGAACCTGCTGATTCGTAGGTCGCTGTCTATGCTCGCTTCGCATCGCTGCTCGTGCGCGACGCCTCGCCGGTACTCCTTCTCCCAGCGCAATAAGCGCCGGGAGAAGGGCACCAGCGCGCCGCTGGTGCCAGGGCTGGGCGGCGGGATCGGCGGGGCCCTGCCCCGCCCGGCCCCTTGCCACTGAACAGGGCCCGGCGGCGGAGGAGCCAGTGGCGGCTGCGGCGCGGTAGGCGATGACGCCGATCACGGCGAGGATCACGGCGAAGGGGAGGGCGGCGCCGGCTCCGGTCAGGACCACGTGACCGAGCGGACCAGGCCGTGCCAGCCGGCCTTGAGGCCGCCGATGAAGCCGCCCGCTGCGGGGTGCTTTTTGTGCTGGGTGGCTGCGGGGGCGACCAGGAGGAGGGTGACGGTGCCGAAGGAGGTCTCGTGGGCCAGGGCGCGCTGGCGGGCCAGCAGGGATTCGAGGCCGGACTCCTCGGCGTTGATCTGGTTCTGCACGGTGAGCAGGCTGCCGACCGAGCCTGCGTGGCGCAGCAGGCTGCGCAGCTGGCTGATCGCCGCCTCGGCTGACGTCACCCGGCTGGTCACGTCGGCGACGGTCTGCGTGACGTCCTGGGCGTGCTGGGACATCGCCAGCCTGGCGCCCAGCTGGGTGGACAGGGCGCCGAGCGTGGCCTGGTAGGCGCTGACCGGGATCTTCAGCTGGAGGCTGACCGTGGACCGGTCCGGGTGGGCCCGGTTGAGCGCGGTGTTCTCGCTGGACACGTAGCCGCCCGCGGCGCGGGCCAGCTGGGTGGCCCGGGCCGCGGCCTGGGTGAGATGCGCGGTGCGCACGGTCACGCTGGCCGTGTAGATGATCGATTCGGTGGCGGGCAGGGCGGTGAGGGAGGTGCCTGCCGAAGACGATCCGGCCTGGGACGGCAGCACTGCCCGCGGCGGCCCGCGCCGCGGCGTGCGGTGCGGCGGCCATACCGGCCGACGATGATGTGGAGGAGCCACCCGCCGAGCATCCGGCGGCGAGCAGGCAGGCTCCGGCGAGCAGCGCGCTGGATGCGGCGGCCCGGGCCAGCAAGGACGATGTCATGCCGCTCGGACGCGCCAGCGCCGCAGGCCCGGTTCCGGCTCCGGGGTCACAGCTTCGCAACGTGCTCGTCTGGCTCCGGCTCCGGGTCGGGGGCCCTGGTCCACGGCCGGAGCGACAGCGCGGCCGCCGGGAACAGCAGCACGGACAGCAGCGACGCGCCGATCAGGGCGGCCGCGCTCGCCGGGTTGATCAGGCCGAGATCGCTGCCCAGGGCCGCCACGACCACCGGGAAGGTCAGCGTGGTGGCCTGGAGCAGCCCGGCCGCCGCGGCGGGCGCGGTGCCGAGCTTGCGCCGGTACAGCAGGGCCGGGCCGCCGCGCACCAGCCCGATCGCGATCACCAGCAGCGGGACCAGGATCAGCGACGAGGTGTGGGAGAAGAGGGCCCGCACGTTGAACTGCACCCCGGTCATCACGAAGAACACCGGCACCAGGAAGCCGTAGCCGATCGCGCGGAGCTTGGCCCAGTACCGCTCCTGATTCGGCCGCTCGTCCCCGTCGGAGATGCCCACCACCATGCCGGCGATGAACGCTCCCAGCAGCGCGTCCACGCCGAACTGGTGCGCCAGCGCGGTGAACAGCAGCAGGACGACGAACGCGCCGCGCACCCGCAGCTGGGTGGTGTCGTCATCGGAGTCGGCGAAGACCCGGGCCATCGCCGGGGTGCGCCACAGCCACTTCAGGATCAGGGCCAGCACCAGCGCGGCGACGCCCATGACCAGGACGTAGATCACCTGGACCAGGGTGGACTCGGGCTGCGCGGAGAACAGGATGGTCAGCAGGAGCAGGGAACCGAACTCGCCGACCGAGCCGGCCACCACGAGAAGCTGGCCGAACTCGGTGGTGATCTCCTCGGCGTCCCGCAGCACCGGGACGAGGACGCCGAGCGTGCTGGCCACCAGGCACAGCGCCAGCAGCCGCACGTCCGCGCCCGGCGCGATCACGTGCAGCCCGAACGCGACCGGGACGGCCAGGACCGCGGATATCAGGAAGGCGGTCCCGGCCAGCCGGAAGGTCGGCCCGCGGAACCGCTCCGGCCGCACGTCCTGCCCGGCCAGGAAGAGCAGGAAGCCCAGGCCCAGCAGGTACAGCACCTCGGCCGCGCCCTGGGCCCGGACCAGGCCCAGGACCTGCGGGCCGACCACGATTCCGACCAGCACTTCGAGCACCACCGGCGGGACCAGCCGCCGCGGCACCAGGCGGGCGATGCAGCGGGGCCACGAAAGCCGCCACCGCCACCACGAGCAGCCCGCCGTACTGGATCGTCACCCTGACCGCCCCCCGGTGGTGGTTTACCCGCGCGGCCCGGCCCGCACCCTTAGGGTGAACGCGTGGAGCAGCCTGAGCAAGACCTTCCGGTGATCGCGATCATCGGAGCCGGGATCGCCGGGCTCGCCGCGGCGTTCTTCCTGCGCGACGAGCCGGTCCGGATCGTCGTGCTGGAGGGATCCCGGCAGACCGGCGGGAAGCTGGCCGTGGCCGAGGTCGCGGGGTGCCGGGTTGACGTGGGAGCCGAGGCCCTGCTGGCCCGCAGGCCCGAGGGCACCGGGCTGGTCCGGGCGGCCGGCCTGGGCGACGACCTGAGGTCGCCGGGGACCACCGCGGCCCGGATCTGGAGCCGGGGCGCGATGCACCGGCTGCCCGCCCGGCAGTACATGGGCGTGCCCGCGGATATCGGCGAGCTGGGCCAGACCGGGCTCCTCTCGGCCGGGGGGCTGGAGCGGGCCGGCCAGGAGCCCGGGCTGGCCCCCACGCACCGGGACGGCGACGTGTCGGTGCAGGGCTACGTGGCGGCCCGGTTTGGCCAGGAGATCGTGGACCGGCTCGTTGACCCGCTGCTCGGCGGGGTGTACGCCGGGCGGTCGGAGGAGCTGTCCTTCGAGGCGACGCTGCCCGGCCTGGCCCAGGCCTCCCGCACGCATGCCTCGCTGGCCGGGGCGGCCGCATCGCTGCTGCCACCCCCGCCGCCGGTCTGCCCCGGCCGGCCAGCCCCCCTCGGCGGGCGGCCCGCCCGCCAGCCCCGCGCGGCCCGCCGTGTTCACCACCCTGGCCGGCGGCCTGGGCACGCTGCCGGCCGGCCCTGGCCGCGGCCTCCGGTGCCGAGGTACGGACCGGGGCCATGGTCCGCGAGCTGGTCCGCGGGCCGCGTGGCTGGCGGCTGACCATCGGCTCGGCGCACGCCCCCGCAGTACCTGGACGCCGACGCGGTCATCCTGGCCCTGCCCGGGCGGCCGGCCAGCAGGCTGCTCGGCGGGGTGCCGGGCGCGGCCGCGGCGGCCGCGGCGCTGGGCGAGATCAGCTACGCCAGCATGGCCATCGTCACCCTGGCCTACCCGGACACGGCGTTCCCCCAGCTCCCGGACGGCAGCGGATACCTGGTCCCGGCGGTGGACGGGCGGCCGGTGAAGGCGGTCACGTTCTCCTCGGTCAAGTGGCCGCACCTGCGGGACCGCGCGGACGGGCTGGTCTTCGTGCGCTGCTCGGTCGGCCGGATCGGCGAGGAAGCCATCCTGCAGCGGGACGACGGCGAGCTCGCTGCCCTGGCCGCCGCCGACCTGGCCGCCGCGACCGGGGTCCGGGGCGCCCCGGCCGACGTCCTGGTCACCCGGTGGGGCGGCGCCCTGCCGCAGTACACGGTCGGGCACCTGGACCGGGTCGCCCGGATCCAGGCCAGCCTCGCGGCCCAGCCCGGCCTGGCGGCCTGCGGCGCCGCCTACGCGGGGGTCGGCATTCCCGCGTGCATCGGCACCGCGCGGGCCGCGGTGGATCAGGCGCTGGCCGGGCTCCGGGCCGGCATCAGGTGATGCCGCGCTCCGGGGCGGAGCACGCCCGGCCAGGGCGGAGAATAGGGGCCATGGGAACGACTGAAGGCGTGGCAGAAGGCGGCATCCCAGAAGAGATCGGCGACGGCGGAGAGCCCGGGCGGGGCAGCCGGTACCGGCGTGCTGCCCGCCGACCCGGCCCCGGACCCGGAGCCGCAGCGGCCCCGCGCCCGGGACCTGAACGAGCTCATCCGGTACACGATGTGGTCGGTGTTCCGGATCACCGGGTCAGGTGCGCTGGAGGCGGCCGGGTCGCTCGAGGGCGTGGGCCGGGACGGGCTGGCCGACGAGGTGGCCGAGCTGTCCCAGCAGGCGGCGGGCAAGGGCGTGGTCACCCGCGGCTGCTACGACCTGCAGGGCCTGCGGGCCGACGCCGACTACATGTTCTGGTGGCACGCGCCGTCCTCCGACGACCTGCAGGAGATGTTCGCCCGGTTCCGCCGGACCGGCCTGGGGCGGGCCAGCGAGCCGGTCTGGTCGGCGATGGCGCTGCACCGGCCCGCGGAGTTCAACAAGAGCCACGTGCCCGGCGTTCCTGGCCGAGGAGGAGCCGCGGGCCTACGTGTCCGTGTACCCGTTCGTGCGGTCCTACGAGTGGTACCTCATGGACCCGTCGCAGCGCCGCGAGCTGCTCGCCGAGCACGGGAAGATGGCCCGCGAATATCCCGACGTGCGGGCCAACACCGTGGCCTGCTTCTCCCTCAACGACTACGAGTGGATGCTGGCGTTCGAGGCGGACGAGCTGCACCGGATCGTGGACCTGATGCGGCACCTGCGCGGGGCGCGGGCCCGGCTGCACACCCGGGTCGAGATCCCCTTCTACACCGGCCGGCGTAAGCCGGTCCATGAGCTGGTCCACGCGCTTCCCTAACGGCAGGCGCGCAGGCCGCCGGCCCGGGAGCGGCGGCCCGGGTGCTCAGCTCTTGACCGCCGTCGGCCTGCTGGCCACCAGCTGCCGCGGCCACCTCTGCGCTGCGCCGGGCCAGGTGGGACGGCCACCAGTTGTAGCGCCGGCAGAGCACCACGATGGCGGGCACCATCAGCGTGCGGACCAGGAAGGTGTCGATCAGCACGCCGAGCGCGATGGCCGCGCCGAGCTGCTTGATCTGGCTGGTCGCGCCGGTGATCCCGGCGACGCCGAAGGTCGCGGCCAGGATCAGCCCGGCTGACGTCACCGTGGTCCCGGTGTGGTGCGCCGCGGTCCGGACCGCGGCGCGCAGCGGCGCATGGTGCGCCTCCTCCCGGATCCGGCTCATGACCAGGATGTTGTAGTCCTCACCCAGCGCCATCAGGAAGATGAACAGCAGGAACGGCAGCACGAAGTTCAGCCCGGACTCGCCCGCCCCGATCTGGAAGAGCAGCACCGCGATGCCCAGCGCGGCGAAGTAGCTGAGCAGGACGGTCGCGACCAGGTACAGCGGCGCCACGACGCTGCGCAGCAGCAGGCCCGAGCAGCAGCGCCAGCAGGACGATCACGATCGGGACGATCTCCTTCAGGTCGCTCTGGGACACGCTGCTCACGTCGTAGGAGGACGGCGCGAGCCCCGCCACGCCGCTGTCCGTGGCGCCCACGGCGTGCTGGACGCTGGTGGTGGCGCTGCGCATGGACGGCGTCGCGTTCAGCGCGGCGGTGGTTGACGGCGCGCCCGCCGACAGCGACGTGTAGAACTGCACGGTCTTGCCGTTAGAGCTGATGAACTGGGACAGCGACCGGTACAGGTCGTACTGGTCCGCGGGGACCGGAGTGCCGGCCGGCTCGGTGGCCGGCAGCTTCCCGGGCGGTCCCAGCTGCTGGTACAGGCTGTTCAGCTGGGCTGTGGTCAGCTTCGTCCCGTTGGGATCGAACGGGCCGGTCACCGAGGCGAAGACCGACTTGCCGCCCAGGTCGTTCTCGGCCTTGCTGCACCGGGTCCAGGTTCTTCCACACCGAGGATTTCCAGACCATCAGCACCTCGGTCGGGTTGGCCACCGCGGCCGGGTAGTGGTCGTTGATCACGTTGGTGCCGTTGGCCGACTGGCTCCCGGCCGGGCCGGTGGTCTGGCCGCCGAACCCGCTGGAGGTGTACGCGGCGGCGAACACGCCCAGCACGCCCAGGAACACCACGCCGGCGACCAGCGTGACCACCGGGTGCGCGATGACGTGGTCGGCCAGCCGGGCGTAGACGCCCTCCTTCTTGGCCACCCGGACCGGGCGCGGCCAGAACACCGTTGGTGCCGAACACCCCGAGCAGCGCGGGCAGCAGGGTGAGCGCGGCCAGCAGCATCAGCGCGACGCCCAGCGCGAGGGCCGGGCCCAGCCCCGAGTACAGGCCGAACGAGGCCAGCACCAGGGTGAGCAGGGCCACGATCACCGTGCCCGCCGAGAACGTGATCGACTCGCCCACGTACCGGCCTGCGCGCTCGATGGCCGTGTGGGCCGACGCGCCCCCGGCGATTTCCTCGCGGACCCGCATGATGAAGAACAAGCCGTAGTCGGTGCCCGCGCCGAGCAGCAGCACGGTGAGCATGGTCTCGGTGATGGTGGACACCTGCAGCCCGGCCTTGGACGCCTCGGCGATGATGGCGCCCGGACATCAGCAGCACCCAGACCGCGGGCAGCAGCGTGACCAGCGGCGCGCCCACCGCCCGGAACACGATGATCAGCATGACCAGGATGATCAGGACCGACAGGTCCTCGGTGAGCTTCTGCGCGTGGGCCTGGGAGTTCTGGTTGTCCACCGCGCTGGGCAGCTGGCCGGTGAGATAGGAGGACAGGCCGGACGGCAGCGCGAAGCTGCTCATCGTGGAGCGGATGGCCGCGACGGTGGGGGACGCATTGGTGCTGGAGGTCTGCACGCTGATGACCAGCTGGGCCTTATCGACCTTGCCGTCCTTGGACAGGCCCTGGTCGGAGACCGAGACGACGTGGTCGTCCTTGGCGATCTTGTTCTGCGAGCTTGGTGATGGACTGCTGGTCGCTGGAACTCAGCTTGGACTTGCCCAGCACGACCAGGGTCCCGGTGGTGTCGTTCGTGGGCTGGAAGGGCGCGGCCAGGTTCATCGCGTGCACGCTCGGCGAGCTGGGCGGGAGGAACGAGCTGTTGTCGGTGTTGACCGCGCTGCCCAGCGAGGGGAACAAAGCGATGCACAAGGCCCCCGCGACCAGCCAGAAGGCGATGATGGCGTACCGGAACCGGATGGCAAACCGAGCCAGCCCAGCCATGACGTTTCCCATAGCGCCCCCCGTCGCGTCCCCACGCGCTACCGGGGACACGTACCCAGACGGGGAATTACTAAATAGCGGGGAGATCGGCGGAGCTCGGGCCGTCCGGGTCAGCTCTCGGTGGGCTCCAGGTTCAGGGACACGGAGTTGATGCACCAGCGCTGGTCGGTGGGCACCTCGTAACCCTCCCCTTCGAACACGTGACCGAGGTGGGACTCGCAGTTGGCGCAGCGGACCTCGACCCGCCGCATGCCGAGCGAGTCGTCCTCGATCAGGATGACGGCGTCGTCCTCGGTCGGCTGGTAGAAGCTCGGCCACCCGCAGTGCGAGTCGAACTTCGAGTCCGACCGGAACAGCTCGGCGCCGCAGGCCCGGCAGCGGTAGACACCCTCGGTCTTGGTGTCGGTGTATTCCCCGGTGAACGGCGCTTCGGTGCCCGCCTCGCGGAGAACGCGGTACTCCTCAGGGCTGAGCGCTTCCCGCCATTCGGTCTCTGTTCGGCGCACCTTGTCCATGCCCGTGAGACTACCCGGCCCCGGTACCGCTACCCTCGTGTCGGCGAGATCACGGAGGCGTTGACTCATGGAGTGGCTGAATGAGCCGGCTAGCTGGCAGCGGACCGACGACGTACTGCAGGTGAACGTCGACCCGGGCACCGATTTCTGGCGGGTAACCGGTTACGGCTACATCCGTGACAGCGGCCACGTCTACGGCGAGGTGCTGGCGGGCGACCTGGATGTGGCGGTGCGGATCCGCGGGAACTGGTCGGCCCAGTACGACCAGGCCGGCGTCATGCTCCGGGCGGACGAGCGGACCTGGCTGAAGACCGGGATCGAGTTCTTCGAGGGCCGCCCCCGGCTGAGCACCGTGCTGACCCTGGGCATGTCCAGCTGGACGGTGGCGAACCTGCCCGACGACACGAACGACGTGGCGCTGCGGCTGTCCCGGCGCGGGGACGCGGTGGAGATCCGTTACAGCACCGGCGACGGCCCGCCGGACCTGGCCGCCCTGGTCTACCTGCCGCCTGACGCTGAGTTGCTGGCCGGGGTGATGTGCGCGGCGCCGGAAGGGTCCGGGTTCAGCGTGTCCTTCCACGAGCTGCGGATCGCCAAGCGCGAGCAGCCGGAGGCTTAGCGCTGCCCGACCGGGCCGCTGCGGCTGCCTGGCTGCGCCAGCTTCGCCGGGACTTACAGCGTGACGTGGTGCACTGGGTCGGGGCACGCTGAGGGCTTGAGTAGCACCTGGTCTATTTTGCCGGCCGCCTGGACGTCTGCGAGGACCGCGCGGATCCGGGCGAGGTCGTCCTCGCTGGCCGACACTGACTAGCTGGCGGACGGGGGCCCGCATGGATAGGCGGGCGGCTGATTTGGCTCCTGCGCACCGCCGCGATGGCGGCGGAGGCGGCGTCGAGCAACCCTGGGTCCGCGTCTCTTGCCTGGGTTCTCAGCTCGGCTGGGGTGGGCCAGGGGGAGCGGTGGATGGAGCCTTCTTGCCACCAGGACCAGGACTCTTCGGTGACGAAGGGGAGGAACGGGGCGAAGAGGCGGAGGAGGACTGACAGGGCGGCGCGGAGGGCGGCGGCCGCCGAGGCGGCGGGCTGCCGCGCCGTGCTCGCCGTAGGCCCGGGACTTGACCAGCTCCAGGTAGTCGTCGCAGAAGAACCAGAAGAACGACTCGGTCTCGTGCAGGGCCCGGGCGTGATCGTAGGACTCGAACGCCGTGGTGCATTCGGCGACCACGTCCGCCAGCCGGGCCAGCATGGCCCGGTCCAGCGGCTCGCTGAGTTCGCCTGCCTCGCAGGCGCCACCCCCGCCTGCGCCCGGCGAACCAGGCGCCGGGGCGAGGGACAGCACGAACCGTGAGGCGTTGAGGAGCTTGATGGCCAGCCGGCGGCCCACCCGCAGCTGGGCCGGATCGAAGACCATGTCGGTGCCGAGCCGGCCGCTGGCCGCCCAGTACCGCATCGCGTCCGAGCCGTGCTTGCGCAGCGAGTCCATCGGGGTCACCACGTTCCCCCGGGACTTGGACATCTTCTTCCGGTCCGGGTCCAGGATCCAGCCGGAGATCGCGGCGTGCCGCCAGGGAGCCACGCCGTACTCCTCGTGGGCGCGGAGCACCGTGTAGAACAGCCAGGTCCGGATGATCTCGTGGGCCTGCGGCCGCAGGTCCATGGGGAAGATCCGGTCCAGGTCCGGCCCGCTGGCCGCGCGCGCCGCGATCTGCGGGGTGAGCGAGGACGTGGCCCACGTGTCCAGCACGTCCGGGTCGGCCGCGAACCCGCCGGGCCGCCCGCGCTGCTCCTCGGCGTACCCGGGGGCGGCTCGGCGGCCGGGTCCACCGGCAGCCGGGCCTCGTCCGGGACGATCGGCGCGTCGTAGCGCGGCCGGCCGTCAGCGTCCAGCGGGTACCAGACCGGGATGGGCACGCCCGAGAACCGCTGCCGGCTGACCGGCCAGTCGCCGGACAGCCCGTTCACCCAGTTCTCGTAGCGGGCCCGCATGTGCGCCGGGTGCCAGCTGATCTCCCGGCCCCGGGCCAGCAGCGCCGCGCGCAGCTCCGGGTCGCGCCCGCCGCTGCGCAGGTACCACTGCCGGGTGGTGATGATCTCCAGCGGCGTGTCGCCCTTCTCGTAGAACTTCACCGGGTGCACCACCGGCTCCGGCTCGCCGAGCAGGTCGCCGGCGGTGCGGGCCAGTGCGGTGACCCGGGTCCGCGCCTCGGCCAGGGTGGCGCCGGCCAGGTCCCGGTAGGCGGACCGGCCCGCCCGGCTGGTGATCCCCGGCGGCGGCGACGCCAGCAGGCGGCCGTCCGGGCCGAGCAGCGGCCGGGTGTCCAGGTCGAGATCACGCCACCAGGTCACGTCGGCGGTGTCGCCGAACGTGCAGACCATGGCGATGCCGGTGCCCTTGCCCGGGTCGGCCAGCGGATGCGTCCGCACCGGCACCGGCACGCCGAACAGCGGCGTGGTCACCGTCGTGCCGGCCAGCGCCGCGTAACGCTCGTCGTCTGGGTGCGCGACCAGCGCCACGCAGGCGGGCAGCAGCTCCGGCCGGGTGGTGGCCACGGCCACCGCGCGGCCGTCCGGGCCGCGGAACGCGAGCCGGACGTAGCTGCCGGCCACCTCCCGGTCTTCCAGCTCGGCCTGGGCCACCGCGGTCTGGAAGGTCACGTCCCACAGGGTCGGGCCCTCGGCCAGGTACGCCTCACCCCGGGCCAGGTTGCGCAGGAACGCGCGCTGCGAGGTGGCCCGGGCGTTCTCGTCGATGGTCTGGTACTGGGTGGACCAGTCCACCGACAGCCCCAGCCGCCGCCAGACCTGCTCGAACGCCTGCTCGTCCAGGCTGGTCAGCCGCTGGCAGAGGGCCACGAAGTTGCGCCGGGAGATGCGCACCGGCTCGACCCGCCGGCCGGTCCGGCGGCACGAACGCCGGGTCGTAGCGGAGCGTCGGGTCACACCGCACGTGGAAGTAGTTCTGCACCCGGCGCTCGGTGGGCAGGCCGTTGTCGTCCCAGCCGATCGGGTAGAACACGGCCTTGCCGCGCATCCGCTGGAACCGCGCGATCGTGTCGGTGTGCGTGAACGAGCAGACGTGCCCGATGTGCAGCGCCCCGCTGACGGTCAGCGGGGGAGTGTCGATGGAGAAGACCGCCTCGCGCGGGTTTTCGCCGCTGAGCGCGGCGGGGTCAAACTTGTACTACGCCCGGACTCTTCCCACCGGCGCGACCACTTCTCCTCGATGCCCTCAAGCGACGGCTTGAGCGGCATCGGGCTGGCCTGGCTCGCGCGGGCCGGGGAGGCCGGCGCGGCAGCGGGACGGGAATCGGTACTCATGGCGGTCAGGGTAGCGCATCCGGGGCCGGGGACGCGATGAAGATCTCGCGCCGCTCACGCCCGGGCGGCCTCTGAACATCCGGCCGATCAGGGCGTGCTAGCGCGGGCCGATTCCTGCCAGCGCGTTACCCGGGACATCGATCGACCGGGCCGGCGGCAGCTTGCGGCCTCGACTTCATCCAGGCCCGGCGGTTCTGCGGCCGGTGTAGCCGTCGCATCGGTCAGCCGGGAACCCCGCCGGGGCGACAGCGAGCACTGAACAGGTCGAGCAAAGCCTTAGACGATTCTCCAAGTGTGAAGATCACTGCCGTAGCGTGAGTCGCCTGGCAGCAGGGCAAATACCCGTAGCTGACCGGTCCGGGCCGGTTTGCTCCCGGACCCCACGGGCGGCGGCGGGACTCCTTGCCGCGCTACCCCGCTGGCGCGGCAGAAAAAACCATAAAAGGGCAGCAAGTGCGTATCAGTCCGAGCTGCAGCAGCCGGATGCTGGGATACTTGAAGCATGCTGCGGGCGTCAAGCGGACGGCTGGTCGGCAGGGACGGTGAACTGACCCGCCTGCTCGGCCTGCTTGACGACGCCAGCAACGGCCGCCCGTCCCACGCCCTGATCAGCGGCGACGCAGGCGTGGGGAAGACGCGGCTGGTCGCCGAGCTGGCCAGCCGGGCGGCGGACCGGGGCTTCCTGGTCCTCTCCGGCCGGTGCGCTGAACTGGGCGACAGCATTCCGTACCTGCCGCTCGCCGACGCGCTGCGGGAAGGCACAACTACTCCCGGCGCCGCGACGGAACCGCTCGTGGCGGCCCTCGCCGCCCGCCCGGTCCTGGGCCGTCTGCTGCCGGACCGGGACGCCGTGGCGCAGCCGGGCGGGGAAGTCTCCGGACTCGCCCAGCAGCAGCTGTTCGGCGCCGTGCTCGGGCTGCTCGCCGAGCTGGCCGAGGGACATCCGGTGCTGCTGATCCTCGAGGACCTGCACTGGGCCGACCGTTCGACCCGCGACCTGATCACGTTCCTGAGCCGGGTGCTGCACCGGGAGCGGGTGGCCGTGGTGGCCACGTACCGCACCGACGACCTGCACCGCCGCCATCCGCTCCGGCCGGTGGTGGCGGAGCTGCTGCGGCTGCCCAGCGTGGCCTCCATCGAACTGGGGCCGCTGGGCTACGCGGACATGGCCGATCACCTGACCGCGCTGGCCGGCCGCCCGCTGGACCCGGCCGCCCTGCACCGGATGGTCGCCCGGGCCGAGGGCAACCCCTACTACGCCGAGGAACTGCTGGCCGCGGTGGCGCCGGCCCGGTCCGGCGGGGCAGGCGGTGCCCTGGGCAGCGGCGCGCTGGGCGGCGACGCGCTGCCCAGCGGGCTGGCCGCGCTGCTGCTGGCCCGGGTGGAGCAGCTGCCCAGCGCGGCCCAGCAGGTGCTCCGGGCCGCGGCGGTCGGCGGGCGCCGGGTCGACGACGACATCGTCCGGGCCGCGTCCGGGCTGGCCGGGCCCGAGTACGAGGACGCGATCCGGGACTGCGTGGCCCAGCAGCTGCTGGTGCCGGGCGGCGCGGACGGCTACGTGTTCCGGCACGCCCTGATCCGCGAGGCGCTCTACACCGACCTGCTGCCCGGCGAGCGGACCCGGCTGCACGCCCGGTTCGCCGAGCTGCTGGCCGACCCGGGCCGCCTCGCCGCCGTGCCGGGGTCCGCCGCCGAGCTGGCCCACCACTGCCTGGCCAGCCACGACATCCCGGGAGCCTTCGCCGCGTCGGTCCGGGCCGGGCAGGAGTCCGAGCGGCTGGCCGCCCCGGCCGAGGCGCACCGGCACTACGACGCCGCGCTCGCGCTGTGGGAGCGGGTCAGCGAGCCGGAGGAGCTCGCCGGGCAGGACCGGGACCACCTGGCCTTCTGCTCCGCGAACTGCGCCGCGTCCAGCGGCGACATCGCCCGGGCCGTGCAGCAGCTGCGCCGCATCCGCGGCTTCCTCCGCGAGGACACCGACCCGGTGCTGGCCAGCCGGGTGCACGAGCGGCTCGCCTACTACCTGCTCGAACTCGACGCGGCGTCCGACGCGGAGGCGGCCGCGCGGGCCGCGGTGCGAGCTGCTCCCGGCCGACCCGCCGCGCAAGGAACGGGCCCGGGCCCTGGCCACCCACGCGCAGACGCTGATGCACGCGGGCGACGAGGCCGCGGCCTCGAGACGGGCCCAGCAGGCCCGGGTGGCCGCCCGGGCCGCGGACGCGCCCTGGGTGGAGGCGGACGCCCTGGTGACCCTGGGCCTGCTGGCCGAGCGCCAGGGCGAGCCGGCCCAGGCCCTCGACCTGTTCACCCAGGCCTACCGGGAAGCCCAGGACCTCAACATGCTCGGCGTCGAGCTGCGGGCGGCCTTCCAGGTGGCCCGGGCCCAGCTGGAGAGCGGGGACCTCGTCGCGGCGGCCGCGACCGCCCACGAGGGCGGCGAGCGCGCGGACGCGGCCGGCCTGGGCCTGGCCCCCTACGGCCTCGACCTGCAGTACCTGCACTACCTGGCGCACTACGCGGACGGTTGCTGGGACCACGCGCAGGAGCTGGCCGACGGCTTCGGGGTCCGGGTGACCACGGCGTGCCGAGGCCAGGCTGTCGGCCATGGCCCTGTTCCTGGACGTGGCCCGGGGCAGCCCGGCGGTCGCGGAGCGCCGGGCCTGGCTGGAGCCGTTCTGGCCGGGTGACAGCTTCGGCGCGTACATCGCGCGCGGCCTGCTGGCCGAGCACGCGCTGTGGCGCGGCGACACCGCGACCGCGCTGGCCGAGGTGGCCGCCACCCTGGCCGAGCTGGACGTCGAGGGCGGCTACGGGCCGCCCGCCATCCGGGTCGCGGCCGTGGGCCTGGCCGCCCGCGGCGATCAGGCCCGGCGGGCCCGGGCCGCCGGGGACGACGAGGCCGCGGCAGCCGGAGGTGACCGCGGCCCAGGTGCTGATCGACGCCGCGCGGGAGGGCGCCGCGTTCCCTCGCCGGCCCAAGTTCGTGCTGGGCGTGGACGGCCGCGGCTGGCTGGCCCGGGCCGAGGCGGAGTGGGCCCGGGCCCAGGGCCGCAACGATCCGCAGGCCTGGCAGGCCGTGGTGGAGACGTTCGGGCCGGCGTTCAGCTACGAGACGGCCCGGTCCCGCTGGCGGCTGGCCGAGGCGCTGGCCGAGGCGGGACAGCGGGCCGAGGCCGAGCGGGAGTGGTCGCTCGCGCTGGCCGCCGCGGACGAGCTGGGCGCGGCGCCGCTGGCGGCCGCGCTGCGCGATCTTGGCCGCCGGGCCCGGCTCGGGCGGCAGCCGGGCAGCGGCCCCGGCGGCGGCCCGGGCGGCGGTCCGGCCGACGTCCTGGCCGGGCTGACCGGCCGGGAGCTCGAGGTGCTGCGCCTGCTGGTCGCGGGGCGCAGTAACCGGGAGATCGCGGCGGCGCTGTTCATCGCGCCCAAGACGGCCAGCGTGCACGTGTCGAACATCCTGGCCAAGCTGAACGCGGCCAGCCGGGGCGAGGCGGCGGCCATCGCCGCGGCGGCCGGGCTGGCGCCCGGCGGACCGTTAGCCCGCGGCTCCGCTGGCCGGCCGGGCCGGATCACCCTCCGGGCTGGCCACCAGGAGCGAGCTCGGTGAGGATCTCCTCGGCCCGGGCGACCGCGCCGACCGGGTCCGCGTCGGGCGCCCCGACCAGCGGATCCCAGTTCAGGTCGTAGAAGACCTCGGTCACCCCGCGCTCCGCGAGCCACTCCACGTCGCCGCGGATATCGGCGTAGCTGCCGGACAGCAGCACCCGCCCGCCGCCCTCGGGGACGGTCACCGGCGCCCCCGCGCGGACCACGCCCCGGCAGATGATCCGGATCGAGTCGGGGTCGCGGCCGGCCTCCGCCGCCGCCGACCGGACCACGCTGATCCCCTCGCTGATCCGGGACAGGTCGGTCCGGCTGGAGGTGACCCAGCCGTCCGCCAGCCGCCCGGCCCGCTCCAGGGCCGGCCGCGCGATCCCGCCGAGCAGGATCGGCGGCCCGGGCCGCTGCACCGGGTCGGGCGCGAACCAGCCCGCGGGCACCTCGTAGTCCTGACCGTGGAACTCGGCCAGCCCCTCGGCCCAGACCCGCCTCATGACCTCGATATATTCGCCGGTACGCGCGCCCCGGCGGGCCATGGTCCCGCCCGCCAGGGTGAATTCCTCCGGCAGCCAGCCGATGCCCAGCCCCAGCTCCAGCCGGCCGCGGGACAGCACGTCCGCGGTGGCGGCCATCTTGGCCAGGTACCCCGGCGCGAGATACGGCATGTTCACCACCGCGACGCCGAGCCGGATCCGGTGGGTCACCGCGGCCAGGTAGCCGAGCGCCACCATGGGGTCGAGCACGCTGTGGTAGACGGGCTCCATGGCCGAGCCTTCGGGCACCATCAGCCGCTGGAAGGTCCACAGTGAGGCGTAGCCGGCGGCTTCCGCGCTGGCCGCGATCGACGCAAGGGTGTCCGGGGTCGCCCACACACCCGAGACCGGGGCACCAAAACCAATCTTCATTCCGCTCACCCTAGGCTGTCCGCGCCTCGCCCGCCGCCCCGTGCCGCCGGCCGTCCCGCCCCGCCGCCCCGGCCGGATCGCCCCGCCCGGCTGGCCCAGGCGTCTCGGTAAGCTGTGCCGTCCGGTCCGGCCATCTCCAGGGAGCTAGCCATGCCCACTGATCCTCGCGCACTGATCGGCGTGCTGCGCAACTCGCACGACCGGCTGGCCGGCCTGGTGCGGCCGCTGACCCCGGAACACCTGCGCGCCCAGTCCTACGACACGGACTGGACCATCGCCCAGGTCCTCTCGCACCTCGGCAGCGGCGCGGAGATCGCCACCCTCAGCCTGGCCGCCGCGCTGGGCGGGCGCGGCCAGCTGGACCAGGAGCGCGTTCCCGGCCATCTGGGACGCCTGGAACAACCGCACCCCGGAGATGCAGGCCGCCGACGCCCTGACCTGGGACGGCGAGCACGTCAGCCGGCTGGAGCAGCTCACCGGCGAGGAACTGGACTCGATCGGGCTCGACTTCTTCGGCCGCCAGCTGGACGCGGCCGGGCTGGTCCGGCTGCGCCTCAGCGAGCACGCCATCCACGTCTGGGACGTGGCGGTCAGCTCTCGACCCCGGCGCGTCCGTGGCGGACGACGCGATCCTCCCGGTCATGGAGCAGATCACCCAGCTGTTCCAGTTCGTCGCGAAGCCTGCGGGGGACGCCTTCCGGGTGCGGCTGCGCACCACCGCCCCCGAGGGCGACTACCTGCTCGACGTGGGGGAGTCGGTGACCCTGTCGGACTGGGCCGAGGCCGGCGCTCCGGCGGTGGACGGGGAGATCCAGCTGCCCGCCGAGGCGCTGCTCCGGCTGTTCTACGGGCGGCTCGACCCGGACCACACCCCGGCCTACACGGCCGAGGGGATCGAGCTGGACCGGCTCCGCGCGGTGTTCCCCGGCTTCTAGCCGGCGGCCGCGTCCAGGTGCCGCTGCGGTCAGATGGTGACCCGGCGCACGGTGGTGAGCCCGCCGAACCCCATGGCCACGGCGACCACGGCCAGCACGCCGGTCAGGGCCAGGGCGGTCACCGTGGTGAAGAACTGCCCGACCCCGGACCAGCTGTGGGTCGCCGACACGGCCACCACGGCCAGCAGCGCCACGAGTATCTGGGCGGCGATGAAGGTGACCAGCCCGGGCACGCTCCACCGCCGGAACACCAGCCCGTACCACATGCCGTACAGGACGAACACGACCAGCAGCACGAACGATGTCAGCCACGTCTCATACCACGGGCCGTCCATGATCCACGGAATCCGGAAGTAGTGCAGCTTGACGACCCCACCCGTTCGTGGCGCGCTCCACGAGCTGCAGCAGGGTCAGCCCGAGGCCGTAGACCACGCTCAGGGCCAGCACCAGCAGGGCGGTGCCGGCGTAGTAGGTCCGGCGGCTGATCCCCATCATCAGCCCGAACGGCAGCGACCTGGTCATGCTCAGCGCCCCGCAGAGAAGCATGAAGATGTAGAGCGACACCAGTCCCCCGGTGTAGATCCCGCGCGGGCCGGTCGGGACGGACAGGGCGACGCCGATGTTCACCAGGAAGCTGAACGCCATGATTCCCCACGGCATGGCCACCCAGGTGAAGCGGTCCACCAGGTGGTAACGGCCCACGTTCACCAGCGTGTTCATGCGCTCACCTTCTCGTCGGCCGGGACGCCGGCCGCGTGGACCAGCAGTTGCTGCAGGGACAGGGGTTCCAGGCTCAGGTGCAGATGCGCGGGCGCGGGCCTGCGCGGCGAAGTCGAGCGAGTCGGCGATCGTGACCGAAGCCCTCGAGCCGAGCCGCTGCCGGTGCCAGACCGTGCGCCCGGCCACGAACTCCTCCACGGCCGTGGCCGGCCCGCTCACGGTCATGCCCATGCCGCGGACGTCGTCGGCGGGCGCGTCCAGCACCACCCGCCCGTGGTCGAGCATCACGACGTGCTCAAGCAGGTCCGCCACCTCGTCGATGAGGTGGGTGGACAGCAGGATGGTCCGCGGGTGCTCGGCGAACTCCGCCAGCAGCCGGTCGTAGAACAGCTGGCGTGCGACCGCGTCCAGGCCGGCGTAGGGCTCGTCGAACAAGGTCAGCTCGGCGCGGGCCGCCAGCCCGATGACGATCCCGACAGCGGACCGCATCCCGCGCGACAGCCGCTTGATCCGGCGCCGCGGCGGGAGGTCGAAGTCCCGGAGCAGCTGCTGGGCCAGGTCCTCGTCCCAGTTCGGGTAGAACCACGAGGCCACCCGGATCGCATGCCGCACCTGGAAGTCCGGGTAGGACTGCTCCTCCCGCACGAACACCATGCGCCGCAGCACCGGGTCGTTCTCCGCCGGGGCCTCACCGAACACCCGGAGGTCGCCTGAACTGGGGAACTCCTGCCCGGTGATGATGCGCATCAGC
>CAVUKT010000058.1:0-5644 GCA_963742055.1 uncultured Actinomycetes bacterium | reverse complement strand
GAGCTGAGGGGATTCGAACCCCTGACCCCCTCGATGCGAACGAGGTGCGCTACCGGACTGCGCTACAGCCCCTGGAACAGCCGTCAGCGTAGCAAACACCGGCGCCTGCTCGCGCGACGAGCCGTCCTCGCGGCCACTTCGACCGCCGTACAGGACCGGGGAACCGCCTGGTCATCACACGTTACTTAGAGCCCGCTTGAAAACCGGCTGTCGCAGGCAGGGACGTATCTGGTGTTGGCGGTCATCGGAAACCGACCACTGGCGGCCATCGAGAATTATCCGGAGGCGGTTTACCTCGTCACTGAATGTCACTGCTGTATGCGCTGCGGCCGCACCTGATCCGCCAGTCGCGGGCGCTTAGCTCCCAATGGCCGGCCGCTCCTCGGAGCCGTCGACGAACGAGACGTTGGCGATCGCGAGCATTCCCGGTCACGACTCGCAACCCGGTCCGCGCATCGCATCCGCAGGCCGGGTCGGCCGTAGCCGACCGGTTAACCTGCCGTCGTGAGCGTGATCGACTGGCTGCTCGAAGGTGACCCCGCCATCCGCTGGCAGGTGCTACGGGATCTCACGAACGGGTCGGCTGATGACGTGGCGGCCGAGCGGGCCCGGGTGGAGCACGATGGCTGGGGCGCGCGCCTCCTCGCGCTGGAGGATCCCGACGGGCTCTGGGACGGCGGCGCCTGCTTCCCGGCGTCCTATACCGGCAGTGAACCGGGGCAGCCCTGGACGGCCACGATGCACACGCTGCAGACCCTGCAGCTCCTCGGGCTTGACCCGGCGTCGGAGTCCGCCCGCCGGGTGATCGGGCTCGTTGCGGAGAACGGCCGCTGGGAGCACGCCGGGCAGCGGTACTTCGACGGGGAGGTTGAACCCTGCATCAACGGCAGGACGATCGAGACCGGGGCGTACTTCGGGGTGGACGTGGGACCGGTCGTCGAGCGGGTTGTGGCCGAGCGGCTCGCTGACGGGGGCTGGAACTGCGAGGCCGAGAACGGATCGGTGCGGTCCTCCTTCGACACGACGATCAACGTGCTCGACGGCCTGCTTGAGTTCGAGCGCGCGATCGGCGGGTCCGCGCGAGGTGCGCAAGGCCCGCCGGAGCGGTGAGGAGTACCTGCTCGAGCGCGGCCTGTTCCGCCGCAAGACCACGGGGGCCGTCGTCCAGCCGGCGTATCTCGAGTTCGTGTTTCCGTACTACTGGCACTACGACGTGCTGCGTGCGCTCGACTACTTCCGGCGGTCGGGTGCGGACCCGGATCCCCGGATGGCGGAGGCGGTAGCGGTCGTGCAGTCGAAGCGGCAGCCCGACGGCCGGTGGCTGCTCGACCGCATCCATCCGGGTCGCGTCCACTTCGATCTTGAGGGCGGCGTGGGCACGCCGAGCCGCTGGAACACCCTCCGCGCGCTTAGGGTGCTCAAGTGGTGGGACGGAATCGCCTGACGACCGAACGACGGAAGACGAGCGGAGCGCTCGCGCGCTGCCTGAGTTTTCAAGTGGGCTCGTAGCCTTAGGTGGTGCGGGTGAGGTGGCGGGAGCGCTGGCGAGTTCAGCCGCCGTGGACGAAGTGTTTGCTCGTGGCGTACGTGGCCGGTTTCACCGATGGCACGGCCGCCCATGTCAGGGATCTGGCCCGTGGCGGGCTCACTGCCTATTCGGGCTACGGACCCGTTGCGGCGCAGGTGTTCTTCGTCGGCCTGGTGCTTCTTGATCCACTGCTGGTCGTGCTGCTAGTGCTGATGCGACCGGCCGCGGCCTGGCTGGCGGCCGGGGTGATGGCCCTGGATATGACCGCGAACTGGTACGACAACTGGTCACGTGTGACAGAGCATCCGTCGCGGTATCTGGGCGGGGATGTTGCCGATCAGCTTGTTCGGGCTGTTCGTCCTGGTGACCTTCATCCCGCTGTGGCGGTCGCTTTCCGCCGCGGGGAGGCGAGCGCGCGGCCCGGGCGGCCCTGCGCCTAGAGCTCCGGACGCGCCCGGCGTGGCGGGCTAATCGCCGACGGCGCGGTTGGCGGCGTCGGTGTACTGGTCGTAGAGCTGGTCGCTGACCCGCCCCGAGATGTCGATGATCTCGGCGGAGTAGGCGACGACCTCGATGACCGGCTCCGGCTGCTCCGCCACGTCCGGCGCCACCGGCTCCGGCGCCACCGGCTTACTGACCACGCGCTCGAGGGTCTCAGCGGTCACCGGAGCAGCCTCGCGCCCGGCCCCGACCTCGGACCGGCGACGGCGCGTCTCCTCGGCGTGGGCACGCCTGCGGGCCTGCCCAGCATCGCTGCGTGCGGCCTCACGCAGCAACAACGCGAACGCGCCCAGCATCGCGCCCGGCGGGATGATGACCCACCAGGCGGCGATCCCCAGCGCCGGCGATCGCGAGCGCCCCGACCGTGAGGAACACGAGCGTGCCGAGCATCCGGCGCCGGGCCTTGAGGATGTTGGCGCGTCGTTCGGCGGCGTCCTCCTCGGTCCAGGTGATCTCTTCCTCGACCGTGAACTCGCGCTCGGTTACCGCACGCTGCGGCGCGTCGTCGGCCGGGGCCTCGGTCTCGTAGACCTCGGTGTGCATCTCGAAGTGCTCGGTGACCTCGTACCGGCGCCGGCGCCCGGGGCGCAGCCACCGGGGCATGAGGACCCCAGCCCAGATGGCCACGATCGCGAAGTAGAGGATGGCGCTGCTCACCGGGCCGCACCCGCCGCCTGGGGGACCAAACGCCACGAAAAGGCCCAGCACGGGGCCACGCAGCACCTGAAGGCACGCATGGATGGCCGCGTGGCGGGCTTGCTCACGTGACGCACGGTAAGGGCCAGCGCTGGTGATGAACAGCATTAGGCCCGGTGTGTCGTGAGATCGCGGGTCAGATCACGTAGTTCCCGGCCGCCGGGCGGGCAGCTCAGATCACGTAGTTCCGGCCCGCCGGGCCGACAACTCGTTGCGCCAGCGGGGCAGCAGCCCCCCGGACACGTCCTCCACCGTCAGCGCGTAGCACAGGTGATCGCGCCACGACCCGTCGATGTGCAGGTACCGGCGGCGCAGCCCTTCCTCGCGGAACCCGAGCTTCTCCACCACCCGCCGCGACGCCTGGTTCTCCGGCCGGATACTCGCCTCGACCCGGTGCAGCCCGACCACGAAGAAACAGTGATCCAGCGCCATCGCCAGCGCCGTCGGGGTGATGTTCCGGCCCGCGTACGCCTCGTCGATCCAGTACCCGACCTGGGCCGATCCGCGCCGACCCCCAGACGATGCTGCCCACGGTGAGCTGCCCGGCGAACTGGCCGCCGTAGGTGACCACCCAGGGCAGGGCCAGGCCCTGGCGGGCCTCCCGGCGCATGGTGCGGGCCATGGACAGATACGGGCTGATGGTGGAGCGGTACAGGGGGGTCTCGGGGTTGGTGGGTTCCCAGGGGCGCAGCCAGTCCGCGTTCCGCACCCGGGCGTCACGCCACGTCGTCGCGTCCCGGGCCCGCACGGGCCGCAGCCCGATCGGGGCGTCCAGCAATGCCGGTTCCACGATCGTGACTGGCCAGCCGCGCATTCGTCCCACGTGGCCCATCATTCCCCCGTTAGCGATCGGAACGCTACGCGGACACCCGATGAAAACACCGCTGTGACGTAATGTCCCAACTTCCCGCACCCGGCGGTTATGCCCGGTGATGCCCTGGTGACCGCCGGGTCAATCACCCCGAACGCGGGTGATCTCCGCCTCGGGCCTGGTCAACGGCGTGCGCGAGGACGGGGGTGAGCACCCGCATGCCATCTTTCACCCCGCCGCTGGACCCGGGCAGGTTAACGATGAGGACATCGCCCGCCAGGCCCGCCAGACCGCGGGACAGCATGGCCGACGGAATCCCGGCCGCCACGCCCGCGGCCCGGATCGATTCCGCTATGCCAGGTATCTCCCGGTCTATGACCTTCCGGGTCATTTCCGGGGTGCGGTCGCCCGGGGTCAGCCCCGTCCCGCCGGTGGTCACGATCACCTGGTACCCGGAGGCGACCCCGTCCAGCAGGGCCTGCTCGACCGGGTCGCCGTCCGGGACCACCTGGGTGTCCACCGCGCACCCGGCCTCGGCCAGCAGGTCGGCCAGCACCGGGCCGGACTTGTCTTCGTACACCCCGGCCGACGCCCGGTTCGAGATCGTGATGGCCAGCGCCCGGATCACCGGGCCGCTGGGCCATCCCGCCGTCCGTCGCGTCACTCCACGCGTCGCTCATGACCGGCGCCACCCCTTCATGATCGGGACCACGGGCTCATGACCGGGACCACATCCCGGTCTTGCCGCCGGTCTTCTCGTCCACCCGCACGTCCGTGATCACCGCCGCCGGGTCCACCGCCTTGATCATGTCGATCAGCGCCAGCGCGGCCACGGTCACCGACGTGAGCGCCTCCATCTCGACGCCCGTCCGGTCCGCGGTCCGCGCGGTCGCCGTGATCGCCACCCCGTCGTCCTCCACCTCGAGCTCGACCGAGACGGCGTGCAGCCCGATCGGGTGACACAGCGGGATCAGGTCCGGGCGTCTTCTTCGCGCCCTGGATCCCGGCGATCCGCGCTACCGCGAGCGCGTCGCCCTTCGGGCACCTCACCGGCCCGGAGCGCCGCGATCGCCCGGGGGGACAGCAGCACCCGGCCCGACGCGCGAGCCTGCCGGGCGGTCACGTCCTTGCCCGACACGTCGACCATCCGGGCATGCCCGGACTGGTCGAGATGCGAGACCGCGGCACGTCGCCGGCCGGGCTCAGCCGATCCTCGAACGGCCACCTTCAGCGCTGGCACCGGTCATGGCAGGCACATTACGTTGACACCCTCGCCGGCCTCCAGCCGGGTGACGTCCTCCGGCACGATGATCAGCGCGTTGGCCTGGGCCAGCGCGCCAAGCTGGTGGGACGACTGGCCGGTGAGCGGCACCACGGTCTGCCGGGCCGGATCGAGAATGCCCCGCAGATACGACCGCCGGCCCGCGGGGGACCGCACACTCATGGTGAGGGCCGCGTCGGCCAGCGGTTGTCGTTGCGGAGAAAGCTTTTTCAGGGCATCCAGCGCGGGCTGCACGAACAGGATGAACGACACGTACGCGCTGACCGGATTGCCGGGCAGGGTGAAGATCGGGGTGGCGTCCGGGCCGAGCACGCCGAAACCCTGCGGCATCCCGGGCTGCATGGCGACCTTGCGGAACGCGATCGTGCCCAGCTTGGACAGGGCGGCCTTGACCACGTCGTGCTCGCCGCCCATGCTCACCCCGCCGCTGGTGATCAGCAGGTCGGCGTCGCTGACCAGGCCTTCGAGGGTGCTGAGCACCACGGCCGGGTCGTCGCGCAGGCGATGCCGCCGGACGGTCGCGCCGGCCCGCCGGGCGGCCGCGGCCAGCATGAAGCTGTTCGATTCCCAGATCTGCCCGGGGATCAGCGGAGTGCCCGGCTCGACGAGTTCGTTGCCGGTCGAGATGATCGCGACCCGGGGCGGCGTGCGGGCCAGCACCTCGCCGTGGCCGGACGCGGCCAGCAGGGCTATCTGCACCGGGCCGACCAAGGTGCCCTGAGAGAGCAGGACAGTGCCCTCGGCCACGTCGTCGCCGCGGTGGCGGATCGCGTTGCCCGGCGCGGGCGCCTGGCGGAACGCGGCAACTGTGCTGGACCGTCGTGCC
>CAVUKT010000057.1:0-88683 GCA_963742055.1 uncultured Actinomycetes bacterium | reverse complement strand
GGCGAACCACGTTGTCGCCGACCCCGGTCAGCTTGCCGACGCCGAAGCCGATCCCCGCCATGAGGATGACCACCGCCGCCATCACGGTGAGCCTGAAGGGCTTGCTCCGCCAGGCTTCCGGGACGACCCGTCGTCATCATCATCATCATCGTCGTCGGAGTCCTCCGAGTCCTCGGCATCACGTGTGCTCACGTCGTCATCGTCGTCGTCCGGGCGCGTGTGCTGTCCGCTTTCGCCTACTTCCTGGACATCCATTGCCTGACTCCTTTGTCACCGTGCCGTCTGCACGGCGGTGTCGAAGGTCGCCGCGATCGCCACGCCAGCGCTGTTCCGCTTGAGCGTGACGGGATTCGTCAGGTGGAACTGCTGGCAGCCAAGGCTGGTGAAGGACGCGCTCAGGTCGTTCGCCAGGAAGGTAAGCAGGTTGTCAGCGGTCGCCGTCACCGGCGACTGGCCGGTGGCGAGCAACTTCTGGTTGGCCGCCAGGAACGGCGTCTGGATGTCGACGAGGTTCTGGCAGTACATCGCCGGGCTGCTGGACTTGTCGGTCGCCGCGCTGACGGGGGCCTGCCCCAGCTCCTCCCGGTACAGGTCGGTCTTCGCCGGGTCGGACTTGCCGCCGTCCATTACCACCTTGTCGTTCTCCGGCACCAGCGCCGCGGTCTTCGGCTGATACGCGCCCGCCGCTATCTCGTCCAGCGCCTCGGAAAAGGCCGGCACGTTGGCGTTGGACAGGTCGGGCGCCTCGAACGGGGTGCACCCGAGGATCGGGTCGACGTACTGGTCAAGCACGGCGTTTGCGCTGTTGCCGTGCAGCAGCGTCGCCCCTGCGACGTAACCCCGGTACGTCGCGTTGTCCTGCGCCGTCTGGCCGGTGAGCGGGTTGAGCAGGTAGGTGGTGGTCACGCTTTCGCCCGGGTCCAGGCCGGCCACCTCGAAGTTGCTGATGACCGGGCACGACCGGCCCGTGCCCAGGTCGCCGCCCGACGGGACGATCGCGTTCGAGGTACCCGGGGACGGCACCTTGAGCAGTCCCTTCCGCTCGGCCTGCCGCACCGCGTTGAAGAAGTTGACCCCGTTGCAGAACGACGTCTGCCCGAAGGCCGACCCCGCCTGGCCGCTGACGCAGTGGGCATCCGCGAGCGTGGTCGGGGTCGCCCCCACCTGGACCAGGTCCGTGCCGTTGAACCCGAAGTCGATCGTCACGACCGCGTCCGCCGGGATCACGGGCGGATTGAGCTTCATGCCCGGCGTGTCCGGCCTGGTGCCCTGCGTGATCACGAGCGGCTCATAGACCGACAGCGCCCCGGTGGCCGGGTCCAGGATCGTGGCCTGGACGAAGGCCCCCAGCTTCGCCCCGTTGCTCATCTCGCACCCCGACTGCGCCGGCGTCATCCCGTTGGGACCGGTGAGCTGATAGGGAGTAGCCAGCCCCTGCGCGCTCAGCGGGTTAGCCGGAACGATGATGTCGCAGGTGGTATTGGACTTCATGCTCGCCGCTGGAGCAGCCGTCGCCAACGCCGCAGCGGTATCGGAGGCAGTCGGGGTCACATAAGTGCCGAGAGGGATCTGGGTAAGACCTGAGTTGCTCGTGCCCGACTGGAACGCGAGCACCACTCCGATCACCAGCCCCAGCACCGCGGGAACGGCAAGCTGCCCCGCAACGCGCGACATGCCACTTTCCTGCATGCGGCGCCGCCATGCGGACCGACGCTCGTTATGCATGCATCCACCTCCACGTCCGCGCGTTCCGCTCTCGGAGGCATAGGTTAGACGAGCCAGGCGGCATGACGCGGGAAATTCGGAAGTTCTACTTCTAACGCCTCAGATGGAGCGCGTGATCGTAAGGTGATAGTGGAGTGATGGTCCTGAGATACGCCAGGCAAACGTCTGGGACTACATCCTCTGGTGACCGAACGCGATTATTTAATTACACATCTATAACAAGCCTGCGCTCGCCTTTGCCTAGTGGTACCATGCTGGCCGACGTCTTGTCAGGTCCTCGCCCGCACGAGGACTAAGTCCAGGTAGCCGGTCTTTTTCCGGAACGTTGAACCAGCCGGGCCGATCCGCCGTTAAATGGGTGTTACCTCCTCGTGATGCGAGGTCAACCCGCCATAGACGCGGCGGTCACGCCGGGTAGCGAAAGGTTGGGAAGATGCTTAGGCTGCTGGCTTTTACCCTGCCTTTGTGCCTTGACAACTTTGCTATCGCATTCGCCGTCCTGGGGGAAATTCGGCTGACGCGCGCGCAGTTGCTGCGCGTCACAGTGGTATTCATCGCATTCGAAGCCATAATGCCGCTGATCGGGTTGGCAGTGGGGACGCCGCTGATTCACCTGATCGCCGGCCCCCCCCATATAACCATCGACCCTTACCAACTCGGTAGCCCTACCGAGCTCAAGGAACTTCAGCTGGCCTACCGCTCCCACCTAGCCGACGTGATCGACCTGACCTTCGTCGGCCGGTATATCGTCCCGCTCGTCGTGCCGGTGATCGTCGGCGTCATTGGCATCCTGATGCTGGACGAGGCCTTCAACGACGACGATGACGACGACGAGGCGGAGAAGGCGAGGGCGCTGGTGGCAGCGCGCGGTCGCGCCATCATCGGGCTCGGCATCAGCATCAGCGTGGATGAACTGATCGTGGGCTTCACAATCGGCTACAGCCAGTACTTCACCACGCTCGAGGCCATCACCGCCATCGTCGTCCAGTCGTTCCTGGCCCTCATGGCCGGCCTGTACTTCGGCCGGAAGGTGCGCGATGGAAAGATCCGGATCAGCGTGGAACGCGTCTCCACCGGCACCAAGCTGATAGCGGGCGGCATCCTTGTCACGCTGTCGGCCGTCCTCCTGGTCGGCCCCCCGCTCGCCACCCACGCCTTCCCCCACTTCATCCACTCCGTCTTCCCCCACAAGGTCATCCCCTCGCCGGCGCCCTCGGCGGTCACCACCAACCTGCCGGGAGCCGACGGATAAGACGCCGCCGGAGGCCTCGGTGCCCAGGCGCCAGGAGTGGCGCTGCGGGTCGGCGTAGAAGCGCCGCAGCTCTGCCACGTTGACCGGCTCGCGGCGGGGTAGCCGTGACGGCCGCACCGGCCGCAGGTCCGCTTAGCTGCCCCGCTGAGCAGTCACTCGTAGCATGACCGAGTCCGCTACGCGGGGAGAGCTCAGAATCGGGCGATCGGGACGTGTCATGCGACGCTTTGTCCGGGCTAGCCAGCGGTTCGCCGGTGCTCAGGTGTCAAGGGTGCTCAGATGTCGAGAAGGCAATCCTGGCTACGACCACACCATGAGCACCGATGAACTCAGCTTCGACCAGAGAGGTCTGCCCGTCATGTCACTTGTTCGTGTTCACAACCTGTCCGTCTCGCTCGATGGCTTCGGCGCCGGCGCCGGCCAGAGCCTGGAGGCACCCTTCGGGCATGCCGGCGGCCGGCTGCTGGCTGGTTCATGGGCACCCGTTCGTTTCACGTCATGCAGGGCCAGCAAGGCGGGAGCACCGGCGTCGACGACGCCTTCGCGGGCAGCTGGGGGCCGGGTATCGGCGCGGAGATCATGGGGCGCAACAAGTTCGGCCCGCAGCGCGGGCCGTGGACTGATGAGGAGTGGAAGGGCTGGTGGGTTGAGGAGCCGCCGTTCCGTACCCCCGTTTTCGTGCTCACCCATCACGAAAGGCCCCCGGTCGAGATGAAGGGCGGCACCACCTTCTGCTTCATCGACGCCAGCCCGGCGGAGGCGCTCGCGGCGGCCCAGGAGGCCGCGGGTGGCCTCGATGTGCGCATCGGCGGCGGCCCGGCCACCGTCCGCGAGTTCCTCGCGGCCGGCCTGATCGACCACATGCACATCGCGCTGGTGCCGATCCTCCTCGGCCGCGGCGAGTCCCTCTGGGACGGACTGGAGGGCCGGAGGAGCGCTTCGCCATCGAGTCGGTGAGCTCCCCGAGCGGCGTCACCCACGTCACGTTCACCCGTCGTTAGCCGCGCCCAGTCGCCGCCTCCCCGGACCGGGGCGAGGTCTGGGGCGCTCCATCTGGCGCGCGGCGTTTCGTGACGGTCATGGCGGTGGCAGGATCGTGAACTGGGTGATCGGGCGGTGGAGGATGCGCGCAAGGCCTCTCCCAGGGCAGTGAAGGCCCGCTCTGAGTTCCGCCCGGCCAAAAGGACATCGTCCGCCTCGGTCACGCAGCTTCCAGGTCCCGTGCGGAGGGATGGACCCCGTGCTTGCGGAAGGCAGCTGGCGCCCAAACCAGCGCGTCGGCCGCTGAATCTCCAATTCCGCAGGGAACCATGGCCGCCGCAGCACGCGAGTCTCCGCCACTCCGGCGGGGCAAGATCATGCCCCGCGGCCAGATGCTCAGCAAGCGCCGCCAACAGCGTGTCCCAGCTATGCCCGGAGGACGTGGAGATCGTTGACTACCACTAGGTGGACTCGATGGTGACCGCCACGATCATGCCGCCGGTACATCCCGGCGAGATCCTGCTGACTGAGTTCCTGGAGCCGTTGGGGGTGAGCCAGTACCGGCTGGCCAAGGCGGTGGACGTGCCAGCCAGGCGGATCAACGAAATCGTTCACGGGCAGCGCCGCATCAGCGCCGATACGGCCCTGGGGCTTTTCCGCTACTTGGGAACCTCGGAGCGATTCTGATGAACCTGCAGGCCCGCTACGATCTTGAAATCGAAAAGGACCGCTTGGGCACGGCGCTCGACGTGATACAGCCCCTCAGCGGGGGCTTTCTCATGGCCACGGACACGCCGCAAGCTAATGCATCTGGGCTTATCCGCCAGCCGGACCGGCGACCTCTTGACCCCAGGACTGCGGACTAGTCGTTTTCGCCGATCGGTCCGGTCACGGCGGGGGAGTGGTCGGTGTGCCGACATGCTGGTTGTCCGGTTGGGCGCATGCCGTGTGGTCCCCAAGTGGTCAGCCGACGCCGCCGTGCGCACCCAGTGACACTGACAAAGTCACCTACGGCGTGGAAAGGATCAACTGAGGCCGATCCGTCAAGGCTCAAGTGGGCTAGGCAGCCAGGGGACAGACCAGGAGGCATCTCACCGCTCAGCGCGCAGGCTCACAAGGTGGCGCAGCGCCAAGTGCTGCTGCGTCCAGAGTTCCCCACCGAGACCAAGTCGTCCCGAGTCGTCCTCGATGGCCAACGGGAGATAAAGCAGCGGCTACCCCAATTTACTGCACTCTGCTGCTGTGGCCCGCATGGGTTTTGACCTGCTGCTTAGCTGGTCTTGTATGACGTCACCACCTTGTATTTCAAGTCTGATGAGGGTGACGGGTTCCGCGAGAGCGGATTCTCCAAGGAGCGGCAGCTGGAGCCGCAGATCACCATCGGCGTGCTCACTGTCCCGCTATGCGTCGTACTTATTCGGCCCAGGCGTCCCGGGAAGGCAGTAGAACACGATCAGCGTGATGGTGCCAATGACAGGGATGAAGCCGATGAGCCACCAGAATCCGCTCTTGCCGGAGTCGTGCAGCCGCCGGACCGACAGGCTGATTGTCACGATGGCGACGATCACGTAGATGATGTACTGGATCACGACAGCATGGGCCGCGCTCCCGATGACGGCGCCTATCAGATCGATGATGATGGCGCCGAGGAAGAACCACCAGAACGCGGATCGTGATGCGCGGCCGTTGAAGGTGACGATGTTGCTGAAACCCTCGGAGATCGCCTCCCCGAAGCCGACGGGGCCGCCCTGCAGATAGCCCCGCTGGCTGGGGTCCCAGCCGTCCTGCGGGGGGCGGCTGCCCGTAACCGCCCGACGGGTCCTGCGGGTACGGCTGGTAGGGGCTGCTCATGAATATCCTCCATTTTATTTCCCCGGTTTTCAGGGTTCCAGCTCCGGAACGTTACCGATTCTCGCCCGGTTCGGGCCGCAAGGAAAGTAATTTGAGTGTTTTTCGTGCGGACCAGGCGGCCCGGGTGATCGCGGCTCATTCGGCTGCCGACCGCCCGGTGAGCGCGCTGCTGGTTCAGGAACCCACCGTCGATCGCGGTTGAGCCGTAATCTCAGGCGACTACGCGCGGGCCACAAGCCACGGATGCTCGCGGCTTAGGCGAGCACGGCACAGGCTTGGTGGTCCGTGTCCATTTCCTTGCCGAGCTCGTCCAGCTTCGGGCGACGGCAGAGCACAGCGTTGTCCCGCCTCTACGCGCAGTACTGGCCTGCCTGAAACCAGACCACGTAGGCATGACCCCACTCGCGGGGTAACTCGGCATGAACCGTGCATCGACGTCGCGGGTCACTCGGTTGGCGTCGTAAGCCAGGGCCATCGCTGCACCACCGACTACAAATACGTCGGCGACAATACCCCGCCGGGCAAGACGCTCCCCCAGGGCAGTGAAGGCGCGCTCAGGTCCGCCCGGCCAAAAAGGACATCGCCCGCATCGGTCACGCAGCCTCCAGATCGCGTGCGGAGAGATACACCCCATGCTTGCGGAATGCAGCTGGCGCCCAGACCAGCGCATCGGCCCGCTGAATCTCCAATTCCGCGGGGAACCATGGCCGCCGCAGCACGCGAGTCTCCGCCCACTCTGGCGGGGCAAGATCATGCCCTGCGGCCAGATGCTCAGCCAGTGCCGCCAACAGCGCGTCCCATCTATCGTCGCCGACTGGGACCGGCTCGTCGCTTAGCATCGACGGTTGAACGTCGCCTGGTTCCCACCTGTACTCTTCCAGGAACTCCCACACGAGCTTCCATCGCACTTTGACGTCCGGCGTCCGCGCCAGGCGGCCAGCGAGATCAGCCAGAGTCATGGATGGTAGCCGGTCACAAGAGTCCTCCACTGCGGTGATCACTTGGATCGAGCATACGACGCCGCGTCATCCGGTCACCGGATCCGGCCCATCCGGCCCGGGCGGGGAGATCAGGGCTGCGGCGAGCGGCCCGGTCAAACAGCGCCGAAGAGGTCGCGACGTGGGAGGCGGCTGGTGTGCGTGACGCGGGGTCAAGTGACCGGCTGGCTCCCGAAGATCGAGAAGGGGTCCCGGGCCAAGATCCGAAACCCCTTCTGACCTGCCAAGCATTGGTCGGGACGGCCGGATTTGAACCGGCGACCCCTTGACCCCCAGGCACGACTCGGGGGTCTGAGCAGGTCGAACGGAGTTGGACGGGGAGCCGCTCACCAGCAATAACGCCTTAGGGTGGTCGCGGCGGGTCCGGGGGAGTCTGACGGCAATGGCTCCCCTGATTGGCTCCCGTGACTCCCCCCGGCGAGAGGGGACACCCATGTCAATCAAAGATCAACGAAGGCTTCATGTCCCTGGAGATCAACGGCGCGGAGATCATCGCTGCGGTCCGCGTCGACCACCTATGGCGCGTGACGGGCTGGCCCGGGCCCCTGACCCGCAACGAGGCAATTACGGCGCTGACGCTCGCTGAGCGCCTGGCATCCGGCCGGGGTCGCAGGGCGAGCCGTTCTGTCCCGTGGGGGGACCCCGGCCCGGGCTGTCAGTGGGGAGCCTCCCGGGGCCTGGGCAGGATCCCGGTCAGGCTGGCCTCGCCGCGCCCGGGATCAGCCTGGGAGGCGCCTTCCCGTCGGTCCTCCTCGCGCTCCAGGCGCCTGTAGAGATCCTCAAGGGTGGACGCGGCGACGGACCATGTGGCCCGGGGAGTTGCCTGCCAGCCGTCCCCCGACCGCCTGATGTGCCACTGAGGAAACCGCTGGCGGATGTCGGAGAGTGCCCGCAGCGGCTCCTCCTCCGCATCGCCGCCGTTCACTTGCCGTCGCCTGCCGACGCGAGGGCCAGTACCCGGGCGATGGCGTCAGCCGCGGTTGCCGCGTCCCGCTGGCGCGATCCGGTCCGCCCACGGCCACCAGAACCATCCCGCGTACGCCGTGACCGTCTCCGCGAGCATCGTCGCTGCCGGGTTGATGACCGCTAACCAAGGCGGCCCGCCGTTGGGGACGGTGAGCCGGGCCTCGTAGCCACGCGCGTAGAGTTCGGCGGCGAGCTTTTCTAATGCGGCGGTGTCATTTCCGGGCGAGTGCCCCATCGCGTACCCCCTGTGTGTGATTGCTGGCTTACTGGCAGTTAACAGCCGCAAGGCGTAGCTTGGAAGGCGATGCCCGCTGCCCGCTGAGGGAGGCAGCAGGCAGCAGTCACGCAAAGTTGGTGCAGGCGATGTCCGACTTAGGCAGTGAGCTGCGGCGTCTGCTGGCGGAGCGGGGCATGTCCCTACGCGATCTGGCCCGGCACGTGCCCTGCGATTCCGGGAACCTCTCGAAGATCGCCCGCGGGCAGAAACGGCCTTCGCCTGAACTCGCAGCGCGCCTTGACGAAGTGCTCGGCGCCGGAGGTGGGCTTGCGGCACTCGCGCCTGCCGTGGCACCGGGCGCGCTGGTCACTGACCTTGACTTGATCGATCTGGCCCGCCGCGCCGAAGCCTCCGACCTCGGCAGCGGCACCTTGGACCTGCTTAACGTCGCCGTGGACGGCATGTGCAGGGACTACCCGGGCGCTGACGCAGCGGCATTGTCGGCGCGGGCTGGGCGGCACCTGCGGTACGTGACGCGGCTGCTGGGCGGCCGGGTCACGCTGGCCCAGCACCGGGAACTGCTCGTGATCTCCGGGTGGCTCTCGGCGCTGATCGCTTGCACCTGCTACGACACTGGCGACGCAGTGACCGCACGCACAGCGTGCCGGATGACACGGCAGTTCGCCAGCCAGGCGGCCCACGCCGTGCTCGTGGCATGGTCGTTCGAGATTGCGGCCTGGTTCGCTCTCGTCGAGGGCGGCTACCCCGAGACGGTGGCCTTGTCGGAAGCGGGGCTTGAGCGCGCGGGGGTTAAGGCCGCCCGAGTACAGCTATCGCTACAGAGTCAGCCGTACTCGGCTGGACCGGCTGGCACCCCGGAGCAACACGGGGATCACTTCGTGTTCGACGGCGCGAAGTACGAGTTCTACGTGGCGACCATCCTCGCCTGGCTCGGGAGTTATGACGCCGCCGCTGAGGCGCAGGTGCGAGAGGTCGTCCGCCAGTGCGGCGAGGTTGGCGGATGGCCGACCCGGCTTGGCACGATGCGGCTCAACCTCGGGCTGCTTGCGGCCAGGCGCGGCCATCTGGACGAAGCCATCAGCCACGGCAGCGCGGCGTTGCGGCTTGGCTGAACTGCTGCCCGGTGCTGGGGAACTGTGCCGCGCCATGGCCGACCGGTACCCCGGTGGCGCCCGGACAAGTACGGCGAGGAACTCGCCGGGTAGCGCGGCAGGGTCGAGCTTCTCGTTTGTCCGGGGGGACTGCACCCAAATCTCAATGCGTCCTAATCGGAGAGTTCGCACTGTCTGCGCGGCCATGAACGGTCGCCGGACCGCGATAGTCGGTGAGCTGATCCTCGAGGAGCCGGCGGTGAGCGGGCAGCCGGAGCGATAGATCAGGTGGAAGGCGACCGGCCGGACAGCGCTGCTAGCGCCGATCGCGGCGACTTTTTCGTCCAGCCGACGCCAGCCGGACCGAGTGGTGGCGGAGAACAGGTGGACGATCGCCAGGATGGTCTCCAGGCCGGGGAGGTAGTTCGTCCGCTCCGGAAACGGTGTACAGGATGCGTGCGGCGGCCGTTATGGGCTTGAGAGCGGAGGAATCGCGGGAGGATTGGGACAATTCTAAGGAGGAGAAATCGGTAGCAATCCGGTAAATAACACTTAAGGGTGTCTCTGTACCCTGATGTGCACGTGTCCGGAATCATTGGGCCAAGTTGCTCAAAATTGCCTGATTGTGTCTGAGCGGACGAAACCGTGCCATGGCCGACCCATCTCTCTGTGCCAGCCCGGACCTGGGTTAGCGAGCGTTGCGGAGCGGACTGCGGGATTGACAAGAGCGGCCACTCATGGCGCACGAAACTGGCGGGGGAGCCGCTGATCGAGAAGACGGAAGAGGACCCTGCGACCTGCCCTATTAGACGGCGAGCCGGGGATCTGGATAAAGGCTGATGTGGACTGGGTAGTTCTGTGGTTCAATTGGAAATTCGAGGCCTGGACCCCGCTTCGCCCGGATTTCTGAGTGCAATGTCACAACCCCGGCGGAAAGCGGCAGATATGACAGTCCGCAGTAATGTCCCGGATCCGGCCCCCGCCGTAGTCGGTACGGTGACCAGGCTCATCCCGGTGAACGCGCCCGGAGTGCCTAGCCCGGCTTGCAGCACGGCAGGCTGGCGTGCCGGGCATCCAGGCGGAGAAGCCCTTCGACCGTGTTGCGCGGCTGACCGCGATGGTCGTGGGCACGCCGCTGGCGTCCGTCACGATCACCGGTGAGCACCCTTCCTCCGGAAGGATCTGTCCCGGCCCAGTGGACATTGCCGACCAGCCGGACGCAGTCAGCCAGTTGTTGTGCCAGCATGTGATCGACTCCGGGGGGAAACTGGTCATTGACGACGCCCGGGTGGATCCGCGCGCCACGATCAGTGGCCCGGCCGGGGCGACCGCCGTGATCGCCTGGGCAGGGTTCCCCGTGCATGGCCCCGACGGCCATGTCGTGGGCGCGCTCTGCGTGGCCGACCACCTGCCACGCCACTGGAGTACGGGCGACGTCGAGGTTTTGGAGACCTTGGCCTACGTCGCCTCGGGTGAAGTCGCGCTGCAGGTCGCAGTGCAGCACGGCGCGGTCCGCGCCGTGCTGGCGCAGACCCTGCAGGAAAGCCTGCTGCCGTCGCAGCTGCCGATCATCCCGGGTCTGCAGGTGGCAGCGCGGTACGTGGCCGGGGGGACAGGCGCTGAGGTGCTCGGGGACTTCTACGACGTATTCCCGTCGGTCCGGGGCAGTTGGGGAATGGTAGTCGGCGACGTATGCGGCAAGGGGGTCCCGGCCGCCAAGAGCACAGCGCTGGCCCGCTATACCCTCCGGGCGGAAGCACACCGGGAGACCAGGCCGCGGCTGATTCTGGCGGCGCTGAACCAGGCGCTGCTGGAGTGGCTCACCGACGACCCGCGCTTCCTGACCGCGATCTATGCCACGGTCCGCCCGACGGCTGTGGGAGCGACGGTGCGGATCTGCTCCGGCGGTCACCCCCTGGCCCTGGTGCGCCGCGCCGATGGGCGCGTGCAGACATTCGGGCAGCCGGGGACCCTGCTCGGGATCCTCCACGATCCCGATCTGTACGATTCACGCGCGCTCCTCCGGCCCGGTGACAGCCTGGTGCTGTTTACCGACGGTGTCACCGAGGCTCGCGGCCACGTTGACCACGACCTTTACGGCGAGGACAGGCTCCGCGACGTCATCGCCGGCCTGGGTGACATGTCCGCGGCGCGGATCGCGGACACCATCCAGCAGGCCGCGCTCGCCTTCAGCGGCGGAGCCAGCAGCGACGACACTGTCGCCCTGGTATTGAAGGTCCCCCGGCACGGGACGAGCGGACAGCCGTGGCAGCCACCCGGATCCAGGGAAACGTCGGCGCCGCAGCCTGCCACGTCGGGGCGATTGGGTGCGCTCGGAGTCTGAGACGGCGGTCGGCCAGGCTGGTGATGGCAGTACGTTCCGCGGTTTGTGTCCGGAGCTGTTCCGCGAGGGTCATCCTGGATCTGGCCGCTGGCGGCGGGCTCGGATGTCCGTCATTACGGTGCCAGGTGCTGCGATCGGTCTGCGGGAAGCCGTGAACAGCAGCATCCAAACGAGATCAAGTCACAGCCGCTTAGCCGCCGACCTCCGTGGCTGCCTGCCGCTTGACAGGAGGCGGCCACCGGACGGGCCGACGCTCTCTCGTAGAGGACTTCTGGCGCGACGTCCGCTCCGCTGGGCCAGGTGATCGTGCCGATCTCCGGATCGAGGCGCACCGGGGCAAAGTGCTCGAGATCGCGTACTGACTCGAATACCCCCGCCGAGCACGGTGAGCTGGTCGATGCCGATGGAGACCGATTCACCGCTGTAGAACGCGCGGAAATGAGGCGATGGATGGTCGTCGAAGTACATCGCGATCACGATGCCAAGGAAGGCTCTGATGCATGGGCATGCCTCCGTATGGTGTCTGCCCGGCCGACAAGCCAGGGCACGACGCGCGTGTCAACGGCGCGCAGCAATGGGACCACAAAGGGCCAGACGGCTGGTTCGTCGGCCTACGCAACTCCATGGCTGTAACGTCACGGTCCCCCAGCGCCTCGGCATTGCACGAGACATTGACGAGGAATCAAGTGCCCGTCTGGCTCCCGGAGATCAAAAAAGGGCTCCGGGCCGACGCCCGAAACCCTATCTGACCTGCCCATACCCTGTCGGGACGGCCGGATTTGATTCCCTATGGAAGCTTGCTTGTTGATCTGCCCCGAGCTTCGACGCCACCGGCAAGCGCCAGCGGGTCAAGCGCAAGGGCCGGACCAAGGCTCAGGTCAAGGACGAGCTGCGCGAAGTCGTGGAGGATTTGGCGGCCGGTGTCACTGCGGCTGAGGGCTACACGGTCGCCGACGCCATCAGTGACTTCCTGGACCAGGGCATGAAGGGCAAGTCCGCGGAGACGGTCAGCAACTACCGCTCGCTCGCGGACCACCACCTGATCCCGCACCTCGGCGCGGCCAGGCTCAAGAAGCTGACCGCCGACGAGCTGGACACGTGGATGGACGACCGGGCGGAGGAACTCTCCACCCGGACACTCAGGCTTGATCCACCAGATCCTGGAACGGGCCATCCGGCACGCCCAGGCCCGGGACAAGGTCCGCCGCAACGTGGCCAGCCTGATCCTCGTACCCGACGGCCAGGAGGGCCGCCCGTCCAAGGCCATGACCCTGGACCAGGCGGTCCGGCTGCTCGACCACGTAGGGACGGGCAGCCAGCACCGGCTCGCCGCCTACGTGGTCGTGTCCCTGCTGGCCGGGGTCCGGACCGAAGAGGCAAGAGCGCTCCGATGGTCTGAGGTCGACCTCGAAGAGGGCACGGTGGCCGTCTACCGGTCCGTGCGGGCCAAGGGCGACACCAAGACCCGCAAGAGCCGCCGCCTCCTCAAGCTGCCCCAGAAGGCAGTCGAGGCGCTCAAGGAGCACCGCAAGCGGCAGGCCGCCGAACGGCTCCAGGCAGGCACAAAATGGCAGGACCACGACCTGGTCTTCTGCCGCGAGGACGGCACCCCGCTGGACCGCTGGCAGGTCCGCCGCGAGTTCGCCGTCATCACCAGAGCCGCGGGGCTGGGGGAGGAGTGGGCACCACGGGAGCTACGGCACTCGTTCGTGTCCATCCTCAGCGCCCACGGCGTCCGCATCGAGGACATCAGCGACCTGGTCGGCCACAGCGGCACAACCGTCACCGAGTCCGTCTACCGCCACGAGATCAGGCCCGCGCTCACCACCGGCGCCACGGCCATGAACAAGATCCTCAGCAAGAAGCGGGCCAGATCGGCCTAGCCCGTCACCAACGTCACCAAGAAACACCAACCCAGGTGGCTCCCCGTCTGGCTCCCGAAGATCGAAAAGGGGTCCCGGACCAAGATCCGAAACCCCTTCTGACCTGCAACGCAATGGTCGGGACGGCCGGATTTGAACCGGCGACCCCTTGACCCCCAGTCAAGTGCGCTGCCAAACTGCGCCACGTCCCGTTGCCACGCAGCAGCCTACAGGACATCCAGGCCGCGTTCACACGCCCGCAACCCCGGCCGCGCAAGCCAGTTCCGAATCAGACGACGGCCTCGACGCGGGGCCGCACGCACGGCCGCCGCCCGTCGCCGGCGCCTAGAGCTTCAGCGGCTTGATGGGCGCCGCGACCAGCGACGGGTCGCTCTTCCAGTCCACCCCGGGCATGTCCACGTACAGCTCGATCTCGTTCCCGTCCGGGTCGGTGATGTACAGGCTGTGCGTCACCGTGTGGTCGCTGGCCCCCACCACGTTGACCGCGTTGGCCTCCAGGGCGGCCAGGGCCTCGCGGAGCTCGTCGTCGCTGTCGCCGATCTTCAGGCCGAAGTGGTACAGCCCGACCCGGCGGCCCGACGGGAGGTTGGCCGCGTCCTCGCCGACCTCGATGAGCAGCAGTTCGTGGTGGGTACGCCCGGACGGGGCGGAGAAGGCCGCGGCCCGGAAGGGGGTGGGCGCGTCGCCGGGGCCGCCCATGATCTGGCGCCAGCCGAGCACGTCCCGGTAGAACGACGCGGAGCGATCGAGGTTGCGAACGTAGAGGACTAGATGTCCGAGTTCCTTGACTTCCATAGCTGGCGCTCCACGTGGCGGAAGGGGGCTGAATCCCGGGGCACATCAGTGCCAGCTTGCAGGGGTTTGCGACCCTGCGTCCAGCACATGGACCTCAACCGGCAGCCACCCCGCTGTATGCCCATCGCCTTCTCCCGCTAACCCGGGATCAGCGGGGCAGGCGCGCGCGCCACGTGAAGCGTGCCGCCTTTGATCCCGACTGACCCGAGACGACCCGGCCAGCAAAAGGGGCTGGCTGCCCTCCCCGGCCAAAGCCTGAGCAGGACAGCCAGCCCGAACCAGTCCCGCGGCTACGCCACCTTGATGTGCTTATGCACCCGGTGGAAGCGGTTGTGGTAGATGTGCGCGCGGATCCGGCCGTTCAGGTAGATCCCGAACCAGTTGCTGTGGATGAAGTTGCCGTGGATCCACACCCTGATCGCTGACGAGGCACCGACCAGGATCCCGGTCGTGCGCAGGTCCGGGTGGGCCTTGACCGGCGGGGCCAGCCCGATCGTGTCACCGACGATGTTGTTCTTGCCGATGTCGTTGCCCACGATCTGGTTGCCGCTCATCCGCTGCCCCGGCACGTGGGAGTGGATCGTCACCCCGGCCAGGCCGTTGCCGTAGATCTCGTTGTCGGCGACGTCGTTGTCAGACACCCGCTCGCCCTTGACCTCGGTGGCGATGACCACGCCGGCCCCGGGCTCCTTGCGGTTGAGGCCGTTGAAGGTGAGCAGGTTGTGCGCGACGTAGTTGCCCCACACCCCGGCCGTGGAGTGCCCGGCGATGATGACCCCGCAACCGCCCGGGTTGCGGGTGGCCTCGTTCCAGGTGACCGCGTCGAAGTGCGTCGGCCCCAGGTCGTCGGCGATCAGGAAGCCGCCGCCCTTGTTGTGCTCGGAGAGGTTGTGGGTCGCCAGCGAGTCTGACGTGCCGTTGAAGTCCACGCCCACGTCCCCGTTGTCCTTCAGCACGTTGTGCGAGACCAGGACCCGCCGGCTGCGCGCCACGAGAATGGCGTCGAAGCCGGCGTTCACCACGGTGAACCCGGTGACTTCGACGTGCCTGGCGCCGAAAACGACCACGCCGCTGCCGCCCGGCAGCTTCTTGCTGATCGGCTTCTGGCCCCTGGCGTTGATGGTGGCGCCGTGCCGGCCGACCAGGGCCAGCGACTTGGTCACCACGGCCTGCACCTTGTAGGTGCCACCGCAGACGACCACCCTCCCGCCCCTCGGCGCGGCGTGGATGGCCTGGTTGATGTGGCGGTACCGGGCGGTGGCGCACGACCGGTCCGAGTTCCCGGCACGGCCGTGCTTGGACACGTAGACCGTGGACGACGCGGCGCTCGCCGCGGTAGCCCCCACGAGCGTGAACGCGGCCGCACCGACGGCCGTGAGGCCGGCGAGCAGTCTTGAGACTTGTCTCATCGTTCTGATCCCCCCTGATGACTACCTACCGTAGATAGTCAATTACGCGAAAGTAGCGTAGCCCTCACGAGGGCCATTACCGGGAACGCGCGCCGAAGGGGCACTTAGGGCAATGATTCTTCGTTGCTTTACTGGGGTAGGCCCCGCGTGACCCCGCGACGGCCTTCGACCAGACGGAGCATCGGATGATGGCAGGGGGACCGGCCCGGGAGGATGGGCCGGGTGATCCTCGGGTAGCGCGGATCGACTACGACCCGCAGACCGTGCCGCTGCCCTACGGGACCACGTCCGGGGACCCGTACCGCAACTATCCCGACGACGGCCCGTACCCGGGTTACGGGGATGGCGGTCCCTACGGGGAGGACCCGGACGAGGACTACTACCTGCCCGGCCGGCCTGTCTACCGCCGCCGCCGCTGGCGGGTGCTGCGCTGGCTCCTGGGCCTCGTGCTGGCGCTGCTCATGCTCAGCGTGATCGCGTTCGGCGTGCTGTTCGCGCTCACCCCGTCGGTCGGCAACGCCCCCGCGCTGGCCCGGGCCATCGACACGGCGCACCACGCGGCCTACCCGGGACCGGCGGTGCCGCCGCTGTTCGCCGAGTCCCTGGTGGCGACCGAGGATCACCGCTTCTACTCCGAGCCCGGGGTGGATGTCTACGCGATCGCCCGGGTCGCCGCCGCCCAGGTCACCGGCCACGGTGACCAGGGTGGCGCGACCCTGTACCAGCAGCTGGCCAAGATGCTCTACACCTCCGGCCAGGGCGGGTTCAGCGTCGAGATCAAGCAGGTCATGCTGGGCGTCAAGCTCGACCTGGCCTACAGCAAGGCCAAGATCCTGCAGATGTACGCCGATGTCGCCTACTTCGGCCACGGCTACTACGGCCTGGCCCAGGCCAGCTGCGGGTACTTCGGCACCGTCCCGGCGCACCTGACCCTGCCGGAGGCGGCCACGCTGGCCGGGCTGGTCCAGGGACCCTCCGCGGACGACCCGATCGCGCACTACGCCCGCGGCCGGGCCCGGGAGGCGCACGTGCTGGGCCGGCTGGTCGACACCGGCAAGATCACTGCAGGCGCAGTCCACGGCCGCCTACGCCCAGCAGCTTCCGCTGGTAGGCGGCAGCGGCACCAGCTGCGGCGGGCGCTAACCCGAAATTCGCCGCAACGAAAACCCCAGCGTCCCCATCCGCCCACCCAGCCCGGCGGCTCGGCGTCGCCGGGGTGACAGGACCTCGTCAGCGCTGCTTAGCGGCGTGCCGGGGGCCGGAGGGGCGGGTGCCGTTGCCCTCGCGGCCATGATCCCCGGTCCCGGGACCGTAGCCTTCAGGGCCGCCGTAGTTCCCGGCCCCGCCGTCGTAGCTCTCGGCGCCGTACCCTTCGGCGCCGTAACCGCCGGCGCCGTAGCCCTCAGCCCCGTCGTAGTTCTCGGCGCTGCGGCCGTACAGCGTGGCCTCTTCGTCCAGGCCGACCGCGACCGCCTCCGCCACCGCCGCCTCCGGGAACCCGGCGGCGGGCGAGACGGGGTGATGGCCAGCGGCCGGCACCCCGCTGGTGGGCTCCTGCGTCCGCCACACCCACTTGCGGTAAGACCAGAAGCGGAACAGCGTGCCCAGCCCGATGCCGCACCAGGTTGGCCACGTTGTACCAGATCTTGCCCTGCAGGCTGCGCGCCGTCCTGGACGATCGCGACGCAGGCCAGCTGGATCGAGCAGGCCGATCGCGTTGAACACGAAGAACAGGACGGTTTCCCGGCCCATCCCGGTCCGCTCGCGGTGCCGGAACGCCCAGTAGCGGTTGCCGAGGAAGGTCACCACGGTGGCCAGCGACCGTCGCGACGACCACCGCCTTGTACTTGCCCATGCCCGCGCCGAAGTGCAGGACGTCGGCGCCGCCGAGGCTGACGATGAACCCCACCAGGCCCACCACGCCGAACTTGGCCGCCTCATGAATCAGCACGCGGAACCGCTGATACAGCCTGCGAGTCAATCTCACCTGGCCGTCTTCCTCTCAGTCCTGCGGGGGCTGGTGCTGCGGGGGCATCGCTGCTGCGGGGGCGCATCGCTGCTTGTGACAGTACCGGCACGGGCCAGCTGACGTGGCCCGCTGGGCCGGGATTTGCCCATTACGAAGTGGGAAATTAACTCGCTCGGAATTGTCCCACCCTCCCGGTAGTCTCGCATGAGTGCCTGTGACCACCGCTCTCATCCGTGCTCGCGGCCTCACGAAGCGATTCGGAACTTTCACGGCGGTGGATGGGGTCGACTTCGAGCTGCGCCGTGGCGAGGCCTTCGGCTTCCTCGGCCCGAACGGCGCGGGCAAGTCCTCCACGATGCGCATGATCGGCTGTGTCTCCCCGCCCACCGCGGGTGAACTGTCGATCTTCGGCCTGGATCCGGTGGCCGACGGCCCGGCGATCCGGGCCCGGCTGGGCGTGGTGCCGCAGGAAGACTCCCTGGACGTGGAGCTCACGGTCCGGGAGAACCTCCTGGTGTACGGCCGCTACTTCGGGCTGCCCCGGCCGGTCATCCGCGAGCGGAGCGACCGGCTGCTGGAGTTCGTCCAGCTCGCCGACCGCCAGGACGACCGGGTGGAGCCGCTGTCCGGCGGCCTGAAGCGCCGGCTGACCATCGCCCGCTCGCTGATCAACGAGCCGGAGATCCTGCTCCTCGACGAGCCGACCACCGGCCTCGACCCGCAGGCCCGGCACGTGGTCTGGGACCGGCTGTTCCGGCTCAAGCAGCAGGGCGTGACGCTGGTGCTGACCACGCACTACATGGACGAGGCCGAGCAGCTGTGCGACCGCCTCGTGGTCATGGACGCGGGCCGGATCGCCGCCGAGGGCTCGCCCCGGGAGCTGATCGAGCGCTACTCCACCCCGGAGGTCCTCGAGCTCCGGTTCGACCCCTCGCTGCACGAGAGCGCCGCGGAGAAACTCGCCGCGGTCCCCGCCCAGCGCCGGGAGGTGCTGGCCGACCGGGTGCTGCTCTACGTCGAGGACGGGGACGCCGCGCTGGCCGCGGTCCGCGGGCTCGGCCTGGACCCGCTCACCTCGCTGGTCCGGCGCAGCACGCTGGAGGACGTGTTCCTCCGGCTGACCGGCCGCCGGCTGGAGGACTGATGACGGCCCAGACGCAGCCGGGCGGCCCGGCCGCCGGGCTGCCGTGGCGGGGCCGCGCCGGCCGGGTGCCCGCCTGGGACTTCGCGGTGCGGCAGCTGCGGTTCTGGCTGACCGACTACCGGCGGACCTGGCGCGGCTCGATCATCTCCACGGTGCTGAACCCGCTGCTGTACCTGGGCGCCATGGGCCTCGGCCTGGGCACGCTGGTGGACAAGCACGGCACGGCCTCTCTGGGCCAGGTCAGCTACCTGGTCTTCCTGGCGCCCGGGCTGCTGGCCGCGAGCGCGATGGGCACCGGCGTGGGGGAGTCCACCTACCCGGTCTTCGGCTCGGTCAAGTGGAACAAGACCTACCAGGCCGCGGTGTCCTCGCCGCTGCGCCCGGCCGACCTGTTCCACGGCCACCTGCTGTTCGTCGGGCTGAAGCTCACCATGACCTCGTCGCGTGTTCCTGGCCGTGGCCGCGGCGTTCGGGGCGATCCCTCGCCGTGGCCATCCTGGCCCTGCCGGTCGCGGTGCTCACCGGCCTGGCCTTCACGGCGGTGATCGAGGCCTGGACGGTGACCCGCACCAAGGACACCTCGCTGGCCGTGGTGTACCGCTTCGGGCTGATCCCGCTGTTCCTGTTCTCCGGCACCTTCTTCCCGGTCACCCAGCTGCCCGCGTGGATCAGGCCGATCGCCTACCTGACCCCGCTGTGGCACGGCGTGGCGCTGTGCCGGGAGCTGTGCCTGGGCATCGCCACCGTGCCCTCGGCGCTCCTGCACGTCGGCTACCTGCTGGTCGTGCTGGCGGCCGGGATCATCGCCGGGAACCGGACCTACACCAGGCGGCTCTATGTCTAGCGTCAGGCCAGCCTGCCGCTGCGGGTGCTGCCCGGCCGGGGCCCGCTGCGCCGGGCCCGCGGCCTCGGTGGGCGGCCGGGGCAGCCTGTTCCTGGTCGAGCGGCACGCGCTGGTCTACCGGCACACCTGGCTGGTGTTCGTGTCCGGGGTGGTCGAGCCGCTGTTCTACCTGCTGTCCATCGGGGTGGGCCTGGGCAAGCTGGTCGGCCCGGTGCAGGGCCCGGCGGCACGGTCAGCTACGCCGCCTTCGTGGCCCCCGCCCTGCTGGCCAGCGCCTCGATGAACGGCGCCCTGTTCGACTCGACCTTCAACGTGTTCTTCCGGCTCAAGTACGAGAAGCTCTACGACGCCGCGCTGGCCACCCCGATGCGGGCCGGTGACGTGGCCCTGGGCGAGATCAGCTGGGCGCTGCTGCGCGGGGCCCTGTACGCGGTGGCCTTCATGGCCGTGATGGCGGCGATGGGCCTGGTCTACTCGTGGTGGGCGCTGGCCGCGCTGCCCGCCGCCGTGCTCACCGGCTTCGCCTTCGCGGCAGCCGGGATGGCCTGCACCACGTACATGCGGACCTGGCAGGACTTCGAGTTCGTCACGCTGGCGACCCTGCCGATGTTCCTGTTCTCGACCACGTTCTACCCCCTCAGCGTCTACCCCCGGCCGCTGCAGTTCGTGGTGGAATGCACCCCGCTGTACCAGAGCGTGGTGATGCTGCGGGATCTCACCCTGGGCACGGTCGGCCCGGCCCTGCTCTGGCACGCCGCCTACCTGGCCGTCCTGGGCGTGATCGGCCTGCTCGTGGCGGGCCGCCGGATCGGCAAGCTGCTGCTCCGCTAACCACGCTCCGCAGGCCGCACCCACGCGGCTGGCCGCGGGCCGCGGGCCGGGGATGAAGCTTTCAGCCGGCCTGGACCGGGCACGTTAGGCTGGACAGAGGCCGCGGGCAGGCCCAGGCGGACGCACTCGACCTAGGACAGCATGATCACGACCGGCGGCAGCCCTGGCGACCCCGCGCCCCACGGCGCGGGCCAGGATGATGGCCCTGGTGCACATGGGGCACCTGGGACGCTCGGGGCGCCCGAGACAGCTGTGGCCCTCGGGACCCATGGGGAGCCTGAGGCTGACCGCCTGGGCGCCGCGGGCCGCGCCGGGACGGCGTACCTCGCCCGCCGGGCCGATCACCCGCCCGCCGGGCCGACCGGGTGCCGTGGCTGATCGCCCTGGGCGTGTTCGCGGCCTACGCGGCGATCTCGCTGTCCCGTTACTTCCAGCTCGCCCCCGGCTCCTGGGACCTGGGCATCTTCACCGAGTACGTCCGGCAGCTGGCCCACCTGCGGGCCCCGGTGGTGAACATCCGCGGGACCGGCTTCAACCTGCTCGGCGACCACTTCCAGCCGATCGTCGGCCTGATCGCCCCGGTCTTCCTGATCTTCCCCAGCGCGGCCACCCTGCTCGTGGTCCAGGCCCTGCTCACCGCGGTCTCGGTCATCCCGGTGAGCCGCGCGGCCGCGGCCCGGCTCGGCACCGGGGCCGGGCGGATGATCGGGGCCGCGTACGGGCTCTCCTGGGGCCTGCAGCAGATGATCGACTTCGACTTCCACGAGATCGCGTTCGCGGTCCCGCTGCTGGCCTGCTCGCTGTCCGCGCTGCTCCGGGGCAAGGTCCGGGCCGCGGCGCTGTGGGCGCTGCCGCTGGTGTTCGTCAAGGAAGACCAGGGCTTCACGGTCGCGGCCCTCGGCATCGTGATCATCGTCATGAGCCTGACCCGGGCGGCGGAGGGCGGCCGGGCCCGTGGTAGCCAGGCCCGTGGTACCGGCCAGAACCGCGGGCGCGCTCGGCTGGGGGGCGCTGCTGATCGTCTGGGGACTCGCCTGGTCCCTGCTGGCCATCGCGGTGATCATCCCGCACTTCAATCCGCTGCATCAGTACCCCTACTGGACCGACGGCGGCGTGCTGCAGCCCGGGCGGGGCGCATCCCTCAGCCGCCGTCGGTGCTCGCCCAGCTGGGGCACTCCTACGTGCCGAAGCTGCGGACCACCCTGCTCATCCTGCTGCCGGTGGCGTTCCTCGCGCTGGGCTCCCCGCTCGCCCTGGTGGCCGCTGCCCAGCCTGGCCCTGCGGTTCGTGTCCACGAACACCGCCTACTGGGGGTCGGGGTACCACTACAACGCCACCGTGATGCCGATCGTCTTCATCGCCGCGATCGACACGCTGGCCCGGATCCGCGCCGCCGGGCCCAGCCCGGCGCGGCGGGGACCCAGCCCCGGCGCGCGTCCTGGCCGGACCTCGCGGCCACCCGGGTCGTCCCCGGGCTCATGCTGGTGATCGCCGTGGCGCTCGCCGGGCAGTTCCCGCTCCGCAACCTGTGGCACCCGCAGACCTACCAGATCAGCCCGCACGTCCAGGGGGAGGACGCCGCCATGGCCCGGGTGCCCGCGGGCACCACGGTCGAGACCACGCTCACCATGCTGGCCCCGCTGGCCGCCCGGGATGACACCTACTGGATCGGCAACACCGGCAACCCGGCGCCGCGCTACATCGTGTTCGACGAACTGAACAGCGGCTGGAACCCGCCGCCCAGCAACCCGCTCACGTTCGTGGAGCAGCGCCATCCGGGCGCCACCTACCGGCAGATCTACGTGAACAACTTCGTCTACGTGTTCCGCCGGGCCGGAGGATAGGCGGCGTACCCGCCAGTAGGTAGAGTCATCAGCGGATCCGTCTGGAGGGCTCTATGGACTTCGGCTACGACGACCGCACGGAGGAGTTCCGCAAACGCCTCCTCGCGTTCATGGACGAATGCGTCTACCCGGCGGAGCCGGTATTCGCGGCACAGGTGCGGGACAACGAGCAGGCCGGGCGCCCCTGGGAGCGCCCCGCGGTGATCGGTGACCTGAAGGCGGAGGCCCGCGGGCGCGGCCTGTGGAACCTCTTCCTGGCCCATCACCCTGAGGGCGCCGGGCTCACCAACCTGCAGTACGCGCCGCTGGCGGAGATCACCGGGCGCAGCCCGGCCCTCGCCCCCGAGGCGCTCAACTGCGCCGCCCCGGACACCGGCAACATGGAGGTGCTGGCCGAGTTCGGCTCACCCGAGCAGCAGGAACGCTGGCTCCGGCCGCTGCTGGACGGGGCGATCAGGTCCGCCTTCTGCATGACCGAGCCGGACGTCGCGTCCTCGGATGCGACGAACATCGCCACCCGGATCGAGCGCGACGGCGACGAGTACGTCATCAACGGCCGGAAGTGGTGGTCGTCCGGCGCGATGAACCCGGGCTGCGAGATCTTCATCGTGATGGGCCGGACCGCCTGGGACGGGGACCGGCACCGGCAGCAGTCGATGATCCTGGTGCCCCGGGACACCGCCGGGGTGACGATCAAGCGCGGCATGAGCCTGTTCGGCTACGAGGACGGCCCGCACGGCGGCCACGCCGAGGTGGAGTTCGCTGACGCCCGGGTGCCCGCGGCCAACCTGATCGCCGGTGAGGGCGAGGGCTTCGCCATCGCCCAGGCCCGGCTGGGGCCGGGCCGGATCCACCACTGCATGCGGCTCATCGGCTCGGCCGAGCGGGCCCTGGAACTGCTCTGCCGCCGGGTCACCGGCCGGGTGGCGTTCGGGCAGCCCCTGGCCGACCAGGGAGTGATCCAGGAGTGGATCGCCGAGGCGCGGGTGCGGATCGAGCAGGCCCGGCTGCTGGTGCTGAAGACCGCCTGGCTGATGGACACGGTGGGCAACAAGGGCGCGCACACCGAGATCCAGGCCATCAAGATCATCACCCCGGCCATGGCCGAGTGGGTGATCGACAAGGCGATCACGGCGCACGGCGCGGCCGGGGTCAGCCAGGACTTCCCGCTCGCGTACCTGTGGGCCAACGCCCGGACCCTCCGGTTCGCGGACGGCCCCGACGAGGTGCACAAGCGCTCGCTGGCCCGCCGGGAACTGCGCCCCTACCGGGTCGCCCGCGAGTCCGCCGGGTGAGCCGGGGACAATGCCTGCCAGCGTCACAGACGACACCAGCAAGGAGAAATGAACATGCCTCAGGATGACCAGCGCGTGGCCATCGTCACGGGCGCGGCCCGGGGGATCGGCGCCGCCACGGCCCGGCGGCTGGCCTCGGACGGGCTGGCGGTGGCCGTGCTCGACCTGGACGCGGACGCCTGCAAGGCGACGGTGGAGGCCATCGCCTCGGCCGGCGGCCGGGCGATCGCGGTCGGCGCCGACGTGAGCCAGTCCGACCAGGTGCAGGCGGCCGTGGACGGCGTGGCCGCGCGAGCTCGGGCCGCCCACGGTGCTGGTCAACAACGCCGGCGTGCTCCGGGACAACCTGCTGTTCAAGATGAGCGAGGACGACTGGGACACGGTCCTGGGCGTGCACCTGCGCGGCGCCTTCCTGATGAGCAAGGCGGCGCAGAAGTACATGGTGGAAGCCCGCTTCGGCCGGATCGTCAACCTGTCCTCCAGCTCGGCCCTGGGCAACCGGGGGCAGGCCAACTACTCCGCGGCCAAGGCCGGGATGCAGGGCTTCACCAAGACGCTGGCCATCGAGCTCGGCCCGTTCGGCATCACCGCGAACGCGGTCGCCCCCGGGTTCATCGTCACCGACATGACCGCCGTCCACCGCGGCCCGGGTGGGCATGGGCTTCGAGGACTTCCAGGCCGCCGCGGCGGGCCAGATCCCGGTCCGCCGGGTCGGCCAGGTCGACGACGTCGCGCACACCATCTCGTTCCTGGCCAGCGAGGGCGCCGGGTTCGTGTCCGGCCAGGTGATCTACGTGGCGGGCGGGCCGCTGTGCTGAACGACACCGCGGGGCCGCGCCAGGACGCGGCCGGCAGCGCGGACGGGCTCCGCGAGCGGGTCCGCGACTTCCTGGCCGGCCACGACCCCGCGCGCCTGCCCCGGATCGAGTTCCTGCGCGCCCGGTTCGACGCCGGGCTGGCCGCGGTGCACTACCCGGCCGGGCTCGGCGGGCTCGGCCTGCCCCGGGCGCTGCAGGCCGTGGTCGAGGCCGAGTTCACCGCGGCCGGGGCGCCTGGCAACCAGCCGGAGCGGATCGGCATCGGGCTGGGCATGGCCGCGCCGACCATCCTCGGCCTTCGGCACCGACGAGCAGAAGGCCCGCTGGATCCGGCCGCTGTGGACCGGCGAGGAGGTCTGGTGCCAGCTGTTCAGCGAGCCCGGCGCCGGCTCCGACCTGGCCGGCCTGGCCACCCGGGCGGTCCGCGCCGAGGGACCGGGCGAGGCGTGGGCGGTGAACGGCCAGAAGGTGTGGACGTCCATGGCCCACCAGGCCCGCTGGGGCCTGCTGCTCGCCCGGACCGACCCGGACGTGCCCAAGCACGCCGGGCTGACCTACTTCGCCTGCGACATGACCGGCGACGGCGTGGAGGTCCGGCCGCTGCGCCAGCTCACCGGCGAGGCCGAGTTCAACGAGGTCTTCCTGACCGGCGCGATGATCCCGGACGGCGACCGGATCGGCGCGGTCGGCGAGGGCTGGCGGGTGGCCCAGGGCACGCTGATGAACGAGCGGGTCTCCATCGGCGGCACCGCGCTGCCCCGGGAAGGCGGCATGATCGGCTCGGCCGCCCGGGCCTGGCGCGAGCATCCCGAGCGGCGCACCCCCGGCCTGCACGACCGGATGCTCCGGCTGTGGGCCGACGCCGAGGTGGCCAGGCTGGCCTCGGAACGGCTCCGGCAGCAGCTGGCCGTGGGCCATCCCGGCCCGGAAGGGTCGGCGGCCAAGCTCGTGTTCGCCCGGCTCAACCAGGAGATCAGCGCGCTCGAGGTGGAGATGGCCGGCGCCGACGGGCTCCGCTACGAGGACTGGTCCATGCGCAGGCCGGAGAGCGTCAGCTTCTACGGCCGTGACTCCGGGTACCGCTACCTGCGGTCCCGCGGCAACTCCATCGAGGGCGGCACCTCGGAGATCCTGCGCAACATCATCGCCGAGCGGGTGCTCGGCCTGCCGGCCGAGCCACGCACGGACACCCGTGTGCCCTGGAAGGACCTGCCCCGATGAGTACTTCGACGCAGCCTGCGCGCGGCACCCATGACAGTGCGGTCCCGGCAGCGGCGACGCGGCCGGCCAGCCGGACCGGGGCCTGCCCGGCCTGCTCTACGGCGAGGCGGAGGAAGAGCTCCGCGCCGCGGTCCGCGACCTGTTCGCAGGAGCGGGCCGGCTGGTCCGCGGTGCTGGCCCGGACCGAGACCAGCGAGCCGTACGACAGCGCGCTGTGGCGGACGCTGGCCGCCGAGGTCGGCTGCGCCGGCCTGCTCATCCCCGAGAGCCACGGCGGCGCCGGGGCCAGCTACCGCGAGGCCGCGGTCGTCGCGGAAGAGGCCGGCCGGGCCGTGGCCCCCGTCCCGTACCTGGGCAGCGCGGTGGTCGCCACGGCCGCGGCGCTGGCGGCCGGCGACGCGGAGCTGCTGTCCGGGCTGGCCGGGGCGACCGTGACCGCGGCCCTGGCCGTTCCGTTCGCCAGTAAGCCCGGTGCCAGCCAGGCTCGGTGCGGGCCAGCCGGGTGCGGGCCCGGCGCTGACCGTGCGCGTCGCGCAGCCGCAGCCGGGCGACCCCGCGGGCCAGGCCCGGCTGACCGGGGCGATCAGCCGGGGTGGCCGACGCGCTGCCCGCGTCCGTGCTGCTCGTCCCGGCCGACGGCGTGCCCGCCGGCCTGTACGCGGTGGACGCCGCCGCGCCGGGGCTGACCATCGCCCCGGTGGTCTCGCTGGACCAGACCCGCGCGCTGGCCGACGTGACCCTGGACAGCGTGCCCGCCCGGCCGCTGGCCTCGGGCCCGGACGCGGACCGCGCCGTCGCCAGCGCGCTGGCCGCCGGGGCCGCGATGCTGGCCGCCGAGCAGCTCGGGGTGGCCGAGCGCTGCCTGGAGATGACCGTCGCCTACCTCAAGGAGCGGTACCAGTTCGCCCGGCCGATCGGCTCGTTCCAGGCGCTCAAGCACCGCGCCGCGGACTTGTGGGTGGCCATCAGCCAGGCCCGGGCCGCGTCCCGGTACGCCGCCGCCTGCCTGGCCGACGGTGACGCGGACGCGCCGGTCGCGGTGGCCCTGGCCAAGGCGGCCTGCGGGGAGGCCGCCACCCTGGCCGCGCAGGAATGCGTGCAGCTGCACGGGGGCATCGGCTTCACCTGGGAGCACCCCGCGCACCTGTACCTGAAGCGGGCCACGAGCTCGTCGATCGCGTTCGGCACCCCGGACTGGCACCGGGCCTGCCTGGCCAGCCTGGCCAGCCTGCCCCCGGCCCCGGCTGCGGGCGGCCGACCGGTAAGCGGGGACCGAGTGAAATCCGTCGCCGGCGCCGGGGTGGTGATCACCGGCGCCGGCAGCGGCATCGGCGCCGCGCTGGCCCGGCGGTTCGCCGCCGAGGGCGCCCGCGTGGTGGTGAACGACATCGACGCGGCGGCCGCGCGGACGGTGGCCGACTCCTGCGGCGGTGAGGCGCTGCCCGGGGACGCGGCCAGCGAGGAAGGCGTAGCCAGCCTGATCAGCGCCGCGGCGGACATGCTGGACGGCATCGACCTGTTCTGCGCCAACGCCGGGATCGCCCGGCCGGGCGGGGCGGAGGCCGCCGAGCCGGACTGGGACGCCTCCTGGCAGGTCAACGTCATGGCCCACGTCCGGGCCGCCCGGCTGCTGACCGGGCCCTGGCTGGAGCGGGGCAGCGGGCACCTGATCTGCACGGTGTCCGCGGCCGGCCTGCTGACCATGCTGGGCTCGGCGCCGTACTCGGTGACCAAGCACGCCGCGCTGGCCTTCGCGGAATGGATGTCGGTCACGTACGCCCATCGCGGCATCACCGTGCAGGCCCTGTGCCCGCAGGGCGTGCGGACCCCGCTGTACGAGTCGTCCGGCCCCATCGGCCACGCGCTGATGGACGCGTCCGCGATCACCCCGGACGAGGCGGCGGCGCGGTCATCGAGGGCATCGCGGACGGCCGGTTCCTGATCCTGCCGCACCCCGAGGTCTCGATCATGTACTCGCGCCGGGCCACCGATCCTGACCGCTGGCTGAACGGAATGAACCGGCTGCAGCAGCAGGTTGAGAAGCTTCCTGATCAGTAACCCACCCGGATTTCCGGTTTGCGGCATGCTGTCCGCATGAAGTCGGCTGCCACGGGGATGCTGCACCACCTCGAGCTCTGGGTACCGGACCTGAGCCGGGCCGAGCACACCTGGGGATGGCTGCTGGACGCGCTCGGTTACGAGCTGTATCAGCAGTGGCCAGAAGGAGCGAGCTGGCGGTGCGGTGATCTCTACATCGTGCTCGAGCAGTCACCCGCCCGCAGCGCGTTCCGGCACGACCGGCACCGGCCCGGCCTGAACCACCTCGCGTTCCACGTATCCGACCGGGCCACCGTGGACCGGATGGTGGGGGAGGCGCTGCTGCACGGCTGGCGGCTGCTGTTCGCCGACCGGCACCCCTACGCCGGGGGCGAGCAGCACTACGCCGCCTACCTGGAGGACCGTGACGGCTACGAGGTCGAACTGGTGGCCCCGCCGCCGCGGCACGGGACGGCGTGCGCCGAGGGCGCGCACCGCGCCGACCCGGCCGAGGGCACGCACCGCGCGGGCCCGCGGACGGCGGGACCCGGCCGAGGATCCGTCGGCGGCCTGGATCAGCTGACCCGGATCCGTCGGCCGGCCCGGATCTGGCTGACCGGGCCTGGCTGGACGCGGGCTGGAAGACCTGGGCGGGACGGATCGCGCCCCGCCCAGGTCGTGCGGCCGGCCCGGCCCTCCCGGGCTGGCCGCAGTCTTCAGCCCCCGTTCCGGCCCCGGCGTCAGGACAGCGCGACCCCGGTGTGCAGCCGGAGGTCGCGCGAAGACCGGCCGACGGCGACGGTGAACTCGCCAGGCGGCCAGGTCCACTGAGCCGTCTCCGCGTCGTAGCGGCCGAAGACCCGGGCCGGGAGCGTGAGCGTCACCCGCGCGAGCTCGCCGGGCCCGGCGGCTACCCGGCCGAACGCGCCGAGCACCCGAACCGGCCGCCCGTCGGCCGCGGGACCGGCGACGTACGCCTCGACCACCTCACGGCCGGGGCGATCACCGGTGTTGCGGACCGTCACGCTGATCGTCAGATCGGCCCCGGCGGCCAGGACGAGCGCCCCGGCCTCCAGCAACTCATAGGACCAGGTGGTGTACCCCAGCCCGTGCCCGAACGGGAACAGCGGCGCGGTCCCGGCCGCGTCGTAGCCCCGGTACCCGATGAGCAGGCCCTCGTCGTAGCGGAGCCGCCCCTCGACGGGCACGGCCCGCAGCACCGGGCAGTCGGCCTCGCGGACCGGCATGGTCACCGGGAGCCGCCCGCCCGGCTCGGCCCGGCCGAGCAGGACGTCGGCCAGCGCCTCACCCATGGCCTGGCCGGGCAGCCAGGCGTAGAGCACCGCGGCGACCTGGCCGGCCCAGGGCATGAGCACCGGCATGCCGGCGTTCACCACCACCACGGTGCGGGGATTCGCCGCGCTCACCCGCTCGATGAGCTCGTCCTGGCGGCCGGGCAGCCGCAGGGTCTCCCGGTCGAATCCCTCGCTCTCGGTCGTCTCGGCCGAGCCGACCACGAGCACGGCCACGTCCGCGGCGGCCGCCGCCCGGACCGCCTCGTCCAGCGCCGCCTCCTCGTCGGGGGACGCCACGATGCCGAGCCGCACGGCCAGCGGGCCCTCGGCGTCCGCCGACGGCCGGAAGTCCAGCCGCACCGCCGCCTCCTGGCCGGCGGTCAGCCAGACCGTGCCCAGGACCTGGCCGGGCCGGGTCATGGTCTCGACCGGGTCCGCGGGGACCGGGGTCTCCACGTCCGCGATCATCTCGCCGTCCACGGCCAGCGCCAGCCGTCCCACGCCCGCGGCGCCGACCGTGTGCGGCCCGGTGCTCTCGGCCCGGAACGTGGTCGCCACCGTCACGGTGCCGCTCTCGCCCCAGCCGATGCCGGGCGGCAGGCCGTCCTCGCCCCACCAGGCGAACACGGTGGACTGGCGGTGCTCGGAGCCGAGCAGCGCGCCGTCCCCGTCGCGGTACTCCACCCGGACCCCCGGCTCGCCCGAGACCGGATCCCGGAGCGTCCGGGCCGGCGGTTCCGGGACCATCTCCCAGGTCTGGCAGCCGGCCACCACGGTGACCTCGGCCTGCCCGGCCAGGGCCTCGCGGAGCGCGTCCGCCGGGGTGGACAGGCCACCCGGGATGACGGCCGCGCTGCCGCCGCCCTGGATGACCGGGTGCACCGCGTTGGGCCCGAGCACGGCCACGGTCGCGATCGCGGCCGGATCGAGGGGAAGCGCCTGGTCCTCGTTGCGCAGCAGCACGAAGGAGGCGGCCGCGGCCCGGCGCAGCAGCGCCGGTGCTACCGGCCCGGGGCCGGGCCGTCCGGCGCGGATCCGTCCAGGGACGTCCGGGCATCCGTCCGTCCAGGCCGTCCAGGTCGGTCGTCCAGTCCGGGCCCGGCCAGCGCCCCGACCCGGCGGGCCAGCCGGAGCAGCCGCAGCACCTTGTCGTCGATCACCTCCTCGGCCACGGCGCCGCTGCGGACCGCCTCGACCAGGGCGGCTCCCCAGGGCCCCTTCGGGCCGGGCATGGCCAGGTCGAGGCCGGCCTGGGCGGTGGGTACCGTGCTGCGCGCGGCGCTCCAGTCCGAGACCACCACGCCGGTGAAGCCCCATTCGCCCTTCAGCACCCCGCCCAGCAGGCTCTCGTGCTCGGTCATCAGCGCGCCGTTGACCGAGTTGTAGGCGGCCATCACCATCAGCGCGCCCGCCTCCCGGACGCACGCCTCGAACGGCACCAGGTACAGCTCGCGCAGCACCGCCTCGGCGATCCGCGCGTCATAGGTCCACCGCTCGGTTTCCGAGTCGTTGCCCACGTAGTGCTTGACCGCGGCGCCCACCCCGGCCGACTGCAGCCCGGCCACGTACGCCGGCGGCGATCCGGGCGGACAGCACCGGGTCCTCCGAGAAGCACTCGAACCCCCGGCCGCCGAGCGGGGTCCGCATCAGGTTGATCGTCGGGGCCAGCACCACGTCGATGCCCTTGCCCCGCGCCTCGGCGCCCAGGGCGGCAGCGAGCTCATGGATGAGCTCGCTGTCCCAGGTGGCGCCGAGGGCGGAGGGGCAGGGCAGGCTGGCCGAGGGATTCCGGTCATCCTTGGTGACGCCCCGGACCCCGGCCGGCCCATCCGACATGATGATCGGCCGGAGCCCGAGGGTGTCGTCGCCGTAGGTGCGCCAGCTGTCCGCTCCGGTCAGCAGGCGCACCTTCGCCTCGACGGGGAGCGCAGCCACCCGGCTGCGCTCCTCCGTCGCCTCTGTGGAAGTTGTCATCAAGTTCCTTGCGTCGCGTCCTGAGCGATCAGGACTTCGGCGTGAGGTGCAGGATGGTGTCTTCGATGTACGGCGTGTTGGGAACCGGGTTCATGTACGGGTTGCTGGACGTCGGCCACCCGGTGTAGTTCCGGCTCGAGACCTCGGCCCAGGCCCCGCCGTTGAGCAGCGGCACCACGGGCACCTGGGTGGTCATGATGTTCTCCAGCTTGGTGATCGCGGCCTTCTGGGTGGCCGGGTCGCCGGAGCCGGCGAACTGCGCCAGCGCGGCCTGAGCCTGCGGGTTGGAGTACCGGCCGAAGTCGCCCGCGGCTGGCTTGCCGATCGGCGCGGTCAGCGAGCTGTCCAGCCAGCTGTCGTAGATGAAGTACGGGTTCGGGCCCTGGTTGCTCCAGTGCAGGGTGGCGTCGAACGTGCCGTTCGCGACGTTGCCCGCCCACACGGTCGGGTTGCCGATGCCGTCCACGGAGGTGTCGAAGCCGAGCGCGTTCAGCTGGTGCGAGATGATCTGGTCGTCGGTGTAGTAGTCGCTGTACGGGACCGGGTCCTGGATGGCGAACTTGATCGTCTTCCCGTTCTTGGCCCACTTGCCGCCCGACTTGGTGTAGCCGTCCGCCTTGAGGATCGAGGTGACCTTGGCCGGGTCACCGGTGGCCGGGAGATTGTTGGCCAGCGACGGGTCCAGGTAGGACTGGTGGTTGGGCAGCAGCAGCCCGCTGGTCGAGTTGACCGGCGGCTCGTAGCCCGTCTCGCCCTGGACGTTGAGCTGACTGCGGTTGATCCCGTAGCTGATCGCCTGGCGTACCGCGGGGTCGCTCAGCGGGGCCTTCGTGGTGTTGAGGTACATGCTCACCACGTTGTTGGCGCTGAAGTACGGCTGGCTGTTCAGCCAGGTGTGGTTCTCCGGGCTCTTGGCCAGGAAATTCGACTTGATGTTGGCGACGTAGTTACCCGCGAAGTCGATCTGGCCGCTGGGACACCGGCGGGACCAGGTTGGCGTTGGTGTTGTAGGCCGGGAAGTCGATCTCCGGCACGTGCACCTTGGACTTGTTCCAGTAGAACGGGTTCTGCTTCAGCGTGTAGCCCTGCGGCGAGAACCGGTCCAGCATGAACGGGCCGGTGCCGACCGGCTTGGCGTCGGCGTACGTCGCCGGGTCGCTGACCGACGACCAGATGTGCTGCGGCACGATGTAGACCTGCCCGATCAGGAACAGGTTCGCGTACTGCGAGTTCTTGAAGTTGAGCACGGCCGTGGTCGCGCTGGGTGCGCTGGCGCTGGTCACGACGGGAGCGCCGTTGGTGTTCAGCTTCGGGTTGCTCTTGAGCATGTTGAACGTGAAGGCCACGTCCGCGGCGCTGAACGGCTTGCCGTCGTTCCACTTCACACCCTTGCGGATGGTCAGGGTCAGCGTCTTGCCGCCGTTGGAGAAGCTGTCCCCGGTGGCCAGCATGGGGATCGGCGCCTGGGCCGAGTTGAGCGTGTTGAAGATGAACAGCGGCTCGTTGTACAGGGCGACCGCGTTCGTGAGGTAGCCCGTCGAGGTAAGCGAGAACGGGTTGAACGTGTCGGTCATGGGGGAGAGCGGCGTGCTCTCGACGACCAGGGTCTTCCCGGTCGCCGTGGTCTTGCTGCCGCTACCGGATGAACTGCTGCCGCAGGCGGCGACGCCCATGCTCAGCGCGCCGGCTACGGCCAGGGTTGCTAGGACCTTGTGCCTCATTGCTTAAACTCCGTTGTGCCCGGCCGGCTCATCGCCGGCCTGTTGTGAGCGACCGTGTCGGGGTCTGTTATCGGTGGGGCGGGGCGGGTCGGCCGGGTCTTGATGTCCGGCTGCCCGTTCCGCCTGGTTCTCCGGTGTGTGCACGGGGTGGCCGTGCACGGTCTGGATGCGCATTAGGACAACGCGCGCGCGTGTGCTGATTGCAGCCGTTAGGCGGTATCCCGGTTCATCACGTCTCCTCCCCTCCGGTTGCGGGACTAGGTGATGGGTCCGGATCGTGGCCTGGTGAGGCCGGACTGCCGGGCGTGCCAGTCCCACCAGCGGTTGTCGTTGCGGAGGTCAGAGAGCGTCGCTGCGCGGCGGTCAGCCCGGAGACGTGCAGCCAGCACGCGCTGACGTGCCGGTCGGCGACCGGGGTGCCGGGCGGGGTGACCTCCGCGCACACCGCCATCGCGTGCGGGCAGCGGGGGTGGAACCGGCAGCCGCTCGGCGGGTCCACCAGGCTGGGCGGGGACCCGCGGCCCTGGAGCGACAGCGGTTCGGGCCGGTCCGGGTCCGGGGCCGCGCTGAGCAGCAGCTGGGTGTACGGGTGGGCCGGCTCGTCGGTCAGCGTGGTGGCCGGGCCGGACTCGACGACCTGGCCCGCGTACATCACCATGATCACGTCGGCCAGGTAGCGGGCCGAGGCGATGTCGTGGGTGATGTACAAGATCCCGAGCTTGTCGCGTTCGCGCAGGTCGCCGAGCAGGTTGAGGACGCCGAGCCGGATCGAGACGTCGAGCATGGACACCGGCTCGTCGGCCAGCAGCACCCGGGGCCGGACGGCCAGGGCGCGGGCGATCGCCACCCGCTGCCGCTGCCCGCCGGACAGCTCGTGCGGGTACTTGCGCAGGAACTGCTCGGCCGGGGTGAGCGAGACCCGCTCCAGCAGGCCCGTCATCGCCGCGTCCAGGTCCGCGCCCTGGCCGCCGAGCCCGTGGATCCGCAACGGCCGGGCCAGGTGGTAGCGCACGTCGTGCACGGGGTTGAGGGACGAGAACGGGATCCTGCAGGACGAGCTGGACGTCCCGCGCGTACTCCCGGCGGCCCCGGGTCGACGCGGGCACCGGGGCCCCGTCGAGCAGCAGTTCCCCGGCCGTCGGCGTGATCAGCCGGGCCAGCAGCCGGGCCAGGGTGGACTTGCCGGAGCCGCTCTCGCCCACCACCGCGGTGATCCCGGATTGCGGGCAGGGACAGCGAGACGTCCTCGACGGCGTGCACCACCGGGGCCTCCCGGGGTGAGCCAGCCGAGCGGGCGGCGGGCCCCGGCCAGCGACGCCCGGCCCCGCCGCCGGGCGTGATGGACGGTGAAGTGCTTGGTCAGCCCGCGCGCTTCGAGCAGCGGGGCACCGGTGCCCGGGGCGGCGGGGGCGGTGGCGGTCTCGGTCATGACTGGCTCCCCGGGTCCGGAGCGGCGATGCTGGGCGCGAGCCGCCCGGCGGAGGTGGCCGGGGACGCCGGGCGTCGCCGGGGGCTGGCGTGCGGCCACGGTGGGCGTGCTGGCTGGCCGCGGCGCGGTCCTGGCTCGGGCTGGGCCAGTTCCGCGGGCACCGGCCGGCTGCCGTCCTGCAGCCAGCAGGAAGCCAGCCGGCCGGATATCCGGCCGGCCGAGCCCGCGGGCGGCTCCAGCGGCGGGGACTGCTCGCGGCAGATGTCCATCGCGTACGGGCAGCGCGGGTGGAACACGCAGCCCACCGGCAGCATCCGCAGGTCCGGCGGAGAGCCGGGGATGCCGGTCATGTACCGGCGCGGGCCGTGCAGCGCCGGGAACGAGTTCAGCAGCCCCACCGTGTACGGGTGCCGGGGGGCGCGGAAGAGGTCATCCGCGGCCGCCCGCTCGACCAGGCGGCCCGCGTACATCACCGCGATCGAGTCCGCGATCTCGGCCAGCAGCGACAGGTCGTGCGTGATGAACAGGACCGCGAAGCCCAGCCGCTCGCGCAGCGCGGTCAGCTCCTCGAGGATCTCCCGCTGGGTCACCACGTCCAGCGCGGTGGTCGGCTCGTCCAGGATCACCACCTGGGGTTCCAGCGCCAGGGCCATCGCGATCATCACGCGCTGCCGCATCCCGCCGGACAGCTCGTGCGGGAAGCTGCGGAGCCGGTCGGCGGTGATGCCGACCATGTCGAGCAGTTCGGCGGCGCGGGCCCGCCGGGCCGCGCCGTCCATGCCCGCCACGTGGGCCTGCAGCACGTCGGTGAGCTGGGCGCCGATGGACAGCACCGGGTTCAGCGCGTTCATCGCGGACTGCAGCACCACGGCGATCTGGGACCAGCGCAGCCGGCGCAGTTCCGGCTCGTCCAGGTCGAGCAGGTCCACGGGCCGGCCCGGCTCGGGGTGGTACAGCACCTCGCCGCCGGTGATCATCCCGGGCGCGCGGAGCAGCCGGATCGCCGCGTAGGCCAGCGTGGACTTGCCGCTGCCGCTCTCCCCGGCCAGCCCGAGCACCTCGCCGCGGCGCAGCGTCAGGTCGGCGTCCACGACCGCGTGCACGGCGCCGGGGCCGGCCCCGTAGTCCACCCGCAGGCCGCGGATCTCCAGCAGTGGCTGCGCGGTCATGACGTCTGCTCCTGCGTCCGGTTGGCCGGGCCTGTGCTGGCGGCCGCGTGCTGGCGGTGACCGCGCGCGGCGGCGCCGGATGCGGGCTCGGGCGCGGACCACGGGGGTGAGGCCCAGCTCGAAGCGCCGGGGGAGCCCCTGCCCGCCGGACTTCTTGGACTGGCGCCGGGTCAGGCCCGGCCGCGCGCAGCCGCGGGTTGATGAACTCGTCGATGCCGAAGTTGAGCAGCGCCAGCGAGGTGCCGAGGAAGGCCACCGCCAGCCCGGGCGGGATGTACCACCACCAGTAGCCGCTGATCTCGGCGTCGGAGTTCTGCGCCTCGAACAGCATCGAGCCCCAGCTCCAGTGCTCGGGGTTGATCAGCCCCAGGAAGGCGAGCGCGGTGTAGGTGCCCACCCCGTAGAGCACGGTGAACAGGAACGAGGACGCCACGATGGGCAGCAGGTTGGGCAGGATCTCGTGCGAGATCACCCGCCAGCCGCGCTCGCCGATGATGCGGGCCGAGTCCACGTAGTCGCGGGATCGCAGCGACAGCGTCTGGGCCCGCAGCACCCGGGCTCCCCAGGCCCAGCCGGTGATCGCGATGATCAGGCCGATCAGCACGTCGTTGGTGGCTGCCGGAGGGCGACAGGAAGCCGAAGATCACGATGAGCAGCGGCAGCGCGGGCATGACCAGGAAGAAGTTGGCCAGCATGGACAGCAGCTCGTCCGCCCACCGGCCGTGCAGGTACCCGGCGCAGACCCCGATCACCACCGACAGCACGGTGGCCGCCATCCCGGCCAGGAACGCGACCAGGATCGTGCTCCGGCCGCCCGCCAGCAGCTGGGAGAACACGTCCTGCTGGGTCTGGGTGGTGCCGAGCCAGTGCGCGGCGGACGGCGGCTGCGGCACGCCGTTGGTGGTGGACAGGCTGGCCGACGGGTTGTACGGGGCCACGAGGGGGCCGATGATGGCCACGATCAGGAACACGGCCAGCATGACCAGCCCAGCGATGATCTTGGGGGAGCGGGGCAGCCGGATCCGGCGGCCCCGGATCGGGGGCGTCGATCGGGGGCGGCAGGGGCGCGGTGCCGGGCTCGTCGCCGGGTCCGGATCCGCCGACGCCCAGGCCGCCGAGGCCGGTACCGCCCAGGTCCGTGCCAGTGCCGATAGACATCGCTCAGGCCTCCTGGCGGGTGCGCGGGTCGAGGAACACGTACACGGAGTCCGCGGCCAGGTTGGCGAGCAGCACGGCGAACGTGATGATCAGGAAGATGCCCTGGAGCAGCGGGTAGTCCCGGCCGGCCACCGCCTGGAGCATGATCCAGCCCAGGCCGGGATAGCTGAACACGATCTCGGTGAGCAGCGCCCCGGAGACCACGAACCCGATGGCCAGCGAGAACCCGGACACGCTGGGCAGGATCGCGTTGCGGGCCGCGTACCAGATCACCCGGCGCTTGGGCAGCCCCTTGGCCTGCGCCACGAGGACGTAGTCCTCGTCCATCGTGGTCACCATCACGTTCCGCATGCCGACGATCCACCCGGCCGCCGAGCAGAGCACGATCGTGGCCGCGGGCAGGATCGCGTGGTCGAGCACGTCACCGATGTAGGCCGCGTTCCACCCGGGGAAGTCCAGCTGGCCGTAGGCCCGGCCGGTGGGGAACCAGCCCAGCCGGGTCGCGAAGATGTCCAGGGCGATGAAGGCCACGAAGAAGTACGGCGCGGCCTGGAAGAACGTGGTGACCGGGAGCAGGCTGTCCAGCCAGGTGCCGCGCCGCCAGGCGACCAGGATGCCGAGCAGCGTGCCCAGCACGAAGCTGATCACCGTGGCCAGGCCGACCAGGCCGATCGTCCACGGGCAGCGCGCTGCGGATCACGCTGGTCACGCGTGGACGGGTAGTAGCTGGTGGACACGCCCAGGTTGCCGTGCAGCAGGTGCACCCAGAACGTCGTGTACTGGCCCCACAGGCCCTGCGGGCTGTCCAGGCCGTACTGCAGCTCGAGGGAGCGGATGGTGCCCGGGGTGACGTTGCCCTGAGGTGGGCCAGCACCGCCTCCACCGGGTTCCCCGGCATCAGCCGCGGGATGAAGAAGTCACGGTGACCGCGAGGATCGCGGTGACGATGTAGAACAGCAGCCTGCGGGCGATGACGCGCATGCCGTCTCCTCTCAGCCCACGCAGCCAGGGGGGCGTGGCCGGGTCGGGGCGGCATCCGCAGCTCTCGCGGGGGACCAGCCGGGTGGGCAGGACGATGTTGCGCGGGGCGTGCCCGGCGTCGTTGATCATGGAATAGAGCACCTCGAAGGCGGTCGCGCCGAGTTCCTGGATGGGCTGGCGCACGGTGGTCAGCTGGGGCCGGAGGTGGCGGGCGACCGGGATGTCGTCGAATCCGGTCACCGCGACGTCCCCGGGGACGTCCAGCCCGTGCTGCATGAGCGCGTACACGACGCCCAGCGCGGTCTGGTCGTTGGCGCAGGCGATGGCCCGCGGGAGCTGTCCGGCGCCGCCGCTGGCCAGCAGGCGGTCGATGACCCGGGCGCCGCCCGGCCGCGCAGTAGTTCCCCTCCCACTGCGGCCCGCCGGTGAACGTGCCGCCGGCCGCCGCGACCTCGTCGCTGAACGCGGCCTGCCGGGCCAGGTTGTCCGGGCTGTCCGGGTGGCCGCCGAGATAGGCCAGGGTGCGGTAGCCGTGCTCCCGGACCAGGTGCCGGGCCAGCTCCCGCATGCTGCCCTGGTTGTCGCCGCCCACGTTCGAGGTGGTCGGGCGTGGCCACGCCGGCCAGGGTCACCACCGGCACCTGCCGGGACAGCCGTTCCAGCTGGTCGGGGTCGAGCACCTGGTCGTGCAGGATCAGGCCGTCGCTCTTGCGGGCCAGCGCGAAGACCCGCCGGGTGTGGTCGTGGTCGTCCACGTCCACGGAGCTGACCAGCAGGTTGTAGTCGCGGTTCTGGGCGGCCAGCTCGATGCCCCGGTTGATCAGGTCCGGGAACTGGAGGCTCTCTTCCTCGTCCTGGAAGATCTCGTCGCCGAGCGGCTCGGTGGGCGGCGGCCGCCGGATGACCACCCCGATGATCTCCTTGAGCCGTGCGCTGAGCGCGCGGGCCGCCCCGTCCGGGATGAAGCCCAGCTCGGCGACGGCGGCCAGGACGCGTTCCCGGGTCTCGGGCATCGGGTTGCCGCGGCCGTTGAGCACCCGGGAGACCGAGGCGATCGACACCCCGGCGGCGCTGGCCACGTCGTAGATGGTCGGCGGGGGGACCGGGCCGCTGCGGCGGCTGGCCAGCGCGCAGTGCGCGCCGGCGCGCTAGGCCAGCCTGGCTGCGCAGCGCCGGAGGCCGTCGGGCCAGCGGCCGTCGGCTGACGCCGTCGCCGCTGGCTGACGCGATCCAGGCTCGCCCCGGCTGGCGCGCGCCAGGCCACTGCGCCCGGCGGCATCATCCGCCGGGCGGGCCACGTCAAACGCGGCGCTGGCCGTATCGCGACTGTCCACCGGAGCGCTCCCTTGCGGTCCTGGGTCTCTGCCTGAGCCGCTGACCGGCCCCTGGACAGGGACAACTCGCCTCTGGGTAAGCGCTTACCCGCAGCCTCTTAAGAAAGCGGCTAGTCAAGAGCCGCTGACTTGGCCTGGCGGGGTAAGCGCTTACCAACCGAGACACCCAGAGACTATTTCGCCCCCGCGTGCCGACTCAACCCCCCTGCTCTACTGTTACGGGAACGTGACGGAAGGGGTACAGACCGGCGCCCCGCCGCGCTCGCTCCACGTCAGCCAGCCCAGCCGGGAACGCCGCCGTCGCGCCTGCCGCCACTCGCACCGACCCCGGCCGGCCGTCACCGGCCGGATGATCATGCAGGCTAGTTCGCGGTGCGGCAATCCGGCCGCCCAGCACCAGCAGTTCCCGCACGCGAACCCTCCGTGACCAGCCGCCGCCGCCTGCCGGGTACACCGGCCTGCCCGGCGCCGATCAGTCAGCCGCCATCTCACCGGGTCCTCGCGGACCGGTCTGGCTAGCTGATCCGCGAGTGCATGCTGACGGAACGAGGGGCCGGTCCGGGCCGGTGCCCCGGCCGCGCCGGTGAACTGGCGTGGCTGGGCCTCCGGAAGGCCAGGCGGATGGCCACGCCGGGTCGTCGGCACCGGCGTCGCAGTCCCCGGTCTGCCGGGTTCCGGCGCGCGCCGGACCCGAGCCCGGACCGCCGCGTCGGCCATGGCTGTGACCTGCGGAACAGGCGAGTCGCGTCCGCGCGCTGACCGGTGCCGGCACCCGATCCGCCCCGCCCCGGACACGGGCTGCCCGGCGGGCACCGCAGCGCGCCGTCCGGCCGGCGCCGCGACGCCTTGCGGCGCCAGACGGACAGGCCTGCCCAGGCCCGCTAACGACCGGCGTGAAACAGGGACGAAACACGATGTCCGGCAGATCCTGGTCCGTTGTCCACGGCGTAACAGTTGGGAAACGTGAACGAAACCCGCTCATGGGAAACATGAAGCGTTCTAGACGGACACCGAAGTGGCCGGCCGGATTTAGCTAGCCCGGGGGAATACCCCCGGATCACGCTGCGGTGATAGCGCGGGAGGGGTTCCAGCAGTCCGTCATGGCCTGACTGGGACCGCAACCGGAAACCCCCCGGCAAGCACTTCCAGGGTAGCCCCATGGAGGCGGAGAGTAGTGGTTCCCTACGCAAGCTGGCTGTCATCTGGAGATAACGCTTGGCAGATGACAGCCGCAACACTGGTCGGCCTCATGAGCATCCCTGGCCTAGCCGTCTTGTACGGCGGCCTGGTGCAGAAGAAATGGGCCGTGAACACCATGATGATGGTGTTCTGCACGTTCTGCCTGGTGCTGATTACCTGGGCCCTGTGGGCGTACAAGATGGGCTTCGGTTCGCCCTGGATTGGCGGCAGCCTCCACTTGCTGGGCAAGCCGGGGGCGTCACTGGGCACTGGGCGCATTGGAAGGGCAGGGCAACATCCCGCTGCTGAGCGCGGGCATGCCGCACTTCAGGATCCCGCAGTCGTCGGTGTTCTACTTCCAGTTCGTGTTTGCGGCGATCACCCCGATCCTGTTCATCGGCAGCGTGCTCGGCCGGATCAACTTCAAGGTCTGGCTGATCTTCGTGCCGCTGTGGATCACCTTCGCCTACGCGGTCAACGCGTTCCTCCTCTGGGGCGGCGGCTTCTGGGCCGGCAAGGGCGCGCTGGACTTCAGTGGTGGCTACGTCATCCACCTCGCCGCCGGCATCTCGGGCTTCGTGGCCGCGTGGGTCATCGGGCCGAGGCTGCAGCGTGACCGCGAGCACGCGGTCCCGAACAACCTGATGTTCGTCGCGGTCGGGGCGGGCATCCTGTGGCTCGGCTGGAACGGCTTCAACGGCGGTGACCCGTACTTCGCGGGCTCGGACGCCGCGGCGGCCATCGTCAACACCAACCTGTGCACGGCGATCGCCATGATGACCTGGATCATCATGGACATGATCGGCGGCCCGGAGAAGAAGCCGACCTTCCTCGGCGGCCTCAACGGCATGATCTGTGGCCTGGTCGGCATCACGCCCGCCGCCGGTTACGTGAACGGCTTCGGCGCGATCATCATCGGCCTGGTCTGCTCGATCATCGTCTGGTTCGCCTGGAACTACCTGAGCAAGGTCCCGCCGTTCAACAAGGTGGACGACGCGCTGGGGGTGGTGTACACGCACGGCATCGCCGGCCTCTTCGGTGGCCTGCTGGTCGGGTTGCTAGCCGATCCGAAGATGATCGTGTACCTGGGCATCGGCAAGAACCCGGTCAACATCTCGGGCAGCGGCCTGTTCTACGGGCACGCGCACCAGTTGCTGGTCCAGCTGGGCGCCGCGGTCACGATCATCATCTGGGACGGCCTGGTCACGTTCCTCCTGCTCAAGGGCATCGGCCTGTTCATGAAGCTGCGGATGAACGACGAGGAACTGGAGATCGGCGACGTCGCGATCCACGGCGAGGAGGCCTACCCGTCGGAGGGACTCGCCCTCTCCGGGGTGGGTGCCGCCCGGGCCGCCGAACTGTCCGCGCAGAGCCAGGTGTCCATGAAGGAGGAGGCGTCACCGCCGTCCGGAACCTGACCGGCGGCGCACGTCAGCGCACGTTCAACCCGGCGGCCCTCCCGCGAGCCCAGCGCTCGCGGGAGGGCCGCCGGCCTTCCCCGCGATCCCGCAGATCCCGGAGCAGAGTCCAGCCCGACTCGCCGCGTCGGTGGCGGCTCCGGGTGACCTGCGCTCGCGCCCGGGCCGCCCACTCGCGCGTAGCTCGGTGAACTCGCCGATGACCGCGCTCCGCCTGCGAAGGCCTGCTGGGGAAGATCTCGCCGCAGCTCTCCTGCACCTCGCGCAGCGCCCATGACAGGTCCCGACCGTCGTGGCTGCAGGTCACTCGGCATGGGCTGCGCACGGCCCCGGGCACCGCGGTGGCCCTGGTCACCGACATGACACCGGCCTGATCGACCGGTTCCGGTCGCTGCCCATGCCGGCGGCCGTCCTGGCCTGCCGGCACTGGCCGACCTGCTGACCCAGCCTCGGCGCCTGGTGGTCGGGGTGGGCCTGGCCATCGGCTGGCGGATACACACCGGGGTCGCCGACACCCTGGCCGCGTTCGGCCTGGCGTTGCTCCTCGGCTACGCGTTCACCTGGGCCGCCGCCTGCCGCCACCTGTTCGGGAACCCGGACCCGGCTGCCTCCATCGCAGGTCTGGCCCATGCAGCATCCCGTGGCAGGCGGTGCTCCTCTGGTCCGCCGCCCTGCTGGCGGTCTTCGCCCCCCTGGCCGTCCACCTCTACCGCCGCAAGTCCCTCGCCTGAGCCGGGCCGTTCGGGGCTCCGGGGCTCGGGCCCCCAGGATTATCCGCGGAAGGCTTCTTCCAGCCACCAGGCGCCCCGGGCCGAGGTGACCTTGGCGTCGACCAGCATGGGGCGCTCACGGGGCCCGTCCAGCCAGTCCTGCACCGGGCCCAGGTCGGCCGGGGCTGCGCACGGTCACCCCGTCGCAGCCGAACCCGCGGCCGATCTCGGCGAGGTCAGCCGGGGGAAACCGGACGGTGTCCAGCGGGTACCCGTCCGGCCCGAAGTGGTGCACCTCGGCCCCGTAGGCCTCGTCGTCGTAGACCACGATGAGCATGGGCAGCCCGAGCCGGACCACGGTTTCCAGCTCGCTGGCGGCCATCAGCGCCCCGCCGTCGCCCAGCGCGGCCACGGTGAGCCGGTCCGGGCGGGCGAGGGCGGCCCCGATCGCCGACGGCAGCCCGAGCCCGATGGACTGGTAGGCCTGGGTGAAGCAGAACGCGTCCGCGTCGGGCACCGCGAGATACATGCTCGGGTAGCCCATGAAGTTCCCCGAGTCCACGCTGACCGTGCGCTGCACCGGGAGCATGTCGTCCAGGGCGATGCTCAGCGTGCGCGGGTCGATCAGGCCGTCCCCGCCCTCGTCGGAGTACGGCACATCGCGCCACCGGACCTCGCGGGCGATCGCGCCCGCGGACCTGGCCGGTGCGGTAGCCCAGACCGCTGCCGAACCGGTCGCCCAGCGCGGCCAGCGCGGCGCGGGCGGTCTCCGCCACGTCGCCGAGCACGCCCAGCTGCACCGGCCGGTGCGCGCCGATCGCCGCCGGGTCGTCGTCCACCTGGACCACGGTGGCCTCCGGGCCGATCAGGGTGCCGTGCCGCATGGTCCACATGTTCAGCGAGCAGCCCCAGCCCACGATCAGGTCGGCCGCGCTGATCAGCTCGGCGGCGAGCGGGGAGGCGAAGCCGCCGCTCACGTCCAGGTCCCACGGGCTGCCGCGGAACAGGCCCCGGGCCGCGGCCGACGTGGCCAGCAGCGCGCCGCAGGCGTCGGCGAGCCGTTCCAGGTCCGGCCCGGCCCTGCGCGACCCGGGCTCCCCGCCCGGCCACGAACACCGGCCGCTTGGCCAGGGCCAGCTGGCCGGCCAGGGCGTCCGCCGCGTCCGCGGCGGGTGCGACGGGCCCGAGCACCGGGCCGGCCGCCGGCGGCTGCCGGTCGCAGTCGCCGGCCTGCACGTCGAGGGGCATGGCCAGGATCACCGTGCGCCGCTGCGCGGTGGCCGTGTGGTAGGCCCGCGCGGTGTCGGCGGCGGCCGAGGCGGGGGAGTGGAGCCGTTCCGGCACCGCGCCCACCGCCGAGGCCAGGGCGGCCACGTCGATGCGGAAGTTGGACCGGACCGCCGCGGCGGCCACGTCCGCGGCGAGCACCACGAGCGGTGTGCGGCTCTTGGCCGCCTCGGTGATGCCGGTGACCGCGTTGGTCAGCCCGGGGCCCTGGTGCACGCTGAGCAGGCCGGTCCGTCCCGCGGTCCGGGCCCACCCGTCGGCCATGCAGGCCGCGCCGCCCTCGTGCCGGGCGGCGATGTACCGGGCTCCCTGGCTGATCAGGGCGTTGGTGAGGTGGAAGTTGCCGCTGCCGACCACGCCGAACACGGTGTCCGCGCCCAGCCCGGCCAGCGTCGCGGCGACAGCATCGGTGACCCGCATCAGATCAGGCGCGCTCGGCGGCTGCCGGCTCGAGCGCCCGACGGGCGCTCGATGAGGCCGATGGCCCGGCACGGGCTGCCCGAGCCGCCGGTGATCGGCAGCGGGCCGGCGATCACCACCGCGCCCTGGGGCGGCAGCAGGGCCAGGTTCTGCAGCTGGGTCAGCCCGTACTTGCCCGCGCCCAGCAGCGAGGCGTGGCAGGGGAACGGCGGGTCGAAGGAGTGCGCCGTGCCCGCGTCGGTGCCGACCGTCTCCACCCCCAGCCCGATGATCGACTCGTGGGCCGCCAGCCACTGCGCGCAGGCCACCGAGATGCCGGGGGTGTGCGGCCCGGTCTCGTTGGCGTTGAGGAACTCCTCCTGGCTGGCCGACCTCGCGTCCCAGCCGGTCCGGTAGAGCAGCCAGCCGCCCTCGGGCAGCGGGCCGTGCTCGGCCTCCCACTGCCGGACGTGCTCGATCTGGAGCAGGAAGTCGGGGTCGGCCGCGGCCTGGGCGGTGAAGTCGAGCACCGCCGCCGGGGCGATCAGCCGGTCCACCGGGACCTGGGCGACGTCCGCGCCGTCCTTGCCGGTGACCCAGTGCACCGGCGCGTCGAAGTGCGTGCCGGTGTGCTCGCCGGTGCTGATGTCGTTCCAGTACCACGCGGGGCCGCGGTCGTCGTAGCGGCTGATCTCCTGCAGCGAGAACGTGGCCGTGTTGCCGAACGGCTCGGGCAGCCTGATCACCGGGCGTGGTGTCGTTCAGCGGCGCGGTCAGGTCGATGACCTGGATGCCGCCGTCCCTGATGGCGGTGGTCAGGTCAGTCAGCAGGGACATGCGGGGCTCCTGTCGTGGGCGGCGGGGCGGGGCTGCCGCCGCGGCAAATAACGCCGCGGCCGTATGCCCGCCGCCCCGCCTCACGGATCGCGTCCGGACTGCGTTGTCGTTCTACACCAGTTGCAGGCGGGCCGAAGCCGTCGGGAGCCATGTTATAGTCATAACATGGCGGAGAAGAAGGCAGTGCTGAACGTGACTGTGGACGAGTCGCTGGCCGAGGAGGTGCGGCGGGCGGCCAAGCTCGAACACACCACGATCTCCAGCGTCGTCGAGCGTGCCCTGCGCGCAGCAGCTGGCCTGGGAACTCAAGCGCCTGGACGGCATCCGCGCCATCGAGGAGTACTTCGAGGAGCACGGCTACCCGACGCCAGAGGAGATGCCGAGGCCGACGCGCAGGTGGCTGAGGAGCACCGCCTCGCGGAGGAGGCCCGCGCATGGAACGCGGCCCATGGCAACGGTCCTTCCGGCGTGAAGACTGGGCCATCTGATGGAGCAGGTGGTCTACGACAGCGGGGCGCTGATCGCCATCGACCGCAGCGCAACGAACTGTCGCTCCGGCGTCACCTGAGGCGGATCGACCGCGCGGAGACCACGTCATGGTGCCGGCGCCGGTGGCGGCACAGGTCGATCCGCGACCCGCGGCGCCAGGCACGGTTAATGCTCACTCTTCGAGAGCTGCGACATCGTCCCTTTCGAGGGAGATGACGCTGGGCCGGTGGGCAGGCTGCTGGCCCGGTCCGGCACCTCCGATGTGGTGGATGGCTTCGTAGCCGTTAAGGCGGCGGAAACCGGCGCGACCGTCGTTACTTCCGACCCAGAGCGACATCAGCCGCCTGCTGGGCACGCTCGGGGTGCGGCTGCCGGTGCTGAAGCCCTGAGGGTCAGAGGCTGGCGACGGCGGGGATTACCTCGCTGCCGATGACCTCCAGCGGGGTGACGTCCCAGACGTTGGCCACCGCGCCGATCGCCGCGCTGAAGCCCATCTCGGCCAGCCCGCCGAGCTGGTCCACCACCTCGTTCGCCTTCTCGCCCTTCGGGCCGACGTCGTAGATGAAGTAGACGGTCTTCTCGATCTCGTCGTAGTCACGGCCCTCGGCCTCGCAGTGCCCGCGCAGCACGTCCAGCTTGCGGGCCAGGTCGGGGCCGGGGAACAGGTTGCAGGCCTGGGCGTAGCGGGCCACCAGGCGGAGCGTCTTCTTCTCGCCCGACGCCGCCGATCAGGATCGGCGGGTGCGGCTGGGACAGCGGCAGCGGCGAGTTGAGCGGCCGCTCCAGCTGGTAGTGCCGGCCGTGGTACGGGGACTCGTCGCCGCGGAACATCTGCAGGCAGATCTGCAGCGTCTCCTCCAGCCGCTCGAACCGCTCGGCGACCGGCGGGAACGGGATGCCGAGCCCGCGCGACTCCTCCTCGTTCCAGGCCGCGCCGATGCCGAGCCAGGCCCGGCCGCCGGACAGCACGTCCAGCGTGGTGATGATCTTCGCGAGGATCCCGGGGTTCCGGTAGGTCACCCCGGTGACCAGCGTCAGCAGCTTGGCCCGCGACGTGGCCGCGGCCAGGTAGCCGAGCGTGGTGTACGCCTCGAGCATCTCCCGCTCGGGCGGCCCGATCGGCCCGATCTGGAAGAAGTGGTCCATCACGGCCAGGAACTCAAAGCCGGCGTCGTCCGCGGTCCGGGCCACCGTGGCCAGGTCCGCGCCGAGGCGGGACGGGCCGTCCTGGCTGGTGAAATCAGGGATCTGCACACCGAGCTTCACGTAGGTACCTCCAGTGATGAGGCTCTCACACGGGCCGGGCTGGCCATCCCCCGGGCGTCCCGCAGAATGGAGGGATGACCAGACCCGTGGTGAAGGCGCTGACCCTGGTGACCGACGACGGGGTGGCCATCGACGCAGTCCACCTGCCCGGCGAGGGCGACGTGGGGTTCGTTATTGCCCATGGTTTTACCTTGTCCTGGCAACACGGCGCGGTCTGGAAGGTGGCGAGCAGGCTGCAGCGAGGCGGGCGGCGTGGTGTCCTTCGACTTCCGCGGCCACGGCCGGTCCGGCGGGCTGTCCACCATGGGGGACCGGGAGATCAAGGACCTGGACGTGGCGGTGCGGTACGCGCGCGAACTGGGCTACCGGCGGATCGCGGCGGTCGGGTTCTCCATGGGCGCCTCGGTCGTGATGCGCTACGCGGGGCTGGTCGGCGGGCTGGACGCGGCCGTGTCGGTCAGCGGGCCCGGGCACTGGTACTACCGCGGCACCAAGCCGATGCGCCGGGTGCACTTCGCGGTGGAGCGCCGGGTGGGCCGGGCCATCACCCGGACCTGGCTGAAGACCCGGGTCAGCCCGGGCGGATGGAACCCGGTGCCGGTCCCGCCGGACGAGGCCGCCGCGATGATCTCGCCGACCCCGCTGCTCATCGTGCACGGCGACCAGGACCCCTACTTCCCCGTCTATCACGGCCAGCGGCTCTTCGACGCGGCGCGCGAGCCCAAGGAGTTCTGGGTGGAGCCGGGGTTCGGGCACGCGGAGTCAGGCGCCGACGGGCCGCTGCTGGACCGGATCGCGGCGTGGGTGCGGGAGCACGCGCTAGTCCCCCCGGAGGCTGTCTCCCGTGTCGGGGTCGAAGAAGTGCAGTGAGTCCAGGTCCACGTGCAGCCGGGCCCGCTCGCCCTCGCGGATGCCAGTCCGCGGGTCCAGCCGGGCGATGATCGCCGGGATCTGCGGGACCTCCTCGATCTCGGCCGCGTCCGGCTCACTGTCCCCGATGGCCACCGCCGCCACCTGGAGCGGCGGCACGCCCACCGTGCAGTACGCGTTCACCTCCGCGCCCAGTTCCTCGCGCAGCTCGACCGACACGTCGAGCACCGACTCGGGGGCCGCGTCCGGGACCAGCGCCGCGTCCTCCAGATTCTCCGGGCGGATCCCGACCACCACCTTGCGGCCCAGGTACTTCTCCAGGGCGGGGTGCTCGCGGAGCACGCCCGCCGGGACCCGCAGCCGGTGCGGGCCGAAGATCACCTCGGGGCCGCCCGCCTGACTCGCCCGGGCCTGCACCCGCTGCCTGAGCCGCCGTGCCTGACCGGCCGTCCCTGGCCCGCGCCGCGCTCGAGCGTCGCCTCGACCAGGTTCATCGCGGGCGAGCCGATGAACCCGGCCACGAACAGGTTGGCGGGCCGCCGGTAGAGCTCCTGGGGCGAGGCGGCCTGCTGCAGCACGCCGTGCCGCAGCACCGCCACCCGGCTGCCCAGCGTCATGGCCTCGGTCTGGTCGTGGGTCACGTAGATGGTGGTCACCCCGAGCGAGCGCTGCAGCTTGGCGATCTCGGCGCGCATCTGCACCCGGAGCTTGGCGTCCAGGTTGGACAGCGGCTCGTCCATCAGGAACGCGCGGGGCTGGCGGACGATGGCCCGGCCCATGGCGACCCGCTGCCGCTGCCCGCCGGACAGCTGCCGGGGCTTGCGGCTCAGCAGCTCCTCCAGTTCCAGGATGCGGGCGGCCTCCTCGACCCGGCGGCGGATCTCCTGCTTCGGGGTCTTCCGGTACTTCAGGCTGAAGGCCATGTTGTCCCGCACGGTCAGGTGCGGGTACAGCGCGTAGCTCTGGAACACCATGGCGATGTCCCGGTCCCGCGGCTCCATGTCGTTGACCGGCTGCCCGTCGACCAGGATGGTGCCCTCGGTGATCTCCTCCAGGCCGGCCACCATGCGCAGGGCCGTGGTCTTGCCGCAGCCGGACGGGCCGACCAGCACCATGAGCTCGCCGTCCGCGATGGACAGGTCCAGCGACCGGACCGCGGTGGTCCCGTCCTGGTACGCTTGGTGATGCCCTCGAGCACGATCCTCGACACTGCCTCTCCCTCTCCGCCGGGCCGCTATCCGCCGGGCCGCTATCCGCCGAACTGGCCCGCGGGCTGGCCCCGGACGCCCTCGACCCGGGTGTGCAGCACGTGCCCGGCCAGCGGTTCCGCGGCCCGCTGCGCCTGCGTCATGTTCTCCCAGGCCGTGGTGACGAACAGCTCGCCGAGATCCGGGCCGCCGAACGCCGGGCAGGACGGCTGGGACACCGGCACCTCCAGCTCGGCCAGCAGCGCACCGTCCGGCGCGTACCGGCGCACCGCGCCGCCGCCCCAGAACGCCACCCACAGGCAGCCGTCCGGAGTCCACCACCAGGCCGTCCGGGATGCCCTGCGACGGCGGCGGCTGGACCAGATCCCGCGACGCGCCCAGCGTGCCGGCCGCCAGATCGCACGGGAAGGACCGGATCCGCGGCCGCGGCTCGCCGGAGTCGATGTAGTAGAACGTGCCGCCGTCCGGGCTCCAGCCCAGCCCGTTGGACTCGGTCACCCCGTCCAGCACCACGGCGATCTCACCGGACGGGTCGAGCCGGTACAGCGCGCCCGCCCCGGCCCGCCGGTCCCCGGCCACCGTGCCCGCCCAGAACCGGCCCGCCGGGTCGCACGCCCCGTCGTTGAACCGGACGTCGGCCAGCATGCCGGGCGGCCGCCACGGCCCGCCGTCCGGCTGCCCGTCCGCGCCGACCAGCCGGAACCCGTCCGCCGCGGCCAGCACGTACCCCCCGCCGGCCCGCGGTGCGGCCGCGCCGACCGCCACCCCGGCGGTGTGGAACACCGAGTCACCTGCCCCCGGCCGGTACCGGTGCAGGTGCCCGGCCAGGATGTCCACCCACATCAGGCTGCCGGTGGCGGCGTCCCAGAACGGCCGCTCACCCAGCTCCGCCTGCGCCGATATGGCCACGTCCCACGACACGTTCATTTGCCCATCCCCAGGGTCAGCCCCCGCACCAGGTAGCGCTGGAAGATCAGGTACACCACGATGGCAGGTACCGCGCTGATGAACGAGCCCGCCATCAGCACCGGGATGCTGGTCGTCCGCCCGGCCGACAGCGCGGCCAGCCCCACGGTGATCGTCCGCTGCTCCGGATTCTGCAGGAACAGCAGCCCGACCAGCAGGTCGTCCCAGATCTGGATGAACTGCAGCACGGTCACGGTGGCGATGGCCGGCCAGGACAGCGGCAGCGCGATGCGCAGGAAGGTCCGCTCGTAGCCCAGCCCGTCCATCACCGCGGCCTCGATCAGGTCGTCGGAGATGCCCCGGTAGTAGGTGGCCATCAGGAACGTGGCGAACGGCGTGCCCAGCGCCACGTAGACCAGGATCGCGCCGAGGTAGGTGTTGATCAGGCCGAGCTTCCCGAGGTTCACGTACTCCGGGATGATGATCGACTGCAGCGGCACCATCAGCGCGGCCACCACGCCCAGGAACAGCAGCCGCTGCCCCGGTAGCGCAGCTTGGCGAACGCGAACCCGGCCGTGGTGGAGACGGCCAGGATGAGCAGGATCGACAGCAGGCAGATCACGGTGGAGTTGAGCAGTTCCCGGCCGACCGGCAGTTCGCTGAACAGCTGGCCCCAGCTCACTCGCCGAATGGCCGCCCTGCCGCTCGAACTGCGACTCGTTCCGGAACGCGTTGTTGAGGATGTACCAGAACGGGTAGAGCATGACGACCGCGATGACCGACATGATCGCGAAGATCAGGCCGATCCGGCCGCGCCGCCGGGCCCGCAGCGCCCGCTTGGCCGGCGTCGCCGGAGCCCGCGGCGCCGGAGCCTGGCGCCGGGCCGGCCGTGGTCAGCGAGTCCGCCGCCATCTACCAGCCCTCCCCGTCCTCGGAGCGGATCAGCCGGAGCTGCACCAGCCCGACCACGATCATGATCACGAACAGGATGATCCCGTACAGCGCGCCGGTGCCGAACTGGCCCAGCGAGAACGCCGACTGGTAGACGAAGAACTCCAGCGTGGTGGTGCCGAACCCGGGCCCGCCGTTGGTCATCACGAAGATCAGGCTGAACAGCGCGGAGAACGCGCTGATCACCGTGATCACGAACGAGAACTGGACGAACCGCTTGAGCAGCGGCAGCGTGACCCGGAAGAAGATCTGCCGGCGTTTCAGCCCGTCCACCCGGGCCGCCTCCAGCAGCGTCGGGTCCAGGGTGGCCATCCCGGTCAGGAAGATGATCGTGTTGGTGCCGAGCATGGACCAGATGAACGTGATGGCCAGCGCGAGCAGCGCGGTGCGCTGGCCGGCCAGCAGGTTGGTCTGCACCGAGCCGAGGCCGACCGCGGCGAGCAGCTTGTTCAGCAGCCCGTTCAGCGCGAAGAACTGCACCGCCACCATGCCGATGACCACCCAGGACACGGCGGTGGGCAGGAAGTACACCGACCGGAAGAACCGCCAGCCGCGGACGTGCTCGTTCAGCAGGGCGGCGATGGCGAGCGGGATGCCGATCGCGAACGGGATGGACAGCAGCAGCAGCGCGTTGTTCTCGATCACCCGCCAGAAGATCGGGTCGCTGAGCGCGGTCGTGTAGGTGCTCGGCCCGATCCACTGGGCGGTCAGGCCGTTCCAGTTGCGTCATCGAGTAGTAGACGGCCTGCCCGATCGGGATGCCGAGCAGGGCGACCACCACGATCACCGCGGGCAGCGACAGCAGGATGCCCGCCCGCCGCCGGCGCCGGGCCAGCCGGGCGCCGGCGCGGCCGGGCGGGCTGGCCCGGGGCAGCTGCCCCGGGCCAGCTCGCGGCGTCGCTTCCGAGACGCTCACCAGGGCATCACGGGTAACTGGTCCCCCGCTGGTCGGCTGGGCAGCTGGCCCAGCGTGGTCTGCATGCTGGACAGCGCCGACTTCGGCGAGATGCTGCCGTTCAGCACCGACGGGAGCTCCTTGCTGCCGGTGTTCACCACGTTGCCCTGCACCACGTTGTCCAGCATCGGGTAGGCGGTCATGTGGTCCTGGCTGACGAAGTTCAGCATCTGCTGGTTCACCGGGTTGGACGTGGACGTGCCGTTGATGGCGGGGATCAGCCCGGCGGCGTTGATGATCTTCGCGGCCTGCGCTGGTCGTCATGAACTCCAGGAACTGCAGCGCCTGCGGCCTGGTGCTGGCTGTAGTTCGTCATGGACAGGCCATCACCGGCGAAGTCCACCACGCCCTTGATCGGGCTGTCGGAGAACGGCGGCACGAACGCGGCCACCTTCGAGCCCAGCGCGCTGGTGAACTTCTGGGTGTCCCAGGTGCCGTCCACCATCATGGCGGCCTTCCCGGACTCGAAGTCGCCCAGGTTGTCGGTCTTGGTCAGCACGTCGCTGTTGGTGCAGCCGTTGCTCTTCAGCTTGGCCCACTGCGTCAGCTGGGCCTCGTTGGCCGCCGAGGTCCACGGGATCTGGCCGCTGTAGAGCTGCTGCCAGTTCGTGACCGGGTGCGCGCCGATCATCATGTAGCTCATGTCGTACCAGGGTAGAACTCCGCGCCCAGCGGCTGGCCGCCGTTGCCGTAGGTCAGCGGCATGTACCCGGCCGCCTTGAGCTTCTTGCACGCCGCGAACAGCTGGGTCCAGTCGGTCGGCACCGCGGTCACGCCCGGCCTTGGCGAACGTCGGCCTTGTTGTAGAAGCCGATGTAGAACTGGTTCTCCAGCGGGATCACGTACGGGCCGTTGGCCGCGTTGAACTGGTCCGACGTCCATTTGAGCGCGTCCGGGTCGATCCGGGCCAGGTCAGCGGCCGGGATCTTGCCCTTGAGGTTGGTCAGGAACTCCTTGTACTGCAGGGTGAACAGGCCGGTCCACATGACCGCCAGGTCGGGGCCGGTCTTGGACACCGCGGCCGCCTGGAGCAGCGCGAAGTAGTTGTCCGCGGGCTGGCTCACCACGTTGACGGTGATGTTCTTGTGCGAGCCTCGAACGCCTTGGCCAGGTTCTTCAGCGCGGTCGCGTTCTGCTCGGTGCCGTAGTTCTCCCAGATGGTCAGGGTGACCGGGCCCGACGTCGAGCCGCTGCTCCCGCCACCGCTGCCGCACGCGGTGGCCAGCAGGGCCGCCGCCGCCGTGGCGGCCAACACTTTCCAGTGCCTCACGGCTGTCTCCTTTCGCTGTGTGAAAATCGTGTGCCTCGATGTCTCTCGGTGTCACCGCGTGGCCCGCCGTCAGCTGGCCGGCCGTTCAGGACCGCCCGACGACGGGCTCCACGAACCGGCGGTGCTCCTTCGTCGGGGCCCGCAGGAAGTCCAGGTCGCAACCTTCGGGTGCCTGCAGCACGTGGTCGCGGTAGAGCGCGGGCCAGCCGCGCAGGTGGGGAGGGCGGCGGGGTCCAGCGCGCCCGGCGCCGGGCCAGTTCGGCCTCGGGCACGTCCAGCGTGAGCGACCCGGCCGCGACGTCCACCGCGACCGGGTCGCCGTCGGCGACCAGCGCCAGCGGCCCGCCGATGGCGGCCTCCGGGGCGGCGTGCAGGAACACCGTGCCGAAGCTGGTCCCGCTCATCCGGGCGTCGGTGACCCGGACCATGTCGGTGACCCCGTCGGCGGCCAGCTTGGCCGGGATCGGGATCATGCCCCACTCCGGCATCCCGGGCACGCCGACCGGGCCGCAGCCGGCCAGCACCAGCACGCTGTCCGGGGTGACGTCGAGCGCCGGGTCCTCGACCCGGCGGCGCATCTCCTCGTAGCCGTGGAAGACCAGGGCCGGGCCGCGGTGGCGGAGCAGCGCCGGGGTGGCCGCCGAGGTCTTGATCACCGCACCGTCCGGCGCCAGCGACCCGCGGACCACGGCAAAGGCCCCATTTTTCCCCAACGAAACCCCGCGCCGCCCGGATCGCCCCGAGGCCGGGGGAGCGGCGCTGGCGACCTCGCCGATGGTGGCGCCGGTGACCGTGACCGCGCCGGTGTCCATCCGGTGGCCCAGTTCCCGCAACAGCGCCGGGACCCCGCCGGCCCGGTCGAGATCGGGCAGCAGCCCGGCGCCGGACGGCTCGACGTCGGCCAGGACCGGGATGCCCTCGCCGAGGCGGCCCAGGTCGTCGAGGGGCAGCGGGATCCCGGCCCGCCCGGCGATCGCGGCCAGGTGGATGATCGCGTTGGTGGAGCCGCCGACGGCGTGCAGCATCCGGATGGCGTTGGCGAAGGCGGCGGGGGTCAGGATGGCGGACGGGCGCCGGCCGGCCGTCACGGCCTGCGACCGCGCAGCGGCCGGCCGCCGCCGCGGCGGCCCGGCCCCGCGGGTACGCCGGCCGGGATCGTGGCCGAGCCCGGGATCATCAGCCCGAGCGTCTCGGCCAGGATGGCCATGGTCGAGGCGGTGCCCATCGTGTTGCAGGTCCCGGTGCCGCAGGCCAGGCAGCGTTCCAGCTCCCGCCAGCCCGCGTCGTCGAGGCGGCCGGCCCGCCGCTCGTCCCAGAGCCGCCACAGGTCGCTGCCGGTGCCGATGCGCCGGCCCCGGAACGTGGCCGGCTCGCGGGAGCCGCTGGTGACCAGCACCATCGGCAGGTCCGCGCTGACCGCGCCCATGATCGAGCCGGGCACGGTCTTGTCGCAGCCGGCCAGCAGCACGATCCCGTCCAGCGGGTAGCTGCGGATGATCTCCTCGATCTCGATGGAGAGCAGGTTCCGGTAGAGCATCGCGCTCGGCTTCATCAGGTCCTCGCCGAGCGGGATCGAGCCGAACTCGACCGGCACCCCGCCGGCCTCGCGGACGCCGGCCCGGACCGCGACGGCCAGTTCCCGCAGCGGGAGGTTGCACGGGTTGAGGTCGCTGGCCGAGTTGGCGATGCCGATGACCGGGCGGCCGCCGTCGGCGCTGACGTCCAGGCCGGCCGAGGCGAGCGCCACCCGGTTGGCCAGCGCGACCTCGTCGTCCCCGCGCAGCCAGGCGTCACTGCGCAGCGCCGTAGCGCCGCGCTGGCTCGCGCCGTACGTGCGCGCCAGCGCTGCGCGCGGACGGGCGGTCACGGCGCCGGCTCCGGGACGCCCAGGCCCGGTGCCCCGGGCCCGGACTGGACCAGCTCCAGGCCGGCCCGGTCCATCCATTCCAGCGCCACCCGGGCCCGGTGCACCTTCTCCCGGCCGATGGCGGCCGCCTCGGCCGCCAGGTGCAGCCCGCTGGGATACAGCGGCCGGGAGTTGCGCAGGCCGAACTTCACGTACATGGGCGAGGCCACCGCGACCAGTTCGGACGCCTCGTGCCCGCGGACCACGCCGCCCATCGAGCTGGGCGCCTCCACGTACAGGTCGATCGGCAGCGTGGTGGCCGCGCGCAGCTCGGCGAGCAGGCCCAGGGTCATGTCCGAGGGCACGTTGACGGTGTCCGCGCCGAGCCGTTCCAGCTGGGCCACGCTGAGCGGGTTGCCGGGGGCGAGCATGGCCGAGACCTTCCACACCACCGAGTCCGGGATCTCGCCGTCCTTCTGCATCCCGGCCAGCAGCTCCAGCAGGCCGGTGTCGGCGACCAGGAAGCCGCGGATGCCGCAGTCCACGCCGCGCAGCACGTCGTCGACCGCGTACCGCAGCTGCCGTGACCCGCGGATCAGCCCGCCCCGGGACGGTCCCTCGTCGGACTGGGCCAGGCTGCCGATGTCCCATTCCTCGCGTGGCCCCACGAACAGCGAGATCTCCAGGCCGTGGTCGGCGCCGAGCGCGGCCATCTCGGCCAGCTCGTGCTCGGACAGCAGCATGGCGCCGCTGCCCTGGGACACCCGGTTGACGGTGACGCCCTCGGCCGCGGCCTGCTCCAGCACGGCCCGCAGCACGGCCGGGCCTTCCACGCTGGGGATCTCGATCCGGAAGTCCGCGCCGTCGGGGAACCGGGCCGTGCTGCGCTGCGGCGCGGTCTCCATCACGATCCCGCGCCGGGCCAGCGCCTCGGCCCCGGTCATCCGGGTCGCGGTCTCCTGGCCGAGGGCTGCCTGACCGAGGGTGGCCTGGCCCGAGGGTTTCCTGGCTGCCCAGGGTCATCACGCCACCTCCAGGACCGCCGGACGCGGCGGTACCAGCTCGTCGTCCTCGGCCGGCCAGGCCGGCCCGGTACTCACGTGGTTCAGTGACCCGCTCCAGGCCGCCCGGCGACACCAGGTACGTGTCCTCGGCCTTCGCCCCGCCGGCCAGGCTCGGGTTCCAGGCCACCGCCTGGCCGTCCGCCACCGGCGTGGCGTACCAGCGCGAGTCCCGCTGGCACGGCGCGATCTCGAACTCGCGCTGCGCGTACCCGATCGGCCCGCCCTGGTAGTGACCGGCCCAGCCACCCGGCGCGCCCTCCCGGTCGTAGGCCTGGTCCAGGACGGTCAGCACGTCGCCGTAGCGGTTGGGCGGCACGCAGGCGGCCAGCGTGTCGCGCTCGATCCGCAGCACCCGGTCCCGCAGCGCGGTGAACTCCGCCGGAGGCGGCCCCGCCGAGGCGAACCGGGTGGCGGCGGCGTGCAGCCCGCCGCGCCGCGCGACCACGACCGCCATCGCGAGCTGCGCGCACCGGGGCGCCCGACCGCCATCGGATGCCGGAACCGGCGGACCCGGTCGTCGCCGCCGACGATCAGCACCGGCGCGTCCGCCCCGCGCGATTCCAGCACCTCGGCCACCCGGCCCTGGATGTCGAGGTCCCGCTCACCTGGCCGCCAGGCGGCCAGCGACTCCTGCAGCGCGGCCGCCGCGTCGGCGCCCAGCTCCCGCAGGTCCTCCTGCTCGGCGGGGGACAGGGCGAGCCGCAGCTCGATCAGCTCCTCGGTGGCGTCCACGCCGAACGCCGGGTGCCCGTCGGCGGCCAGCCGGCCCGCGTCCGCGCCGGCGATGTCCTGCGCGGCGCGGACGAACGCGTCCGGGTCGTACCAGGGCACGGCGACCAGATCGGTGAAGCCGTGCCGGCCCGGCCTGGTACTCCTCGCGCACCCGGTCGGCTTCCACCTCCGTGGTCACCAGCGCCGCCCCGGCGGGCGCCGCCACCACCCAGACCAGGTCGGACTGGGCGGTCCGGTCCACCGGCGGGGCCACCGCCCCCGTCGCCCAGGCCACGGCCGCCGGGCCGGTGAGCACCACCCCGGCCACGTCCTCACGGGCGGCCAGCCAGCGCCTCCAGCCGGTCCCGGGCGGCGTCCGCGCGGGCCACGCTCCGGGGCGAATGTTCGGCTATACCGAACAAAGTTTTGTGATGTAGAATCACTCGGTCATGGAATCATCCGCATATGTGCATGTCAAGGCGTTTTGGGACTCGCTAACGATAACAGATGATGTTCTGTGATACCGAACGATTGGCGGTATCGGACGGCTTGCGCTACCGAACAACGTTGTGGGGAAGTGAGCAGGTGGCAACGGAGCAGGACGGCGCGGAAGCCGGCCGCTACACGGTCAAGAGCGTGGCCCGCGCGCTGCGGCTGGTCGGCATCGTGGCGGACGGCCCGGCCGAGGGCCAGACGCTCAGCGAGCTGGCCGCGCCGCTGGGCATCTCCAAGAGCAGCACCCTGGCCCTGGCCCGGACCCTGGAGGCGGCCGGTTTCCTGCGCGAGACCCGGCCCGGACCGCGGTACACGCTGGGCACCGCGCTGATCCGGCTCGGCGACATCGTCGGCCGCCAGCTCCCGCTCGGTGACCTCTGCCGCCCGCTGCTCGACGAGCTGTCCGAGACGACCAAGATGACCGCGCGGATCGCGGTGGCCGAGGCCGGCTACCCGGTGTTCATCGCCCGGGTGGACGGCCCGGGCAGCGTCCGCTTCTACACGCCGCTGGGCCAGCGCGAGGTGCCGTACGCCTCGGCCGCGGGCAAGGCCATCCTGTCCACCATGACCGAACCGGAGGTCCGGCGGGTCTGCGCGGAGACCGGGCTGGCCCCGCGCACCGCGCACACCATCACCGACATCGACACCCTGCTGGACAACCTGGCCGCAGCCCGGCGGCTCGGCTTCGCGGTCGACGACGAGGAGGACGCCGAGGGCGTCTTCTGCACGGGCGCGGCGTTCTTCGGCCACGACGGCAGCTGCGCGGGCGCGGTCAGCGTGACCGGCATCAAGGGGGACCTGCCCGCGTGGCGGGTGGACGAGCTGGGCCGGTCGGTGCGCAGCTACGCAGACAAGGTCTCGGCCCTGCTGGGCGGGGCGCCCTACGCCATGCCCGGGACAGGAGCCTGATGCCCACCAAGCCGCCCGCCGCCCAGCCGGGCACGCCGACCGCCACTCAGCCAGGGTCGCCGGCGGCCGCGCCGCCGCCGGCCGACGCCGCGCCCCGCCGGCCGCTCCCGGCCGACGCCGCCCGCCGCCCAGGCGCTGGTCGTGTCCTCGCCCGGGGTGATGGCGCTGCAGCAGCAGGCCCGCCCGGTCCCCGGGCCGGGGGAAGTGCTGATCCGGCCCGCCGCCGTCGGGCTGTGCGGCACCGACCTGGACATCCTGGCCGGCCGGATCGACCCCGCGTACGTCCGTTACCCGCTGGTCCTGGGGCACGAATGGAGCGGCACCGTGCTGGCCAGCGGGAGCGGTTCGCTGCCCCCGGGCACCCGGGTGGTGGCCGAGGGGATCGTGCCGTGCGGTCACTGCGCCGCACTGCCGGGCCGGCCAGACCAACCTCTGCGCGACCTACGACGAGATGGGGTTCACCCGGGACGGGGCCGCGGCCGGCTACGCGGTCGTCGGCGAGACCCTGGTGCATCCCCTGGCGCCCTCCGTGAGCATGGCCGACGGAGCGCTGGTCGAGCCCGCCTCGGTGGTCTACCGGGGGCTGGCCAGCATCACGGTCAAGCCGGGCTGCCGGGCCCTGGTGGTCGGGGACGGCACCGTGGCCCTGCTCGCGGCCGCACTGCTCGGCCTGTGGTCCCCGGCCGAGATCGTGATGCTGGGCCGCCGCCCAGCGCAGGCGGCCCTGGCCGCGACCGCGGGCGCGGCCCGGTTCGAGACCGAGCCGGATGCGGCCGGCGGCGGTTACGACCTGGTGGTCGAGGCGGCCGGGACCACCGGCGCGGTGCTCACCGCGCTGGCCGCGGCCCGGCGGGGCGGCACCGTGCTGCTGCTCGGCCTGCCGCCGCACGGCGCCACCGCGGCCGTTCCCGTCGATGACCTGGTCAACAACGACCTCACCATCCGGGCGAGTTTCGGCTACACCTCGGACGCCTGGCGGGACGTGGTCACGGCTGCTGAACGCGGGCCGTCTCGAGCTGGGCTTCCTGGTCACCCACCGCTTCCCGCTGGGGGAGTGGGCCGCGGCCCTGGACGCCCTGCGCGATCCCGACCCGGAACCCCCCGCGGCAAAGTCCTCCTCACCCTCGAGGACTAACCCAGCTCGGTCCCCACACCCTGCCCCCGGCTTGGCCCCGCGCCCCCGGCTCAGTCCCGCGTCCCCGGCTTAGCCCGCGCCGCCGGCTTGGCCCCGCGGCCTGCCGCCCAGTCCGGTCCCGGTCTGCCCCGGCACACCCCCATGCCCGCTAGCCCCGTCAGCACCAGCCGTCACACCCCCCTGGTCGTGATCATGGCGATTGGTGGTGCCATAGCAACACCAATCGCTTGATCACGAACAGGTGCGGGCTGAGGGGGCGGGGCTGGTGGGGTCCGAGGGGCTGCGGGGTCGCTGGGGCTGGCGGGGTTGGGGAGCGGCTCGGGAGGCGGGTCCGGAGCGCGGCGGCGATCAGGACGGCGAGCAGGGCGAGGCCGCCGAGCAGGAAGGCGTTCCCGGTCAGCAGTTCGAGGCCGTGCCAGTGGTACTCGGCGAACCAGGGCCGGTCGCCGTAGCGGTAGTAGACCTCCGGGTCGGTGCTCGGCGGCAGCCAGATCACCCCCAGCGAGAACTGGCCCAGGTCGTTCGGCTCACCCCAGAGGCTGCCCGGCCACGCGCCGTACACGACCAGCATGGCCGCGGCCAGGCCCCAGTAGCCCGGCGGCGGGCCACGCGCAGGGCCCGGCGCCAGCGCAGCGGGGCGGGTGGTGGCCGCGGGCGTGGCCGGGAGCCGGCCGGGGCGCGCATGGCCCGGACCGCGTAGGCGGCCGCGACCGCCACTCCCGGGACGATCCACACCCAGTGGTGGTCCCAGCTGATCGGGGAGATCAGCAGCCCGGTCAGCGCGCAGGCGAGCAGCCCGGGCAGCGGATGCCCGGCCCGGTCCAGCAGGGCCGCGCAGGCCAGCCCGGCCACCGCGGTGACCAGCGCCACCGCCAGCCACACCGGCTCTGCGCCGGCCACGCTGCCAGCCAGCCTGGTGAGCAGGGCGCGCAGCGACTGGTTGCCCTCCCAGCCGACGAAGCCGGTGCGGCCCCCGTTGAAGAACAGGCCGCCCAGCCACCACCGGGCCGAATCGGCGGGCGCGACCACGAAGCCCGCGGCCACGGTGGCGGCGAACGCCGCGCAGGCCACGGCGGCCGCCCGGAACCTCCTGGTCAGCAGCAGGTACGGGATGAAGATGAGGGGCACCAGCTTGATCCCGGCGGCCACGCCGACCCCCGCCCCCTTCCACCACCGGCTGGCCCCGGACCGGCGGGTGTCCGGCTGGCACAGATCCCAGATGATCAGCGCCATCAGGACCAGGTTGACCTGGCCGAGGTACAGGGTGCGGATGACCGGCTCGGTCCAGAACACCGCGGCCGCGGTCAGCAGGGTGGCGCCCAGGCGGGTCAGGCCGCGGCGGTAGCCGAGCCCGCCGAACGTGAACCACAGCGCGGCGAGCAGCGCCGCGATGTTGACCGCCACGCTGAGCGGGGGCAGCACCCGCCACGGGATGAGGGAGACGACCGCGAAGACGACCGCCGCGAACGGGGGATAGGTGAACTTCAGGTGCAGGTTCTCGTAGCCGGGCCAGTCGTACAGCGGCGCGGCCAGGTGCGGGTTGTACCAGGGCCGGACGTGCCGGACGATGAGCCCGCCCGATCGGTAAACCCCGAGGTTGACCGGGTCCAGCGTCCAGTTGTAGGGGTGGACGGCCATGTAGGCCAGGTAGCTGCCGAGGATCACCGCGAACGCGATGATGCCCGCCACCGCCAGCCTGCCCCGCACATTCCCTCCACTGGGCCCGCACCGTGCCCGCCGCCTGCGCTGCGCCCGCTGCGCCCTCTACTGGGGACGGGCCGAGAGTACCCACCTTCCGGGCCCGCGCCGCCTGCCCCCGGCGGCTTCCCCGGGCTTTACCAGCTCGTGGGCAGCGGCATTCCCTCGCTGTATCCGGCCGCGCTCTGCACCCCGACCATCGCCCGCTCGTGCAGCTCCTCCAGGTCGGCGGCGCCGGCGTAGGTGCACGCGCTGCGCAGCCCGGCCGTGATCGCGTCGATCAGGTCTTCCACGCCGGGACGCTGCGGGTCCAGGTACATCCGCGCGGTGGAGATGCCTTCCTCGAACAGTTCCTTGCGGGCCCGGTCGAACGAGGAGTCACCCGCGCTGCGCAGCCGCACAGCCCGGGCCGAGGCCATGCCGAAGCTCTCCTTGTACAGCCGGCCGTCCGGGTCGCGGAACACGTCGCCGGGCGACTCGTAGGTGCCCGCGAACCAGGACCCGATCATGACGTTGGAGGCTCCCGCCGCCAGCGCGAGCGCCACGTCCCGGGGATGGCGGATGCCGCCGTCCGCCCAGACGTGGGCGCCCAGCGCCCGGGCCTGCGCCGCGCACTCCAGGACCGCGCTGAACTGGGGGCGGCCGACCCCGGTCATCATCCGCGTGGTGCACATCGCGCCCGGCCCGACCCCGACCTTCACGATGTCCGCGCCCGCCTCGACCAGGTCGGCGACACCGGCCGCGGTGACCACGTTCCCGGCCGCGATCGGCACGTCCGGGCTGACCCCGCGGACCGCGCGCAGCGCGCTGATCATCTTGTCCTGGTGGCCGTGCGCGGTGTCCACCACCAGCACGTCCACCCCGGCGTCGAGCAGCAGCTTGGCCTTGGCCGCCACGTCGCCGTTGATGCCCAGGGCCGCCCCGACGCGCAGCCGTCCGCTGGCGTCGGTGGCCGGGTCGTACAGGGTCGCGCGGAGCGCGCCGGTGCGGGTCAGGATGCCCACGCAGCGGCCGTCGGTGTCCACCACCGGCGCCAGCCGGTGCCGCCCGTCGTGCAGCAGGGTGAACGCGCGCTGCGGGTCGGTGCCCGCCGGGAGGGTGAGCAGTTCGGTGGACATCACGTGGCGCAGCTGAGTGAACCGGTCCACGCCGGTGCAGTCGGACTCGGTCACCACGCCGACCGGGCGCCCGTCCTGGACCACGATCACGCCGCCGTGCGCCCGCTTGGGCAGCAGGCCCAGCGCCTGGCCGGTGGTGTCGCCGGGGGCCAGCGTGATCGGCGTGTCGTGCACCAGGTCACGGCTCTTCACCCAGGCCACCACGTCGGCGACCACGTCGGCCGGGATGTCCTGGGGCAGGATGGCCAGGCTCCCGCGCCGGGCCGCCGTCTCGGCCATCCGGCGCCCGGACACCGCGGTCATGTTGGCCACCACGATCGGGATGGTGGTGCCGCTGCCGTCGCGGGTCGCGAGGTTCACGTCGAGCCGGGACGCCACCGCCGACCGGCCGGGGACGAGGAACACGTCGCTGTAGGTCAGGTCATGGGCCGGGACGTTCTCGGTGAGGAATCGCACCCTTCGATTCTGCCTGGTAAGCGTCTATGCACGTTCCCGGTCGTCAGCCGCTGACGGGCGTCCCGGCCCCGGGGTCGCCGCCCGTCCTGGTCCCATTCGTCCCGGGACAGCATGGCTTCTTCCAGGTCCAGGTGGTGCAGGACCTCGTCGAGCACCTCGTCGTCGATCTGGCGCTCGTCCCGCAGCCGGATGAACTCGGCCCGCTCGGCCGTGGTCATCTCCCGGCGCAGCCGCCGGAAGGCGGCCGACGGTGCCGGCCCGCCGTCCGCGCCGGCCTCGCTGCCCGGCAGCCGCTCCCAGGCCCCCGCCTGCCGGTATTCGGCCAGCCGCCGCAGCCGCTCCACCACCTCGGGGGGCGCCCCGGCCGGGTCCTCGGCGGCCAGTTCCTCCAGCCGCCGCAGCCCCGCCTCGGACGCGGCCTCCTGCGCGGTGGCCTGGGCCACCACGTCGGCCCGGTGCTCCTCCGGCCCGGCCTGCACCCCGAGCCAGCGGATCAGCACCGGCAGCGTGAGGCCCTGCACCAGCAGGGTGCCGAGCACCGTGGTGAAGGTCAGGAAGACCAGCAGGTTGCGCTGGGGCACGTCGGTGGACAGCGCGGCCGCCGCGGCGAGGGAGATGACCCCGCGCAGGCCAGCCCAGGACAGCACGAACGTCGCCTGCCATCCGGGCGCGGGGTCCTGCACCCGGATCCGGGGCACCAGCCACCGGGGCAGGTAGATGGACGGGAACACCCAGACGATCCGGGCCACGATGACCGCGCCGAGCACGACGGCGGCCTCGGCCGCCAGCCGGGCCGGGTTCTGGGTGCCCACGTCCTGCAGCACGGGCCGCAACTGCAGGCCGATCAGCGCGAACGCCACCGATTCGAGCACGAACGTGGCGACCCGCCACACGGCCATGTCCTGCAGCCGGGTGGCAAAGTGCGCCTGCCCGCCATGATGACCCAGGTACAGGCCGGTCACCACCACGGCCAGCACCCCCGACACATGCAGCGAGTCGGCGGCCAGGTAGGCCGCGAAGGGGGTGAGGAGCGACAGGGCGCTCTCCACCAGCGGGTCACGCAGCCGCATCCGGAGCCGGTGCATGAGGACCCCGAGCACCAGGCCCACGACTATCCCGCCGATGCTGATCGTGACCAGGCTGCCCACCGCGCTGAGCGGGGACGGGGTGGCCACCGTCGCCGAGGCCGCGCTGACCGCGACCGCGTACACGGTGAGCGCGGTGCCGTCGTTGAGCATGCTCTCGCCGGTGATGACGGTCAGCAGCCGCCTCGGCAGGTGCAGCTGCCGGCCGATGCTGGCCGTGGTGACCGCGTCGGTGGGCGCGAGAATCGCGCCCAGGGTGATCGCGGCGGCCACGGGCAGCCCGGGCACGTCCAGCCGGGCGGCGCCCCCCACCACCACGGCCGTGAACAGCACCAGGCCGACCGACAGCAGGGCGAGGGTCCGCACGTTGTCGCGCAGGTTCAGGTACGAGCTCTCCAGCGCGGTGGTGTAGACGAGCGGAGGCAGCACCGCGAACAGGATCAGGTCCGGGTTGAGCCGGAACTCCGGTACCCCGGGGATGTAGGACGCGGCGAGCCCGGTGAGGACCAGCAGGATGGGGGCGGCCACGCCGCGCCTGCGGGCCAGCGCCGCGATCGCGCAGGAGCCGACGATGAGCAGCAGCAGCGCCAGGGCCTGCGTCGCCGTCATCGCGGCGGGATCAGGAGTAGTGGAAGGCCGCGAAGATGATAGCGGTCAGCCGGTCCACCATCTCATCCCTGGGCAGCCGGACTTCGACGGTCAGCAGGTAGTTGATCCGCTCCAGCATCATCAGCAGGGCCAGGGCGGTCAGCTCGGCGTGCCCGGCCGGCGCGTCGCGGCCGGCCGTGCCCGCGCCGGCCGTCATGCCCTGGGTGATGGCCTCAGAGAGCCTGAACATCACCTGCAGCCCGTCACCGAAGACTTCCTCGCCGACGACCTCCGCCTGGCTGAGGATCCGGATCACGGACGCGTGGGCGGCATAGGTGTCGCAGAAGGCGCTGACCCAGTGGCGCAGCGCGGCGTGCCCGGCCTCGTTGCGGGTGACCACGGGGAACTCGTCGGTCAGCGCGGCCATGTCCACCAGCGCGTCCGAGAGCAGGGCCTTGAACAGGTCTTCCTTGTTGGAGAAGTACAGGTAGAAGGTGCCGTGCGAGATCTTGGCCCGGCGCACCACATCATCGACCCGGACGGCCTGGAAGCCCCGCTCGTCGAACTCGGCCAGGCCCGCGTCGAGCAGCTTCTGCACCGTCTGGCGGCCCTGGGCGCGCAGCTCGCGGTCCTGGGCAGGCGCGCCGCCGCCCAGCGAGGGTCGCCGGGATCGCGCCGCCGCCGGCCCGCAGGCCGGACTGAGAACCGCTATGGGCGTTTGGTGGCTTTCCCGCGTTACCTTCTGGCACGGATCCCCTTGGCGCAGTGCCGGGGCCGACTTCCCGACTCATGTTCGGAGGGTAGCCTGCCCAGCATCAGTTCGCTGCATTCCCCCACCGCAAGAAGTGTCCCCGGCCCGGCTCCCGGCCGTATCCCCAGATCAGGGGGCGTCAGGAACCCAGGACCTGTTCCAGGTACGGATTGCCGAACCGGCGGTCCGGGTCGAGCTGGTCCCGCAGCGTGACGAAATCCGCGAACCGGGGATAGACGCCGCGCAGGTAAGCCGCGTCACGGGTATGCAGCTTGCCCCAGTGCGGGCGCCCGCCGAGGGCCGTCATCACCGCCTCCACCTCCCGGAAGTACTCCTCGTGCGGCGCGGTGTGAAAGACGTGGATGGCGATGTAGGCGGTGCTCCGGCCGTACGCCGTGGACAGCCAGATGTCGTCGCCGGGGGCGATCCGGACCTCGATCGGGAAGCTGATCCGCCAGGCGTGCCGGGAGAACAGGCCGCGGATCGCGGTGAGCGCCCCGGCCAGGTGCTCGCGCGGGATCGCGTACTCCTGCTCCTTGAAGCGCACCCGGCGGGGGCTGGTGAACACCCGGTAGGCGGCGTCGGTGTAGGTCCGCGCGCCGAGCGCCTTGCCGGCGATGCCGTTGATGGCCGGGATGACCGCGGGATAACGCTGGCCGAGGCGGCAGGTGGCCCCGAACAGGGTGTTGGAGAGGAACTCGTCGTCGAGCTGATGGCGCCACCGGGGCAGCGGGCGCGGCGGGCCGTCGCTGCGGTTGTTGCGTTTGGTCAGGCAGCCGTCCGTGTGCGGGAACCAGTAGAACTCGAAGTGCTCGTTGGCGCTGGCCAGTTCGTCCAGCCGGGCGATGACCTCGGCCCAGTTCATCGGCTCCTCGCGCGCGGTCAGCAGGAAGGCCGGGACCACCCGGAAGGTCACCGCGGTCAGCACGCCGAGCGCGCCGAGCCCGATCCGGGCCGCCTGGAACAGCTCGGCGGCCTGGTCCGCGGAGCAGCAGACGATGCTGCCGTCGGCCAGGACCATCTCCAGCGCCGTCACCTGCGCGGCGATACCGCCCAGGTCCCGGCCGGTGCCGTGGGTGCCGGTCTGGATCGCGCCGGCGACCGTCTGCTCCTGGATGTCACCCATGTTCGCCAGGGCCAGCCCGCGGGCGTACAGGTGCTCGTTGAGGTCCCGGAGCCGGCAGCCCGGCCTCGACCGTGACCTCGCCCGGCCTCCTCGTCCACCGACCGGATGGCCCGCAGCCCGCCTGGGTGCAGCATCACCCCGCTGGTCACCGCGACCGGGGTGAAGGAGTGGCCGGATCCCGTCATCCGCACGGTCAGGCCGTCCAGCGTGGCCAGCGTGACCGCCTCGGCGACCTCCGCGGCGGAGCGCGGCGTGATCACCCGCTGCGGCGCGGCGGCCTGGTTACCCGCCCAGTTCTGCCAGCGGGGTACGGCGAGGACCATGCCCGGACCTTATCCGAGCGGGCCGGGAAGGCCGGATCAGAAGCCCCATAAGTCACCTCTTACCGCAAAGCCCTAGTCATGTATCTTTTTCCGGCGCCGGAGGCAGCCGGTCTTCAGTCCGCGCCCCGCAGGACTTATAGGGTTATGAACGCGATGAGACGCCTGCTACGGCGCACAGCGCCGCTCGACTGCCGTCCGGAGGCCCGCCATGCGGGCCCTGGGGGCCAGTGCGGCAGTGGTCCTGCTGCTGGCTGGCACCGCGGCCATGCGTCCCGCGCCCACCGGGGTCACCGCCGCGGCCGGCATCCGCCAGCCCGTCAGCCAGCACCGCGGCCGGCGCCACCACCAGCGGCAGCTTCCGCAAGATCATCTCGCCGGACCTGCTCGTGATCGAGCCGTCCGGCCTGTCCGCGCGGCAGCTGGCCAGGCTGGCCGCCGCGGCCGGGGTGCGCCAGGTGGTGTCCGCCGACGGCGCCGCGATCAAGCTCAACGGCCACCGGGTGAACGTCCTCGGGCGTGAACCCGGGGCAGTTCCGGTCCTGGACCCCGCTGGCCACCGCGACGGATCAGCGGCTGTGGACGGCGCTCGGGCAGGGCCGCTTCGTGACCTCGCCCACGCTGGCCGGGCAGCGGAAGCTGCACCCGGGCACGGCCTACCGGATCACCGGGGCCCGGCAGGAGCAGCTGACCTTCGGCGGATCGGCGTCGCTGGGCATCTCGGGCATCGACGCGCTGGTCAGCAGCCAGGCCTCGGCCCAGCTCGGCCTGGTGCCCGGGGTGCTGGCCCTGGTCAGCGCGCCCGGGGCCGGCATGGCCAGGCTGACCAAGGCGGTGCGCCGGATCACCGGCCAGTCCGCCACCCTGATCAGCCTGCGGCCCGGCACAGCAGCGGCTCCCGGTGGACCACACGGCGGGCAGCAGCCGTCCCGTCGACCTACCTGCAGCTGTTCCAGGCGTCGGCGGCCCGCTACTGCCCCGGCCTGTCCTGGACGGTGCTGGCCGCCATCGGGCAGATCGAGAGCGGGGACGGGAGCAACATGGGCCCGTCCAGCGCCGGAGCGCTCGGCCCCATGCAGTTCCTGCCCTCGACCTGGCGGGAGTGGGGGATCACGGCGTTCGGCGAGACCGGGTCGCCGGACATCATGGATCCGTTCGACGCGGTCCCGGCGGCCGCCCGGCTGCTGTGCGCGGCCGGGGCGGGGTCAGCCGGCGGGCTGCGCGGGGCCATCTTCGCCTACAACCACGCCACCTGGTACGTCAACGAGGTGCTCGCGCTGGCCCAGGAGTACGCCCGCGACTACGGCTGACCGCCCATCCGCCCTACCCTGGACCGCGCCCGGCGCCCGGGGCAGGGCCGCGGGCACCGGGCCGGCCCGGCCCGTCTGCGCCGACGGGTCACCGGCCCGCGCCTGGTTGGATGGAGGCATGGCGGACTACGACGCGTTCCTCCTGGTGTCTTTCGGCGGCCCGGAGGGCCCGCGACGATGTGCATGCCGTTCCTGCAGAACGTGACCCGCGGCCGGGGCATCCCCCCGGAACGGCTGGAGGCGGTGGCCGAGCACTACTACGCGGTCGGCGGGGTCAGCCCGATCAACCAGCAGTGCCGGGACCTGATCGCCGCGATCGGCAAGGATTTCGCCGCGGCCGGGGTGGACCTGCCGATCTACTGGGGCAACCGGAACTGGGATCCCTACCTGACCGCGACCGTGGCCGAGATGGCCGCCGCCGGGGTCCGGCGGGCGCTGGCCTTCGTCACCTCGGCCTACGGGTCCTACTCCAGCTGCCGGCAGTACCTGGACGACATCGAGCGGGCGCGGGCCGAGGCCGGGCCCGGGGCACCGGAGATCGACAAGATCCGGCACTTCTACCGCCACCCGGGGTTCATCGAGCCGTTCGCCGACGCCACCGTGGCGGCCATCAGGTCGCTGCCACCCGGCGTCCGCGCGGACGTCCCGCTCGTGTTCACCGCGCACAGCGTGCCGGACGCCATGGCCGCGGCCAGCGGGCCGCCGCCGGGCGGCCGCTACCCGTCCCAGCTGGCCGAGGCGTCCGGGCTCATCGCCGACCGGGTCAACGCCGCCACCGGCGGCGGGCACCCCTGGCGGCTGGTCTACCAGAGCCGCAGCGGGCCCCCGGCGCAGCCCTGGCTCGGCCCGGACGTGTGCGATTACCTGGAGGACCTGGCCCGCGGACGGAGCTCCTGGCGCGGTCCTGATCCCGGTCGGCTTCATCAGCGACCACATGGAGGTCGTCCACGACCTGGACATCGAGGCGGCGCAGACCGCCCGGCGCCTCGGGCTGCCGCTGGCCCGCGCCGTGACCCCGGGTACGGACCCGCGCTTCGTCTCGATGATCACCGCGCTGGTCACCGAACGGCTGGAGGGTCAGGTCAGCCCGGCGGCGCTGGGCTCCCCGGGCTGCGGCACCGGCGACTGCTGCCGCCTGCCCGCCGCGGCAGGCCGTCCCGGCCGCCTGCCGGCCGCATCATGAGCGCTGCGGCGCCGGACCCGGAAGCCCTGCTCACCCTGGCCCGGTCGGCGGCCGGTGCGGCGGCCGCGATGCTGGCCGCCCGGCGCCCGGCCGGCCCGCAGGGCCGCCCGGATGTCGCGGACACCAAGTCCAGCCCGACCGACGTGGTCACCGAGATGGACCGGGCGGCCGAGGCGATGATCGCGGACCGGATCCTGGCCGAACGTCCCGGCGACGCCATCCTCGGCGAGGAAGGCGGCGAATCCGGCCACGGCCGGGTCCGCTGGATCGTCGACCCGCTCGACGGCACCGTCAACTATCTCTACGGCCTGGCGGACTGGGCGGTGAGCATCGCGGCCGAGGTGGACGGCGCGGTCGTGGCCGGCGTGGTGGCGGTCCCGCGGCATCGTGAGGTGTTCACCGCCGTCGCCGGCCAGGGCAGCTGGCTGCACCCGGACGGGGCGCCAGCGGTCAGGCTGCGGTGCAACGCCGGGGTGCCGCTGGGCAAGGCCCTGGTCTCCACCGGCTTCGGGTACGCGCGGGCCCGGCGGGTGGTGCAGGGCGAGATCGTGGCCGCCGTGCTGCCCCAGGTCCGTGACATCCGCCGGGGCGGTTCCTGCGCGGTGGATCTGTGCTCGGTCGCGGCCGGCCGGGTCGATGCCTACTACGAGCGGGGCGTCAACTACTGGGACTGGGCGGCGGGTGGCCTCATCGCGACCGAGGCGGGGGCCCAGGTGGCCGGGCTGGCCGGCCGGCCGCCCAGCCCCGAACTGGCCATCGCGGCCGGGCCCGGGCTGTTCGGTGACCTGCACGACCTGCTGCGCAGCCTCGATCCGGAGCGGGACGCCGAGGAAGCCGGCCCGCTGACCGACCGACCGGCTGCTGGCCGACCGGCACCGGCTGGGCTGGCACCGGCTGGCGGACGCCGCCGGCGGCTCAGGACCCGGTCTTGGCCAGCACGCCGGCCGGGCTCGGCGCATCGCTGCGGCGGAACTTGAACGCCAGGGCCGCGTTGCCCTGGGGGCTGAGCAGCACCGTGCCGTTGTCGCAGCTCTGCTGGCCCTTGGTGATGCCCTGGTCCAGGGTGAAGCGTACCGGCCAGCACGGAGACCAGCAGCAGGCGGCCCGAGCAGCCGAGTTGCGGGTAGGAGATGGTCCCCGCCGAGGCACCCGCGGCCAGGCTGATCCGGACGGTCACCGCGAGCGCCGGGTCGGTCTGCCGGACCGTGCCGCTCCAGGTGCCGGCCAGGTCCGCCGGGATCTTCGGCGTCGCCGCGGGCGCGGCGGACGCGGACGACGTGTGCGCCGAGGCGGTGGTGTGATCCGCTGCGACCGGGGTGGCCGTGGTCCCGGGGCTGTTGCGGTGCGTGGCGATCAGGGTGGCCGCCACCGCGATGACGGCGACGCAGGCCAGGCTGGCCGCGGCCCAGGCGATCCGGCGGGACCGGGACGCGGTCGAGGTCTCGGCCGGCCCGCCGGGGTCCGGGCTGACCGGGCCGCGGCCGGCGGCCCGGGCCCGCCGGGTGCCCTCGGCGAGCAGTCCGGCCGCGGGGTCGTTGTGGCCGAGCAGCGCGGTCACCAGGGTCCGGGCCGGCGGCCGGCTGGCCGGGTCGGGTGACATGCAGGCGGACACCGTGTTCCGCAGCGGCTCGGGCAGGCTGGCGACGTCCGGGCGCCCCGCGGCGAACAGGATGGTCTGGGCCCAGGCGAGCAGGTCCGCGGACGGGGTCGCGGGACCGTACGGCGGCGTGGTGCTGAAGTGGACGACCCGGGGCCCTTCCGTGCCGAGCACCACATGGTCCGGGCCGAAATCCCCGTGCACCAGCCCGGCCTGGTGAATCGAGGTCAGCCCGGTGGCCGCGCCGATGGCCAGCGCGGCCAGCACCGGTCCCTCCAGCGGGCCCTCGGCGGTGACGGTCTCGGCCAGGGACGGCCCTTCGATGAATTCACTGACCAGGAAGGGCTGGTCGCTGTCGAACCCGGCGTCCAGGATGCGCGCGGCGCAGAACGGGGCGACCCGGCGGGCCACCGTGGCCTCGGCGGTGAAGCGGTCCCGGGAGGCCGAGTCAGGAGCCGCGGTCCGGCCGAGCAGGGTGACCGCGACCGGGGTCCCGTCCGGGAGGCGGGACAGGAACGTCCCGGCCGAATCCGGGTTGTCCAGGCCGTCCGCGATCCGGCTGGACAGCCGGTAGCGGCCGACCCGCCGGAGATCATCGGGCCGCAGTGGCGTGACGAGGGGCATGCGGCGGCTCCGCTAATCCTGCGGGGTGGGAGGTCAGTTTCGTACGATACGCACTCTTCCGTGCTTGGCGTGCACGGATCGGGGGAAGTTACCGTCGCAAGCACGTGTTGGGAGCTTTGAGTTCGCCCCCGATCGCCGCCGATCGGGGGCCTAGGTCGGTGAAGACACGGACACGACGCGCTATAGCCCGTACCCTCCGTGTGCGCGGCAGCCGGACGTGACAGAATTCCCCGCCGGAATCGGGCACAAACTACGGCCTGCCGAGCGTTACATCCGCGCGACGAGGCGCATAACGAAGGAGGGGGTGGAGTACCCAGATGGCAACTGACTATGACAGCCCGCGTAAGACAGACGACGAGCTCACTGAAGACAGCCTGCAGGAACTGCAGGCTCGCCGGATGGACAAGTCTTCCAGCACGATCGACATCGACCCAGATGATGTCGCGGAGTCGCTGGAGCTGCCCGGAGCGGATCTGTCCAACGAGGAACTGTCGTTCCGAGTCATTCCGCGGCAGGCGGACGAGTTCACCTGCTCGCGGTGCTTCCTGGTGCATCACCGGAGTCAGCTGGCCGAGGACCGAGACGGCCAGCCAGTCTGCCGTGAGTGCGCGGCCTGAGGATTTCAGGCCGCCCACTCGGGCGGGTCAATGAGGGTGCAGGACATGGGCCAGGCATAAGTACGCCGGGCCCCGGGTGGGGGGATCCGGCAGCGGCCGTGGCGCGCCGCTGGTGTGGCTGATCACGGCAGCCGTGTCTGCTGCGCGGAGCCAGCTTCCGTAGTCCGGCTGGCCGGCCATGCCGGTGCTGCCGGCGGCAGGCCTGCGGGACGCGAGCCCGCCCGGGCCGGCCGGCGCTGGTGCCGGCTGGAAATAGGATGCCGCGCATGGCAGCAGACCTGATCTTCACCGGCGGGCGGATCTACACCGTGCTTCCCGACGGGCGCCGGATGGTCCCGGCCACGGCCCGCGGCGAGGCGGCCAGCAGCGAGGACACCAGTGACGGGGCAGGCATCGGGACCGCGGACGGGCCGCCCGCGACCGCGGTGGCGGTGCGCGGCGGCCGGATCGTCGCGGTCGGCACCGACGACGAGATCCGCGACCTGGCGGGCAGCCAGGCGGAGACGGTGCCCCTGGGCGGCCGGCCGCTGCTGCCCGGGTTCCAGGACGCCCACGTGCACCCGGCCTTCGCCGGGATCACCATGCTGCGCTGCGACCTGGACGGTGCCGAGGACCTCGACGGCGCGCTGGCCCGGATCCGGGCCTACGCGCAGGCCCATCCGGACCGGGAGTGGATCGACGGCAGCGGCTGGCGGATGGAGTGGTTCCCCGGCGGGACCCCCTCGCGCGAGCTGCTGGACCGCGTGGTCCCGCGACCGGCCGGCCTACCTGACCAACCGGGACGGGCACGGCGCCTGGGTCAACTCCCGGGCGCTGGACCTGGCGGGCCTGACCGCGCTCACCCACGACCCCCCGGACGGCCGGATCGAGCGCGGGGCGGACGGTGAGCCGCAGGGCACCCTGCACGAGGGCGCGGCGCTGCTGGTGGGCCGGCTGCGTGCCCGGCCCGACCTTCGCCGAGCAGCTCCGCGGGCTGCTGCTGGCCCAGCAGCACCTGCACTCGCTGGGCATCACCGCCTGGCAGGACGCGATCGTGGGGGAGTACCTGGGCTACCCGGACCCGCTGCCGGCCTACCTGGCCGCCGCCCGGGACGGCACGCTCACCGCCCGGGTCGAGGGCGCCCTGTGGTGGGATCGCAGCCGCGGCGCAGACCAGCTGGACGACCTGCTCGACCGGCGGCAGCAAGGCCAGGCGGGCCGGTTCCGGGCCGGCACCGTGAAGATCATGCAGGACGGTGTCGCGGAGAACTTCACCGCCGGGATGATCGACCCCTACCTGGATGGCTGCGGCGGCCAGAGCGGCAACAGCGGGCTGTCCTATGTGGATCCCGCGGACCTGGCCGAGCAGGTGAGCCCGGCTCGACATCGCGGGCTTCGGGGTGCATGTGCACGCCATCGGGGACCGGGCGGTCCGCGAGGCGCTGGACGCTTTCGACGCCGCCCGGGCCAGCAACCCGGTCAGCCGGGGCCGGCACCACATCGCGCACCTCCAGGTGCTGCACCCCGACGACATCCCGCGCTTCGCGGAACTCAGCGTGACGGCCAACATGCAGGCCTTGTGGGCCGCCCATGAGCCGCAGATGGACGAGCTGACCATCCCCTTCCTCGGCCCCGAGCGGGCCGGCCCGGCAGTACCCGTTCGGCGGCCTGCTCCGGGCCGGGGCCCGGCTGGCCGCGGGCAGCGACTGGGCGGTGAGCAGCGCCAACCCGCTGGAGGGGATCCATGTCGCGGTGAACCGGGCGCTGCCGGACGCAGAGCCGGGCGCGGAGCCGCTGCTGCCCGGGCAGGCGCTCACCCTGGCCGAGGCGCTGGCCGCCTACACCGCGGGCTCGGCCTACGTGAACCACCTCGACGAGACCGGCGCCATCGCCCCCGGATACCTGGCTGACCTGGTGGTCCTGGACCGCGATCCGTTCGCCGGCCCGCCCGGGGAGATCGCGTCGGCCGCGGTCGCGCTCACCTACGTCGAGGGGCAGCAGGTGTTACGCCGGCACCGGACTGCGTAATCTCGTCATCGCTGCTACCGAGGCGCGGAGGAGTGCCTGCTGTGCAGATGACCACGCTGGGCCGGGGCGGGCCGGAGGTGTCCCGGGCCGGGCTGGGGCTGATGGGCATGTCCGGGATCTACGGGCCGGCCGACGACGAGGAGAGCGTGGCCACGATCCGGGCCGCGCTGGACGCCGGGATCACCCTGCTGGACACCGGCGACTTCTACGGGATGGGGCACAACGAGCTGCTGCTGTCCCAGGTCCTGCGCGAGGTGCCCCGGGACAGCGTGTTCGTGCAGGTCAAGTTCGGCGGGCAGCGGGACCCGTCCGGCCGGTTCATCGGGCACGACGCCAGCCCGGCGGGCGTGAAGAACTACCTCTCCTACTCGCTGACCCGGCTCGGCACCGACTACATCGACCTCTATCAGCCCGCCCGCCTCGATCCGCACGTGCCGATCGAGGACACGGTCGGCGCGATCGCGGAGATGATCGAGGCCGGGTACGTGCGGCACCTCGGCCTGTCCGAGGTGGGTGCGGACACGATCCGGCGGGCGCACGCCGTCTACCCGGTCCGCGAGCTGCAGATCGAGTACTCGCTGATGAGCCGGGGCATCGAGGCGGAGATCCTGCCCGTGGTGCGCGAGCTGGGGATCAGCGTGACGGCGTACGGCATCATGTCCCGCGGCTTGCTGAACCGGGACACGGCCCGGCTCGCCGAGGGCGACCCGCGGGCCCGGTTCCCCCGGTTCCAGGGGGGCAACCTGGAGCGCAACCTCGAGCTGCTGGACGCCCTGGAGAAGATCGCGGAGCAGCGCGGGGTGAGCACCGCCCAGCTCGCGATCGCCTGGGTGGCCGCCCAGGGCGAGGACATCATCCCGCTGATCGGCACCAAGCGGCGGACCCGTCTCGCGGAGGCCGCTCGCCGCTCTCGACCTGAGGCTGACCCCGGCGAGCTGGACGCCATCGGCGCGGCCGTGCCCGACGGGCAGGTGGCCGGGACCCGGTACGACGCCGCGCAGATGGGGGCCCTGGACAGCGAGCGCTAGCCCAGGCCTGGAGCGGTGGCCAGCCACGGGCGGGGTTCGTTCGCGTGCCTTAAGAGCTCAGCCACGGGCCTGCTGCAGGATGCTGCGGTGCAGTTGCCGCGCATAGCGCAGGGCCATGACCAGCGCCACGATCGCGCCGCTGGCGTAGAAGCCCGCGCCCGCGGCGGTACCCAGGCCGGACCGCAGGCCCGCCGCGGTGTCGTCCACCGAGATGGCGGCCAGCCCCAGGCCCGCCGCGCCGAACAGGGTCATGGCCACCGTGGGCGTGAAGCTGTCCGGCAGCAGGTCACGCGACCGGCGCCGGGCCAGGTGATAGGCGGCCAGCGCGGCCACCCCGAGGACCCCGGCGGCCAGCCGCAGGGTCACCGCGTCGCTGCTGTTCTCCAGCATCAGCGGCCTGCGCGCAGCTGTGCGCGTGCGGCCAGAGGGACAGCCAGCGCTGGCAGTCAGCGGCGGGGTACCGGACCGCGCCCGGGGCGCCGCCCACGAACGGGCGGCCGAAGACCGCGTTCATCAGCCACGCGATCAGCCCGCTGGCACCCACCGCGACCAGGCCGATCGCCCCCAGCCGCCAGGCCGCCAGGATGACGTCGCGGAGCACCGCGACGGTGGGCAGCCGCCGCAGCCGCGCGTCGTGCGCGCGGACCACGGCCCGCACCGAGCCGAAGCCCGACACGGCCTGCTCCTGCGCCTCGGCCTGGGTCAGCCCGGCGGCCAGCCCGTCCGTGACCGCCTCGCGCAGGTGATCCTCGGCCTCGGCCAGGATCCGGCGGGCGTCCCGCGGGGCGCAGCGGAGCCGCGCGTAGAGCTGGTCCAGGTAGTCCTCGACCAGGTCGCCGCCGGGGGCGCTCATGCCGACCACCCCAGCACCGACTGGATCCCGCGGGTGAAGGACCGGTACTCGGTCTGCTCCGCGGCCAGCGCGGTCGCGCCGTGCCCGGTCAGCGCGTACACCCGGCGCCGCCGGCCGTCGGCCATGGCCCACGAGCTGCTCAGCAGCCCGGCGTCCTCGAGCCGGTGCAGCGCCGGGTAGACGGTGCCTTCCGGCAGGTCGAACGTGCCCTCACTGCGCTGGCGCAGCTCGGAGATGACCGCGTACCCGTGCGCGGGCCCGGCGGTGAGCACGGACAGCAGGAGCAGGTCCAGATGTCCCTTGAGGCGTTCCCGATTCATACCTCGGAACGCTATGCCTAGAGTTACTAGGTGTCAATACGGGCCTGGGTGCCCGCTACCCGCCCCGGTAGGCCCGGGCCAGGTCGCGGAGCCGGGCGTGCGCGCCCCCCATCGGGTCGGCCGCGGGCAGGTACTGCTTGGGCATCTTGACCACGCTGGTGTAGTTGGGGTCGCAGACGTTGGCCAGCGGCGCCTCGATCGCCTGCGTGACCAGCTGGTAGGCGTCCAGCTGGTCCAGTCCGTAGTCGGCCGCCAGCCACTGCACCAGGTCCAGGGCGGCGATCCGGAACGCGTCCTCCAGCGGCCGCGCCGAGCCCGCCGACATGAGGTGGGTGTCGGACTCCAGCCGCGGCCAGGCGCAGGGCCGCCCCTTGATCAGGTCGACCGCCAGCACCGTGTTCATCGCGCACTCCACCGCCACCCCGCAGGTCTCGCCCTCACCCTGGCGGCCGTGCCCGTCGCCGAGCGAGAACAGCGCCCCTTCGACGTTCACCCCCAGGTAGCAGGTGACCCCGGCGCGCATCTCCGGGGTGTCCATGTTGCCGCCGAACGCGTCCGGGACCAGGGCGCTGCGCACCTCCAGGTTGGCGGGGGCCACCCCGACCGTGCCGTGCATGGGCTCGAGCGGCAGGTCGGTCGTGAAGTCGCCGCGGCGGGCGGTGAACCGGCACAGGCCCTTCTCGGTGTCGAACTGCCACAGCCAGACCAGCTCGGGGAGCGGGTCGTGCAGCAGCGCGGTGGCGTGCGTGGCGCTCAGCGCGCCGAACAGCGGCACGGTGGTGGACGCGCCCCAGTCCCGGGCCGGCTCGATCGAGATGAAGTGCACGGCCAGGGTGTCGCCGGGCTCGGCGCCCTCGATGTAGAACGGGCCGGTCTGGGGGTTCAGGTACGGGAACTCGCAGACCTCCGAGACCAGGTCGGTCTCGCTGCGCACCCGGCCGGCGAAGCAGTCCTCGGTGAACACCTCGAGCACGGCGGGCGGGCGGACCCGGGCCACCGGCGCGGCACCGCCGAACGTCCACGCGTACTGGTCCGGGGGCGGCCGGAAGCTGATCACCTGCGGGTCGCTCATGAGCTGTCTCCTGCTCCCCTCATGCGTCGTACTCCTCCAGCGGGTCCAGGTGGACCAGCCCGACCTCGAGCACCCGGCGCGGGTCATGCCGGTACAGGTAGATCAGGTAGATCACGCCGACCACCATCCAGCCGGCCACCCCGGGGCCCATGTAGGAGTACGGCGGGGACAGCGGGGCCACGAACGAGAACACCTTGATGCCCGCGGACGGTGAGCCAGGCCGGGACGAACGTGATGATGCCCAGCACCGGGATGACCACGTGCAGCAGCGGGTTGAACCGGCGGGTGCCGCGGGTGGACGCCCGGCTGAAGTAGCCGATGCAGGCCGCGTTCATCACGATGTAGATCGCGGCCAGCACGATGACCAGGGCGGTGGCCACCATCACGAAGGCGGTGACCGGGTCGTAGCCCAGGCCGAGGCCGAGAGTCACCGCGACGGTGATGACGAAGCCGGTGAGGATGGCCACGGCGGGGGAGTGGTGCTTCGGGTGCACCTGGGCCAGGAAGCGGGGGAACGCGCCGATCCGGCCCATGGCGTAGGCGGTCCGGCTGGAGACGTTCACCCCGGCGTTGGCGTTGGCGATGGTGGAGTTCACGATGGCGAGGAAGACGAAGAACCAGAACAGCCCGTACAGCGACCGGGCCATGCCCTCCCAGGACGCGGCCCCGGTGCCGGTGGTGAAGTGCGCGAACTTCGCCGGGCCGTACGCGACGTCCACGGCGTAGGTGGTGAAGACGTACAGCGCCCCGATCAGCAGGGTGGCCAGCAGGACCGCCCGCGGGATGGTCCGCCGCGGGTTCCTGGCCTCCTCGGCCAGCGGCGCGGCCCCCTCGAACCCGCCGAAGGCCAGGATCGTGTACACCGAGCCGCCGATCACCCCGGCCAGGCCGCGGAAGCCGGGCGGCGTGTACTTGGTGGTGAACACGCTCAGGGTGTTGTGGCTGCCCGCGTGGACCACGAAGAAGACCGCGAGGACTCCGAAGACGGCGATCTCGAACAGGCCGAGGATGGTCCCGAGCCGGGCCGAGGTGCGGATGCCGTAAAAGCCGGCCGCGAGCACGATCACCGCCCCGGCCAGCGCCCACGGCCACCACAGGCTGGCCGGGTAGCCGCGACCACTCGGCGTTGATGGTGGCGGCGGTGGTGAAGCCGAGCTGGAGCAGGACCAGCGGCGGGATCAGGAACCCGACCAGGACGTAGCCCCAGGCGACCAGGAAGCCCACGGCCGGGTGCAGGCCCCGCGCGGCGTAGGTGGCCAGGGAGCCGGCCGAGGGCATCTCCCGGGCCAGCAGGCCGATGCTGCAGGCGCAGAACAAGCAGGCGACCAGGGCGAAGATCACGGCGAGCGGCAGCGACCCGCCCGCGAACGCGACCCCGGCCGGGATCGAGGCCGCGATGGCCGCCCCGGGGGCCATGTCGGTGATGCTCTGGAACAGGACCTCGCGCAGCCCGATGGCGTTCCGCCGGAGGCCTGGCGCCGTTGTGGTGGATTCCCCGACGGCCATGGCCACCTCCGCGGATCATGATCCCGATCCCGCGATGGTCTCATGGCGCGCCGCCGCCTGATAGGCCCAAACCGCGCCCTAACGAAGCCCCGGCCAGGCCGCCGGACCGGCTGGCCAGGCGGGGGGCTGGGGCGGTCCCGGGCGGGCTCGCCGGGCTAGTTAGCCGGGTTGGCCGGGTCGCGGTGCCCGTTGCGGCTGTAGGCCCCGGGGATGCCCTGCCGGGGCAGTGACACCTCGCCGGTCACGTCCGCGGCCAGCCGGACGCTGTCCCCGTCCACCAGGCGGACCTCGGTACCGGGCAGGACCCGGTCCCCGTTGACGAAGGTCCCGTTGGTGGAGTGCTCGTCCCGGATCGTGGCCTGGCCGGTGTCGCTGACGGTCACCGTGGCGTGCCGCCGCGAGACGTTGTCGTAGCTGGCGAAGGCCGCCGCGACCAGCGACTCCTCCGGGTCACGGCCGAGTACCAGCGAGGTGCCCGCGGGAACTTCCACGTTGCCGGTGGGGAAGACCAGGCGCAGCACCACGGGCGAGATGACGCCCGCCCGGGGCGGCAGCGGCTCGCGGCACACCGCGCAGAACACGGCCGCCGGCTCCCGGATGGCCGCCCCGCAGTGCGGGCAGGACGACCCGGCCGGCGGGGCCGCCGCGCCCTCGCGTTTCGGGTACTCCTGCATGACCGTCGGCGAGGCAGGCTCGTCAGCCGACCTGCGCCTGGGCAGGTTGGCACCGCAGGTGAAGCAGATGAGATCGTCCTGCTGGACCTCAGCGGCACAGGCAGGACAGGTCAGGGTCGCCATGTCGTCCTCCGGGACGGCGGCAGGGACGTGTTCACGAGAGCCTAACGTTCGCGGGACGGCACGGGTGCCCGGCCGCCGGGCCAGCGCCCAGTAGCATCACGGTCATGCGGCGTCACCGGCCGGTGAGGGGCAGTGATGATCAGTTACACACTCAGCGATGAGCACCAGGAACTGCGCCAGACGGTCGCCGACTTCGCCCGCGAGGTGGTGCGGCCGGTGATCGGCGGCTACTACGAGCGCGCCGAGTTCCCCTATGACCTGGTCGCCCGGATGGCCAAGCTCGGCCTGTTCGGGCTGCCGTTCCCGGCGGAGTTCGGCGGCATGGACGGCGACTTGTTCGCGCTCGGCCTGGCCCTGGAGGAACTGGCCCGGGTGGACTCCTCGGTGGCCATCACGCTCGAGGCCGCGGTGGCCCTCGGGGCGATGCCTATCTATAAGTTCGGCACCGACGACCAGCGCCGCCGCTGGCTGCCCGGCCTGTGCTCCGGGGAGCAGCTGGCCGCGTTCGGCCTGACCGAGGCGGGCGGCGGCTCCGACATCCCCGGCGGGATGCGGACCACCGCGCGGCTGGAGCAGGGCGGCGGGGTGGCGGGGACGCGGAGTGGGTCATCGACGGGACCAAGTCGTTCATCACCAACTCCGGGACCACCATCACCTCCCTGGTCACGGTGCTGGCCATCACCGGGGGTGATCCCGGCGGGCCCCGGGAGATCTCGTCCATCATGGTGCCGGCCGGGACCCCCGGGCTGACCGTGGGGCCGGAGTACTCCAAGGTCGGCTGGTGCGCCTCGGACACCAGGGAACTGTCCTTCGCCGTCGTGCCGGGTTCCCGCGGATCATCTGCTCGGCGCGCGCGGCCGCGGTTACGCCCAGTTCCTGGAGATCCTGGACGAGGGCCGGATCGCGATCGCCGCTCTCGCGGTCGGCCTCGCCCAGGGCTGCGTGGACGAATGCCTGCGCTACACCGGCGAGCGGGCGGCGTTCGGCCACCGGCTCGGGCATTACCAGGCCATCCGGTTCAAGCTGGCCGACATGGAGGCACGCACCCACAGTGCGCGGCTGGCCTGGTACGACGCGGCGGCCCGGCTGGTCGCGGGGCAGCCGGTCAAGAGGCAGGCGGCCATCGCGAAGCTCCTCGCGTCCAACGCGGCGATGGACAACGCCCGGGAGGCCACCCAGATCTTCGGCGGCTACGGGTTCATGAACGAGTTCCCGGTCGGCCGGTTCTACCGCGACGCCAAGGTGCTCGAGATCGGCGAGGGCACCTCCGAGGTCCAGCGGATGATCATCGCGCGGGAACTCGGGGTCCCGGACTAGAGGCCAGCCGCCGGGGGGTTATGGCTGAAAGAGCGGGGCGCCAATAACCGCCCGCGGCGGCCGGGCCGGGCGGCAGCGGCATGAATCGGGTATCCCGGCGGCGCCGATCCCTGTTTCGCCGGGAAATGGCCGGCCCGGCGGCGGCGATGGGTTCCGCACCGCCGCGGCTGGCCCGCCGCGTCCGGCCGGGCGCCAGGGGCGCCAGGCGCGCGGGCGCCAGATACAGGCGTGCGGCGCGGGGCCAGTGGTGCTGGGGAGGCTGACGATGGCCCGCGGGGCGGCGACCAGCGCGGCCAGGAGGCCGCCGACCTGGGCCGCGGACGGGCCCGGGTGCGGCCGCCGGGGAGCGCCGGCCAGGGCCGCCGGGGGCGCCAGGTGCGGGCGCCGGCAGCGCCGACGCGGCACTAGCGGCGGTTCGGCGCCGTTCTGGCGATCCTCCGGGGATCAGTCCTCTACCGTCTGTACCTGGGTACTCTTAGCCCTCTTCGTACATACCCGGCTTAGTTAGTACAGAACGAGCCACGAGCCGAAGCGCCGGAGAGTACCCTACTGACGTCAAGCTATCCGGCAAACATCACGCTAGAGCAGCTCTTTCCTGGCATAAGGTATTGATCACTGCCGATGGTGAGACGTTAGGGTTAGCCCTTGGCCGCGCCCGCGCGCGGGGCTTGCAGAATCGTCACCCGGGAAGGGGTGCGTCATGTCAGTTCCGCCGCAAGTACCGCGGGCCTGCTGGCTCGCCACACAAGCCAGGTGAGAGGTGCAGAGGCTGTGCGGTCCCGCAGCAAGATGACCGGTGACGGGCTGGCTGGCGAATCAGGGTCAGTAGAGCCGTCTACCGAGGCCGGCCCGGCGTCCCGCGCGCCCGCGGACCTCGAGGCCCGGGAAGACACGGCCGAGCCCGGCGGACCGGGCCCGGCCAGGCGGCCGGGCTCAGGCTCGCGCCGCGCGCTGAAGAACTGGCGGGTGCGTTCGCGCCTGGTCCTGCTGATCGCCATCCCCACGCTGACCGCTGTGGTGCTGGGCGGCGCCGGGATCCTCTCCTACGCGCGCAGCGCCACCGCCGACGGGCGGGTTCAGCAGCTCGCCGCGCTCAGCGCCAACGTCACCGTCCTCGCCCAGCGTCTCGAGGACGAACGGGACACGACCGTCCGCTACATCGGGCTCGGCACGCCAGGGCGGGCGGGGGTCCGCCGCGGAAGCGTCGGCGGCCGCCGCGAGCTGAGCGTGGTCAACCAGACCTACGCCCTGACCAACCAGTCCGCGGCCGTGGTGAAGAGTGAGCTGAACCAGATCGACGACTCGCTTCTCGGCGCAGACCCAGCAGGAGGCGGCGACCGCCCTCAACGCGCTGGCGAACCTGAAGCGAGCTCCGTCAGGCGGCGACCAGACCGCAGCTGCCGGCGCCAGGTCGTGGTGACGAAGTACGCCACGATCATCGACGACCTGCTCGCGCTGATCGACGTGACCGGCCAGGGCGCCAGTGACGCCACGCTCGGCCAGGACATCCGGGTGCTCGGCCTGGTGTCCCGGATGAAGGAAGAGGCGTCCGAGCAGCGGGCGGACCTCTCCCTGGGCCTGCTGCAGGGCTCGCTCAGCCCGAACCAGCTGACCGCGCTCAACTCGGCGATCGCCGAGCAGGCGAGCAACCTGGCCTCGTTCAACACGCACGGCCAGCACCGCCCAGCGCCAGCTGTGGAACAACAGCGTGTCCTCGTCCTTCGTCTTCGAGGCCAACGCCGAGGAAACCCAGGCGATCGCCACCGCCCAGGACACGCCCGGCGGGTCGCTGAGCGGCCGACAACGACCAACGTGGACGACTGGTACGGCGCCATGTCGAACCAGATCGACTCGCAGATGACCTCGGTCGAGCAGGCCCTGAACAACCAGATCAGCTCCCGCGCGGCGGCGCTGCACAAGTCGGCCCTGACCGCGGCGATCGTGGTCGGCGCGGCGGTCCTGCTCGTGCTCGCGCTCTCCCTGTTCCTGACCGTGATCATCGGGCGGTCGATGGTCCGCCCGCTGCGGCGGCTGCGCGCGGGCGCCCTGGAAGTGGCCGGGGTGCGGCTGCCGGAGATGGTCCGGCGGATGAGCGAGGCCGACGGCGGCGGCTCCTTCGAGGTCGCCCCCATCGACGTGGACTCTTCCGACGAGATCGGTGAAGTCGCGCGGGCGTTCGACCAGGTCCACCGGGAAGCGCTCCGGCTGGCCGCGAACGAGGCCGCGCTGCGCGGGAACGTCAACGCGATGTTCGTGAACCTGTCCCGGCGCAGCCAATCCCTGGTCGAACGCCAGATCCGGCTGATCGACGATCTGGAGCAGGGCGAGCAGGACCCGGAGCGGCTGTCCAACCTGTTCCAGATGGACCACCTGGCCACCCGTATGCGCCGCAACTCGGAGAACCTGCTGGTCCTCGCGGGCCATGAGGCGTCCCGGCGGTGGAACCAGCCGGTGGCCCTGGTGGACGTGCTCCGTGCGGCGGTCTCCGAGATCGAGCAGTACGAGCGGGTCTCGATGAACGTCCAGCCCGGCATCTCCGTCCGCGGCCAGGCGGTCAACGACGTGGTCCACCTGGTCGCCGAGCTGGTGGAGAACGCCACCTCGTTCTCGTCGGCGGAGACGCCGGTCACCGTGTCCGGGCACCTGCTGAACAGCGGCGGGGTCCTGCTCGACATCAGTGACCAGGGCGTCGGCATGGGCGCCGAGGAGATGGCCCACGCCAACTGGCGGCTGGACAACCCGCCGGTGGTGGACGTGGCCGTGTCCCGGCGGATGGGCCTGTTCGTGGTCGCCCGGCTGGCGGCGCGGCACGGCATCCGGGTCCGGCTGCGCCCGGCCACGACCGGCGGCCTGACCGCCCTGGTCTGGCTGCCCGATGAGACGGTGACCCACGAGGGCAATGGCTCCCCGGCCGGGCTCCGCCGCTTCGAGCGGAACGGGTCGGGCGGCCCCGCCCCCCTCGACGCCCTCTCCGGCAACGGGAGCAACGGCGGGGAGTGGGGTCCGCGCCGCGGCCGCAGCGCCGCGGAGGAGGCGGTGAACGCGGCCCGCGCGCCGCGCTTCACCCCGCTGCACGCCGAGAACGGTGATTCGGCGGCCACGGCGGGCTTCCCGGCGCTCACCCCGGCCTGGGACGACCCCGCCACCGCGTCGCCGCCCGGGCCGGCCTGGGATGACGGCCCGTCCGCGCCCGACGCCCCGTCCTGGGAGAACCCGCCGGCCAAGCCGTCCTGGGATGATCCGCCGCTGAGCACGCCGGCCGCGTCCGCGCCGCCACCGGCGGCGAGCACCGGGCCGATGCCCTCGGTGCCCAGCAACGGCACGTCGCCGGCGTTCGGCACGTCCCTCAGCGGTGACGGCGCCAGCCAGCCGCCCCGGCTGCCCACCCGGCCGGTCCGGAACCTGGGCAGCGATCCCGGCTCCGCCCGGCGCGAGGTCGTGGTGCCGCCAGCCGGCCCGGACGGCCAGGGCAACCGGCTGCCCATCTTTGAATCGGTGGAGTCGGACTGGTTCCGCCGTGGCCGGCACAGCGCCGACCGGCCGAACTCTGGTGCCGGTGCTGCCGGTGCCGCCGCTGCCGCCGCACCGGAAAGCAACAACACGGGCGGCTGGTCCGCCTCTGCCGCCGACGAGGGCTGGCGGGCCGCCGAGGCGGTCAGCAAGCCGGCGTCGGGCGGGGTGACCCTGTCCGGCCTCCCGAAGCGCGTTCCCAAGGCCAACCTGGTGCCCGGGACCGTGGGTGCGAGCGCCGAGCCGGCGGCGCCCCCTCCGGTCCGCTCGGCTGCTGTGACCAGGCAGCGCTTCGCAAGTTTCCAGCGAGGCGTTCGCGAGGCGCGTGCCGCCGCGAACAGCGAGGATGATGCTGGCGGTGAGGGAGACGATGTGACATGACTGGTCGAGCGGGATTGCCGCACGTGCTGTTGCTTATGGTGGGGTCGCCGAGAGAGGAGGGTTCGTGAGTCCGCTAACCCGTCCGGTCCAGGACCTGAACTGGCTGATCACGAACTTCGTGGAGAGGGTCCCGTCCGTCGCGCATGCCATCGTGGTCTCGTCTGACGGGCTGCCCGCTGGCCTACTCGAACGGCTTCCCGGCCGACCGGGTCGACCAGCTGGCGGCCGTGACTTCTGGCCTGACCAGCTTGACGCAGGGCGCTTCCCGGGTCTTCGAAGGCGGCCCGGTTACTCAGACGGTCGTGGAGATGGCCCGCGGCCTGTTGCTGGTGATGGCGATCAGCGACGGATCGAGCCTGGCCGTGCTCGCGTCCGCTGATTGTGACATGGGCCTGGTGGCCTACGAGATGGCGCTCCTCGTCGAGCGGGTGGGACGGGCTCTCACGCCGGATATGCGCGGGGCTCTGCGGTCGGAGGATGGCAGATAGTGAACGGAGAGACCCTTGTCCGGCCCCGGCCTGGATGACTGGCCGCCGACAGGTGGCCAACGCGGCACCGGGTCTGGCGGAGGAATGCGTTCACGTGGGGCCGAACCCGCTGGGAGCGGGCTAGTCCGGCCGTATGCGGTGACCGGGGGCAGGACCAAGCCCCGGTACCAGCTCCAGATCGAGGCGATGGTGGCTGCGTCTCACTATGAGGCGCGCGATCTTTCGAGCCTCAGCCCGGAATGCCAGGCCATTCTCGGTTTCTGCCGTGATTGGCGCTCAGTGGCGGAGATATCCGCCGTGCTCAGGATGCCCCTGGGCGTGGCCCGGGTCCTGGTCGCTGATATGGCGGTGGAAGGGCTGGTCAGGGTGCACCAGCTGGATCATGCACATGGCCGCCCAGATCTCAACCTGCTCGAAAGGGTGCTCAGTGGACTTCGCAAGCTCTAGTCCCGTGCGGGGCACGGCTGGGGATACCGCCGCCATGACATCGGTCAAGATTGTCGTGGCGGGTGGCTTCGGCGTCGGCAAGACCACCTTCGTCGGATCGGTATCAGAGATCACCCCGCTGACCACCGAAGCGGTCATGACCTCGGCCAGTGCCGGAGTTGATGATCTGTCGGCGGTGCCCGACAAGACGACCACCACGGTGGCCATGGACTTCGGCCGGGTGACGCTGGACGCCGGGCTGATCCTGTACCTGTTCGGCACGCCGGGCCAGCACCGGTTCTGGTTCATGTGGGATGACCTGATCCAGGGCGCGATCGGTGCGGTGGTCCTGGTGGACACCCGCCGGCTGGCCGACTCCTTTCCCGCGGTCGACTACTTCGAGACGGCTGGCCTGCCGTTCATCGTGGCGATCAACGGGTTCCACGGCGAATTCCCGCACGGCGTGCAGGACGTCGCCGAGGCCCTGTCGGTCAGCCCGAACGTTCCGGTTGTGCAGTGTGACGCCCGGGGCCGGAAATCCACCAAGGCGGCGCTCATCGCACTGGTGGAGCACGCCATGGCCATGCAGCTCAGCCCGAGGTAGCTCCCCAGCCTCAGGCCGCCCGGGCGTGGCCCGTTCCGGCGCAGCCTCCCCGGCAGCGGCCTCCCCGGCCGGGGGAGGCCGCTGCCGGGCGGGCCTGCCCGGGCCAGCCTCGCCGGGCCGCCCGGACGCTGGCATCCCGCCTGCCTGCGGCTGCGATAAGGTTCTGGCGGTGCCGGGGCGGTAGCTCAGCCGGTCAGAGCAGCGGACTCATAATCCGTCGGTCGTGGGTTCGAGCCCCACCCGCCCCACCGGCACAGCCCCACCGGCACAGCCCTACCGACATATCGGAGCCATTCCCTTCGCTCCGTAAGTCAGCACCTCGCGCGGCCTCGCGCGGCTACGCCGTGTCTGCCATCCACACCGGTCAGGAATCAAGAAGCGCCGGTCACGGCGCCGCAACTAGCCTGACGGCTATGGACATCGCCTTTCACGCGACCTTCCTGCCGCACCACGGCCCGGACGCCGCCCCGGCCTTCCACCGCGATGTTAAACCCGATCCCACCGGGTCGATGAGACCCACGACTTCAGGAGTGACCATGACCGACTCTTCCACCACCCAGGGCATCAAGATCGTGCTGCATCCCGTATCCGACCTGGCGGCGGCCAAGGCGGTGTACACCGCCCTGCTCGGCGTGCCGCCGCAGGCCGACTCGTCCTACTACGTCGGCTTCGAGGCCGCAGGCCAGCACATCGGGCTGGTGCCCGGCGGCGGGCCGCAGGGCATGACCTCACCGGTGGCTTACTGGCAGGTGCCGGACATCGAGGCGAAGCTGGCCGAGGTGACCGCCGCCGGTGCCACCGTGAAGGAGCCCGCGCACGACGTCGGCGGCGGCCGCCTGGTGGCTTCCTTTACCGACCCGGATGGCAATGTCCTCGGGCTGGTTCAGGACCAGTGAGGGCCAGCCCTCGCGCCGCCTCCAGGCTGGGCGGCGCGAGGGGAACGAGCCGCCTGACCGCGAGCTGATGCGCGAGGCCGGCTGGTCTGCGGCCCCGCCTACCATGGAGGCACGATGAGCACGGCCACGAGGACGGGCACGCAGTCGCCTGCGCTGCACGCTGGCGACAGCCACGACCTGATCCGCGTGCACGGCGCGCGGGTGAACAACCTCAAGGACGTTAGCGTCGAGATCCCGAAGCGCCGGCTGACCGTGTTCACCGGCGTCTCCGGCTCGGGCAAGAGCTCGCTGGTATTCGGCACGATCGCCGCGGAGTCACAGCGGCTGATCAACGAGACCTACAGTGCCTTCGTGCAGGGCTTCATGCCCACGCTGGCGCGGCCCGAGGTCGACGTGCTCGACGGGCTGACCACGGCGATCCTCGTCGACCAGGAGCGGATGGGCGCCGACCCCCGCTCCACGGTCGGCACCGCCACCGACGCCAACGCGATGCTGCGCATCCTGTTCAGCCGGCTCGGCAAGCCGTACGTCGGCTCGCCCCAGGCGTTCTCCTTCAACGTCGCCTCGATCAGCGGGGCGGGCGCGGTCAAGTTCGAGCGCAGCGGGAAAACCGTGAAGGAGCGGCGCAGCTTCAGCATCATCGGCGGCATGTGCCCGCGCTGCGAAGGCCGGGGCACTGTCACCGACATCGACCTGTCCGAGCTGTACGACGACAGCAAATCGCTCAACGAGGGCGCGATCACCGTCCCCGGCTACACCGGGGGCGGCTGGAACTCCCGGCTCTACAGCGAGTCCGGCTTCTACGACCCGGACAAGCCGATCCGCAAGTTCACCAAGAAGGAACTGGACGACTTCCTCCGTCACGAGCCGGTCAGGATGAAGATCGCGGGCATCAACATGACCTACGAGGGGCTGATCCCGCGGATCCAGAGGTCGATGCTGTCCAAGGATCCTGAGGCGATGCAGCCGCACGTCCGGGCCTTCGTGGACCGCGCGGTCACCTTCACCACCTGCCCGGAATGCGACGGTACCCGGCTCAGCCAGGAGGCGCGGTCCTCGAAGATCAGGGGCATCAGCATCGCCGACGCCTGCGCGATGCAGATCAGCGACCTGGCCGGATGGGTTGACGGTCTCGACGAACCGTCGGCGGCTCCGCTGCTGGCCGCGCTCAAGCGCAACCTGGACTCGTTCACCGAGATCGGCCTGGGCTACCTCTCGCTGAACCGGCCGACGGTCACGCTGTCGGGCGGCGAGGCCCAGCGCACCAAGATGATCCGCCAGCTCGGCTCGTCGCTCACCGACGTGACCTACGTCTTCGACGAGCCGACGGTCGGGCTGCACCCGCACGACATCCAGCGGATGAACGACCTGCTGCTGCAGCTCCGGGACAAGGGCAACACGGTGCTCGTAGTGGAGCACAAGCCGGAGATGATCGGGATCGCCGACCACGTGGTCAACCTCGGCCCCGGGCCCGGCACGGCGGGCGGCACCGTCTGCTTCGAAGGCACCGTCGAGGGCCTGCGGAAGAGTGACACCACCACCGGGCGGCACCTGGACGACCGCGCCGCCCTGAAGCCCTCGGTCCGCAAGCCGTCCGGCCAGCTGGAGGTGCGCGGGGCCAGCCTGCACAACCTGCAGGATGTGGACGTCAACATCCCGCTCGGGGCGCTGATCGTGATCACCGGGGTAGCGGGCTCGGGCAAGAGCTCGCTGATCCGCGGCTCGGTGTCCGGGCGCGACGGGGTGGTGACGGTCGACCAGACGCCCATCCGCGGCTCGCGGCGCAGCAACCCGGCGACCTACACCGGGCTGCTCGACCCCATCCGCAAAGCGTTCGCCAAGGCCAACTCGGTAAAGCCGGCCCTGTTCAGCTCGAACTCCGAGGGGGCCTGCCCCAACTGCAACGGCGCCGGGGTCATCTATACCGACCTGGCGATGATGGCCGGCGTCGCGACCACCTGCGAGGTGTGCGGGGGCAAGCGGTTCGACGCCTCGGTGCTGGAGTATCACCTCGGCGGCCGGGACATCAGCGAGGTGCTCGCGATGCCGGTCGGTGAGGCCCTGGAGTTCTTCGGCGACGGCGCGGCCCGCATCCCGGCCGCGCTCGCCATCCTGGAGCGGCTCGACGACGTCGGGCTCGGCTACCTCAGCCTGGGCCAGCCGCTGACGACGCTGTCTGGCGGTGAGCGGCAGCGGCTCAAGCTGGCCACCCGCATGGGCGAGAAGGGCGGCGTCTACGTCCTCGACGAGCCGACCGGCCGGCCTGCACCTGGCCGACGTCGAGCAGCTGCTGGCCCTGCTCGACCGGCTCGTCAACTCCGGCAAGTCGGTCATCGTCATCGAGCACCACCAGGCGGTCATGGCGCACGCCGACTGGATCATCGACCTCGGCCCCGGCGCCGGCCACGACGGCGGCCAGGTCGTCTTCGAGGGCACCCCGGCCGACCTCGTCGCCGCCCGCACCACCCTCACCGGCGAGCACCTCGCGGCCTACGTCGGCACC
>CAVUKT010000056.1:0-10192 GCA_963742055.1 uncultured Actinomycetes bacterium | reverse complement strand
TTGGTAAAGCCGAGGTAGAGGTAGTCGAAGAATCCAGGGCGCCAGCCTGGCGCAGCCACCCCCGGGTTGAGCTGCGCGGGGAAGGCGAGCTCGGGAACTCCCGCGGAGCGAGGAAACGCGATTCAGGGCCTCCTCCGTCCAGCACCCAGTAGAGGAAGGCAAAGGCGACGATCGTATAGAACCAGACCAGGAACCCGGTCTTGAGCAGATCCGTCGGGTTGCCTGTCTCCGGGCCTCCCTTAACGAGATCGCCGACCAGCCGGGTGGCGACCCCAGCCGCGTCGGCGACCAGCACCGCGACCAGCGCTAGCGACAGCACGCGGCCAGCCGCCGACCAGCGGTCGATGCGTCCCCGGTCGATGGCGACGATGGCTACCAGCAGCACCGCCTCCACCCGCAAGCCACCCACCGGTCACCGGCCCCGCCAGCGGTATTCTCACCGTCACGCCCGCGTCGGCCGGGTGGACCTGGATGTCGGCCCGGGTATCGATGTCGTCATCCAGGACGCTGTCCAGACGCCATGGGGGCTTCCTTACCCGGACTTTTCCGGTGCGTCACCAGGTTCGGCCCCGGGCCCGGGGCCAGGCATCACCCTCGCGGGGTGGGTCCCACCGCGGCCGGGCCCGTCCCGGCAGGTCAGGGGCGGATGAGAGCGGCGAGCAAGGCCTGCAGCTTCAGCTGGGTTTCCTGCAGCTCGGCTCGGGGACGGGATCCGGCCACCACGCCGACGCCGGCGTACATCGAGGCGTGGTCGCCGTCGACGTGAGCTGACCTGAGCCCGATGGCCCAGCTCCCGTCGCCGCGGGCATCCATCCAGCCGACTGGGCCGGCGTACCGGCCGCGGTCAAAGCCCTCGACCTCGCCGATGTAGGCCACCGCCTCGTCGGTGGGCGTGCCGCCGACCGCGGGCGTGGGGTGTACCTCCGCCACGAGCTGGAGGGCGCTGGGCACCCGGAGGCCCGGATGCGCCGGCTCGTCCCCGGCGGCATGACTGGCCCCGGGCGTGGCCGGAGTGGGTCCCCGGGCACGTCCGGGACGGCGGACAGCACCCCGGTGAGGCGGGTGGCGAGGTGGGACACGTTGCGCAGCTCGAGCACCGTGGGCTTGTCGGGTATGTCCAGGCTCTCGCACAGCGGGCCCAGGGTGCGGCGGAGACCTTCGATGACGTAGGCGTGCTCCCTGCGTTCCTTGGGTGAGGCGAGCAGCCCGGCGATGAGCGCCTCGTCGGTGGCCAGATCACCGCTGCGGCCGATGGTGCCGGCCAGGGGGTGACTGGCGACGTGCGCACCCCGGCGCTCGATCAGCAGCTCGGGGCTGGCGCCGAGGAAGCCATCGACCCTGAAGACCATGCACGTCGGATACAGGGCGAGCAGCCTGGACAGGACGTCGGAGGTGACGAACGGGCGATTGGCCGTCACGTTGACCTGGCGGGCCAGGACGACCTTGCCCAGCGCTCCGTCGTCGATGCGGGCGACAGCGCCGGCCACCAGGCGGCCCCAGTCGTCGTGGTCCATCACCGACGTCAGGGTGAACTGGCTCGGCGCGGGCCGGGGGTCGGCGAACCCGCCGAGGGCATCGGCGGCCATCCGGTCAGCCAGGCGCGCGGCGGACGGGCGGTCCCCGGCGCGGGCGATGGTGGTGATCCATGCTTCGCTGTCGCGGCGGCCGATCACCACGCGAGGGACGACGAGCGACCCAGGTGCATCCCGCACGAACGGCAGCGCCCCGAGAGCTACCGCCCCGGTTCCCGGCCCGGCCACGTCATCGCCGCGCTGGATAGCGGCCAGGCTCTCGGCCACGCCGGCCACCGCCGCGGCGTCGGTCAGACCGCGGGGAAGCTCGATGCGCAGGGCGACACCGCGCCCAGCCAGCCCGAAGCCCTCGTGCTGCCACAGGACCCCGTCGCTGCCCGCAGCGGCGAGCAAGTCTGACGTCCGCGGCGTCGATGCCGGTTCCCTGGCCGGCCAGGCGGGCCGTCGTGGCCACGAGGCGGTCTGGTGGCAGCATGAGAAGTCTTTCGGGTCGTCGGTGCGGGTGGCGGGGCTGGTGTCTGATATCCTTCACCCGCGCCGGCCCGGAGCGTCCGGGGGGCCTGGCCTGCACCTTGCCTCAGCGGACTCCTTCACCTGGCCCTCAGGTTACCTGGGGGTAACATCCAGCGAACGGTCAGGATCATTGGTGATACTTCAGATGGTTCCTCCCGGCAGCGGCGCCGATCAGGCCCGCCCAGGAGGTGCCGAGAGCGCCCCGCCGGCTGCGCCTTCCCCCGAGGCCCGCGGCCGCCGGGGCGCCCGAGAGCGCCCCGTCGGCTGCGCCTTTCCCCCGGAGGCCCACCCGGCCGGCGGGGCGCCTCGCCAAGCCCCCGCCATCGGCCGCGAGCCGGACCTCCGGGTTCCGCCCGGCTACCCGAAGGAGGCAGCGTGTTGGCTTCCTGCTCGGAGTCGATGAGCAGCGATACGGCCTCGATCAGGGCCAGGTGGGTGAACGCCTGCGGGAAGTTGCCCATGTGCTCGCCGGTGCTGGTGTCGATCTCCTCCGCGTACAGCTGCAGCGGCCCGGCGAACGACAGCAGTTTCTGGCACAGGGCGTGCGCCCGCTCGGTTTCGCCGATCATGGCCAGCGTGGTCACCAGCCAGAAGGAGCAGATGGTGAAGGTTCCTTCCTTGCCCTCGAACCCGGTGTCGGTTCCCTCGACCTTGTAGCGCAGGACCAGGCCGTCCTCGGTCAGTTCGTCGGCGATGGCCAGCACGGTGGCCCTGATGCGCTTGTCGTCAGGGGGCAGGAATCCCATGATGGGCAGGAGCAGCAGCGAGGCGTCGAGGCCGTCGGTCTCGTCGTGCTGGCGGAACACGCCCCGCTTGGACACGTCCTTGTCCAGGACATCGGCCTTGATCTCGTCGGCGCCGGCCCGCCAGCGCTTGGCGCGCTCGTCGTCGCCGCGTTCCTCGGCGAGGTCGGCGCCGCGCGAGGCCGCGACCCAGCACATCACCTTCGAGGCCGTGAAGTGCTTGGGGTCGCCCCGGACCTCCCAGATGCCCTGGTCGGGCTCCTGCCAGCGCGTCCAGGGCGTCGTCCACGAACCTGGCGAGGCCCTTCCCACACCGGCGCGACGATCGTGCCGGCGCCGCAGTGGAACTGGACGTCCACCGCGTCGAGGATCATCCCCCAGACGTCGTGCTGCTGCTGGTTCCAGGCCCCGTTGCCGACCCGGACCGGGCGGGCGCCGCGGTAGCCGGACAGGTGGTCGAGGGTCTGCTCGGTCAGGTCGCGCTGCCCGCCGATGCCGTACATGATCTGCAGCTCGAACTTGCTGTTCAGGTCGCCCCCGCTGACCGCGTCGATGACGAAGCCCCAGTACTCGATCGCTTCCCAGTCGAAGCCGAGGCGGTAGAGCGAGCGGAGCATGAACGCCGAGTCGCGGATCCAGGTGAAGCGGTAGTCCCAGTTGCGGGCCCCGCCCCAGGTTTCCGGCAGCGAGGTCGTCGACGCGGCCATGATGGCGCCGGTGGGGGCGTAGCTGAGTCCCTTCAGGGTCAGCGCGCTGCGGTCGAGGTAGGTCTTCCACGGATGGTCGGGGATCTTGGCGGAGCTCAGCCAGTCACGCCAGAAGTCGACCGTGCAGTTCAGTGTGGCGCTGCGCCGCGTCCAGGTCAGCCGGGACCTGGCCGTCGCCCCAGGACAGCGCGACGTAGGCTGACTGTCCCGCGGCGAGGGTGGTGCGGCCGTAGCAGCGGGCGCCGAGGACGCCGAGCGGGACGGTGCCGCTCAGCTCCAAGCTGCATGTCTCCTTCCGCGGCGGTGATGGTCATCGCGTCGTAGCTGTCGCCCTGGTAGCTCCACGTGCCACCGGTCTGGCCGTAGTTGAACTGCGGACCGCAGTTCACCGCGACCTCGACCCGGCCGCTGATGCAGGTGGCGATCCGGACCAGCGCGCCGACGGCGCCGAAGTCCGCCGGCGCCCGGTGGTAGTCCGGCCGCCGTCCCTCGTGCTGGACCGGGCCCATGGCCAGGAAGTCCTGGACGACCATCCATCCGGTCGGGGTCTGCCAGGTCGTTTCCAGCACCATCGTCCCTGGCACGTACCGGCGGTGCTGCGGGACGAGCGTATTGGCGGGACCGAACCGGAACAGTCCGGCCGAGCGGTCCAGCAGCGCCCCGAAGACACTCGGGGAGTCAGGCCGGGGCAGGCACAGCCACTCGACCGACCCGTCCGGGGCGACCAGGCAGCTCTGCTCGCAATTCGACAGGAACCCGTAATCGGCAATCGGCGGGAATGTGCTCATCGGCTGAGGCCCTTTCGCAGTCGGGATAGGAATGTCTGCCCTGGGCGCGTCCGCAGCCGTGCCGAGCGCGTCAGCATCCGGCTCAGCAGGTGCTCGCCGACGCGGATCGCGTTGGCCATGGCGGTGAGCGCCGGGTTCACGGCTCCGATGCTCGGGAAGAAGCTGGTGTCGACGACGTAGAGGTTGTCGACCTCGTGCGCCTTGCAGTTGACGTCGAGCACCGAGGTGGCCGGATCGGTGCCGAACCGGCAGGTGCCCGACTGGTGGGCGACGCCGGCCACCGGCACGTCCATGCTGGCGTAGAAGTTCTTGCTCAGCACGTGATGGGCGGCGATCCCGATGTGGTTGAGCACCTTCCGGAGCTCGTGGTATAGCCCGTCCGCCTCGGTGTCGTTGGTCGCGCTGGTAGGCGAGGTGCACGTGACCGTCGCGGTCCACCGTCACCCGGTTGTCCGGCTTGGGCACGTCCTCGGTGGTCAGCCAGAAGTCCACGGCGTGCCGGGCGACCTCCTCCAGGCCCCACCTCGGGGCCAGCTTGGTGAGCTTGGGCTCCTCGCCCTTCATGGCCATCGCGTTGGACTTCCCGAGCATCTGGATGTTGCCCAGCGGCCATTCCCGGCCGTTCCCCGCGAGGTAGAAGTCGTTCAGGCCGAGCGTCTTCTGGAACACCGTGTCGTTGCGCTCCTTGTCGAGCGCCACGATGGCCTTGCTGTTGTGGTACATGTAGTTGCGGCCGACCTGGTCCGACCCGTTGGCCAGGCCGCCCGGGTGCTGGTCGGAGGCCGACCGGAGCAGGATCTTGGCGCTGTTGGCCGCCCCGGCCGAGACCACCACGATGTCGCCCTCGTAGAACTCCTGGCTTGCCATCGCGGTTGACCTGCACCCGGGTGACCGTCCGGCCGGACGGGTCCGTCTCGAGGCGCTCCACCTCCGCGTTCACCAGCAGGGTCACGTTCGGCTGGTCCAGCAGCGGGCGGACGGCGATGATGTCGGCGTCGGACTTGGCGTGCACCAGGCACGGGTAGCCGTCGCACGTGGCGCAGCGGATGCACGCGCTCAGCGGCCGGTTGGCCTCGTTCAGCAGGATGCCGACCGGCGCGTGGAACGGATGGTAGCCGCCGGCCGCCAGCGCGTCGGAGATCTGCTGGACCCGCGGCTCGTGCGAGACCGCGGGCCAGGGGTAATCCTTCGAGCAGTGGCCCTCGGTGGGATCTTCGCCGTGGGTGCCGTGCACCTGGTACAGCCACTCGGCCTTCGTGTACCAGGGCTCGAACTCGTCGTAGCTCAGCGGCCAGGCCGGCGACAGGCCGTCGGCGTGCTTGATCTCGCCGAAGTCCTCGGGGCGCAGCCGGTACAGCGCGGCGCCGTACAGCTTGGTGGCCCCGCCGACGTAGTAGTGCACCTGCGGCTGGAACGCCTTGCCGTCAGCGTCGAACCACGTGTCTGGTGAGATGTATCTCCCGTCCACGAACACCGTGCCGGGATCCCAGTTCCCGAGCTCGCGGGGCAGGAAATTGCCCCGCTCGAGCAGAAGTATCCGCTTGCCCGACGAGGCCAGGGTGTGCGCCAGCGTGCCGCCGCCCGCACCGCTGCCAACAATGATCACGTCATAGTTTTCAGCCACATAACCGAATGTCCCGGGTCGGTGCACGCGGCACATCACACCTGCGGGGTGACTCGGGTGAATCGACTGCGAGCGTGAATTCACCCTGCCCGAGCGGGCGCGGGTGGGGCCGGTTCCGCGTACCGGGGCCAGCAGGCCGGCGGCGGGTTACCGCCGGACAGGTCACCCGCACCGGGTGAACCGTCTTCCGCGCAGCCGTCCTATGTTGCCCCCCATGACCGCCGATCCATTGCCGAGCTGGCGTGAGACTTCCGCGAAGCAATCGATCGTGGAGTTCGTCGCCGCCGTGACCCATCCTGACTCGCCGGATTTCGTCCCAGAGCCGGACCGCGTCGCGGTTTTCGACAACGACGGCACCTTGTGGACCGAGCAGCCCGTGTACGCGCAGCTGGTCTTCGCGCTGGACCGGGCGGCCCAGCTGGGTCATCCCACCAGCCTCGAGGAGCTGCACGCGGGCGGCATGCCGGCCCTGATGGAGCTGATGAAACTCACGCACGCCGGCGTCACCACCGATGAGTTCGACGCCGCGTGCCGGAGCTGGCTGGCGTCGGCCCGGCATCCGCGCTTCGGGCGGCCGTATTCGGCGCTGGTGTACCAGCCGATGCTGGAGCTGCTGGGCCTGCTGGACCGCAGCGGTTTCTCCTGCTGGATCTTCTCCGGTGGCGGCACGGATTTCATGCGCACCTGGGCGTCCGACGTCTACGGCCTGCCGCCGCACCGGGTGATCGGCAGCGTCGGCGAAACCGAGTTCCGCCTCGGCCCGGCCGGCCCTGAACTCGTCAAGGGCGACGCCGTGCAGGTCATCAACGACGGCCCCCAGAAGCCAAGCTCGATCCACCGGCACGTCGGGCAGCGCCCTATCGTGGCCGCCGGGAACACCGATGGCGACCTGGCCATGCTCCAGTGGGCCGCAGCGGGCCCGGGCCGGACCCTGCAGCTGGTCGTTCACCACACGGACGGCGATCGCGAGTACGCCTATGACCGTGACCCGATCCTGGGCAGCGGCACCGACGGGGTTCGCGCGGCCGCCGCCGACCAGAAGTGGACCGTGATCGACATGGCCGCGGACTGGTCAGTGGTCCACCCGCCTGCCGTCTAGCCAGGCCCGGCCCGGGCTCTCCGTTACGGCCAGGCGCGGCGTAACCACCCATCAAGGGGGATGCCCGGAGATTCGCGGGCGGTGACAGTAAAGCCAACGACTAGCGTCCGGGACGGTGCCATGTCTACTAGCACGGAAAGCAACAGCAGCTGGCCGGAGCTCAGAACCGGCCCGATCATCACCGGCGCCGCGCTCTTCGGGGCCGGCGCCCTGATCGCCCTGGCCGGCCTGGCCGTCGGCGGCACGCACCTGTTCGCGGCCACCCGTCGGTGGATCCAGGAGATGGAAGTGCCGCCCAGCGAGCAGGCCAGGATCAAGTGGGCGCAGGCCAAGACGGCTGCCGCTGCCGGCGCCGCCGCCTGGCAGAACGGCACCTCGGCCCGCGAGGGCGCTCAGACCTGACCTCGCGGGCGGCCTGGCCGTGCCATCGGCCGGGCAGCCGCTCCGAGCCAATCCGGACCGGGGGAGTAGATGACGAACGTTGATCTTGCGCGGTGGCAGTTCGCGTTTGTGACGATCAATCACTTCTTTTTCGTGCCGGTCACGATCGGCCTGGCCTTCCTGACCGCGTTGCTGCAGACGGCCTGGTACCGCAGCAAGCGCGACGAGTACCTGCGGCTGACCCGGTTCTTCGGCACCCTGCTGGTCATCAACGTGGCGATCGGCGTGGTCACCGGCCTGGTCCAGGAGTTCCAGTTCGGGATGAACTGGTCGGCCTACTCGCGGCTGGTCGGCAACATCTTCGGCGCGCCGCTGGCCATGGAGGGGCTGGCCGCGTTCTTCCTGGAGTCCACGTTCCTGGGGCTGTGGCTGTTCGGCTGGGACAGGCTGTCCCGGCGGGTGCACCTGCTGACGATCTGGCTGGTCTCGCTGGGCAGCGTCCTGTCGGCGGCGTTCATCATGGCGGCCAACTCGTGGATGCAGCATCCGGTCGGCTACATGATGGTCAACGGCAAGCCGCAGCTGAACGACATCTGGGCCGTGTTCACCAACCAGGTGTTCGTCTGGGGATATTCGAAGGTCCTGCTGGCCTCGCTGGTCACCGGCGCGGCGGTGATGCTGGCCGTGTCCGCGTGGCAGCTGCGGCACGGCGGCGACCGCGAGGTGTTCACCCGGTCGGCCCGGCTCGCGCTCATCGTGCTGGTCCCGGCGATCCTGTTCACCATGCTGGTCGGCGATGAGCTCGGGGTGATCGAGGCCAAGTACCAGCCGATGAAGATCGCGGCGGCCGAGGCCCAGTGGAGCACCTGCCAGCCCTGCTCGTTCTCGCTGTTCCAGATCGGCGGCGGCAACAACGACCACACGCCGACCCAGATCCTGGAGATCCCGCACCTGCTGTCGCTGCTGGCCACCAACCACTGGAACGGCAAGGTGATCGGCCTCAACCCGCTGCAGTCCCAGTACAGCAAGCAGTACGGGCCCGGCTACTACGTGCCGAACGTGTTCATCCAGTACTGGTCCATGCGGGTGATGGCCTACGTCGGGGTCCTGGTCCTGCTGCTCGGGCTGTACGGGCTGTGGCTGCTCCGGCGCAAGAAACTCGCGACGTCCCGGCGGTTCCTGTGGGTGGCGATCTGGGCCGCGGTGCTGCCGTTCCTGATGAACACCGCGGGCTGGCTGCTGACCGAGAGCGGCCGGCAGCCGTGGATCGTGCAGGGCATCATGCTGACCAAAAACGGGATCTCGTCGTCGGTCAGCGCCACGTCCATCGTGGATCAGCCTGGTGATTTTCGTCCTGCTGTACGGCATGCTGGCCACGGTCGACTTGCATGCTGATGCTGAAGTACTCACGCGCAGCAGCTCCCGCCCGCCGCGCGCCGAGGCCGACGTGGACGTGCCCGTCCCGGCCGTCCAGTATTGAGGTCGCGATGAAACTCGTCCCGTTCTGGTTCATCGTCATCACGGTCCTGTGGACGGGTTTCTTCGTCCTGGAGGGCTTCGACTTCGGCGTCGGCATGCTGCACGGCGTGGTCGGCCAGGACGAGGCCGGCCGCCGGGCGGCCATCAACACGATCGGGCCGCTGTGGGACGGTAACGAGGTCTGGCTGATCGTGGCCGGGGCCGCCATGTTCGCCGCGTTTCCCGGCTGGTACGCCACCATGTTCTCGGGCTTCTACCTGGCGCTGGTGCTGCTGCTGGCGGCGCTGATCGTCCGCGGCGTGTCCTTCGAGTACCGGGGCAAGCGCGACGCGCTGCGCTGGCGCCGCACCTGGGACGTCCTGCTGACCGCGGGCAGCCTGCTGGCCCCGCTGCTGATCGGCGTGGCCCTGGGCGACCTGCTGCACGGGCTGCCCATCAACTCCCATCCAGGAGTACACCGGATCATTCTGGGACCTGCTGCAGCCGTACGCGCTGTTCACCGGGATCACCCTGGTGCTGATCTGCCTGCTGCACGGCGCGACGTTCCTGGGCCTGAAGACCACCGGCGACATGCGCGAGCGTTCCGGGCGGCTGGCCCGCCGGGTGGCCCCGGTCACCGGCGCCGCCGTCGTGGCCTTCGCGATCTGGACGCACGTGACCGTCCAGCAGCACCTTCTTCCTCAACCCGGTCGAGCTGCTCGCCGTGCTCGCCGTCATCGCCGCCGTCTGGCTGGTCTACGACCACCGCGAGGGCTTCGCCTTCGCCGCGACCACGGTCACGATGGCGGCCTGCATCGTGTCGATCTTCACCGGCCTGTACCCCAACGTGATGGTCTCCAGCACCAACGCGGCGTACAACCTCACCGTGCACAACACGGCGTCCGGAGCGTATTCGCTCAAGGTGATGACCGTCGTCGTCATCATCTTCCTGCCGTTCGTGCTCGCCTACCAGACCTGGACCTACTACGTGTTCCGGCGGCGCGTCAGCAAGCAGGAATTCCAGCCCTCACCGCCGCGGGGCACACCGCTGGACGCGCCCCATCCGCAGCCCGCGCACCCCGACGGGGCGGCCCCGCCGGCGGGACCGGGAAATTGACCAGACACAGGGAGCGGAAATGACCACTAACCAAGTTGACGCAATCGTGATCTTCGGGGCCACCGGTGACCTGGCCAAGATCGAGACCTTCCCGGCGCTGGTCGGCCTGGTGGACCGGGGCGTGCTCACCGTGCCGGTCATCGGGGTGGCCAAGAGCGGCTGGGGGCTGGAACAGTTCCGCGACTACGCGGAAGCCTCCCTGCGGCTCAACCACATGGACCCGAAGACTC
>CAVUKT010000055.1:0-226431 GCA_963742055.1 uncultured Actinomycetes bacterium | reverse complement strand
CCGCGTCCCGGCGGCAGGAGCGGCGGGCTGAGCTGTTCACCTTGTTCAGGGTGGCCACGCATTCCACGTGGTGGGTCATGGGGAACGCGTCGAACGCGCGGAGCGCGCCGAGCTGCCAGCCAGCCTCGGCGAACACCGCGATGTCACGGGCCAGCGTGGCCGGGTCGCAGGACACGTAGGCCACCCGGCGCAGCGCGCTGCCCGGGCGCAGCAGCTGGTCCAGCGCGGCGCGGGCCACGCCGACCCGGGGCGGGTCGAGCACGGCCAGGCTGGCCTGGTCCCACTGGGCCTGGCCGAGGACCTCGGCGACATCGCCCCGGTGAACCCGGGCCCAGGGGGTGTCCCGGAGGTTGTGCCGGGCATCGCGGACGGCGGCCCGGTCGGATTCGATGCCGATCACCTCGCCGGACGGGCCCACGGCCGCCGCGAGGGTGCCCGCGAACAGCCCGGCCCCGCAGTACAGGTCCAGCGCCACGTCCCCGGGCTGCGGCCGGAGCACCTCGCTGACCACCCCGGCCAGCACGTCGGCCGCGGCCGGGTGGACCTGCCAGAACACGCCCGCGCTGGTCCGCCAGGTCCGGCCGGCGGCGGTCCGGTGCAGGAACGGGCCGCCGCGCAGCGCGGTCAGCCCGCCGCTCCCCCCGGCGACCAGCACCGGGCCGGTCACCTGCTCGGCCCAGGCCGCCGTGGACGCCGCCGAAGGGCTGCGGGCGGGCGGGCGGCCCGCGGCCCGGCCCCGGGCGCCCCGTGGGCGCGGCGCCCCCGCCGGGGTCACCACCACGGCCCGCTCGTCGGTACTCGGTGACGTCACCGCGGCCACCGACGTCGCGGCCGGCCAGCGGCCCCGGGTGACCGCCGCCTCATTGACCAGCGGATGCGCGATCGGGCAGGTCCCGATGTCGATGATCTCGTGGGAGCGGTGCTGGCGCAGGCCGGCCAGGCCGCCGGGCCGCACCGCGAAGCGGACCCGGGTCCGCCAGCCCAGGCCGTCCTCGTCGCCGGGCAGCGGCTCCACGGTGACCTCGCGGTCCAGGCCGGCGATCCGCCGCAGCTGCTGGCTGATGACCGAGGCCTTGAACTGGCGTTGCGCCGCGAGGCTGGCGTGCTGCCAGTCGCACCCGCCGCAGCCGCCGGGGCGGGCGTGCGGGCACGGTGGCTCGACCCGGTCGGGCGAGGCCTCCAGGATCTCCGTCGCCTCGGCCCGCGCGAATCTGGAGGTGACCTCGGTCACCCGGGCCAGCACCCGCTCCCCCGGCAGCGCGTGCCGGACCAGGACGACCCGCCCGCCTGGCTCCCGGGCCACGCACCAGCCCCCCTGGGCGACCTCGCCGACGTCCAGTTCGAGCTGTTCGTCGCCCGCCGGCCGGGCTGGTTCCACGCTGCACCTCATGTTCAGTCTGATCGAGTATCGTGACCGGCCGTCTCACCGGGTCAGGACAGGGAATACCGTTGGCGGGCCACTGTAAGCGTTATGTGGGAAGGGTGTTGTTGAATAACGCGAGCTCTGGGCAAGCACTGTACTCACGCAAGGGGCGGCCGTGCACATTGTGATCATGGGATGCGGGCGGGTTGGTTCGACCCTGGCCCACATCCTTGAGGACCAGGGCCACTCGGTGGCGGTCATCGATCAGGACCGGGATGCGTTCCGCAAGCTGGGCTCCACGTTCAAGGGCAAGAAGATCACCGGCATCGGGTTCGACCAGAACGTGCTGAGCGAGGCCGGCATCGAGCACGCGGACGCGTTCGCGGCGGTGAGCAGCGGCGACAACTCCAACGTGATCGCCGCCCGGGTCGCCCGGGAGTCGTTCGGCGTGAAGCGGGTCGCGGCGCGCATCTACGACCCGCGGCGGGCCGAGGTCTACCAGCGGCTCGGTATCCCGACCGTGGCGACCGTCCGGTGGACCGCCGACCAGATGCTCCGCCGCCTGCTGCCGGAGGGCGCCGAGCCGCTGTGGCGCGATCCCACCGGCGCCGTGGTGCTGGCCGAGGTCGCCTACGCCGCGGACTGGGTGGGCGAGAAGACCACCGCGCTGGAGGAGGCGGCCCGGGTCCGGGTGGCGTTCCTGTCCCGGCTCGGCGAGGTGGTGCTGCCCGGGCCGGGCACGGTCTTGCAGGAGGGCGACGTGCTGCACGTGATCGCGCTGGAGGAAGATCTGGAACGGATCTCGGCCGCGCTGTCCGCGCGGGCGCCCGGGGGCAAGGCCAAGGGAGGCCGCTGATGCGCGTCGCCATCGCGGGAGCAGGGGCGGTGGGCCGCTCCATCGCCGCTGAACTGCTGGATAACGGGCACGAGGTCCTGCTGATCGACAAGAACCCGCGGTCCATCGCGGTGGACAGCGTGCCCCGGGCCGAATGGCTGCTCGCCGACGCGTGCGAGATCGCCTCGCTGGACGAGGCGTCCCTGGAGCGGTGCAACGTGGTGATCGCGGCGACCGGCGACGACAAGGCCAACCTGGTGGTCTCGCTGCTGGCCAAGACCGAGTACGGGGTCCCCCGGGTGGTCGCCCGGATCAACCACCCGAACAACGAATGGCTGTTCAACGAGTCGTGGGGGGTGGACGTCGCCGTGTCCACCCCGCGGATCATGTCGGCGCTGGTCGAGGAGGCGGTCAGCGTCGGTGACCTGGTCCGGCTGATGACCTTCCGGCAGAGCGACGCCAGCCTCGTCGAGCTCACCATGCCGGACGACGCGCCGCTGGCCGGCCAGCGGATCGGGGACATCAACTGGCCCGCGGACACGGCGCTCGTCGCGATCCTGCGGGACGGCCGGGTGATCGTGCCGGCCAAGGATGACCCGCTGGAGACCGGGGATGAGCTGCTGTTCGTGACCAGCGAGGACGTGGAGGACGAGCTGGCCACGCTGCTGTCCGGCGGGCACCAGGCCATGGCCCGACGCCCCGGCGGCCGGATTAGCGCGTCTCGGTGATTTCGGGGCCGCGCTCGAAGGGGTTGAGCGGCTCGCTGAACCGCTCGCCTTCCTCGGCGGCGGCCATCTGCTCCTCCATGGCCTTGCGGGCCTCCTCGGGCAGCGTGATCTCCAGCAGCTCGCGGGGCGGCACCGGGTGATCGCCGCGGACCACGACCAGGCCGGCGAAGATCTCCTCGAACGGCGCGGCCACCTCGGGGCGCTCCGCGGCCGGGCCGGTGATCACGCCGCGCAGGAACCAGCGCGGCCCGTCCACGCCCAGGAAGCGGATCGGCTGCAGGCCGCTCTGCGGCGGATCGCCCGGCACCCGGACGTGCAGTTCCGGGCCGAACGGGCCGTCCGCCTCCTCCGCGCGGCCGCCCGCCTCCGTCACCGCGGTGGCGATCTCCTGCCGGACGTCCTCCCAGAGCCCGTCGCTCTTGGGCGCCGCGAAGGCCTGGACCTGGAGCGAGCCGTCCTCCCGCACCACCGCGATCAGCGGTCCCTGGTCGTCGGCGATGTTGAGCTGGATCTCGAACCCGTCCACCACCGGGACCTGGAGGCTGCCGAAGTCGACCCGGTTGAGCGGCGGGACGTCGTCCGTCGCGTCCCACGGCCCCCAGGCTGGTTCCCCGGCTTCGCCCGGGCGCGGCCGCGGCCGCCTCGACCCCGGCGCCGTCCCAGGACTCATCGTCCCCGGGCTCGTCCCAGGTCTCCTCGTCGTCCGACTCGAAGTCCTCGCTGACCTCGTCCTCGCTGACCTCGGGCTCGGCCACTTCCTCGCGGCGACGTCGACGGAACACTGTGCTTCTCCCTGCTTTGGATCATGGAGCTTTCTGGACCCTGTTCTCTGGAGCCTGGCTTCTGGACCCTGGAGTACCGGGCGGCGCTAGGCCGGCGCCTGCGCGCTGGCGTGCCCGCCGGTGGACCCGAAACCGCCGTCGCCCCGCGCCGACCCGGGCAGGGTGTCCACCTCGTGGAACACCGGGCGGGCCACGCGCTGGATGACGAGCTGCGCGATCCGGTCGCCGCGCTGGAACTTCACGGCCGCAGCCGCGTCGGTGTTGAGCAGCGTCACCCTGATCTCGCCACGGTACCCCGCGTCCACGGTGCCCGGCGCATTCACGATCGTGACCCCGTGCTTCGCGGCCAGCCCCGACCGCGGATGCACGAACGCGGCGTACCCGTCCGGCAGCGCGATGGCCACGCCGGTCGGCACCACCGCCCGCTCCCCCGGCCCGAGTTCCACGTCCACCGCGGTGACCAGGTCAGCGCCGGCGTCTCCCGGATGCGACCGGGCCGGCAGCGGCAGCTCCGGGTCCAGCCGCTTGATGAGCACGTCAACAGGGTCCGTGCCGGGGGTCACCGTGGCCATACCTCACCCCCCGGGTGCGGATGCTGAGTGTGCTGATGCCGGTTCACTCCCGCGACCTTACCGCCGGCTGGGTGCCCCGCAGGTACGGCGCCGCGCGCACCAGCGCCGCCGCGGTGGGGACCGCCACGATCGCCCCCGGGATGCCCGCCACGATCCCGCCGACGGCCAGCACCAGGATGATGGCCAGCGGGTGCAGCCGGACCATCCGGCCGACCACCAGGGGCTGCAGGAGATGGCTCTCCAGCTGGTTCTCCAGGATGAAGATCACGACCAGCACGACCGCCGCGATCCACCCTTGGGTGCCGAGCGTGACGGCGACCGCCAGGGCCCCGGCGACCAGGATGCCGATCAGCGGCACGAACGCGGCCAGGAAGACCAGGATGACCAGCGGCACCAGCAGGGGCACGCCGAGCACCCACAGCGAGAACCCGATGACCACGGCGTGGATGGCCGCGACCGCGATCGTGCCGCGCACGTAGTACACCAGGGCCTGCCACGCCGCCGTGCCGGCCAGGTCGACCCGCTGCCTGCTGTCCCGGCCGAGGAAGCCGACCAGCCAGGCCCAGATCCGCGGGCCGTCTTTGAGCAGGAAGAACGTGACGAACAGCATCAGCACGAGGCCGGCCAGGATCTCCAGGAAGATCTTGCCCCCGGACACCACGGTGCCCGCGACCAGCGACTGGTGCTGCTGCAGGTACTTCAGCGCCCGGTTGGACAGGCCCTGGATGCCCGCATGCCGGACGTGGAACGGCGGCCCGGCCAGTGACGTCTGCAGCTGGGTGACCGTGTGCCTGAGCTCGTTGACCAGCTGCGGATAGTCGGCCGTGGTCCGGGTCACGGCCAGGGTGCCCGCCCCGGCGAGGATGGCCACCGCGATCAGCAGCGTGCACCAGGTGGCGGCGAGGGCGGGCAGGCCGAACCGCCGGAACCGGGACAGCAGGGGGTGGAGCAGCGCGGTGAGCAGCAGCGCGGCCACGCACGGCAGCACCACCAGGCGGAGCACGCTGGCCACCCGGAACGCCAGGTAGATGACGATGCCGACGAGCAGCAGCCGCCACGACCAGCCCGCGGCGCGCTGCAGCCAGCGGGGCACCTGCGCGGCCGGGGTGTGCTCTGGCCCCGGCTGGGCGCCGGCCGGCTGCCGGCCCCGGCGGCCGGCCGCCGGGCCGCCGCGATCCGGGCGCTCGGGATCCGGCGGGGCCTCAGCAGGCCGCGCCGCCCCGGCCGCTGGCCCCGCGGCCCCGTCCGCCGTGGTGGCCGCGGCTGCAGGAGGGTCCTCGTTGCGGCCCTGGTCTTCCTGGTTTGTCCTGCACCGGCTGGCTGGCCCCCTCGCCTGCCTGCGTGATAGCCCCCGCGCCGTGTTCCGGCGGGACGGGGTCAGCGGCCCGGCCCGCCCCCGAGCGAAGACCGTGCCGCATGTGTCGCCCAATCATGGCTTCATGTAACCAACTACGGTGGACCCCATGCGTGTTTACCACGAACGCCTGCGTGTCCCGGTCAGCTGGTGGGTGCTCGGGATGATTTCGGTCCTCATGCTGGGCGCCGGCTTCCTGGCCGGCTTCGACTGGGAGCCGGCGCTGGCCGTCTACGGGATCCTCACCGTGAGCCTGGCGGCGATCCTGATCGGCTGGGGCCTGCTGCGCACCGAGGTGGCCGACGGTGAGCTCCGGGTGGGCCGGGACCGGCTGCCGCTGGCCCTGGCGGGCGAGGTGACCGCGCTGGACGAGGAGCAGACCCGGGCGCTGCGCGGGCCGCGGGCCGATCCGGCGGCCTACCTGATGGCCCGGCCCTACCTGCCCCGGTCGGTGTACATCGCGGTTGACGACCCGGCCGCGCGCGGGCCCTACTGGCTCATCGGCACGCGCCGGCCGGAGGAACTGGCCGCCGCGATCGAGGCCGCCCGTCCCGCCGCGCGGGCCGGCGGCACGCCCGTGGGATGATCAGCACGCAGCGAACCGGCGCGCCGGGCGGGAGCACGGGCGGCCCGGCGGGCATCAGGGAGGATGCATGGCAGACAAGCGCGGGGACGGCGCCGGCAGCAAGGCACTGAGCGCGGTGGCGGCCCTCGGGGCGGCTTTCGTCGCCCGCAAGGTGGCCACCGTGGCCTGGACCAAGGTCACCGGGCAAGGAGCCGCCGTCCGACCCGGAAGATCCCGCGGTGGGCATGGCCGAGGCCCTCGGCTGGGCCGTCGCCATGGGCGTGGTGGTCGGCGCGGTCCGGGTGCTGGCCATCCGGGCGGCGACCAGCCGGTCCCGCCACAGCGCCGAGAACTCGGCCAGCTGAGCCGTCCCGGTCAGGCGCGCGGCCGGGCGGCCGCGCCGGTAGGCCGCGCCGAACGTTTCCAGGGTGGCCGCGGGCAGCGGGACGTGCCCGCCGAGGGCCCGCGTGCCCCAGGCCACCTGGGCGCAATGCTCGGAGACCACCGCCCGGTGCAGCGCCTGGGCCGGGGTGTCCGCCACCGTGACCAGGCCGTGGCTGGCCAGCAGCGCACTGGCCCGGTCGGCCAGTACCGCCACCGCGTTCGCGCCGACCTGGGCCGAGCCGCTGATCGCGTAGGGCGCCACCGGGATCTCCCCGCCAAGGAAGATCACGGCCTCGTCGATCACCGCGGGCACCGGCACCCGGGCCGCCGCGAACATGCTGGCGTACGGCGGATGGCTGTGCAGGACCGCCCCGATTTCCGCGAACGCCTGGTAGCAGGCGGTATGAAGCTGGTACTCCGACGACGGGGCCAGGCCGCCGCCCGCCGCGGAGACCGGCTCACCCGCCATCGTGATCACGACCAGGTCCCCGGGGCCCATGTCCTGGTAGGGCAGCCCGGACGGGGTGATCACGATGGTCCCGCCGGCCAGCCGGGCGGACACGTTGCCGCTGGTCCCTGAGGTGAGGCCGCGCTCCAGCATGCCCTTCGCGGCGGCCAGCACGGCCGCCCGGGCTTCGTTTTCCGCAAGCATGCCCTGATCCTGGCATCCGGGCCTTAGCTGCCGATGTCCGGGCAGGTCCGGTGGCGTGCGAGACTCTGTGCCGTGTCTGCACCTGACCGTTCCCGCCTGTCCTACAAACTCAGCTTTGCGCTGCGGAATCCGGGCCGGGTCCTGCCTTACGCCCGGCGCCGCAGCCGGGACGCGCTGATCGGGATGAAAGCCTCCGATCACATCAGCTACTACCGGGCGGTCATGAAGGCCAACACCGCCCGCAACCCCGAGGCCGCGGTGGGCAGCATGACCCACGACTCCTGGCTCAAGGTGGGTCAGCTGCAGTACGACTACCTGCTCAAAGACGGGCTGCAGCCGGGCGACCGGATGCTGGAGATCGGCTGCGGCGACCTGCGGGCGGGACGGCTGTTCATCGCCTACCTCAATCCCGGCAACTACTACGGCATCGACATCTCGCCGGACATCCTGCTGGCCGCGCAGGAGACCATCGCCCGCGACGACCTGCAGGCCAAGCTCCCTCATCTGGAGCTGGTCGATGACCTGAAGTTCCGGTTCCTGCCCGCCGGAGCAGTTCACGGTGGTGCACGCGCACAGCGTGTTCAGCCATTCGCCGATCGAGGTGATCGACGAGTGCCTGGCCAACGTGGGCCGGGTGATGCGGCCCGACGGCGTGTTCGACTTCACCTTCTGCCGCACCGAGGGCACCGAGCACCAGGTGCTGCGCGAGGACTTCTACTACCGGACCGAGACCCTGCTCGCGCTGGCCGACGCCCACGGGCTCGACGCGGAACTGCTGGAGGACTGGGAGGAACTGCCGCATCCCGCAGTCCAAGATCCGGGTGATGCGCCGGCCCGGCCGGCGCTACTGAGCAGCACCACGGGCGGCACCACGGGACGGCAGCACCGGGCAGCGCACTGCTGACCCGGGCAGCCGGAACGGGTTACGATACATCTCGATATCAGCCAGCTGGCTAATAACGGGAGGGCAGGCATGGACCCAGCGATGGATCCTGCGGCGGGCGGGAGCAGCGGAGCACCGGGCGCGAGCAGCGCGGCGCCGGCGATCCGGGCGTCGGACCGGGAGCGGGACGCGGCGACCCACCGGCTGCAGGACGCGTTCGCCGAGGGCCGCCTGGATGACGCCGAGTTCGATGTGCGGATGCGCAGCGCCCTGTCCGCCCGGACCCGGGCCGACCTGGACGGGCTGCTGGCCGACCTGCCCGCGGCCGGCCCGGCCGCTGGCCAGGCGGCCGTGGCGGGGAGCAGCGCAGGCAAAGGCCCGGGGCGGCTGAACATCGCGTTCAAGAGCTCGGTCCGCCGGTCGGGCCGGTGGCGGGTCCCGGACCGGCACACCTCGGTCGTGTACAAGGGCAGCGGGTGGCTGGACTTGCGGGCGGCCGAGCTGACCGCGCCGGTCACCACCTTGCTGGCGGTGGCCTACAAGTCGCGGATCACGATCCTGGTGCCCCCGGGAGTCCGGGTCGAGGCGGGCGGGTTCGGCGCCGACACCGACACCGACCCGGCGGCCGTCGTGCCCGCGGACGCGCCCGTGCTGCACGTGCGCGGCTTCACCTACAAGGGCACGGTCGAGGTGCGCAGCAGGCCGCCCGAGGACTGACCGGCCGCTAACCCGGCCGGCGCCGCCGCAGGCTCCCGGACCACGGGCAGGCCCGCCTCGGCGGCGCGGCCGAACTCGTCGTCGATGGCGGTCACCGCACGGCCCGCCGCCTGCAGCAGGGACGCGGCCACCGCCGACCGGTAGCCGGCCTGGCAGTGCACCCAGACCTCAGCGCACTCACCGCCGGGGATCTCGCCCAGCCGCCCGGCCAGCTCGTGCAGCGGGATGTGGACGGCGCCCGTCCATGTGGCCGGCCGCCCATTCCAGGTCCCGCCGGACGTCCAGCACCGTCACCCGGCGGGCCCGCCGGGCTTCGGCCAGCGCGGCGAAGTCGGCGACCGGGAAGCTGGCCAGCGGCTCCCCCGCGGCCCAGTCCTCCGGCTTGCCGGTGGCGATGGCGGCGGGCCGGTCGATGCCGATCCGGGCCAGCTCCCGCTGGGCCGCGGCGACCTGCTCCGCCGTCTCCCCGAGCAGCGTCACCGGGGTACCGGCCGGGAGGAGCCAGCCCAGCTGGGCCGCCAGCGTGTCACCTAGCTCGAAGCCGAGCGAGCCGGCCAGGTGCCCGGCGGCGAAGACGCGCCGCGAGCGCAGGTCCACCAGCCACTCCCCCGCCTCCACCCGGCGGCGCAGCTCCGCCGGCCCGGCCTGGGCGGGCAGCGACAGGTCCGGCGCGGCCGGGCCCGCGGCGTTGCCCGGCCCCATCCGCGCGTAGTACGCCGGGTAAGCGTCCAGGCCGGCCAGCAGCTCCGCCACGAAACGGTCCACGCCCAGGGTCAGCGCCGGGTTGCGGGCCTTCTCCTGGCCGATCGTGGACCAGTTCACGCTGGCCGTCTGGGTGGCGGCGCAGAAGCTGCCGAACCCGTGCGTGGGCAGCACCCCGACCCGGTCGGGCAGCGCGGCGGCCAGCCGGGCCGCCGACGCGTGCTGGGCCCGGGCCAGCTCCGCCGCGTGCGCGGCGCCGAGCAGGTCGGTGCGCCCGGTCGCCCCGAACAGCAGCGACCCGCCGGTGAAGACCGCGACCGGATCCCCGGTGCCATCGGCCAGCACGTAAGCCAGGTGCGTGAACGTGTGGCCCGGGGTGGCCAGCACCCGGATCCGGGCGGACGGCGTGACCTCGACCGTGTCGCCATCCGACACCGGGACCCGGTCGAAGGCGACCTGGTCCGCGGCGCTGACGTGGTACGCGGCCCCGGTCTCCCGGGCCAGGGCCAGGCCCCCGGTCAGGTAGTCGTTGTGCAGGTGGGTCTCGAACACGTGGGTGATCTGGACCCCGCGCTCGTCCGCCAGGGCCAGGACCCGGTCGATGTCCCGCTGCGGGTCAACCACCAGCGCCACGGTCCCGTCGGTGGCCAGGTAACTGCGGTCCCCCAGGGACGGGGTGTCGAGCTGGAGTATCTCGATCATGCTGCCCCCTCTGCTCAGGACCGCCCGGCCAGCTCCGCTTCCGCGCCCGCCGCTGCCACCCCCGCCTGGGCCGCGTCCCGGCGGGCCACTTCGGCCCGGACCAGCGGGATCAGCTCCCGGCCGTAGTCAGTGGCGTCCTCAAGCGGGTCGTACCCGCGAATCAGCAGCGTGGTCACGCCGAGGTCCACATAATCGAGCAGAGCCTGGGCGACCGTGTCCGGCGTCCCGACCAGGGCGGTGGAGTTGCCGCCGGCCCCGCTGGCCCGGGCCGTGGCCGTCCACAGCGCCCGGTCGTGCAGGTCGCCCTGGGCCGCGGCGGCCAGCAGCCGCTGCGAGCCGGTGTTCTCCGGCTGCCCGTTCGCGCCGCGCCAGCCCCGGTACCGGGCCCCAGGCGACCCGCGGGGTTCTCGATGGCCTCCAGGATGCGGTGCGCCCGTTCCCAGGCCAGATCCTCGGTGGCGCCCAGGATCGGCCGGAACGACACGCTGATCCCGGGCGCGGGACGGCCCGCCGCGGCGGCCGCGGCCCGGACCGAGGCGATCTGCTCGGCGGTCTCCTTGAGCGGCTCGCCCCACAGCGCGAACGTGTCCGCGTGCTTCCCGCCGACCTGGTAGGCGGCGGCGGAGGAGCCGCCGAAGAACAGCGGGATGCCGGCCGGGCGCACCGGCCGCACCCCGGGCTAGTAGCCCTCGAAGCGGTAGAACTGGCCGTCGAGCTGAACGGCTCCGCCTGAGTCCAGGCCTGCCGGAGGATCTCCAGGTACTCGTCGGTCCGGGCGTACCGCTCGTCCTTGGCCAGGTAGTCGCCGTCGCGGCGCTGCTCCGCGTCGTTGCCGCCGGTGATCACGTGCACGGCCACCCGGCCGCCGGAGAACTGGTCCAGGGTGGCGAACTGCCGCGCCGCCAGGGTGGGGAACACGAACCCGGGCCGGTGCGCGATGAGCAGGCCGAGCCGCTGGGTGTGCGCCGCGACGTGCGCGGCCACCTGGGTGCCTTCCGGCCAGAATGAGCCGTAGCCGATGAGGACCCGGTCGAAGCCCGCGTCCTCGTGCGCCTGGGCGTGCCGGCGGGTGAAGTCCGGGTCCAGCTGCGGCGTGGTCTGCGGCCGCGACTCCGACCCGTCGTTGGTGTGGATCATCCCGATGAACTCGACCGGCATCAGTGTTTCTCCCGTGGTGTTGGCGCCCGTGGTGCTGGCGTGGTGTCGGTGCGGGACGCGGCCAGGGCGGAGCGGCCGGCCGCGGTGAGGATGGAGTCGTCCTGCGGGGTGTGAACCCGGGCGCAGAGCACGTCCCGGTAGTGCCGTTCCAGCGGATTCTTCCTGGTCAGGGCGTTATTTCCGACGAGCGCCACCGCCTGCTCGACCGCGCCGATGGCGGCCCGGGTCGCGATGAGCTTGGCGATCGCCGGATGGCCGGCCACCGTCTCGTCGCCCGCGTCCACCCGCAGCGCCAGCCCGTCGACCAGGTCGTCCGCCCCGGTCAGGGCGGCCTCGATCTCCCCGACCGCGGTCTCGAAGCGGGGCAGCGTGGCCAGCGGCCGGCCGAGCGCGCTGGGGGTCCGCTCACCCAGGAAACGGACCAGCCAGTCGCGGGCCGCCGCGGCCACGCCCAGGTAGAGCGCGGCCAGCCCGAGCGAGTTCCAGGCCAGGAACTCCTCGTCCGGGGCCGGGCCAGCGCCGGTCCGGGAGCGCCGCCCCCGGGAGCGGCGGCTCGTGCAGCCCGGCCGTGGCGCCGGGCGGCACCGGCGTGTCCGTGAAGATCACGTCGTCGCTGCGGCTGGCCCGCAGGCCCAGATGGTCCCAGGTCCGCTCGATGCTGATGCCCGGGGAGTCGGCCCGGACCAGGAAGCTGCCGACCCGCGCGGGATCCTCGTCCGTGCGGGCCCAGACCACCATCCAGCGCAGCCCGACCGCCCCGGTGGAGAAGATCTTCCGGCCGCTCAGCCACCAGGTGCCGGAGTGCCAGCGGGCCACGGTGGCCGGCAGCCCGCCGCGGGCGGGGGTGCCGAGTTCCGGCTCCACCCGCAGCGCGTTGATCAGCACCGGGCGGCCCGCGGACTCCTGCAGGACCTCCTCGTAGATCCGCCGCGGCCACATGCCGCCGTGCGCCTCCATCGCGTGGGTCAGCAACGTCATGGCCGTGACCAGCGCCACCGACGGGTCGCCGCGGCCCAGGGCGCGCAGGATCGCCACCGTGGTGGCCAGCCCGGCGCCCGGTCCGCCGTAACGCTCGGCCACGGTCGCGGTGAGCAGCCCGGCGTCGTGCACCAGGCTGATGCCGTCCGCCGGGAACGAGCCGTCCCGGTCGTGCCCGGCGGCCTGGGCGGCCAGGGCGGCCGTGACCTCCGGGAGCGCCGCCAGCTGGAGCGGCCGGAGCCGGGTGCGCGGCGGCTGGCAGGTCATGCCGGTCACAGCGGTCATGCGGTCAGGGCACCCTCAGCCGCGCCCGGCTCGCCCACCGGGGTCCGGGCGGCCTCCTCGCGCAGCAGCGGGACCAGCTCGCGGCCCCACTCCACCACGTCGTCCAGCGGGTCGAAGCCGCGGATGAGCACGGCGTCCACGCCCACCCGGCGGTAGGCCATCAGGGCGTCCGCGACCTGCGCCGCGGTGCCGACCAGCGCGGTGGAGTTGCCGCCCGGCCCGGTCAGCCGGGTCACCCCGTACCAGAGCCGGTCGTCGTACACCTCCCGCTCGGCCGCCTGCTGCTGGAGCCGCTCCGAGCCGACCGAGGAGGATTCGCGGAAGCCGAAGAGGCGGCGGGCGGGTCCCGGGGTGTCCGGAACCTGGACGCCCTGCACCTGTGTTCCCTGACCGGGGTGCCGCGGCGTTCCGGCGACCCGCTGCTCGGTGGCCGCCCGGATCTCCTCGGCGCGCTGCCACGCCGCTTCCTCGGTCTGGCCCACGATCGGCCGGACCGACAGGCTGAACCGGACGGTGCGGCCGTGCCGGGCCGCTTCCGCGCGGATCCCGGCGACCCGCTCGGCGATCTGGGCGACCGGCTCGCCCCAGAGCATGTACACGTCCGCGTGCTGGGCGCCGACGCTGATGGCCGCCGGGGACGCGCCGCCGAAGTACAGCGGGATCGCGTCCGCGGTGGCCGGCTTGACGTAGCTGTACGCCCCGCGGACCCGGTAGAACTCGCCGTCGTGGTCGAACGGCTCGGTGGCGGTGAGCTCGCGGCGCAGCAGGCCCATGAACTCGGCCGTGCGGGCGTAGCGGCGGTCGTGGTCGGCGAAGTCGCCGTCCCGCTTCTGGTCCAGTTCGTCGCCGCCGGTGATGTGATGGATGGCCACCCGGCCGCCCCCGGTCAGCTGATCCAGCGTGGCCAGCTTCCGGGCCACCAGGGTCGGGGCCACGAAGCCCGGCCGGTGGGCGATCAGCACCTTGAGCCGGGTGGTGGCGTTCAGCACGTGCGCCGCGACCGCGAACCCGTCGGGCCCGGTGGCGTGGTAGCCGATCAGGACCCGGTCGAACCCGGCCGCCTCATGGGCCTGGGCGAAGCGGGCCAGGTAGCCGGGATCGACCGGCGGGCCGTCGAAGGATCCCCGGGACTCGGAGACCTCCTTCGTGCCCACCATGCCGATGATTTCCGTGGTCAAGGTCAGTTCCTTTCAGCGAGCGCTCACGAGCGCGGCCGGGTCGGCCTGCTCGCGGACCAGGCGGACGAGGGTGCCGTAGTCCCGCGCATCGGCGAGCGGGGTGAAGCCGCGGATCAGCAGGGTGCTCACGCCCAGATCGACGTACCGCAGCAGCGCCTGGGCCACCTGCTCGTAGCTGCCGACCAGGGCGGTGGAGTTGCCTGCCGCCCCGGTCACCTTCGCGATCGGGGTCCACAGCCGCTCGTCGTGCACGTCGCCCTGGGCGGCGAACTCCAGCAGCCGCTGCGAGCCGTGCTGCTGGGAGTGATCGAGGTTGAAGAACTTGCGGCGCCGCGGGCCCGTTCCCTGGTGAGTTCCAGGATCTCCGCGGCCCGCTCCCAGGCCTGCGTCTCGGTCGGCGGCCGGGATCGGCCGCAGGCTCACGCTGAACCGGGGGTCGCGCCCGTACGGGCTGGCCGCGGCCCGCACCTGGTCGATCCGCTCCTGGATGCCGGCCAGCGGCTCGCCCCAGAACGCGTACACGTCCGCGTGCTTGCCGCCGACCCGGATGGCGTCCGCCGACGCGCCGCCGAAGTAGACCGGGATCCGGCCGGGCGGCGGCCGCACCCCCGACAGGCCGCCCTCGACGTGGTAGAACTCCCCGGCGTAGTCGAACGGGGTGGCGGACGTCCACTCCAGGCGGAGCACGTCGAGGAACTCGTCGGTCCGCCGGTACCGGGTCACCTTGTCGGTCAGGTCCCCGTCCCGGGCCTGGTCGGCGTCGTCGCCGCCGGTGATGACGTGCAGCGCGACCCGGCCCGGGTGGAAGGCGTCCAGGGTGGCGAACTTCCGCGCCGCGTAGGTCGGGGCGACGAACCCGGGCCGGTGGGCCAGCAGCACCCCGAGCCGCTGGGTGCGGGACAGCACCTGGTCGGCCACGGTGAAGCCGTCCGGCGACGCGGACGAGTGCGCGACCAGCACCCGGTCGAAGCCCGCGTCCTCGTGCGCCCGGGCCAGTTCCTCCAGGTAACCGGGCTGGACCGGGTCGGACTGGCTGGCGGCGATCTCGGTCTCGCTGTGCGGGGCGGTGGCGGCGATGCCGATGAATTCGATGGTCATCGTCCCTCCCGGGGCACGGCGGGGCAGCCCCGGAGGGCGGCAACGGAGCGAGGGGGCATGCCTCGGATGCAAACACACCTGCCATCGCTATGTCAATAACTCCTATCGTTTTTATAGGAATTAGGCCGCGGGGCGGCCCGCCCCGGTTCCTGGCCGGGACTACCCCGCGTCCGGGGCGGCGTCCCCGGTCCGGTCCACCGGCGACCACAGGCTTTCCAGGTTGACCACGATGCCCTCCTGGCTGCTCCGGGCGATGACCACGACCGCTTCGTCGTCGCCCGGGTTCTCTTCCCGGTGCGGCACGTACGGCGGCACGAAGATGTAGTCCCCCGGCTCCGTCTCCAGCCTGACCTCATGGTCCCCCTCCGCGAACACGAACGCCGGATGCCCGGACACCACGTAGATCGCGGTCTCCGCGTGACCGTGATGATGGTCACCGGACTTGGTCACCGGGGCCACGTGGGTCTGGCCCATCCAGAGCTTGGACGAGCCGGCGGATTTGCCGGAGATGGCTTCCAGGCGGGTCATCCCGCTGGTCTGGCCGGTATCACCGCGCACGTCGCGGCCGCGGATGTGCACGAGCGGCGTGTGCCACAGGTCTTCAGTCATGGGGGCTCCCGGAGTCATTCACGAGCGGCCGGGGTCGGCCTGCCGATGGGCAGGGCCAGTGTAAACAGCCCGTGGCCGCAGGGGCGTCCTGGCGGTGTACTCCTCCAGCGCGTGCGCCAGCCAGCCCGCGGTCCTGGCCACCGCGAAGATGACCTCACCCGCTCCCCGGATCATCCCCGCGCAACTGGCCAGCACGGCCAGCGCGAAGTCGATGTTCGGCTCCGGCAGGGCCCGCCGGTGCATCTCGGCCAGCACCGCGTCCACCACGGCCAGCCGGGGTGAGGCCGGGACCGCGCTCGCGGACCATGGCCAGCAGCAGCCCGGCCCGCGGGTCGCCGCCGCGGTACACGAAGTGGCCGAAGCCGGGCACCCGCTCGCCGCGGCGGAGCAGGTCACCCACCACGCGCGGCACGCCCGCCGCGTCCTGCGCCGCGGCCAGCATGGTCTCCGCGCCCAGCGAGGCGCCGCCGTGCAGGGCGCCGCCGACCGCGCCGAGCCCGGTGGCCACCACGGCGTACGGGTCGGCCCGGACCGACGCGGCGACCCGGGCGGCCAGCGTGGACGCGGCCAGCTCGTGGTCGGCGAGCAGGACCAGCGCGGCCCGCAGCGCGTCCAGCAGGCCGGGCGGCGGGTCGTCCGGGCAGAGCCTGGGCCAGAGCCGGGCCGGGATCCCGGCCGCGGCCGGCTGATTCCCGGGCCCGGCCGCGGCCGCGGCCTGCTGATTCCCGGCCCCGGCCGGCGGCAGGCAGTCCACCAGGCCCGCGATGATGGCCCGGCCCGCCGCGGCCACGGCCGGCGGGTCGAACTGCAGCCGCAGCGGATCCGCCGCGGCCAGCGCCGGGACGATCACCTGGAGCCGTTCCAGCGGGAAGGTGCCGGGCGGGAGCGCCGCCTGCGCGGCCGTGCCCGCCGCGAGCGCCGCGGGCGTCGCCTGCCACTCCCCCGGCGTCCGGCCAGCGGGCCGCGGACCAGCGGACCGGCCGCCGGATCCGGGCCCGGCCGCACGTCCCACAGCAGCTCGCACACGTCCTCGAAGTCCCAGTCCCGGGCCAGGTCCAGCGCGTCCAGCCCGCGGAACCAGCAGCCGGTCACCGGCGATCTCGGTCACGCCTGACTCGATGACCAGCCCGGCCAGGCCCGGCGGCCGGCGCGGGCGGCCGCGGCGGGCCAGCTCCTCGACCTCCCCGGGATCGAACAGGCTGCCCTTCCCGCCGGCACACCGCCGCGCCGCCGCACCGCTGCCGCGCCGCCGCCGGGCCGCTGGCCCGGCGCCGGGTCAGCACGCCCCGGCTGACGTAGGAGTACAGGGTGGCCTGCTTGATCCCGAGCCGGCGGGCCGCCTCCGCCGCGCTGATCCACTCCGTCTCGGCCATCGCCGCCTCCCCCGCCACTCCCGTCCCGGGAGACCCGGAGTCCTGGCCCGGGGCCCGGCCGGCGCGGTGTCGTTAGAGACCAGATTAGTTGATTTTAATCAATGTTGATGACACTCGACAGAAATGCCAGTGTGTCGACCCGGGGCCCGCGCCGCGGGTCACCGAGCCCGACCGCACCGCGCAGTTCCCGGAGGATGCCGATGCCCGCGATCCACTTTCTCGACGTGACCAACCGCGACGGCGTGCAGACCGCCCGCACCGGCCTGTCCAAGTTCGGCAAGACCATGGTCAACTTCTACCTGGGCCAGCTCGGCGTGGCCCAGTCCGAGCTGGGCTTCCCGTTCCTGTTCCACGAGGTGCCCTACATCCGGGCCAGCGTGGCGCTGGCCGAGGCGGGCGCGTTCGGCGGGCTGCGGCTGTCCGGCTGGTGCCGCGCCGTGCCGGGTGACGTGGCGGCGGCGGTCCCGCTCGGGCTGCGGCACTACAACCTGTCCATCTCCACCTCCGACCAGATGATCGCGCACAAGTTCCGCGGCAAGCTGGACCGGGAGTCGGTCATCTCGCGAGATGGTGGCGGCGGTGCGGGCCGCGCGCGACGGCGGGGCGCAGACCATCGGCGTGAACGCCGAGGACGGCTCGCGCACCGACGAGGGGTTCCTGCTGGAGTTCGCGACCGCGGCCCGGGAGGCCGGGGCGGACCGGGTGCGCTACTGCGACACGATCGGCGGGGAGACCCCGGACCGGATCCGCGAGCGCTTCGCCAAGCTGGCCGCGGCCGTGCGGATCCCGGTCGAGACCCATTGCCATAACGACCTCGGCATGGCGGTGGCCAACTCGGTCTCCGGGGCCCTCGGGGACCTGGACGCCGGCCAGGACGCGTGGGTGAACACCTGCGTCAACGGCATCGGCGAGCGGGCCGGCAACGCCGACCTGCTGTCGTGCATTCTCGCGTTCCGGCACGGCTTCGGGGTGGCGGGCCAGGCCCAGATCGGTGATCCGATCGACCTGTCCTGGGCCCGGCGGTTCGGCTGGTGGGCGAGCTACGCGTTCGGCCAGCCGCTCCCGCAGAACCAGCCCGGGGTCGGGCCGCAACGCGTTCGCTCACGAGTCCGGCATCCACGCCGACGGCGCGCTCAAGGACCGCCAGAACTACGAGCTGTACGACGACGACACGCTGGGGCCGTTCCCGGACGACTGGTTCACCAGGGCGGGCCGGGTCGTGCTGACCGGCGAGTACGGCGGGAAGGCCGGCTTCCGGCACGTGATGGACGGGCTGGGCATCCAGATCGCTGACGGCGATGAGGACCTGGCGTTCTCCGTGGTGCAGCTGTGCGCGTCGGCCAGCGGCAAGCCGCTGACCGACGACGAGCTCCGCCTCATCGGGAGCTACCCGCACCAGCTCGCGCTGCTGTTCCCCGGCCTGATCTGACCGGCTGGGCGCCTGAGCGCTCAGCGCGGAGCCTGGCGTCAGCCGCCGATCTGCCGGCGGCGGCGGATGTCCTTCAGCCGCCGCCGCTGCGACGGGTCGAGCATCAGGTACATCCCAGTCGGGATGCCGATCGCCAGGATGATCACGCCGATGGCGAGCCACGGGCTCACGATGAACAAGATGAGACCGAGAATGATCCCAGCAATGGCGAACTTCATTCGACCGGACAACTTCTGCCTCCTCAGGCGGCGAGGATACGGTTCCCGGCCGGCCTGGGCACGGCCGACCCGTGCCCGGCCGGACCGCCACATCCGCGCCTGCTAAGTGAAACGCCGGCTGGCCGCCACGTAGTTCCGCGTCCGCCGGTTCTGCGCATGTTTCCAGGCTGTGCCCAGCTTCCCGGCCCCCTGGACCTGGCCAGGCCTGCGTTCGCGGGCCCGGGTTCGCAGGCGCGGCCCGGGCCGGCCAGGATGGCCGCAGTGACCAGGAGGCTGTCATGACCATATCGCTGCCCGTCGATCCCGACGCCAACGAGTTGCTTTCGCGCGACCCGCTCGCGCTGCTCATCGGCATGCTGCTGGACCAGCAGGTGCCCCTGGAGAAGGCGTTCAGCGGGCCGCGGGACCTGGTGCGCCGGCTCGGCCATGAGCCGACCGCGGCAGGAACTCGCGGACTACGACCCGGACGCGCTGGCCGCGGTGTTCAGCGAGCGGCCGGCCCTGCACCGTTACCCGCGGGCCATGGCGGCCCGGACCCAGGACCTGGCCCGGCTGATCGTGGACCGCTACGACGGGGACCCGGCGCAGCTCTGGACCGGCGCGGCCACCGGCGAGGAACTGGTCCGCCGGATCGCGGAGCTGCCCGGTTTCGGCGCGACCAAGGCGCAGATCTTCGCGGCCCTGCTGGGCAAGCAGCTGGGGGTCCGGCCGCCTGGCTGGCAGGAGGCCACCGGCCCGTTCGGCCAGGAAGGTTCCCGGATCTCGGTCGCCGACATCACCGACCGCGACTCGCTGGCCGAGGTCCGCGCCTACAAGCAGCAGCGCAAAGCCGCCGCCAAGGCGGCCGAGGTAGACGCGCGTGACCCAGTGCAGGCGAGGCACTGGCCGGGACCGCGCAGGTGTTCGTGCTGCACGAGGGGTACGCCCGGGAAGAAGGCGGCGCGGACCGGGTGGGCAGCACGGTCACCCTGATCATGGACGGCGGCCGGGTGATCGTCGTCGATCCGGGCATGGTGTCCGGCCGTGACGCCCTGCTCGGCGCGCTGGCCGCCCACGTGGCCAGCCCGGCCGAGGTGACCGACGTGGTGTTCAGCCATCACCACCCCGACCACACCATCAACGCGGCGCTGTTCCCGGCGGCCGCCGTCCACGACCACTGGGCCAGCTACGACGGCGACCTGTGGATCGGCCGCGAGCCGGGCGACTTCGCGCTCACCCCGTCGGTCCGGCTCATCGCCACCCCCGGGCACACCGCCGAGGACATCACGACGCTGGCGGCCACCCCGGCGGACGTGTACGCGTGCACGCACGCCTGGTGGGGCCCGGACGGCCCGGCCGAGGACCCGCTGGCCACCGACCAGGCCGCGCTGCACCAGAGCCGGGCCCGGATCCTCGCGGTGGCCACGGTGATCGTGCCCGGGCACGGCCCCGCCTTCCGCCCGACCGGCGGCCGGCCACGCCGCGAGCTCAGCACGGACGGTCAGACCGCGTCGCCCTTGAGCGAGAACGCGGCCAGCCGCCGGATGGCCAGCGCCAGCGTGACCGCGGTGACCAGCGCGCCCAGAATCACCGCGGCGGCCAGCCCCAGGTGCGCGTTCAGGTTCCCGTCCCGCGCGATCGAGTTGGCGATGCCCAGCGAGTACTGCTCCACCGAGAGGACCCGCACCCCGCTGACCACGTTGCTCAGCAGCGACTCCCAGACCAGCAGGTACAGCAGGCCCACGGCGATGGCCCGGGTGGTGAGCACGGAGATCATCACGAACACCGCGTTGTAGACGACCGAGCCGACCAGCGCCCCGGCGAACACCCCGATGGCCAGCCTGGTCACGCCGCCGGTGGCGATCAGGCCGGCCAGCAGCTCCGGTACCGCCGCGAAGATCATGGTCAGCCCGGCGCCCACCGCGAACTTGGTCAGGACCACCGTGGACCGCGGTACCGGGGTGGCCAGCAGGTGCACCACGCTGCCGTCGTCGATCTCCGCGCCGAGCACGCTGGTCCCGATGATCAGCGCGGTCAGCGGCAGCACCACGGCCAGCCCGAAGCCGCCCAGGATGTGGCTCGGCCAGTCGGCATGCGGCGGGTTCGCGACCTTCAGCAGCACGCTGACCAGGACCAGGATCACCGGCGGGATGGCGAACACCAGGGCCCGCCGGCGGCCCATGGTGGCGCGCAGGGTGATCGAGGCCACGGTCCTGGCCTGGACAGAAAACATCTCAGCTGGTCCCTTCTGCTGCGCGCGGCGCGCTCACTGCTCCACCAGGTAGGCGAACACGCTCTCCAGCGACTCGTCCTCGGGCAGCAACTCCCGGAGCTGGATGCCCTGCTCCCGGGTGAGCCCGGCGATCTCCCGGCTGAACGCGCCGTAGTCCGAGGCCTTGACCTGCAGCCCGCGCCCGCTCATCTCCACCCCGGTCACCGAGGGCCGGCCGATCAGCGCCGCGCCCAGCCGCCGGTCGTCCGAGGTGCGCACCAGGAACATGTGCGGCCGGCTGGTCATCAGCCGCCGGATGGCCCGGAAGTCCCCGGACGCGGCCAGCCGCCCGGCCACGATGACCTGGATGGTGCCGGACAGCCGCTCCACTTCCTCCAGGATGTGCGAGCTGAACAAGATGGTGCGGCCCTCGTCGCCGAGCGTCTCCAGCAGGTCCATCATGTGCAGCCGCTGCCGCGGGTCCATCCCGTTGAACGGCTCGTCCAGCAGCAGCATCTCCGGGTCGTGCACCAGCGCCGCCGCCACCTTGATCCGCTGCCGCATGCCCTTGGAGTAGGTCGAGATCTTCCGGTCCTGCGCGCCCGCCATCTCCACGATGGCGATGGCGCGCTCCGCGGCACGGTCCGGGTCGGCCAGCTTGTGCAGCCGGGCGGTGGCCCGGACGAACTCCAGCCCGGTGAGGAACGGGTAGACCGCGGGACGCTCGGGCACCAGGCCCGAGGGTCCGGTAGACACCGGGGTTGCGCCAGCTCGCCGTGCCGCCGACGGTCAGCTCGCCCCGGGATGGCTCCAGGAACCCGGAGATCAGGTGCAGCAGCGTGGACTTGCCGGCGCCGTTCGGGCCCAGCAACCCGGTGACGCCCGGGCCGATGGTCATCGTGATGTCGTTGATCGCGACCACGTTGCCGTACCAGCGGGACACGTTGCGCAGCTCGATCGTGCTCATGCCACGCCCGCCTTCCGGTACCGGGCGGCCAGCCCGCCCACCGCGGCCGCCAGCATCAGCAGGAACATCACGCCGTACAGCGGCCCGAGGTTCCCCGGCGGCGGGTTCGGCCCCGGCGAGGTGCCGCCGAGCCACTGGCGCAGCCCGTCCAGCACGGTGAACGGGCTGACCAGGCCGGAGAGCCGCGCCCCCGCGCCGGCCCCCGCCCCGTTCTCCGACGTCACCCCGCTGCAGCAGCCCGGCCAGGGCCCAGCTGAGGAAGAAGCAGATCGCGATGCTGCCGGTCGCGTAGGCGCGGCGCCCGCTCAGCGAGGCGAGCGCGAGCCCGATCGAGGCCAGCAGCACGGCCCAGGCCAGCCCGACCAGCAGGCCGGGGATCAGCGCCCGGGTCTGGTCCCAGACCGCCGCGCCGCTGTGGGCCTGGGTGACGGCGCCCAGGTAGAGCAGCAGCAGCGGGATCTCCAGCAGGGCCAGGCAGGCCAGGATGAACGCGCCGAGCTTGGCCGCCGGGTAGTCGAGCCGGCGCAGCGGCCGCGAGAAGTACAGCGGCAGCACGTGGCTGCGCAGGTCCCGGGACACCAGCTCGGGAGCCTGGGCCGCGACGAAGATGATCATGACGAGGACCCGGAGCTGGAACACGTAGGTGTCGTACTTGACCACCTGGCCGCCGTGCGTGGCCAGCGAGATGGCGTTGACCACCGCGGGCACGCACATGAGCACGAACGCGATGACCGGGATGATCTTGGCCTTGGCGCCGCGGCCGATGCCGAACGCGGACCGCAGGCTGTGCCAGCCCAGCGCCCGGATGATGGCGGCCCGGCCCAGCCGCGGCCCGTCGTAGTGCCGGTAGCCGATGTCGTGGATGACGCCGGCCCCGGCCGCCGGCGGCCCGCTCTGCGTGGTCACGCTGCTCCTTCCCGGTCCGGGGCCTTTGTCACCCGTCCCGGAACAGTTCCTCGACCCGGCGCCGGCGCTGCTCCAGCCGGTTCAGCGGCAGCCCCAGGTCGGCCACGGCGTCGCGGACGACGTCGTAGGTCTCGCCGGAGCCGATCTGGACCAGCAGCGCCCGCTCGTCCCGCAACGGCCGCAGCCCCCGGGCGGCCAGCTCCGTTTCCAGCAGCGCCGTGCCCTCGTCCACCTCCACCAGCAGCACCTGGCTGACCTGCGTGAAGCTGGCCATCGAGTCGGAGCGGAGCAGCCGGCCGCCGTCGATGGCCACCAGGTGGTCGCAGATCTGCTCGATCTCGCCGAGCAGGTGCGAGGACACCAGGATCGAGATGCCGAACTCGGCCCCGATCCGGCTGACCAGGTCCAGCATCGCGGCCCGGCCCGCCGGGTCCAGGCCGATGGTGGGCTCGTCCAGCAGCAGCAGCTGCGGGTCCCCGACCAGCGCCTGGGCCAGCTTCACCCGCTGCTTCATGCCGGTGGAGTAGGTGCCGATCTGCCGGTAGCGCTCCTCGTACAGGCCGACGTGGCGCAGCGACTCGGCGGCCCGTTCCTTGGCCGCGGTCGGCGGCAGCCCGGACATCCGGCCCAGGTGGGTGACGAACTCGGTCGCGGTGACGTCGGGCGGCAGGCAGTCGTGCTCCGGCATGTAGCCGCAGCGCGCCCTGATCCGCTCCCCGTCCCGGTCGCAGTCCAGGCCGAGGACGGCCGCGCGGCCGCTGGTCGGGGTGAGCAGCCCGAGCAGGATCTTGATCAGGGTGGACTTGCCCGCGCCATTGGCCCCGACCAGCCCGGTGATTCCCGGCCCGACCCGCACGGTCAGCTGGTCCAGGGCGGTCACCGCGCCCGGGTACCGCTTGGTGAGGGCTGAGGTTTCAACAACCGCCGCAACGAAACCCGGCCCGGGGCCGGTCCCCCCGGGCGGCGGTCCAGCCTGCAGGGGCCCAGCCTGCGGGGTCCGGCCTGCGGGGGCCCAGCCTGCTGGCCCCGGGCCCGGACCCCGACAGGCCCGGGTCCCCGACGGCCCGGGTCCCGAAGGCCCGGGTCCTGAAGGCACTGGCGCGGTCACGTGTCTCGCGCTCCCCTCGTCGGGTCGTCGTGGTCGTGGGTTCCCAGCCTGGCGGCCGGCCGGGTTCGCGTCATCATCCCGGGGAATGGCTTCCGCTGTCAGGCCCTGGCCTGACCAGGCCCGCGCCGTGTCCCGGATCAGCCCGGCAGCCTACGACCGCGGGCGGACGCCCCGGGCAGCCCAGCGGCGTTACCGTTAGCAGGTGAGCGGAGCAACCGGACCACCGCGGGGCGCGCGGCTGAGGCGGCGGTTCTGGATAGCGCTGGACTACGCGACCGCGGTCGTCTGCGGCGTGGTGGTCTTCGCGTCCCTCTTCCACGCCACCGTGGGCAGCCGGTCCCTGCTCGGGGTGCTGTCCCCGCGGGACGCCCCGCTCGCCGCCGTGCTGGCGATCGCCCTGGCCGTCCCGGTCGCCATCCGGCGCCGGGTCCCGGTCCGGGCCCTGGTCATCGTGCTGGCCGCCTGCGTGGCGACCCTGGCCGTCGGCGGGGAGATCACCCGTGGCCCGTTCCTCCCGCTGGCGCTGGTGCTGTTCGTGGTCGCGTCTACCTGCCGCCGGGGTATCGCGCTGGCCGGCCTCGGCGCCGCGCTGACCCTGCTGGTCGTGCAGGGCGTGGTGCTGGACTTCGACGGGCAGGGGCCCGGCGACGCGGTCGCCGTCGGCCCTGGTGCTGACCATCTTGTGGATGGTCGGGTACCTGGTGCAGCAGCGGCGGACCCACATGGCGGCGGTCCGGGACCGGGCGGCCAGCGACGCGGTGACCCGGGAGCGGCTGCGGATCGCCCGGGAACTGCACGACGTGGTGGCGCACAGCATGACCGTGGTCACCGTGCAGGCCGGGTTCGGCGAGTACGTGTTCGACAGCCAGCCCGACGAGGCCCGGGCCGCGCTGGGCGCGATCCAGGCGGTGAGCCGGGAGGCGCTGGGTGAGATGCAGCGGATGCTGTGCGTGCTCCGCCAGACGGACGGGGACATCGCGGCGGCCGACGCGGAACTGGCCGCCCGCGAGCCTGCGGCGGCCGGGCCCGCCGTGGACGGAGCCCGCCGTGACCGGGCCGGCCGGGCCGGGGCCGTGGCCGGGCCGGCCCGGACGGGACCAGCGTTCCCGGCCGGACCGGCTCCGGGCCCGCGCGGATTCCGGCCCGCCGCGCCGCTGGCCCCCGCCCCCGGGCTGGCCAACCTGGACCGGCTGGTGGAACGGACCGCGGGCGCCGGGGTCACGGTGACCGTCGAGCGGATTGGCCAGCCGCGCGGCCTGCCCGCCAGCCTCGACCTGTCCGCGTTCCGCATCGTGCAGGAGTCCCTGACCAACGTGGTCAAGCACTCCGGCGCGGACCGCTGTCACGTCGTCCTCGAATACGGCGCGGACAGCCTGCTCATCGAGGTCACCGACCCCGGGGCCGGGGTGCCGACCCTGGCGGCCGCGCCCACCGGGGTGGCCGCGCCCGCCAGGATCGCCGGGCGTCCCGGTGGGGGCCCGGCGCCGCGGGTGCGCCCGCCCGCCCGCGTGGGCGGCGGGCCGGACCGCGCGGGGCACGGCATCATCGGCATGCGGGAGCGGGTCAGCCTGTGCGGCGGCGAACTGCACGCGCTGCCGCGCCCCGACGGCGGCTTCGTGGTGCGGGCCAGGCTGCCGCTGCGCGCGGGGCGGCCATGACCTTGCGCGTGCTGGTCGCCGACGACCAGGCCCTGGTCCGGGCGGGTTTCCGCGGCATCGTCGCGGCCACGCCCGGATTCACCGTGGTCGGCGAGGCCGGGAACGGGAGCGAAGCGGTCGAGCAGGCCCGCCGGCACCACCCCGACGTCGTGCTGATGGACGTGCGGATGCCGGGCATGGACGGCATCGAGGCCACCCGCCAGATCACCCGGTCGGCCGCCACGAGCGAGGTACGGGTCCTCATCCTGACCACGTTCGACCTGGACGAGTACGTGTTCACCGCGCTTCGCGCCGGGGCCAGCGGGTTCCTGCTCAAGAGCATCTCGCCCGCCGAGCTGCTGAACGCGATCCAGGTCGTCGCGGCGGGCGACGCCCTGCTCGCCCCGAGCGTGACCCGGCGCCTGGTCGAGGAGTTCGCCCGGACGCCGCCGCTCACCCCGGCCACCCCGGCCGGCGGCGGCGCGCTGGACGTGATCACCGCCCGGGAGCGCGAGGTGCTGGCCCTGGTGGCCGGCGGCCTGTCCAATACGGAGATCGCCAAGAGCCTGGACATCACCCCGGCCACCACGAAGACGCACGTGGGGCACCTGCTCACCAAGCTCGGCGCGCGGGATCGCGTGCACCTGGTCATACTGGCCTACCAGGCGGGCCTCGCCACCCCCGCGTAGGAGATCATGACCAGCAGGCAGACAGCAGTCCCGGCGGGCGAGCCTGCCCAGACCGGCCGGGCACCGTGAGCCCGCCTCCGCCAGCGCCCTGCGCGGGCCGGCGCTGGCCCGGCTGCTGCTGACCGCGCTGCTCATCGCCGGCGTCCTGGTCGGGCTGCGCGGCGGCTTCGCGCTGCACGGCTGGCACGGCCCGTATCGCCGGGACGGGATCGCGATCGGGGTGGCGCTGGAGGTCATCCTGGCCGGGCTGCTCGTCGCGCTGCTGGTCCGGGGGCGCCTGCCCAGCGACGACTTCCGCGTCCACCGGCTGCGCGGCGTGCTGCGGGCTGCGCTGCTGGCCGGCCTGGCCGCCATCCCGGCGGTGCTGATCCTGGCCGTGCCGCTGCACCCTCATCCGCTGCCGCCGCAGCCGCTGCCCACCCAGCCCCAGCCGACCGCGAGGCCCAGCCTGACGCGGCCCCCGCATCCGGCCCCGGCGTTCCGGCTGCCGCTGGCCGGCATCCTGTACGCCCTGCTCATCCTGGCCCTCATCGGCGGGATCGTGGCGTGCGTCGTGCTGCTGCGGCGGCGCCAGCCCGAGCACGACGTGCTGCCGCCCGAGGAGACCTCGCTGGCCGAGGGGCAGCGCAGTGACCTGCGCGACGCGGTCAGCTCCGGGCGGCGGGCGCTGGCCGAGCTGGACGACGCCCGGGCCGCCATCATCGCCTGCTACGTGGCCATGGAGCGGAGCCTGGCCGCGGCCGGCGCGGACCACGAGGCCGCGGACACGCCTGATGAGTTCCTGGCCCGGGCGGCCGCGGCGGGACTCGTCCGCGGGGCGGCGGCCGGGGAGCTGACCGGGCTGTTCTACGAGGCCCGCTTCTCGGCGCACGAGCTGACCACGGCCCAGCGCACTGCCGCCCGGGACGCGCTGGAGCAGCTCGCCGCCGACCTGCGAGGTTCGTCATGACCAGCCCGGGCGGCAGCGCCGCGCCCGGCCCCGGCCCAGGCCGGGGCGGCTGGCCGCCTGTGCCCGAGCTCATCATCGCCGCCGTGGCGGTGGCCGCGACCGCCGCGGCCGGCTACGCCGTGGCCGGTCCTGGCGCGCTCGCGCTGGTCGCGGTGGCAGCCGGGGTGATCAGCCTGGTCGTGCTGCGCAGCCTGGTGCGCCCGCCGTCGCTGGCGTCTTCGGCCGAGGACGTCAGCGGTCCCGACCCGGCGGTGCCGGCACCGGTGCTGTCGTCCTTCTCCCGCCAGTGGCGGCGGCAGTCCCGGCTGGGCGACGCCCAGGCCTCGATGACGGCCTACGAGGCCGGCCTGCGCGGCCAGCTGGAGCACCTGCTGGCCTCGCGGCTGGCCGAGCGGCACGGCATCAGCCTCTACGACGACCCCGCCGCCGCCCGGCAGGCCTTCACCCGGGGCAATCCCGGCTACGACAGCCTCTGGCGGTGGGTTGACCCGGCCCGGCCTGCCGCGCCGTCTCCGCCCGGCGACCAGCCGGGGATTCCCTACCGGACCCTGGCCCGCCTTCTCGACCGACTGGAGCATCTGTGACGGACAAGACCCTGACCCCCGGCGAGACCGCGCAGCGGTCCGCCCAGGTGCTCGCGGAGGTGCAGCGCGCGGTCGTCGGGCACCGGCGCGCCCTGGAACTGGTGCTGATCGGGATCCTGGCCGGCGGCCACATCCTCCTGGAGGACCTCCCCGGGCTGGGCAAGACGCTGATCGCCCGGACGTTCGCGCAGGTCCTCGGCCTGGACTTCGCGCGCATCCAGTTCACCCCGGACATGCTGCCGTCCGACGTGATCGGCGCACCCATGTACGACCAGCGGACCGCGGAGATGCAGTTCCGGCCGGGCCCGGTGTTCACCCAGCTGCTGCTCGCGGACGAGATCAACCGGACCCCGCCCAAGACCCAGGCCGCGCTGCTGGAGGCCATGGGCGAGGGGCAGGTGAGCATGGACGGGCAGACCCGCCAGCTCCCGCAACCCTTCGTCGTGCTGGCCACCGACAACCCGATCGAGTACGAGGGCACCTACGAGCTGCCCGAGGCGCAGCTCGACCGCTTCCTGATGCGGCTGCGGCTGGGTTACCTGGACAGCGCGGACGAGGCGGCGATGCTGCAGCGGCGGCTGGATCGCCGGGCCGAGAACGCGGTGCTCCAGCAGGTCACCGACGCGCGCGAAGTGCTCGCCATGCGGGCCGCGCTGGAGGACGTGGAGGTGTCGGCCGACCTGATCGACTATGTCGTCGCCCTGGTCCGGGCGACCCGGGAGCACCGGCAGATCCAGGTGGGGGCCAGCCCCCGCGGCGGGCTGGCCATCATCCAGCTGGCGCGCGGCCAGGCCCTGCTGCAGCTGCGGGACTACGTGATCCCGGACGACATCAAGAGCGTGGCGGTACCCGCACTCGCGCACCGGATCACGCTGCGGCCCGAACTGTGGGTCCGCCAGGTCCAGCCGGACGATGTGGTGGCCACGCTGCTCGCCAGCGTGCCGACGCCACGTACCGACCCGTCCGCCGCCCGTGCCTGACCGCCCGCCCGGGTCAGCCGGGCGGCCTGCGGGGGACGCCCCGGCCCGGCCGGGCACCGCCGCCCCGCTGGCCGGCCCGGAACACGACTCCACCACGACCGCGCCGTTGCAGTGGAACCTGTCCCGGCACGCGCGCCGCCTGCTGACGCTGGCCCTGGCCGGCCTGGCGCTCGCGCTCGTGACCAGGCGGCCCGAGTTCGCCGGCGCGGCGGCCCCGGCCTTGCTGCTGCTCTCCCCCGGGCGGCCGGGGCGGCCGTCGCACGTCCAGGTGACGACCGGGCTGACCAGCGGCCGGCTGATCGAAGGCGAGCGGGCCGCGGTCACCGCGGCGGTCGCGGGTGCCGAGGACTACACCGTGGCGGTCATGCTGCGCCCGGCGCACGAGATCGTCCCGCTGCGGGCCGCGCCGGGGCAGCGGCGCGGCTACGCCTCGGGCCACCGGGTCACGGTGCCGTTCCTGGTGCACCGCTGGGGGCGGCGGCGGGTGGGCACCGCCGAGATCGTGCTGCGTGATCGCTGGCGGCTGGCCGAGGGCCGGGCCCGGATCGGGCTGCCGTCGCTGGAGTGCTACCCGCGCCCGGCGGCCCAGCGCACCCGGGTGGTGCTGAGCCGCCTGCCCCAGCGGCTCGGCGAGCACTCCGCGCGGGCGCCCGGTGAGGGCGCCGAGTTCGCGGGCGTGCGCGAGTACGTGCCGGGCGACCGGCAGCGCAGCATCAACTGGCCGGCCACCACCCGGCGCGGCCGGCTCCAGGTCAACACGTTCCAGGCGGAACGCTCGCAGGACGTGGTGATCCTGGTCGACACGGCCTGGGACGGGGACGACACCGAGCGTCACGTGGTGGACATCGCGCTGCGCGGCGCGGCCGCCGCGGCCCGGGCGTACCTGGACACGCGGGACCGGGTCGGGTTCATCACCTACCGGTACCGGGCCCGGTGGCTGGCACCGGGGCACGGCCAGCGGCACTACTACCGGATCGCCGAGGCCATGCTCACCCAGGACCGGGACTGGACCGCGGACACCGGGTTCTCCCGGCTGCCCCGGCAGGCGCTGCCCCCGGGCGCGCTGATCCTGGTCTTCACCCCGCTGATGGACCCGCGGCTGGTGGAAACCCTGCGCGACCTGCGCCAGCGCGGCTTCGCGGTGCTGATCGTCAACGTGCTCAACGGGGAGCCCAGCGCGGGCCGGGGCCGGGGCGCCCGGCTGGCCCAGCGGATCTGGCGGATGGAGCAGCAGGCGATCCGGTTCTCCCTGCGCGAACTGGACATCCCCGTAGTGCACTGGGACGGGGAGCAGAGCCTGGACCTGTCGCTGGCCCCGCTGACCCGCCGGGCCATGGTGACGCGCCGATGACGTCGCTGACGGACGGGCCAGCACCGGAGCTGCGGGCCGTGTGGCGGGTCTGGTGGCGCCGCAGCACCGTCCGGCTCACCACCGTGGCCGGCCTGCTCGGCGCGGCCTGTGTGGCCTGGGCGGCGTCGCCCCCCGGGTCGGCCGGCCGGGCCGGCCCGGTCCTCACCGTGCTCGCCGCCTGCTGCGTGGCCGGGGGCATCGGCCAGCTGGCCACGGCCGCCGTGGTGGCGCCCGGGCCGGGCGCCTATCCCGGGCTGCTGGCCCGCCTCGGCCTGGGCGGCCTGGACCGGCTGCGCCGGCTTCCCTGGGCCGAGGGAGTGACGCTCGGCGCCCTGGCCCTGGAAGCTTTCCACCCGGCCCGGCCCTGGCACACCGCCGTGCTCGGCGTGGCTCTGCTGGCGTACCTGCTGGCCACGCACCTGGCCGAGTCCACCGGCGGCCCCGGCGAAGCCAGCGCGGTGCTGCGCGGCCAGGCGCCGGTGCTGGCCGCGGGGCTGGGGTTGCTGGTGCTGGCGGCGGGATCGGCGCTGCTGCCCTCGGCCGGGGCCGGGGCGGCCGGAGGCTGGCTCCGGGCCGCCGCCGCGGTCGCCGCGGTGCTGGCCGCCGCCCTGGCCCTGCCCGTCTGACCACCCCACGGCCCGCCGCCAAACAACGTGGTGCCTTTTACCCCGCCGGGCGGGGTAAAAGGCACCACGCTACTGGGTGCGGGCGCACGCCCCGCGTTCAGCGGCCGGCCGCGTACCCCTGCATGCCGCGGGGGTTCGCGGCCGCGTAGAGCATCCCCTGATCCCGGGCCACCGCGCTGACCCGGCCCAGCGACCAGGGCGGCCGGACCGTGACCTGGTGCCCCCGGCGGCGCAGCTCGGCCAGCACCTGCGGCCCGGCCCGCTCCTCCACGTCCACCGCCAGCGGCCACGACTCGCGCGGGTAGAACGAGGACGGGAAGTGCCGGGTATGAAACGCGGGCGCGTCGATCGCCTCCTGCAGGTTCATCCCGAACAGCACGTGACGCAGGAAGAAGGCCAGCGTCCACTGGTCCTGCTGATCCCCGCCGGGCGTCCCGAAGGCCAGGTAGGGCTCCCCGTCGCGCAGGGCCATGCTCGGCGTCAGCGTGGTCCGCGGGCGCTTGCCCGGGGCCAGGCTGTTGGGCAGGCCCGCGGTCAGGGTGAACATCTGGGCCCGGGTGCCCAGGCAGAAACCGAGGCCGGGGATGACCGGCGAGCTCTGCAGCCAGCCCCCGCTCGGCGTGGCCGACACCATGTTCCCGAACCGGTCGGCGACATCCAGATGGCAGGTGTCGCCCCGGGACGGCCTCGGGTCCGCGCGGGTGCCCTGCCCGGTGACCTCCCAGGCCGGGCGGGCCGCGGCCCCGGACTCCTCCGCGGTGGGCTCCGCCGCCGCGGCACCGGCCGGCCAGCCCCGTCCGCAGCGGCCCCGCCCGGGACGCGCACTGCCCCGGTCACGTAGCCGGGCAGCCGCGGCTCGGCCCCGCCGGGATGGCCGGGCCGCAGATCCGGGGACGCGGAGGGACCCACCAGCGACCTGCGGGCCGCGGCTGTAGGACCCGGACAGCAGGTCGCGAGCGGGACGTCGGCGAACCTGGGATCGCCGTACCAGGCCTCACGATCGGCGAAGGCCAGTTTCGCGCTCTCGACCACGGTGTGGATGAAGTCCGGGCCGGCCGGGTCCATCTCGCTCACGCCGAGCCCGTCGAGCAGGGCCAGTTGCTGCAGGAACACCGGCCCCTGGCCCCACGGGCCCGTCTTGCACACGGTGAGGCCGGCGAAGTCCAGCGTCACCGGCGGCTCGGTGCCGGCCCGCCAGCCCGCCAGGTCCGCCGGGCTGAGCAGGGCCCGGTGCCGCTCCCCCGTCACGTCCATGACCTCAGCCCGGTCCAGGTAGGAGCCGATGGCCTCGGCCACGAATCCGTCATAGAACGCGCGGCGCGCCGCCTCGATCTGCACGTCGCGGTCAGCGCCGGCTGCCTCGGCCTCGTCCAGGATGCGCTGGTAGGTCGCGGCCAGGGCCGGATTGGCGAACCGGGCCCCGGGGGCGGGCACCCCGCCAGCCAGGTAGATCTCGGCCGAGGTGGGCCAGTGATCGCGGAAGATCGGCTCGGCGGCGGCGATGCCCGCGCTCACCCCGGCCGCCATCGGGTAGCCGTCCCGGGCGTACCCGATCGCGTACTGCATGACGTCGCGCAGCCGCATCCGGCCGTGCCGCTGGAGCAGCAGCATCCAGCTGCCGAAGGCCGCGGGGACGCAGGCGGCGAGCAGGCCGTTGCCCGGGATCAGGTCCAGATCCAGGGCGCCGAACGCGGCCAGCGTGGCCGCGCCCGGCGCGGGTCCCTGGCCGTCCAGCACGAACACGCCGGTCCCGCCGGTCCCCCGGCCCGGCGTCGTAGCCGATGATCGGCGCCTCACCGCCCAGCCCGTTCATGTGCGGCTCGACCACCTGCAGCACCAGGCCCGCCGCCACGGCCGCGTCGAACGCCGTGCCTCCGGCCTCCAGCACCGCCATCCCGGATGCGGTGGCCAGCCAGTGGGTGGAGGCGACCATGCCGAAGCTGCCCGCGAGCTGTGGCCGGGTCGTGAACGAGGAACCCTGCGGCAGCATCAGCACTCCTGACGGCGTGGGCCAGCGTGGCCGGGGAAGGGACGGGATCCAGCTGCCATAATCGCCGGGCGCCACGGCCCGGGCAAACCAAAGTGCGCGCAACCGGCACGCGGCACACTGCGTCGTAAGAGTCAGGACACCCCAGGGGTCCGGCTAGCGGCCCCGCTACGCCAGCCCCGCCAGACGCACAGCCCGCCACCACAGCCCCGCCACAGCCACGCAGCCCCGCCAAACAAGGGAACCGCCGATGAGACCATCCGCCCACGCCGCCCGGCGAATCAGCGCCGCCGCCGCCCTGCTGTGCACCGGCGCCCTCGCGGCGGCTTGCGGATCGACCAGCAGCAACAACAGCGCAGCCGGAAGCCAGGCGTCCACGCCGCCGCCTCGTCGGCCGCCCCGGCAGCGTCCTCGGCCGCCTCGAGCGCCCCGCCCACCACGGGGGCAACCCCACGACCCCGCCCAGCACACCGTCGGCGCCCGCGTGCTCCACGACCGACCTGTCCGGGACCGTGAACACCAGCCAGGGCGGCGCGGCGGCCGGCAGCACCTACTACCCGCTGAACCTGACCAACACGTCCAAGAGCTCGTGCTACCTGTTCGGCTACCCGGGCGTGTCCTTCGTGACCGGCCCGTCCGGCAGCCAGATCGGCGAACCCGCCTCCCGCAACCCGGCGATCGCGCCGAGGACGGTCATCCTGCCCCCGGGCGGGACCGCCCACGTGACCGTGCAGGTCGTCGACGCGCTGAACTACAGCAAGTCCGACTGCAAGCCGGTCACCGCGCACTGGCTCAAGGTCTTCCCGCCCGGCCAGTTCACCGCGCTGTACATCAAGTTCACCGCGACGACCTGCTCCGTCAAGCTCCCCTCGAAGCTGGGCGTCCCGCTCACCGTGGACGCGGTCAAGGGCGGTGCAGGGCAGCCCGGCCAGGGCCTGTGAACCGCTGACCCCAGCGCCGGCGAGCGCGGCCGGCCCGATAGCGTCAGGGTCATGGATGACCTTCCCCCGCGGGTCCGGGCGGTCTGTGATCTCGATGTCGCCGAGGCACGCGAGTACAGCGGACGCCACGAGTACGACGGCCGGATCCAGGACCTCTCCCCCGGCGGGGTGCGGGACGGCCTGGCCCGGCTGGCGGAGGCCGCCTCGTCCGGCGACCGGGCCGACGATCCGCACGACGAGTCCCACCTGGCCGCGTTCGAGCGGCGGGCCCAGGTCGTCTACGGCGAGCTGGAACTGCACCGGAGCAACCCGCTGGCCCATCTCGCCGAGATGGACCTGGCCTGCTACGACCGCGACTACGCCCCGGCGGAGGAGCGCGAGCGGGCCAAGCTGGCGCACCTGGCCCTGTGGCCGCAGGCGGTGGACGCGGCCCTGGCCTCGCTGGACCAGGTGAGCGCCCCGGTGGCGGGTTCGCTGATCGGAGGCATCCAGGGGCTGGCCGCGGGCATCCCGGCGAGCGCCCCGCCCGCCGTGGCCTCGGCCGCCCGGGCCGCGCACCGCCGGCTCGTCGCGCATGTGGAGCGCGCGGCCCGGCAGGGCAACCCTGACCCGGCGCTGGGCGCGGCCGGGCTGCGCAGCCTGATGAGCACGGCCGAGGACATCGACGTCGACCTCGGCGCGCTGGCGGAGCGGGCCGACGCCGAGCGTGACCGGCTGCTGAACCGGCTGGCCGAGGACTGCGCCCGGATCGACGCGAACCGGCCGCCGCTGGAGCTGTGCCGGGACCTGGTCCATGACCACCCGGGCCCGGACGGGGTGATCGAGGCGGCCCAGATCGGCACCGATCAGGCGATCGAGTTCACCCGGGAACGGAACCTGATGCCCTACAACGACGGCGTCTGCCTGGTCGGGCCCGCCCCGGAATCACGCCGCTGGGCCATGGCGATGATCTCCACCGCCGCGCCCGGCGAGCCCGAGGCCCCGTCGTGGTTCTACGTCACGCCGCCCGAGCCCAGCTGGCCGGAGCAGGAGCAGGAGGAATGGCTGGAGGTGTTCAGCGCCACCACGCTGCCCGGCATCGTCGTGCACGAGGTCGCGCCGGGGCACTTCTCGCACGGCCGCGCGCTGCGCCGGGTGGCCGGCCCGGTGCGCCGGACCCTGCACTCCGCCGCGTTCGTGGAGGGCTGGGCGCACTACGCCGAGGAGTTGTGCGTCGAGGAGGGATACCTCAGCGACGACCCCCGGTTCGCGGTGGGCGTGTGGCTGGAAGCCCTGGTCCGGGTGACCCGGCTGGCCTGCTCGATCGGCGTGCACACCGCGGGCATGAGCGTCGAGGAGGGTGCCCGCCGTTTCGCGGCGGACACGCACCTGGCCGGTCCCGCCGCCCTGTCGGAGGCCCGGCGGGCGACATTCGATCCGACGTACGGGCGCTACACCTGGGGCAAGCTCGAGATCATGGACCTGCGCGAGCAGGCCCGCAAGCACTGGGGCAACGGCTTCACCCTGCTGCGCTTCCACACCGCCCTGATGGAGCTCGGCTCCCCGCCGCTCGGCCTGCTCGCCACCGCCCTCGACCGCGGCTGACCGCCCCGCCCACTGCGTGGGTGTAACTCCCATGCACTGGGTGTGCCTGGGAGCACCCACACCCTGGCCTGCCCCGGGCTGGCCTGCCCCGAGGCGAGCGGGTCCCCTGGGGGTTGATCCCCGGGCGCCGCTGCGCAATTATTTGACTATGTCAAAGACTTCGTTGCCTCCGTCAGATACCGGCCGGAGCGGGCCAGCGCAGCACGGGCCAGCCAGCACGGGCCAGCGCACCGGCCGGGCACCGGGCCAGCACCGGAGCGGCGGACGCCGGGGCCGTGCGGGACGGGCGGGTCCAGGCGGTGCGGGAGTTCAACCGCGTCTACACGAACATGATCGGCCTGCTCCGCGGCGGCTACCTGGACTCGCCCTACTCGCTCACCGAGGCCCGGGTGCTCTTCGAGCTGGCCCAGGCCGGGCCGGCCGAGCGCGGCGGGAGCGAGATCAGCGCGCTGCGCCGCTCCGTCGACATCGACGCCGGGTACCTGAGCCGGATCCTGGCCCGGTTCGAGGCGGACGGCCTGATCACCCGGCGGCGCTCGGACACCGACGCCCGCCGCCGGGTCATCACGCTGACCAGCGCCGGGGCAGCACGCCTTCCGCGGCCTGGACCAGCGTTCCGCGGAGCAGATCAGCGCGCTGCTCGACCAGCTCACCGAGGCCGAGCAGCAGCGGCTGACCGCGGCGATGACCACGATCAAGGAGATCGCCGGGCCGCGGGACCGCCCGGCCGCGTTCGTGCTGCGCTCGCCGCGGCCCGGCGATCTCGGCTGGGTGGTGCAGCGCAACGGCGCGCTGTACGCCCAGGAGTACGGCTGGGACGCCAGCTACGAGGCGCTGGTGGCCCGGATCGTGGCGGACTACGCGGGGCGCGCCGACCCCCGCGAAGCCGGCTGGATCGCCGAACTGGACGGCACGCCGGCGGGCTGCGTGTTCTGCATGCGCAAGGACGACCGCACCGCCCAGCTGCGGTTGCTGCTGGTCGAACCGGGCGCGCGGGGCATGGGACTGGGCGAGCGCCTGGCCGCCGAATGCCTGGCGTTCGCCCGCCAGGCGGGCTACCCGGAGATCGTCCTGTGGACCAACGACGTACTCTCCGCGGCGCGCCGCATCTATCAGCGGCTCGGCTTCGAGCTGGTGGATTCGGAGCCGCATCACAGCTTCGGCCACGACCTGGTCGGGCAGAACTGGCGGCTGAGCCTGGCCTGACGCCGCGGCCCGGCTGCGGCCCGGGCCGGGCGTCAGTCGGGCAGGTCGCCGGGAACCACCAGCCCGGTCTCGTAGGCCAGGATCACCGCCTGCACCCGGTCGCGCAGCCCCAGCTTGGCCAGCAGGTGCCCGATGTGGGTCTTGACCGTCGCCTCGCCGACGAACAGCTCCCGGGCGATCTCCGCGTTGCTGCGGCCCCGCGCGACCAGGAGCAGGATGTCCTTTTCCCGGGCGGTCAGCGAGGCCAGCCGGGACGGAGCGGTCACGGCCGCGGCCGGGCGGCGCGCGAACGTCTCGATGAGCAGCCGCGTCACCGAGGGAGCGAGCAGCCCGTTGCCCGCCGCCGCCGCCCGGACCGCGGCGATCAGGTCACCCCGCGGCGCGTCCTTGAGCAGGAACCCGCTCGCCCCGGAGCGGAGCGCCTCGTAGACGTAGTCGTCGAGATCGAACGTGGTGAGCATGACCACCCTCGGGCCGGCCTCCGGGCCGCCCTGGGTGATCAGCCGGGTCGCCTCCAGCCCGTCCATCCCCGGCATCCGGATGTCCATCAGCACCACGTCCGGGCGCTGGGCCGCCACGGCGGCCACCGCGTCGGCGCCGTTCGAGGCCTCGCCCACCACGCTGATGTCCTCGGCCGCCTCGAGGATGACACAGAATCCCGCGCGGACCAGTTCCTGGTCGTCGGCCACCAGGACCCGGATCGGGGACGGGCGGCCAGCCGGGTTCACCGGGCCGTTCACTGGGCCGGCAGCCGGGCGGTGACCGCGAACCCCCCGGCGCCGGTGGGCCCCACCGCCAGGCTGCCGCCGCAGGAGGCGACCCGTTCCGCGATCCCGGCCAGCCCGAAGCCGCCCGACCGGACCAGCGCGGTCCCGTTCACCCGCCCGCCCGCGATTCCGCGCCCGGCACCGTTCCCAGGCTCCTTTACGCCCGGTCCGGTACCCGCCCCCGACCGGGTATCGGTCACGCTCACCGTAACGAAACCGGGTTCGTAGCACAGGCCCACGGCCGCGTGGGCCGCGTTGGCGTGCCGGAGCGTGTTCGTGAGCGCCTCCTGGATGATCCGGTACGCGGTGAGATCGACGCCGGGAGTCAGCGGGCACGGCGTGCCCTGCACGGTCAGCTCCACCGCCAGCCCGGTGCCGCGCACCTGGTCCAGCACGGGGCCCAGGTCCGCGAGCGACATCGACGGCGCGGTCTCCAGGTGGTCGGCTGGCCCGCGCAGCACCCCGAGCAGCCGGCGCAGCTCGGTCAGGGCCTGGCGGGCGGTATCCGCGATCACCTCCACCGACCGCGCCGCGTCGTCCGGCCGCGCGGGCAGCAGCGAGGAGGCCGCCTCCGCCTGCACCGCCATCAGGCTGACGTGGTGCGCCACCACGTCATGGAGCTCGCGGGCGATCCGGGTGCGCTCCGCCGCCGCGGCGCGGGCCACGTCGTCGTCCCGCTCCGATTCCGCCCGCTCGGCCCGGCTTTCCGCCTCCTGGACGCTGGCCTGCCGGTTCCGGACGACCACCGCCGCCCCCCAGGCGCCCAGGGTGGTCAGGGCCGACACGACGGCGTCGTAGGGCTGGGTATGGCCGGGCGACACCTGGGACTCGATGCTGCCGATCACGCACCAGGACAATGACCACGCGGCGGACCACGGGGCGGCAGTAGACCATCGCGGTGTAGAACGCGATGGTGTTGGCCAGCGGGAACGGGGCGTAGGCGAAGGCGAGCTGGTCGTACAGGATGCGCGGGATCCCGGCCACGATGAGCACCGCGAGCGGCCATCTCCGGCGCCACGCGAGCGGCACGCACTGGGCGATGACCAGCACCAGCGCGGCCCAGAACGGGTGGAGCTGGCTGCGGTAGGGCAGCACCGACGCGACGTTGACGAGGACCAGGGCCAGCGCCAGGGCGAGGTCCTGGACCCGCGGCGGGAGCGCGGCGGCCCGGGCCGTCAGCCTCGTCACGACCTGGCTGTTCACGACCTGATCGTATGGCGCAGGGGGCCCGGCGGCATCCTCCCGCCGGTGGAGCCGGGCGGCTCCCTCCCCGGGGGGAGGAAGGCCGGTCCCCGCGCCGCGGCTCCGCCGCGCTGCGGAGCGGGGGAAATCGCCCCGCCGCCCGATGTCGGCCGGCCTCCCCGGGGCCCACGATGCTGGCATGCCGCAGAACTCGCTCACGGGAAGCGCACTCCCGTCCCGGCCGCGCTCCCAGCGGGCCGGATACCGCACCAGAAGCCGCCAGCCTGCTGGCCCGCGCCCGCCGCTCGCCCCGGCTGGGCATCATCCTCGTCGCCGTCGTGGCGTTCGCGGTCGAGATGGCGGTGAGCGCCCGGTACGGCTATCACCGCGACGAGCTGTACTTCCTGGAAGCCGGACGCCATCCCGCCTTCGGGTACGTGGATCAGCCGCCGCTGACCCCGCTGGCCGCGCGTCTCGCCGCGTTGCTGTTCGCCAACTCCCTGGTCGGGCTGCGGGTGCTGCCCGCGCTGGGGCTCAGCGCGCTGGTGCTGCTCACCGCGGGCATGAGCCGCATCCTCGGCGCCGGGACGGGCCGGGCAGGTGCTCGCCGCCGTGTGCGTGGCCGGGCTGCGCCGAGTTCCTGGGCTGCCATGCACCTGATGAGCACGACCACGCCCGACTTCGTGGCCTGGGCGATCCTGCTGTACCTGGTGCTCCGGCTGCTGGACAGCGGCGAGCCCCGCTGGTGGCTGGCCATCGGGCTGTGCGCCGGGTATCGCGGCCGAGGCCAAGTGGACGATCTGGTTCCTGGCCGCCGTCGGTGGTGGCCGGCTTCGCCCTCACCCCGCAGCGGCGGCTGCTGCGCAGCCGGTACCTGCTGCTGGGCGCGGTCATCGCGGCGGCGCTGGCCGCCCCGGACCTGATCTGGCAGGCCGCGCACGGCTGGCCGAACCTGGAGGTGTTCCGCGCGCTGCAGACCGCCGCCGGCCATAACCGGGCGACGTACTGGCCGGCTCAGGTGATCTTCACCGGCCTCGCCCTCACCCCCGTCTGGGTGGCCGGGCTGATCTGGGGCCTGCGCAGCGACGCGGCGCGCCGGTTCCGGCCGGCCGTGATCGCGGCCGTGCTGGCGATCGTGGTCCAGTTCGTCCTGGGCGGCAAGCCGTATTACTCCGGGGGCGCCTACACGGTCCTGTTCGCGGCCGGGTCGGTTCCGGCCGGGCGGTGGCTGTTCCCCGGCCGCGGGGCAGGACGGCGCTGGTGGCGCTGGGCCCTGCTGGCCGCCGGCGCGGTGGTGACACTCGCGGCCGTGCCCATCGCCATCCCGGTGCTGCCGGCGGCCACCCTGCGCACGGTCCCGTTGCAGAACATCAACTACGACCTGGCCGAGACCATCGCGTGGCCGCGCGAGGTGGCGCTGATCGCCCGCGAGTATCACGCGCTGCCCGCCGCGCAGCGGGACCAGACCACGATCCTGGCCGGCAACTACGGCGAGGCCGGGGCGGTCGACCGGTACGGCCCGGACCTCGGCCTCCCCGCGGCCTACAGCGGCAGCAACAACTTCTGGCTGTGGGGGCCACCGCCGGCCGCGGACCGCTCCGCGATCGCGATCAACCTGGACCCGTCCTTCCTGCGCCGCGAGTTCCGGCACGTGCGCCAGATCGCCACGTTCTACAACGGCCTGGGGGTCAAGCGACGACGAGCAGGGCGCGCCGGTCTACCTGGCCACCGGGCTCCGGGAATCGTGGGCCCGGGCCTGGCCGGCGTTCCGCGACTATTCCTGACCAGAAGTACCCGGCCGCCGGCCCTCCGCCGGCCGGGCCGCCGCCGGCTCCGCGGGCCCGGCCGCCGGCGCCGGCCCCACGCGGCTCCGCGGGGGGCGGGCGGGACTAGCATCGTGAGCGCGCTTCAGACGCGAGGGTAAAGGACTATGCCGCGAATCGATCTGCTGTCCAGGCGGCGCCTGCCAGGCGGGCGGCCCGCGCGGCCGCGGCCGCGAGCCTGGTCGTGCTGGCCGCGGCCGGCCTCACCGGCTGCTACACCAGGGCCAGCGCCGCCCCGGCGATCGAGCTGTCCACGGCCGTGGTGCCGCAGCCCTCGGTCCCCGGTAAGACCGTCGCCTTCCTGGTCATCCGGAACAACGGCGGCCCGGACCGGCTGATCAGCGCCCGCACCAGCGCAGGCGGACGGGTCACCTTCGGGGCCGCGGGCAACTCGGCCACGCATACCCTCTCCGGCGATCGCGCATCCCAGGCCACAACGTCATCCGGCTGGCCCCCAACACCGTCCACCTGCTGATCACCGGGGCGAAGCCGATGCACGGCGGCAAGGACATCACCCTCACCCTCGTCTTCGCCCACGCCGGGGCCATCTCGGTGATCGCCCAGATCACCAACCCGGAGACCGGCGGCAGCAGCTACTTCATGAACTAGCGTCCTCACCGGGAGAGGAACCCAGCAGATGCGCTGCCGTCCGATGCAGTGGCTGTATCACATCGCGACCGTGCCGGACTGGGACCAGGCCCGGCAGGACGGCGAGTACCGGACGTCGACCCGCGGCCGGTCGCTCAGCGAGGAAGGGTTCATCCACGCGAGCACCGCGGCCCAGGTCCTGCCGGTCGCGAACGCGGTGTACCTGGATGAGCCGCAGGATCTGGTCCTGCTGGTGCTGGACACCAGCCGGATCGGAGCCGAGATCCGCCGCGAGCCGGTGCCCGGCTGGGCGGATCCTTTCCCGCACATCTACGGTCCGCTGGACGTCGCCGCGGTGGTCCGGGCGGTGCCGCTGGAGCGCGACGCGGCCGGGAGCTTCCGCTGGCCCGCCGGTCTGGCCCGGCTGTGACGGGCCCGCTCCGCGGCGGACCGGCCGGTGCCTGATCAGCCAGTAAGTGACCGGCCGGTGAGTGACCGCCGGGTGCTCTATGTGATCGCCTGTGCCGCGCCGCCCGCGGCGGACGTGGGCCAGCTGGTCAGTCTGGCCCAGCAGCGCGGCTGGGACGTGTGCGTGCTGACCACCCCGTCGGGCCGGCGGTTCACCGACACCGCGGCCCTGGAACGCCAGACCGGCCACCCGGTCCGCAGCGAGTACAAGAACCCGGGTGAGCCCGACGTGCTGCCGGACCCGGACGCGGTGATCGTCGCCCCGGCCACGGTGAACACCATCAACAAGTGGGCCGCGGGGATCTGCGACACGCTCGCGCTGGGCATCCTGGTCGAGGCGATCGGGAAACGGCTGCCGATCGTGGCGCTGCCGTCCACCAACCAGGCGCACGCCGCGCACCCCGCGTTCACCGAGAGCATCGGCAAGCTGCGGTCCTGGGGCGTCTCGGTGCTGTTCGGCCCGGGCATCCAGACGGGCAGCGGTGAGCCCGGTGGCCGGCGCGACGGGAACGAGGCCCGGATCAGTTACCCCTGGTCCCGCGACCCTCCGATGCGCCTCGGCAGGCCCGGGGCCGGCAGGGCGTACCGCACGACGGCTGACCGCCACCGCCGCCGCTCGAGGAGGCCGCCGCGTCGCTCGGCGCGGCCTGGGTGGCCTTCGACGCCTCGGACCCGGCGGCGGTCCGCCGCCCTGGACCAGTTGCCGCAGGCCGTGGCGGTCCTGGTCAATAACGCGGGCGGGAACACCGACTTCGACCGGACGGCCCCGGACGCGAGCGACCTGGCCGGCCTGGCGGCCGCCTGGCGGGCCAACCTCGACGCCAACCTGCTCTCGGCCGTCCTGATGACCAGCGGATGTCGCCGCGGCGGTTGACGTTCCTGGCCTCCCCGCCGCAGGACATACACGGGCCAGATCATCCCACGTCAATGGCGGTGCGTACCTCGGGCGGTGACCGGGCTGGCTGCGGCATGCTTGCTCTCGCCGGTTTCGCGACATATCGTGTGCGGGCAGCGACCCGATGTCCGGGAGGGCTCTATGGCGATGCAGGGTGATGTCCGGGCGGGCGGCTGGGCACGGCGTGGCCGGCGGCTTCTGCTGCCTGGGCGTCCTCGCCGCGGGCGGTGTCGCGGTCCTGTTCCTGGCCGCGTTCGCCCTGGTCTCCGGGCACGGCGGGGTGCTGCAGGTCGCGTTGATCGCGGTGCTGGCCCTCATGGCGGTGGCCGCCGCTCGCGGTCGTGGCCCTGGCCTGGATCGTGCGCCGGCTCTGGCTGCGCGGGGCGTGGCTGGAGGCGCTGCCGTTGCTGGTCGGCCTCCCCTGGCTGAGCCGGGTGCTGTGGGCGGCGCGGGTGCTGTGGACCGGGCGTGCCGTGTGGCGGCTCCGCAACCGGGTGCCTTCACGGCGCTGGGACCGGGGCGAGTTCGCCGGGCAGGACCTGAGCGGGTTCGGCAGCTCAGGAGCCTCGTGTCGAGCGGGCGGGTTCGCCGCTCAGGACCGGACCGGGGCCCGCAGCGGCACGACCAGGTAGCGGAATTCGGCCCCGCCGGCTCCCGGCCGGCGTCTGTGCTGGTCCGCGCCCCTCGGAGCCAGGCTCCGCGGTCACCCGGGTGATCAGGGCCGGCTTGGCCGGGCTGGTGAACTCGATCCTGAGCAGCCCAGGATCACCCGGCCCGGTGTTCCCCTCGTCCGCCCCGGCCGCCAGCGTCGCGCGGGCCAGCGTCCTCGTGGCCAGTCCGGCCGTCCGGCCAGCGTGGTCCGGGCCTCGGCATGCGGCCGGGGCTGGCCCGGCACGGCGGCGGCGACGAGCCCGTCCAGCAGGTAGTGCGGGTTGAACGCGATCACGGGCTCGCCGCCGCTGAAATCGGCGGGCACCGTCTCGACCGCCCGGGCGCGGCCCTCGGTCTGCGCCTCGATCAGGACCCGGCCCGGGCCGAACGTGAGCCGGACCGGGCTGGCCCGGTCGGCGACCAGGGACACCCGGCGGACCGCCTCGGTGAACGGCCCGGCCGGCACGTCGGCGCGGCAGCCGAACTCGGCCGGGAAGCGGGACCGGTACCGGATGAACTCGCCGCCGATCAGCCGCGTCGTCAGCTGGCGGCCGCCGATCCCGAAGCTGATCATGCCTTCGGCGGGCCGGGGCTCGTCCGGCTGCCTGCCGTCCGGCCGGCTCGCGCCGGGCGCCCCGGGCCCGAAGGCGACCGACACCGGTACTCCCGGGGTCATCGCCCGGGCCGCGTCGGCCAGCGTCCGCGCCGGGACCAGGGCCGCCGCGCGCAGTCCCGGCTGCACCGGCTCCCAGGGCATCTCCCGCACCGCCAGCCGGTAGCGGTCGGTCGCGGCCAGCGTCAAGGCCGCGCCGTCGATGTCCAGGCAGACCCCGGTGAGCATGGGCAGCGTGTCGTCGCGGCTCGCCGCCGGCACGACCTGGCTGATGGCCGCGCCCAGGACGCCGCCGTCCACCGTGCCGGCCAGCGGCGGGGGTGCGGGCAGTTCCGGGTACTCCTCGGCGGGCAGCGCGAACAGGGTGAACTCCGCGCTGCCGCAGGTCAGATTGACCGTGTCGGCGTCGGTGCTGACCTCGACCGCCAGCGCGGGCAGGCTGCGGGTGATCTCGGCGAGCAGCCGGCCGGGCACGATCACCGTGCCCGGCTCCGCCACCTCCGCCTCGATCTGCGCGGTCGCGGAGACCTCGTAGTCGAAGCAGGACAGGGTGAGGCCGGTCCCCGCCTCCAGCCGCAGGCCGGACAGCACCGGGACCACCGGCCGGGTAGGCAGGGCCCGGGCCACCCAGGCCAGCGCCTCAGCCAGCACGTCCCGATCGACCCTGATCTTCATGTCCTGCCCTCCGCCATTGCCATCGTCCCGATGGCGTTACCGCCCGGCGGCCCGGGAGCTGCCGGATGCCGCCAGTCCGATACTGGCACGGCATACCGACAGTCCGGGCCACCAGACGGGCAGGCGCCCAGATCGAGCCAGCCAGCTCAGGCGCACGGGGCCGCTGGCTGAGCCGGGCTCAGACCAGGCCAGGCGGGGCGGACGCCAGGGTGGCCTGGATGGCCTCGGCGAGCGCCCGGGCGGATTCGGCGGTCAGCTCCACGGCCACCCGGGCCGACGGCCCTGGCCCGGGTTGAGGAAGTCGATGTTCAGCGTGTGCTCGGCGGGCGCGTGCACCGGGTGGTCGAAATACACGCTCGCCTCGCTCAGCGTGAACCACCCGGCCGCGCCCTTGCCGCTGCCGGCGACGTCGACCTTCTCGGTGAGATACGTGCACATGGGCGGTCTCCGTTCAGCTGGCCAGGTAGCGGCCGTAGAAGTCCCAGATCTTCTGCCAGCCGTCGTTCGCGGCCTCGGGCCGGTACGCGGGCCGGTTCACCGCGAAGAACGCGTGCCCGGCGCCCTCGTAGCTGTGGAACTCGAAGGTCTTGCCCGCCTCGACGAGGGCCTTCTCCAGCTCGGCGACCTGCTCCGGCGAGGGATGGGAGTCCTCGGCGCCGAACAGCCCGAGCAGCGGGCAGGACAGGTCCGGCGTCCGGTCCACGATCGGGCCGACCTTGAGCGGCATGCCCTCGGGGGGCGTGCCGACCACGAACGCGCCGTAGCAGTCCACCGCCGCGTCCAGCGGCAGGCTGCACGGCGGCCAGGAACGACTGCCGGCCGCCCGAGCAGTAGCCGATCGTGCCCGCCTTGCCGTTGGAGTTCGGCATCGCCCGCAGGTACGCGACCGCGCCGCCGACGTCACCGACCAGCCGCTCGTCCGGCACGCCGCCCGCGGCCCGCGCGGTGGCCGCCGCGTCGTCCGGGCTGGCCCCGGGCGCCTCACGGCAGTACAGGTTGGGGCACACGGCGTTGTAGCCGTGCGCCGCGAACGTCCTGGTGATCTCCTTGGTCTGCTCGTCGTACCCGGGCATGTGATGGATGACCACAACACTGCCGAACGGGCCGGGCCCGAGCGGGCGGGCCAGATACGCCTCGATCTGGTCCCCGCCATGGCCCGGCCAGGCTGATGGTCTCCGCCTGAATCGCGTCATACATGGAGCGCCTACTTCCTGTACGTCGTCGTCTTGCCGCGCTGCACTGCTGTTGCCGGGCCGCCGCCGCATTCGATTGCGGCGCGGCCGGGCCTGTTACTTGTGCCCAGGCAACTATCACATCCTGCCAGCGCGCCCCGGCGGGCGAGGCCAGTGGCAGACTCCCGCCATGACCTATGTAGCTGCCGAGGACCGGTACGACGAGAAGATGCCCTACCGCCGCTGCGGGCGCAGCGGGATCGAGCTGCCCGAGGTGTCCCTCGGGCTCTGGCAGAACTTCGGTGACGACCGGCCTCATCGACACCCAGCGGGCCATCCTGCGGCGCGCGTTCGACCTCGGCGTGACCCATTTCGACCTGGCCAACAACTACGGACCGCCGTACGGCTCGGCTGAGATCAACTTCGGCCGGATCCTGCGCGAGGACCTGCGGCCCTACCGGGACGAGCTCATCATCTCGACCAAGGCCGGCTACGACATGTGGCCCGGCCCGTACGGCGACCGCGGATCCCGCAAGTACCTGCTGGCCAGCCTCGACCAGTCGCTGGGCCGGATGGGCCTGGACTACGTGGACATCTTCTACAGCCACCGCGCCGACCCGGACACCCCGCTCGAGGAGACCATGGGCGCGCTGGCCACGGCGGTCACCTCGGGCCGGGCCCTGTACGCCGGCATCTCCTCCTACTCCGCGGAACGGACCCGGGAGGCCGCCGCGATCCTGCGCGACCTGGGCGTGCCGCTGCTCATCCACCAGCCGTCCTACTCGATGCTCAACCGCTGGATCGAGGAGGACCTGCTGGACACGCTCGGCGAGGAAGGGATCGGCTGCATCGCGTTCTCGCCGCTGGCCCAGGGCCTGCTGACCACCAAGTACCTGAACGGCGTGCCGGACGACTCGCGGGCGTCGCGCAACGACTCGCTCAGCCGTGACCAGATCACCGAGCAGAACCTGGCCCACGTCCGCGCGCTCAACGAGATCGCCCGCGAGCGCGGCCAGTCCCTGGCGCAGATGGCCATCAGCTGGACGCTGCGCGACGACCGGGTCACCTCGGCGCTCGATCGGGGCGAGCAGCGTCGGGCAGCTCGAGGAAAACCTCGCCGCCGCGGGCCGGACGTCGTTCACCGCGCAGGAGCTGGCCGCGATCGACCGGCACGCGGTCGAGGCCGGGATCAACATCTGGGCCGGCGTCGAGCCAGAGCTGACCGGCCACCGGGCGGCCAGGCCGATTTCGTATCTGCCGCCCGTCGTTGCACGTGAAGCGCGCGGAAACGTAGCACGACTAAGGGACCATGACACGCGGACGCGGCTGCGGTGGCCGTCATCGTCGCCCTGATGCTCGGCTACTACTGGGCCCGGTGGCGGCGCGCGGAGGGCTCGCGCCAGGTCGGCCCGGGCGCTGGCCGACGCGGCCGCGAGAGCGGCGTGGAAGGCACGCGGGGCGATCGCTGCTGGTTCGGAGTCGCCGTCTACGTGGTGCTGCACGTCTGGCTCGATGGCCGAGCGGTGACGTGACGCTGCCGGGCGATCAGGCCGCGGCGGGATCCCCTGGGGGAACTTGAACACCTGAGTCGGGTCGTAGGTCTTCTTGATCCGGGTCAGCCGCGCGTAGTTGGCGCCGTAGTACGCCTGCTGCCAGTTCGTCAGGTCCGGGTCCACGTAGTTCTGGTAGCACTGGCCGCTCGCCCACGGCCGCATCGACGCGTAGTAGGACCGCAGCCAGGCGTGCTGGCGGCCCGCCCCGTTCGCCGAGCCGCCCTCGTTCCAGCTGGTCGAGTACTGGGCCAGGAACAGCGAGTTGCGGTGCACGAACGCGGTCGAGGACGGGCTCGGCCGGTTGAGCGCCCCGCCGAACGCGTCGAAGGCGATCGCGCCGACGCCGCCCGCGGCGCCGCGCACCCCGCGCATCCGCTCGATGCCGGCCACCAGCGCGCGGATGCCCGCGGCCGGGATCTTCCGGGTGAAGAAGTCGGACTTGGCGTAGGACGGGACGCGGGCCAGCTTGCCGTTGGGCGTCTGGGACGGCAGATGGCACTCGGACACGGACAGGGTCGCGCAGCCCGCCTCGAGCATCATCGCCTGCTGGTAGGTCCGCTCGGCCACGAACGGCGCCCGGACGGTGCGGAGCCGACCCGGGAGTACAGGACGCGCAGCAGCCGCTGGCAGCCCGCCACGCTGCCCAGGTAGGTGCCGCCGACCTGGATGGTCGGTGTCCCGCCGCGCTGCGCCGCCGACATGTGCAGGTTGGACCACAGGGCGTCGGGCTGGAAGGGCGCCCAGGATTGCCAGCCCGCCACCACCTTGGCCGCCTGTGACCAGGGCCAGGACAAGAAGAACACCACCAGCCGGGACAGCCGGTGGGTGCGGAACGTGAACGCGGTGGCGATGCCGAAGTTGCCGCCGCCCCCGCCGCGGCAGGCCCAGAACAGGTCGCTGTTGCTCGACGCGTTGCAGTTGCGGACCGTGCCGTCGGCGGTGACGATCTGCACCGACTCCAGGGCGTCGCTGGTCAGCCCGAAGGCCCGGCCCAGCACCCCGACCCCGCCGCCGAGGGCGAGGCCGGCCACGCCCACCGTGGGGCAGGAGCCGCCCGGCACGGCCAGGCCGCGCGCGGCCAGCCGGTTGTACAGGTCGATCAGGTGCAGGCCGGTGCCGACCCGGACCGTCTGGCCGCTCCCGACCTGGAACGAGTTCATCGCGGTCACGTCCACCATGAGCCCGGTCGTGCCGGGCGGGCTGGACCAGCCCGCGTAGCTGTGCCCGCCCGACCGGGCCGCGACCGGCAGCCCGAACTTGCGGACGAAGGCCAGGCAGGCGCTCACGTCGCGGGGGCTGGCACAGTACGCGATGCCAGCCGGCCGCTTGAAGTCGAACCTCGGGTCGAAGAGTTCCTTCGCGGTCGGGTAGGTCCGGCTCGCCGGGCGGATCAGCTTGTGCGTGGACAGCGCGCTGCGCAGCGCCATCCAGTCCGCGTTCCCCGGGACAGCCTGCGGTGACGCGGCCCCCCGGTGGCCGTGCCGGAGCATCCCGGCCAGCGGGGCGGCACCCGCCGCGGCCCCGGCCAGCGCGAGGAAGCGGCGCCGGGCCGGCCCGGGGTCCTCCCCGGGCGACCCGTTGTCCGGGAGCCACTCGCTCCCCGGGACAGCTCGTCTGCCCGGGACCCCGGAACCTCCCCCGTCCAGGGGCCGAAGCCCGCCTCGTCGTCATACGGCCGGACTTCGCTGCCCATGAACGCCCCCAGTTCCCCGCCAGCTTCCCTCTCGTCGCCGCCCGGCAGGCTGGCCAGCGGGCACGACGAGCGGCCCCGATACTTATACCGACGCCAAATATCATGCTCAGGTTGGGCAGTGACATAACGCCCGGCCAGGTCTTCGTTGCGGAAAAGAATTTGACTTACTCAAGCAATCCCGTCTATGTTTGAGCTACTCAACTATTGAGCGACTCAGGGGCTGTCGCCGCAAGAGCCCGGGGGGAGGCAGGAGGCATCATGTACCAGCGTTCCGATGAGACCCAGCTCGACCTGGACCTCCTGGACGCCCTGGCCGGGCTGATCGCCCGGCTGCTGGCCGAGGGAGAGGCGCTGGCCAAGGACTTCGGGGTCCCGGCCTTCTTCATCAAGGCGCTGCACCTGATCGACGCCCCGCTGGCCATGAAGGAACTGGGCCAGCGGATGCACTGCGATCCCTCGTTCGTCACCAGCATCGCGGACATGCTCGAGAAGCGGGGGCTGGCGGTCCGGGAGAGCGATCCGGCCGACCGGAGGGTGAAGCGGCTGGTCCTGACCAGCGCGGGCCTGGAGATGAAGCACCAGATGGAGCAGGCCATGCTGGAGCGCTCGCCCTGGCGCCAGTCCCTGACCGGCGAGGAGCGCGCCACCCTGATCTCCCTGATCCACAAGATGGCGCCGCCGCTGAGCGCCACCAACCCCGCCGACTGCCCGGCCGAGGAGGTGACTAACTTCCTGGCAACTGCTGCTACTCCCAAGGTCGGCTGACCAGCCGCACCGATCTGCTCCCTGGCCGCGGCGCAGCGGCCGGACGCACGCCGATGAGTGGCGGCCTCTCTCTTCGTCCCCCATACGTACGCACGCGGCGGAGCCGCCGCGGCCTTGGTTCACTATGCCCTGACAAGGAGACGGCATGAGCTCCACACAGCCCGCGGCCGGGGGCGCCACCGCACGTGGCGCGGCCGCCGGCCCTGCCCAACGACATCTCGGCCTGGCCCTGGTGGTCATCGCCACCGCACAGCTCATGGTGGTGCTCGACGCGACGATCGTCAACGTCGCGCTGCCGCACGTCCAGCACGCCCTCGGATTCTCCGGTACCGGCCTGGAATGGGTCGTCAACGCCTACGCGCTGACCTTCGGCGGCTTGCTGCTGCTGGGCGGCCGGGCCGGGGACATCCTCGGCCGGCGGCGCGTGTTCATCGCCGGGATCATCCTGTTCTCGGTGGCGTCCCTGCTCGGCGGCTTCGCCACCACCCAGGAGTGGCTGCTGGTGTGCCGCGCCGCGCAGGGGGTCGGCGGCGCCATCATCGCGCCCACCGCCCTGTCCCTGATCACCACCACGTTCCCGGAGGGGCCCCCGCGCAACCGCGCGATGGGCGTCTACGCCGCGATGAGCATCGGCGGCGCCGCGGTCGGCCTGATCGCCGGCGGCCTGCTCACCACCTACCTGTCCTGGCGCTGGGTGCTGTTCGTCAACGTCCCGATCGGGGCCGTGGTCGCCATCCTCGCGCCGCGGGCTTTCGCCGAGACGGAGCGGCAGCCGGGCCGGTTCGACCTGCCCGGGCGCCATCACCAGCACGCTGGGCCTGGCGGCCCTGGTCTACGGCCTGACCAGCGCAGCCACCACCGCGAACGGCGTCTCGCACTGGGGCGACACCAAGGTCATCGCCTCGCTCACGGCCGCGGTCGTGCTGCTGGTGTCGTTCGTCTTCATCGAGTCGCGCAGCCCGCACGCGCTGATGCCGTTGCGGATCTTCCGCAACCGGAACCGGTCGGCGGCCAACCTGATCATGCTGTGCATCGGCACCGCGATGTTCGGGATGTTCTTCTTCCTGACCATCTTCGTGCAGACGGTCTGGGGCTACAGCGCCCTGAAGTCCGGCATCGCCTTCCTGCCGATGGTCGGGCATCATCATGGTGATGGCCGGGGTCAGCGCCCAGCTGGTGCCCCGGATCGGGGCCCGGCCGCTGCTGATCGCCGGGTCGGCGATCGCCGCGGGCGGGATGTTCTGGCTGTCGCGGATCACCGAGCACAGCACCTACACCAGCGGGCTGCTCGGCCCGCTGATCGTCACCGCGGCCGGGCTGGGCATGCTGTTCATGCCCGTCACCCTGATCGCCCTGTCGAAGGTCCCGGACCGGGACGCCGGCCTGGCGGCCAGCCTGCCCAACGTCGGCCAGCAGGTCGGCGGCTCGATCGGGCTGGCCCTGCTCGGCACCGTGGCCTGGACCGTGGTGTCCAACACCGCGCGGCACTCGGCCGAGGCCGCGAAGGCGGCCGCGGCGACCGCCGCCAAGGCCGGTCACCCGGTGCACGTCAGCACGTCCGAGGCCAAGGCGGCCACCCTGGCCATCTACCACCACGCGCTGGCGGTCGGGTTCTCCCGCGGGTTCGAGGTCTCGGCCGGGATCATGGTGATCGCCCTGATCGTGGTGCTCGCCGCCATCCGGGTGACGCGCGCGGACCTGGCCGGAGCCCAGACCCAGCTGGACAGCCCGGCTGGCGACGCGGTGGCCCGGGAAGCGGTCGAGGTCGAGTTAAGGTAACCGGCGCGGTCTGGCTGGCCGCGTTACCGGAACACAACGATGGCCGGCGGGATATCTCGCCCGCCGCGCAGGCCATGCGTTAGTCGCGATAGGGCGCAGGCGCTCGGCGTGCGCTAGCTCCCGCGATAGGACTCGAACCTATAACCTACCGGTTAACAGCCGGACGCTCTGCCGATTGAGCTACGCGGGATCAACGGGCGGCAACGCGGGCCAGACCATGAACCCAGCCAGCTTTTTGCGCCGCGCATAAGGGTAGCGCACCCAGGCGGTACCCGTGGCGGGGTCGCACGGCGCAGCCGCACGGTGGGACACGCGGCGCGGGCGCGCGGGGACGGTGGCGGTTATTTGCCAGCGCGTAACCTGGAATACGGCTGAACATCAGGGGAAGGTCCACCCTGGCGCAGTTGACACCGTTGAGAGAGGTAGCCAGATGCGGTACCGGTTCACGTTCTTCGCCGGCCTTGCCGTCGGTTTCATCGTCGGCGCGCGGGCGGGCCGGGAGCGTTACGAGCAGTTGAAGAAGCTGGCCCGCAAGGCCGCGGACAGTCCAGCGATGCAGCAGGCGGCCGGGGCCGCGCAGGCCCAGGCCGCCGGCCTGGCCAAGTCGGCCAAGGACAAGGCGATGGAGCGGGTCCCCCGGCTGACCGAGAAGGCCAAGAGCACGGTCGCACCGCTCGGTGAGCGTGTCCCGGGTTTCCGGGCGCGGGAAGCCAACGGCCACTCGCAGGGTGGCACGTACACCAGCGCGCCCGGCACCCCGGGAACAGGCAGCTAGCCACCTGGCTGGCCACCAGCAGGATGGCCGGGAGGCCTGCGCAAGCGGCCCGCCGGCCGGCGTACGGCCCGGCGGGCCGTTTGGCGTCCTGAGCGGACTTGTCCACAGGCGTCTGACCAGGGCAAACACCCACCCCAGACTGCCCTGCTGTGAATTGTTTTGATCACTATTGGCAACGGTATAACCAGCCCATGAGTCCACTATCCGGGGTACTAGGCGAAGCCTGGACGTATTACAAGCGTTTTGCGGCCCATTTCCTGGTGATCGCCTTCGTGATCTACGTGGCGGCTGGCGATCATCGCGGCGTTGCTCGGCCTGGCCGGCGGTATCGGCTTGTTCCTGGGCTGGATCGTCAGCGTGGTCGCCGCCTTCTTGGTCCAGGCCGCCTTGGTCAAGGCGGTGCAGGACGTCCGGGACGGCCGGGTCGACCTGAACCTGGGCGAGACGGTGTCCGCGGTGCTGCCGTTCCTGGGCACGGTGATCATCGCGTCCATCCTGGCCGGGATCGGGATCGCCATCGGGTTCGTGCTGATCATCGTGCCCGGGCTGATCCTGCTGACCTTCTGGTCACTGATCGTGCCCAGCATCGTGATCGGCGGGGAGGGCGTGTTCGGCTCGTTCAGCAAGAGCTGGCGGACCGTCCGCGGCTACGCATGGCACGTGTTCGGCACCTACGTGCTGGTGTTCCTGATCCTGATCGTGTTCGACATCGTGATCGGCCTCATCCTGATATTCCTGCCGGTGGTGGCCAGGAACGCGATCAGCAGCATCGTGTCCGGCACCCTGGTCGCACCCTTCCTGGCCCTCGTGGTGACGCTGGTCTACTACCGGCTCACCGCGGCGCACGAAGCGAAGGGCGGCCCGGGCGAGGCCCAGCGGCCGCCGGCCGGGCCGGACGCCACGTACCCGGGGCCGGGCACCCAGCCGGGTGCGGCCTACCCGGGGCCGGGTTCCGGCCTACCCAGGGCCGGGTTCTACCGCCCCGGGCGCGGGTTCCGCCTACCCGGGGCCGGACGTCCCGCCCGCCGGGCCGGGATCGGCTCCCACCGGGCCGGGCGTCCCGCCCACGGAGCCCGGCAACCCCGCTTAACGCGAGCGGCCGTAGTGCGGACGGCCCCGCCCAGCCCTGACCGCGGCGGGCGGGGCCAGTCCGATGCCTGCAGAGCGGCCTCCAGGCGCGCTGAGCTGGCTGCCGGGTCACCGAAGCGCTGGCTGCTCCGCTGAGCCTGGGCGGCCAGGCTTCAGGGCCGGGCAGGCGCTAGCCCAGGTACTCCCGGAGCATCTGGGCCCGGCTGGGGTGGCGGAGCTTGGCGAGCGTCTTCGACTCGATCTGGCGGATCCGCTCCCGGGTGACACCGAACTCCCGGCCGACCTCTTCCAGCGTCCGGGGATGCCCGTCCATCAGGCCGAACCGGAGCTGGATGATCTTCTGCTCCCGCGGGGAGAGGGTGTCCAGGATCTGCTCCAGCTGATCCTGGAGCATGATGAAGGCCGCGGCCTCGATGGGCACCACGGCGTCCGCATCCTCGATGAAGTCACCCAGGTCGGAGTCTTCCTCGCCGATCGGGGACTGCAGCGAGACGGGCTCCTGGGCGATCCGCTGGATCTCGGCCACCCGGTCCGGGGTCAGGCCCATCTCCGCGGCGATCTCCTCCGGCGTGGCCTCCCGGCCCAGGTCCTGGTGCAGCTGGCGCTGCACCCGCGCCATCTTGTTGATGGTCTCCACCATGTGCACCGGGATCCGGATGGTCCTGGCCTGGTCCGCGATGGCGCGCGTGATGGCCTGCCGGATCCACCAGGTGGCGTACGTGGAGAACTTGTAGCCCTTGGTGTAGTCGAACTTCTCGACCGCGCGGATCAGGCCGAGGTTGCCCTCCTGGATCAGGTCCAGGAAAACCAGCCCGCGCCCGATGTACCGCTTGGCGATGGACACGACCAGCCGGAGGTTGGCCTCGATGAGACGCTGCTTGGCCCGCAGCCCGTAGTCGGCCAGCTCGCCGAGTTCCGCGCGGTGCGCATCCAGCACCGGGAACCCGCCCTGCAGCTTCTCCTCGGCGAACAGCCCCGCCTCGATGGATTTCGCCAGCTCCACCTCGTCCTGCGCGGTGAGCAGCGGCACCCGGCCGATCTCACGCAGGTAGATGCGGACGAGGTCGCCGGTGCCCGCCCGCGTTCCGGTGTCGGCGGGGACGTCCCGGGGGGCGTCGGGCGCCTCCTCGGCCGGGGGATCGACGATCTCGATGCCCTCGTCGGTGAGCAGGCGCACGACGTTGTCGAAGGCATCGGCCGGGAGCTCTGCGGCATCGAGTGCGGACGTGATGTCAGCTGCGGTAACAGTGCCGCGTTCCCTGGCCCGTGCGACCAGCTCCGCCACCTGTTCCGCTGACAGACCGCCACTGGGAAGTAACGTAAGGGTCACGCAGACCAGTGTGCGCCACGAACCCCGGGTAACGGTGGCGTTAATTTTGTCACCTATTGGTAAGTAACGTATTCGGCGTTCTGCCCGATGTGCGGCGCGGTCTGCGCGGCTCACCTGCCACAACAGCCCAACCGGGTGACAGCCGCCGCAGCAGAAGCGGCCCGGACACGCCCGGACTTCCGCTAGCCGCGGACCAGAAAGCCCGCTTCCGGGCCGGCCTACAGAGCGCCCGAAGCCCGCTCCAGGAGGGCCTTCCGGCGCTGCTCCAGCGCCACCAGATCGCCGAACGTCCGGTTGTAGTCACTCTGGCTATCGGTCGGGTTCAGACGCTGCAGACGCGATTTCAGCGTGGAGATCTGCCGGCTCACCGCCAGTTCCGCCACCCGGGCCAGTACTTCCTCGGCATACCGCGCGTCCGCCTCACCGTCCGCCCGTGGCGTCTCCACCGGCTCCACGGCGAGCCGGGTGACGAACTCCCGGGCCCGGTCGTTCGGGGCCGCGTCGATCAGGCGGGCGGCCCATTCCCGGTCGGTTCCGGCGCCCGCCACTCCCCCGCAGCCCGCGATCAGCTCGCGGACCGAGCCGTGCACCGGCACGCTGAAATCGTCCTTCTGCAGCACGTCGAAGACCGGGCCGCACAGGGCCGGGCGCTGGATGGCCAGCTTGAGCGCCTGGCGTTCCAGGTTGACCACGGGGTCGTTCGCGTCGTACGGGTTCCCATCCGGGGCGTCCCGGCCAGGTGCGGTCCGGGCTGGCGCGCCACCCGGACCAGTCCCCCGGGCCGGGCCGCCGCGCCGCGGCCCGGGCTGCCGCCGCGGGCCGGGCTGCCGCCGCGGACCGGGCCGCCGCCCCGCCTGGTGTCCTGACCGGTTTCGTGCTCGCGGACCCGGGCCAGCACGAACTCCTCGTTCAGCATCCCGAGCCAGCGGTCCAGGCTGACCGCGTAGCGGTCGCGCAGCCCGCGGTCCTTGATCCTGGCGACGATCCGGGCCGCCGCGTCCAGGGCCGCCAGCCGTCCCTCGTTGGTGTCCAGGTTGTGCTTGGCCAGCTCACTGCGGATGGCGAACTCGAAGACCGGCAGCCGCTGCGCGATCAGGTCCCGCACGGCCTGCTCGCCCTGCTTCAGCCGCAGGTCGCACGGATCCAGGCCATCGCGCTGCACCGCCACGAACGTCTGGGTGACGAAGTGCTCCTCGAGGTCGAAGGCCCGCAGCACCGCGCGCTGGCCGGCGGCGTCCCCGTCGAAGGTGAAGATGACCTCGCCGCGGAACTGGTCGGCGTCCATCAGGAGCCGGCGGAGGATCTTGATGTGCCCGTCGCCGAACGAGGTGCCGCTCGTGGCCACGGCGGTTCCGACGCCCGCCAGGTGGCAGGCCATCACGTCGGTGTATCCCTCGACGATGACCGCCTGGCGGCGCGCGGCGATCTCGCGCTTGGCCAGGTCCGCCCCGTACAGCACGGTGCTCTTGCGGAACAGCGGGGTCTCCGGCGTGTTCAGGTACTTCGGGCCGTCCTCGTCCGGGTTGAGCTTGCGGGCGCCGAACGCGATCACGTCCCCGGTCAGGTCCCGGATCGGCCACATCAGGCGGCCGCGGAACCGGTCCATGGCCCCGCGGCGGCCCTGGCTGGCCAGTCCCCCGGTCAGCAGTTCCTGCTCGGTGAAGCCCCGGCCGCGCAGGTGCCGGGTGAGCGCCTCCCACTCGGCGGGCGCGTACCCCACCCCGAAGTGCTCCGCGTCGGCCAGCGTGAAGCCGCGCTCGGTCAGGAACTCACGGCCGGGGGCGGCGGCCGGCGAGTGCAGCCGCTCGGCGTAGTACTCCGCGGCGGCCTTGTGCGCCTCCAGCAGCCTGCGGCGCTGGCTGTGCTCCCGGCCCGGGACCTGGCCGCCCTGCTCGTAGCGCAGGTCGATGCCAGCCCGGGCGGCCAGCCGCTCCACCGACTCCACGAAGGACAGGTTGTCGATCTGCTGGATGAACTTGATGACGTCGCCGCCGTTGGCGCAGGAGAAGCAGTACCAGAGGCCGCGGGCCGGGGTGACGTTGAACGAGGGTGTCTTCTCGTCGTGGAAGGGGCATAGTCCCTTCAGCGATCCACCGCCCGCGTTGCGCAGCTGGAGGTACTCCCCGACGACCTCATCGATGGCTGACTTCTCGCGGACGAGTGCGATGTCCTCATCGCGGATCCGGCCCGCCACTGGCACCCTCCGCCGCTCGCCACTGCTCCCCGTCGCGGCGAGTCTAGTCCCGGCGGCCGACGGCTGCCCCGTGCCGCGCGCGGCCGGACAGCCGATCCCCATGATCACGGTCAAAAAGGGGCGTGATACGGGGACGCAGGGAACCCGAGAATCTGGCCCCCCAAGCCAAGGCCACCGGCTAACCATCGAATGGACCACCCTGGTGGCCCACCCACCCCGCCCCCTCCGGACCGTCGTGCTGCCCGGTGCACACCTGAGCCTCCAGCGACCTGGCGACCCCAGACGCGTCGCCAGGGAACGACTCACCGGGACCGGAGCACCAAGAAACCGCGTACCAGGCGCCTGTATCCAGCGAAGTAGGGCTCCAGCTCATCGGTCGCGGCGAAGGCTGGCTCGCCGGGAAACCCCAACCGGGCTACCGCCGTGACAGCAACCGTGCCCACGCGAAACCGCAGCGCCGCATAGTCACCACAAGACAGCACGACCACGCGCAGGCCAGGCGCCATCAACTCTGACTTCGCGCTCCTCGCGACGATGCCCACCGGCGGGGACGGCGGCCGGGGTTTCGTCATCAAATGGCCCGCCCGCGCCCACCAGCTCCCGACGGGCGAAAAACTCATCACGATGCTCAGCGCGGGCAATCGCCACCTCCAGCGACGGCGCAGCGCTGGAAGACCCAGCGAAACACGTCTCCACCTCGGTAAACGGCCTGGACACCGCGAGCGGATACCCATACGCCAGCACGATGTTCTCAAGATCGTGATAGTTCCAGCCGTCCTGCCACAAGATCCCCGGCATACCCGGCGGTGTCCCCGCCAGCGCATAGGCACGGGCCCCAGCCCGGCGAAGTTTGCCGAACCGCCACCGGCTCACTGCCAGCGCCACCGGCACACCTGCAACAAGCTGAGCCCGCGACATCACCACGCCCCACCGCCATCCCGTGATCACCGACCATCATGACGGCAACACCACCCCGCACACACCGATCTCCGGCCCATGAAGCGCGGCACGGCGGGCGTGCCGCGGGGGAACGCGCCGTCGCGGGGCACGGCCCGGCGCGGGGAACGCGCCGCCGAGGAGCACGGCCGGCGCGGGAACGTGCCGCCACGGAGCACGGCCCGGCGGGCACCGCGCTCAGCGGCGCCCGGGGACGATGCGGTACCGTCGCGACGTGCCCGGCCGCCTGGTCCTGTGGGATGTGGACCACACCCTGATCAACGCGGGCCGGGCGGGCTGGCGGGTGTACCAGCTGGCCTTCGGGGAGATGTTCGGCCGTGACGTGCCCGCCGCCCCGTCGATGGCCGGCCGTACCGACCGGGCCATCGCGCTCGAAACCCTGGCCCTGGCGGGCGTCCCGCACCCCCGGACCCAGGTGGATGCCTTCCAGCGGCTCCTCGCGCAGCTGGCCCCGGGCGTCGCGGACCTGGTCAGGGAGCATGGACGGGTCCTGCCCGGCGCCGCCGAGGCGGTCAGGGCGCTGGCCACTGCGGCCACCGGCTCTCCGGACGGCGCTCCCCTCGTGCAGTCGGTGCTGACCGGCAACATGCGGGTGATGGCCCAGGTGAAGCTGGGCGCCCTGGGCCTCGACCGCGACCTGGACCTGCGGGTCGGCGCCTACGGCGATGTCCATGAGATCCGGGCCGACCTGGTCCCGCTGGCCCGGGCCAGCGCCACGGCGGCGTACGGGGCGGACTTCAGCGGAGCGGCCACGGTGCTGGTGGGCGACACGCCCCTGGACGTCGAGGCCGCCCAGGTGGCCGGGGCCCGGGCGGTGGCGGTCGCGTCCGGGGAGTTCTCGGTGGCCGACCTCGCGGCGGCGGGCGCCGACGCGGTCCTGCCCGATCTCACCGACACCGCCGCCGTGCTGGCCGCGATCCTCCCCGCCTGACGACGTCCCCGAATCTGGCCGTCCCCGAGTCTGGCCGTCCCCGGCCCGGCGGTTAGCGAAAGCGCTCCACGCCGGTACGTGCCGGAAATGGCGTCCTCACGATCGGCGCCGCCCTGACCCGTGGCGGACGCGCCGGTTCCTGTTTTCCCCGGCTCCATCATGCTGTCTATCGCGATCTGGCTAAGGCACGGCAAAGGAGTCCCCACGATGATCATTGATTGTGCTCACTACCAGGACGGCCGCAGGCAGGAGGAGGGGCCGGTCTCGCTGGAGGAGGCCGCGGCCAGGCGCGCCCAGGACGGATTCGTGTGGCTCGGGCTGTTCGAGCCGGGGGTGGAAGAGCTGGACCAGGTCCGTGAGGCCTTCGGGCTGCACGAGCTGGCGGTGGAGGACGCGCAGAACTTTCACATGCGGCCCAAGATCGAGCAGTACGAGGGTGACGTGCGCCTGGTCATCCTGCGGACCGCGCGGTACGACGACGAGGCGGAGGATGTGGAATTCGGCGAGATCAGCGTCTTCCTGGCGCCCACCTTCGTGATCACGGTGCGGCAGGGGGTGGCGAGCGAGCTGCGGGAGGCCCGCCAGCGGCTGGAGCAGCGGCCCGAATTGCTCAAAGCGGGCAGTACTTCGGCGCTGTGGGCCATCCTGGATGAGGTCGTGGACGGGTACGCGCCGGTCGTGGCCGGGCTCGAGAACGACATCGACCAGATCGAGGCCACTGTCTTCTCCGGGACTGTGGCCCCCACCGAGCGGATCTACTCGCTGCGCCGCGAGGCCACCCAGTTCTACCGGGCGGTTCATCCGCTGCTCGGCGTGGTCTCCGCGGTAAAGCGCACCGCCGAATCGGACCTGAAACCCTACCTGCGTGACGTCCAGGACCACCTGCTCCTGGTCAACGAGGAGGTCGCCGCCCAGCGTGACCTGCTCGGCACCGTGCTGGAAGCCAACATGGCGGTGATCTCGGTCGAGCAGACGCAGGTCAGCGTCCGGCAGAACGCCACCATCGAGCAGCTCACCATCCTGGCCACGGTGTTCCTGCCGCTCACGTTCGTCACCGGGTTCTTCGGCCAGAACTTCGGCTGGCTCGTCAGGCACATCACCAGCCCAGCCGCGTTCGCCTTCTACGGGATCGGCGGGCTCATCCTGCCCCTGGTCCTGCTGTTCTGGTGGCTGAGGCTCCGCCGCCGGGACCGGGACACCAGCGCGGCGGCCGAGGCCGGCCCGCGGCTGCAGCCCTCACCCGAAAGAGGGCGCCGGTGAGCAGGAGCAGATCCCGGCCACGCGGTCACGGCCGGTCGTCCGGCAGACTGGGGTCATGGCCGGGGAGCCATGGACAGCGGAAGTGTCGGAGTCGGCGCAGGCGGCCCCGGCGGCGCCGCTGCGCGGCCTGGTCGCCTGGTACAGCGGATACCGGCAGGAGGGCCTGCCACCGGGTCGGCACCGGGGACTCCCCTCGCCCTACCTGACCCTGATCATCACCCTGGATGACCCGCTGACCGTCTCGGCGCACCCGGATCCCGCCGACCCGCCGGGCGACTACCTGACCCTGGCCGGCGGTCTGCACACCACTCCGGCAATGATCACCCACCCGGGCCGCCAGTCCGGCATCCAGCTCGCCCTCAGCCCGCTAGGCGCCCGGGCCCTGCTCGGCCGCCCCGCGGGTGAACTGGCTGGAATCGACGTGGACGGTTCCGAGGTACTCGGGGTCATGGCCCGGGAACTGCACGAGCGGCTCCGCGAGGCAGACACCTGGGCCGCCCGGTTCGCGCTGCTCGACCAGATCCTGCTCGACCACGCCGACCTGGACCAGCAGGTGGCCCCGGACATCGCCGAGGCCTGGCGGCTGCTGACCCGCAGCGGGGGCACGATCCAGGCCGGGGAACTGGCCCGGCGGGTCGGCTGGAGCCCCCGCTACCTGCAACGCCGGCTGCTCACCGAGACCGGCCTGACCCCGAAGGCCGCCGCCCGGGTGACCCGGTTCGACCGGGCCCGGCGCGACGCTGCAGCGCCAGCCCGGCCGTCCCCCTGGCCAGGCTGGCCGCCGACTGCGGCTACTACGACCAGGCCCACCTGGCCCGTGAGTTCCGCGAGCTGGCCGGGCTGCCCTCCGTCGGCCTGGCTGGCGGAGGAGTTCCGAAACGTCCAATCCGGCCCGGGCACCCAGGACGGAGAGTGGTGGTCATGAGCGATAACACCCCGCCACCTCAGGTGTGGCCCACCCTCCGGGCCCGTGACGCCCGGGCCCTGATCCGCTTCCTCGCCGACGCGTTCGGCTTCGAGGAGACCGTGGTCTACGGAGACGGCGACGTCGTCCACCACGCCCAGCTGTCCTGGCCGCCCGGCGGCGGCGTCATGCTCGGCTCGGTCCGGGAAGGCCAGGCGGAAGACAGCTGGCCGGTGCCGCCCGGCAGCTTCGGCGCCTACGTGGTCACCGACGACCCGGACGGCGTGTACGCCCGGGCCACCGCGGCCGGGGCGGAGATCATCGACGGGCTGCACGAGACCGACTACGGCTCCCGTGACTTCGCGGTCCGGGACCCGGAAGGCAACCGCTGGTCCTTCGGCACCTACCGTGGCGAGCCCCGCAAGTCCGCCTGACCCGCTGGTGCCGCCAGGCCCCGCACGTGCATGGGTGTAACTTTCAGCGACTTGCGACTAACTTGCGACTACATGAGGGCAACACCCATGCGGTTCCGGCTGCCCTCCCGCTGGCGTCGTCCGGCAGATTCGCGAGTTTTGTACCTGATTACGCCATCTCGGGGTGGATGTCCGGCCATACTGCCCGGTGAGCGAGTGTCAGGCCTGGTGAGAGGCGCATTAAGCCGCGTAGCCGGGCGCGGCCCCGGCGTGAGGCAGGTTTGTGACCCCAGCGACCCCCAGCACCAGGACCCGGAAGATCAGGAGACGAGGGCGGCACAAGGCTCCCTCCCCGGTGCGGAAGGTCGCCAAGCGGGCCGGCGTGGCCGCCCCGGCGGTCGCGGTAGCCGGGGCGCTGGCCGCCGCGCCGCACCTGCACAGCCTGACCACGTCGGCGCCGAAGGTCACCGGGTCGGCCACCGCCCACCTGGTCTACCCGGCCCAGGCCGCGAACGCCGCCAGCGCCCTGCCCGCGTCGCAGAGCCGGGCGGAGTACCGGGCCCGGCACGCCCGGCAGGCCCACGCCCAGGCCCCAGCCGCACCACAGCGCCGCGCCCGCCTAGCCCTGCGCCCAGCGCTAGCGCCACGCCCGCGGCGGGATCGGGCCAGCAGGCCGCCGCGCCCGCCGCCGGCACCAGGGGCTTGTCCTGCTCGGCGTCGGCCAGCGGGCCGCTGCCCGCCAACTACGCGGCGATCATGGAGCTTCCTGACCTCGCACGGCTACACCGGGAACGCGGCGGCCGGCATCGCCGGGAACATCTACCAGGAATCCGGCGGCAACCCCGAGTCCGAAGGGGACGGCGGGGGCGGCCTGATCGGCTGGACGCCGCTGCCGGGCGGGTACGTGACCGGGAACCCCGCCGCGGACCTGCAGACCCAGCTGGCAGCGATCCTGACCTTCAACCAGATCTGGGCCCAGTACATCCCCGCGCTGAACGCCGCGTCCTCCCCGGCCGCGGCGGCCGACATCTACGTCACCGACTTCGAGCGGGCGGGCATCCCCGCGGCGGGCACCCGCGAGGCGGCCGCCGAGGCCGTCGCGGCGGCCTGCGGGATCTAGCCACCCGCGGATCAGCCGGCCTCCACGAGAGCCGCCTGCATGATCGGCCTGCGAGATCCGCGGCCAGCGAGACCGGCCAGCCCGCGGGATCTAGCCGGTGCCGCCCCTCGTCGTCACCGGGACCGCGAACGAGCTGCCGGTCCCCCGCCCAGCCGGAGCGGGGCAGTGCGGCCGCCAGCCGCTCCAGGTCGGCCGGGCCGAGCCGGACCCCCGCCGCGGCGGCGTTCTCCGCGATCCGGTCCGGGCGGCGGCTGCCCGGGATGGGGACGACGTCCGGGCCCTGGGCGAGCAGCCAGGCCAGGGCGAGCTGGCCCGGGGTCAGCCCGAGCTCCGCCGCCAGGTCGCGCAGCACCGCCACATGACGCAGGTTGCGGTCCAGGGCCGGGCCGTGGAACCGCGGGTCAGCGCGGCGGAAGTCGCTACCGTCGATGTCCGCGGCGCCGAGGGTGGCGGTGAGCAGGCCGCGCCCGAGCGGACTGTAGGGCACCAGCCCGATGCCCAGCCGCCGGGCGGCTGGCACCACGTCGTCCTCCGGGTCGCGCCACAGCAGCGACCACTCGAACTCCACCGCGCTGATCGGGTGCACCGCCGCGGCCTGCTCCAGCTGGGCCGGGGTGGCCTCGGACAGCCCGAGGTAGCGGACCTTACCCTCGGCTACCAGCCCGGCCATCGCACCCACGGTGTCCGCAACCGGCACGTCCGGATCGACCCGGTGCAGGTAGTACAGGTCGATCACGTCGCGCCCGAGGCGCCGCAGCGACGCCTCGCAGTAGCCGCGGACGTGCTCGGGCCGGCCGTCAACGCGCACCCCGCCCGGGTCGCGGACGATGCCGAACTTGGTGGCGATCTGCACCTGGTCCGCCCGGCCGTGCAGGGCCCGGGCGATCAGTTGCTCGTTGTGCCCCTGGCCGTAGCTCATCGCGGTGTCCAGCATGCTCACGCCGAGGTCGAGGGCCCGGTGGATGACCCGGACCGAGTCCGCGTCGTCGGCCTGACCGTAGCCCTGGGACAGCCCCATGCATCCCAGGCCGATCGCGGACGTGATCAGCCCGCCGAGGCTTCGTTGCTGCATATCTCGTTGCTGCACGGCTCCAGCGTGCCCGACCGGGACACTCATAAGTCCAAGACAGCTTTGCGCTAGCAGTTATAAGCAGTCATTATTAATGCATGGAGCTACGGCAGCTCGCCTACTTCGAGGCGGTCGTGCGGCACGGCGGGTTCAGCCGGGCCGCCGAGCAGTTGCACATTGCCCAGCCTGCGGTGTCTGCCCAGGTCCGGCGGCTGGAACAGGAACTCGGCACCGCCCTGCTCGAGCGCACCACACGCCGGGTCAGCCTCACGCCCGCGGGCGAGCTGGTCCTGGCCCGGGCGCGCAGCGCGCTCGCCCAGGTCGAGGGGGCCCGGGCCGACCTGGCCGAGCTGGCCACGGTGACCCGGGGGCAGCTGCGGGTCGGCGCGACCCAGCTGCTCGCCTCGGTCAACCTGCCCCGCGCCCTGGCCGGATTCCACCGCCGCTATCCCGGGGTGACCATCGCCCTGCGCACCGGCCTCATCGCGGATCTCCTCGCGGACCTGGACGCGGGCCGGATCGACGTGGCGCTGTGCCCCATCCACGACGACCTGCCCGCCGCCTATCTCGGCCAGCCACTGGCCGCCGAGACCGTCGTGCTGGTCACGCCGCCTGGACGGCACATGTTCGCCGGGGGCGTGGCGCGGCTCGCCGACGTCCGCGACGAGCCGTTCGTGTGCCTGCCATCCGGCAGCGGGCTGCGCGGCATCCTGGTGGATGCGGCCGCCGCCGAGGGCTTCGTGCCCCGTATCCCGTTCGAGACGCACAGCCCGGCCAGCGTCTGCGAGCTGGTCGCGGCCGGGCTGGGGGTCGCGCTGCTGGCTGGATCCTCCGCAGCGGCCGCGGGACAGGCCATCGATGTCCATCCACTCCGGCCTGAACTGGCGCACCCCCCCATCGGTCTGGTCCGGCTGCGCGGCCGCCGGCCGGGACCGGCCGCCCGGGCCTGGGCCGAGTACCTGGTACGGGCCTGCGGCCCCGGCCGGGCAGCATAGAATGACACCCAACCCGGTCGAGCTGAACTGGTCGAGCGGAGCCAGTCGAGCGAGAACTAGTCGAGCCGAATCTGGGTGGACCCTGGGGTGGTGCCGTGATGTCGCATGATCACCAGGAGATTGATCTCAGCCTGATAGCCGGTGTGACCGACCGGGGCCTGCGCCACCGCCAGAACGAGGACGCGATGGAGCTCGCGGTCGTGCAGGCGGCGGACGGCCCGGTCCTGGTCGCGGTGGTCTGTGACGGCGTGTCCACCTCCATCCGCCCGGCTGAGGCCTCGCTCGCCGCCGCCCAGGCGGCCGCGGAGGTGCTGCGCACCGCGGCGCAGGACGGCACCGACCTGACCGAGGCATCCTCGGCAGCGGTCCGGTGCGCGGAGGCCGCGGTGGCCCGCCTGGCCAAATCCCCGGGCGGCATAGGGTCGGCCACGTTCGTTTCCGCAGTGATCACTAGCTCGGCCGCCACACTCTGCTGGCTGGGTGACAGCCGGGCGTACTGGCTGGCTGCGCCGGCCGCCCCCGTCACCGGATCGCCAGCCCCCGGATCGCCAGCTCCCGAATCGCCCGCCCCGGGAGCACCCGCCCCCGAACCGCGCGCCCCCGAGTCGCCCGCTCCCGAGTCGCCCGCTCCCGGAACGCCCGCCGCCGAGACGGCGCAACGGCTGACCCGGGATGACTCGCTGGCTGAGGAGATGGTCGCCGCCGGGCTGCTGCCCGAGGACCAGGCGCTGAGTTCCCCGCATGCGCACGTGGTGACCCGCTGGGTGGGCGCGGATCCCGGCGAGGCCACCCCGCACGTGGTGACCTTCGAGCCGCCCGGGCCCGGGGTGCTCATGCTGTGCTCGGACGGCCTGTGGAACTACCAGCCGGACGCCGGGAAACTGGCCGAGCTGGCCCTGCCCGCCGCGCTCACCCACCCGCTGGCCGCCGCGCAGGCCCTGGTCGCGTTCGCGATCGAGGCAGGCGGCCGGGACAACATCACGGTCATCCTCGCCCCGTTCCCGCCCGGCACCTGACCGCCCGGCCCTGGCCGGCCCTAGCGGCCGGTCACCCGGTCGGCCCGCAGGCGGCACAGCCCAGCACCTCGGCCAGGGGCACGCCGGGTCGGCCAGCCGGGTGGCGTCCACCGCGGTACCCGCGTACCCGGCCCGGACCAGCGCCTGGATGTCGTCGGTCACGTCCCAGACGTTGACGTTCATGCCGGCCACCACCGCGCCGCCGGACAGCCAGAACGCGATGAACTCCAGCGTCGCCGGGTCGCCCCGGTACACGACCTCGTCGTAGTAGCCCGGCTCGGGCAGCCCGGACGTCTCCATGCCCAGGTCGTACTGGTCGCTGAAGAAGTACGGCACCCGGTCGTAGGACACCGGCTGGCCGAGCATGGAACGGGCCGCGGCCGGGCCGCCGTGCAGCGCGTTGGCCCAGTGCTCCACCCGGACCCGGCGGCCCAGCAGCGGGTGGGCCACGTTCGCCACGTCACCGGCCGCGAAGATGTCCGGGTCGCTGGTCCGCAGCGCCGCGTCCACCAGGACGCCGTTGTCGACCTCCAGGCCGACCTGCTCAGCCAGGGCCACGTTGGGCGCCGCGCCGATGGCGACCACCACCACGTCGGCCGGCACCTCGGCCCCCTGCGAAGTCAGCACCGCGGTGACCCGGCCCTCGTGGCCGCGCAGCTCGCGGGCGCTGTCCCCCAGCCGGAACTCCACCCCGTGCGCGCGGTGCAGGTCCGCGAACCGCTGGCCCAGCTCGGGGCCGACCTGCCGGTACAGCGGGGTGGGCTCCGGCTCCAGCACCGTCACCGCGCAGCCCTTCTCGCGGGCCGCGGCGGCGACCTCCAGGCCGATCCAGCCCCCGCCGACGATGACCACGCGGGTCTCCTCGCCGGGGATCGGGGCCAGCGCGGTGGCCAGCGCCTCGGAGTCGGCCGCGGTGCGCAGGTAGTGCACGCCGTCCAGGTCGGTCCCGGGCACCTGGAGCACCCGCGGCTGCGACCCGGGGGTCAGCAGCAGCCGTTCGTAGCCGACCGCCTCGCCGTTGTCCAGGTCGACCCGGTGGGCGGCCCGGTCGATCGCGATCGCGGTCACGCCCAGCCGCAGGTCCACCTGGTGCCCGGGGTACCAGCCCTCCTCGTGCACGTAGATGGAGGACTTGTCCGCCTTGCCGAGCAGGTAGCCCTTGGACAGCGGCGGCCGCTCGTACGGCCGCTCGGTTTCCGTGCCGAGCAGGACGATGGTTCCGCCGAACCCGTCCTCGCGCAGCGTCTCAGCCGCCTTGGCGCCAGCCAGGCTGGCGCCGATGATCACGTAGGCCGGACCTTCGGGCATGGCTGCTCCTTCGCAGGTATCTTCAGCGGCACCGGTTCAGCGGCACAGGTCACGATCAGCAGCATCGGACTGTCACCGGCACAGGCGGGCGTGCCAGGCGACCGCGGACGTGTCGGTCAGCGTAGCCACCTGGTCCACCACGACCCGCAGCCGCCCCGCGTCGGTCGTAGCGGCCTCGTACGCGGGCCGCAACGCCGGATCGAGGGTGCCGGGAGCCCCGATGCGCACCGCGGCCGCCAGCTCCATGATCAGCTCTCGTTCCCGGGCCTGCGTCTGGGCGGCGCCGTCCCGGCTCATCACGTAGTACGCGGTGACCCCCTTGAGCAGCGCGCATTCCAGCCGCTGCCGCCGCGGGCACCTGCAGGTCGGCGTCGTACCGGGTGATCCGGCGGCCGCCCGACGCGTCCATGGTCGCCTGGTGCGCGGCCCCGCACAGCCGCCCGATCAGCTCGCTGGTCAGGTTCTTCAGCGCGGCCAGGGACCGCGGGCCGGCGTCGAACCCGTCCGGCCAGCACGGCAGCGCGAGCAGGTCGTCGAACACCTCAGCCAGCTCGTCCGGCGTCACCGACCCCGGAGCGCAGTACTGGTCGGCGGTGAGCTCACTGATGGCCTTCCGCTCCCCCGGATCGGCCAGCGCCGACAGCCTGGTCAGCCCGGCGTGCAGGCCGTCCTCCAGGTCGTGCACCGAGTAGGCCACGTCATCGGCCCAGTCCATGACCTGCGCTTCCAGGCACCGGCGGCCGGGCGGCGCACCGTCCGGATCCACGCGAACGCCTCCGCGTCGTCCGCGTACGCGCCGTACTTAGGCAGCCCCGGGCAGGCCAGCCAGGGGTACTTCAGCGTGGCGTCCAGCGTGGCCCGGGTCAGGTTCAGCCCGGCACCGGGCACCTTGGCCTCGAGCCGGGTCAGCAGCCGCAGGCTCTGCGCGTTGCCCTCGAAGCCGCCGCAGGCCGCGGCCACGTCGGCCAGCGCCGACTCGCCGTTGTGCCCGAACGGCGGGTGGCCGAGGTCGTGCGCCAGGCAGGCCGCGTCCACCAGGTCGGGATCGCAGCCCAGCGCGCCGCCCAGTTCCCGGCCGATCTGCGCGCACTCCAGCGAGTGGGTGAGCCGGGTCCGCGGGAAGTCCCCCGCGTCCACCTCCACCACCTGGGTCTTGGCCGCCAGCCTGCGCAGCGCCGAGGTGTGCAGGACCCGGGCCCGGTCCCGCTCGAACGGCCCGCGGCCGAACCGGCCCGCCTCGAACCCCGGCCGCCGCGGCCCGCTTGGGCGGCTCAGCCGCCCAGCGGGCCGTGGCGTCGTGATCGTAACCGGCCTGATCGTGACGGCCTGATCGTGACGGACCGTGCGGTCACCTGCTGTCGCTGCCACCCGCGGACTCGAGGACCACGGCGCGGCCCGCTTCCAGCCGGGCGACCGGCACCCGGAACGGCGAGCAGGACACGTAGTCCAGCCCGACCTCGTGGAAGAAGTGCACCGAGTCGGGGTCCCCGCCGTGCTCACCGCAGACCCCCAGGTGCAGCTCCGGACGGGCGGCGCGGCCCTCCTCGGTGGCGATCCGCACCAGCCTGCCGACCCCGTCCCGGTCGATGGTCTCGAACGGGGAGACACCGAAGATGCCCAGCTCGATGTAGCGGCTGAAGAACGCGCCTTCCACGTCGTCCCGGGAGAACCCCCAGGTCATCTGGGTCAGGTCGTTGGTGCCGAACGAGAAGAACTCGGCCGACTTGGCGATCTCGCCGGCGATCACCGCCGCCCGCGGCACCTCGATCATCGTGCCGATCTCGGTGTGCACGTGGACGCCGGTCTCCTCCTCGACCTCGGCCAGCACCCTGGCCGTGGCGTCCCGGGCGATCTCCATCTCCTGCACCGCCGCGGTCAGCGGGATCATGACCTCCGGCTTCGGGTCCTTGCCCGCCTTCTTCAGCTCCGCCGCGGCGTGCGCGATCGCCCGGACCTGCATGTCCAGCAGGCCGGGGATGACCAGCGTCAGCCGGACGCCGCGCAGGCCGAGCATCGGGTTCTGCTCGTGCAGCCGGCGGACCGCCTCCAGCAGCTTGCGGTCCTTCTCGGTCGCGCTGTCACCGGCCAGCGCGAGCTTGACGGTCAGGTCGGTGAGGTCGGGCAGGAACTCGTGCAGCGGCGGGTCGATCAGCCGGATGGTGACCGGCAGGCCGTCCATCGCGTCGAGGATCTCGACGAAGTCGCCGCGCTGCAGCGGCTCCAGCGCGTCGAGCGCGGCCTGCCGGCCCGCCTCGTCCTCGGCCAGGATGAGGTCCTCGACCAGCTGGCGGCGCTCGCCGAGGAACATGTGCTCGGTCCGGACCAGGCCGACCCCGCCCGCGCCGAACCGCCGGGCCCGGGCGCAGTCCTCGCCGGTGTCGGCGTTGGCGTGCACGCCGAGGCGGCGCCGCTCGTCGGCGTGCTTCATGATCCGGTCCACGGCCTTGACCAGGTCGTCGGCGTCGGCGTCGAGGCCGTTCTCGAAGTACTGGACGACCGGGGACGCGGCGACCGGCACCTCACCGAGGTAGACGTTGCCGCTGGTGCCGTCGATGGACAGCACGTCACCCTCGCTGATGACCACGCCGCCGGGCGCGGTGATCTTCCCGGCCTTGGTGTCCACCTCGAGGTCCTCGGCGCCGCAGACGCAGGTCTTGCCCATGCCGCGGGCGACCACGGCGGCGTGGCTGGTCTTGCCGCCCCGGCTGGTCAGGATGCCCTTGGCGGCGATCATGCCGTGCAGGTCGTCGGGGTTGGTCTCGCGGCGGACCAGGATCACGGCCTCGCCGGCCGCGGCCTGCTCGACGGCCTTGGCCGAGTCGAACACGGCCTTGCCGACCGCGGCGCCCGGGGACGCGCTGACCCCCTTGGTGATCCGCTTCGGCTCGCTGCTGAGGTCGAACCGGGGGAACATCAGCTGGGCCAGCTGGTCGCCGGTGACCCGGGTGACCGCCTCGTCCATGTCGATCAGGCCCTGGTCCACGAGCTGGGTGGCGATGCGGAAGGCCGCGCCCGCGGTGCGCTTGCCGACCCGGGTCTGCAGCATCCACAGCTTGCCGCGCTCGATGGTGAACTCGATGTCGCACAGGTCCCGGTAGTGGTTCTCCAGCGTGGTCATGATGTCCATCAGCTGGGCGTAGCACGCGGAGTTGATCTTCTCCAGGTCCTGCAGCGGGACGGTGTTCCGGATGCCGGCCACCACGTCCTCGCCCTGCGCGTTCTGCAGGTAGTCGCCGTAGACGCCCTGCTGGCCGCTGCCCGGGTCGCGGGTGAACGCGACGCCGGTGCCGGAGTCCATGCCGAGGTTGCCGAACACCATGGCCACGATGTTCACCGCGGTGCCGAGGTCGGCGGGGATGCGCTCCTGGCGGCGGTACAGGATGGCCCGGTCGGCGTTCCAGGAGCTGAACACGGCCTTGACGGCCATGTCCATCTGCTCCCGCGGCTCCTGCGGGAAGTCGTGGCCGGTGTGCTCCCGGACGATCTCCTTGAAGCGGTCCACGATCTTGTGCAGGTCGCTGGCGTCCAGGTCGAGGTCGTTCTTGGTGCCCTTGGCCTGCTTGGCCTCTTCCATGACCTGCTCGAAGGCGTCGCCCTCGATGCCGAGCACGGTCTTGCCGAACATCTGGATCAGGCGGCGGTAGGCGTCCCAGGCGAACCGGTCGTTGCCGGCCTGCTTGGCCAGGCCGTGCACCGACTCGTCGGACAGGCCGATGTTCAGCACCGTCTCCATCATCCCGGGCATCGAGAACTTGGCCCCGGACCGCACGCTGACCAGCAGCGGGTCGGCGGAGTCGCCCAGCTTGCGGCCCATGGCCTTCTCCAGCTGGGCCAGGTGCTCACTGACCTCCGCGTCCAGGCTCGTCGGGCACGGTGCCCTGGGTCAGGTACTCCCGGCACGCCTCGGTGGTAATGATGAAACCGGGCGGAACAGGCAGGCCAAGATTCGTCATCTCAGCCAGGTTTGCCCCTTTGCCGCCCAGCAGGTCTTTAAGGTCTTTATTGCCCTCGGTGAAGTCATAAACGAGCTTCGGCACTGAAACGCTCTCCTCGGAGGGGCCGCCGGTGCGAGCCGCGGCTTAGATGCACGGCAGCCTGGATGATGACGGCCTCTTCGGCCCGGTCATTTGACTCTACCGAGCACCGAGCGCCGGCGCACCCGATAGAGGTCCCGCTGCATCCGGCAGAGGTCCCGCGCGGCCGGCCGCGGGCAAGATTTCTGCCGCCCGGAAGCAGCGGATCGGCGCCGCCGGGGTCATATGGGACATGGACCCCGATGCCGCGGTGCACCCTGGGCGGATGGCTCGCCGCCGAACCCAGCCCGGGCCGCAGCCGCCGCCGGAGGCGGACACCTTAGTGACCGCGCTGTACCAGGCCCACGCGCTGGGGCTGACCCGGTTCGCCTATCTCATGCTCGGCGAGCGGCAGGCGGCCGAGGACGTGGTGCAGGAGGCGTTCGCCGGCCTGTACCGGCGCTGGGAGAAGCTGTCCGATCCCGGCAAGGCGCTGCCCTATGTGCGGTCGTCGGTGCTGAACGGCTGCCGCTCGCAGCTGCGCCGTCACGGCCGGGCCCCGGCCGTGACGGCCGCCGCCGGGCTGGCGGACGCGGCGCTCCCCGTGGTTTCCGCGGAATCCGCTGTGCTGTCCGCGGAACAGAGCCGCTCGGTCCTGCGGGCGCTCCGGCAGCTGCCCCCGCGGCAGCGTGAGGTGCTGGTGCTCCGCTTCTACCTGGACCTGTCCGAACCGGAGATCGCCGCGGCGATGGGAATCGGGCCGAGCACCGTCCGGTCCACCGCGCACCGGGCCCTGGGGGCGCTGGGCCGCATGCTGGAGGAACCGTCATGAACACGCCGGAAGACCGGGTCCGCCAGGCCCTGCGGGAGGCCGCGGAGGACATCTCCTGGACGGACGTGCCGCAGCTGCGGCTGCCCGATAGGGCGGGGCGCGGCCGGCTGGCGCGCGGCTGGCGGGGCTGGCCGCCCTGGCTCACCCCGCTGGCGGCGGCCGCCGCGGTGGCGGCCGTGCTGGCCGCCACCCTCACCCTCACCGGCGGCCCGGCCCGGCCCGGCCCGCACCGGACCAGGCCAGACGCGCTACTGGCCAGTGCCCCGCGCTACTACGTCATGCTGACCAACACCGGGCCCAGCCGGGGCTGGCCGCGGCAGGCGGAGGTCCGCGCCACCCGAACCGGCCGGATCGTGGCCACGCTCAACGCGCCCCGGCCGGACAACGCGTTCATCATGGTGGCTGCCGCCTCCGGCGTGGGCCGCTACGTGCTGGCCGCACAGCGGATGGCGCTCGAGCACCGGGCCACCCTGGATCCCCGTGCCGGGCGCCCCGAAGGTCCAGCGCCAGGGCAGCGTCGCAGTCCAGGTGCCGGCGCCGATCCGCTTCTACCAGCTGCGGATCAGCTCATCAGGCCAGGTTTCGGCGCTGAGCCCGCTGCCTGTCCCGGCGCTGCCGGCCGATGCGGATCTCTCCGGCCTGGCGCTCACCCCGGATGGCCGCAAGCTCGCGATGGCCAGCCGGGCCGGCGGGCCCCGGCCCGGCCTGGAGATCCAGGTGGACACGCTGGCCACGGGGGCCCGGCGCGTCTGGATCTGGCCGGGCGCCCAGCTGGTCGAGGAGAGCCTGGGCGGCACCGGCTCGGCGCTGTCCTGGGCGGCGGACGACAGGACGCTGGCCTTCCAGCGGTGGGTCGGCGGCCGGTTCAAGGTCCGGCTGCTGGACACCACGGCGCCGGGCAGCAGCCTGGCCGCCAGCCGGCTGGCCCTGAGCCTGAACTGGACGGGTACCGAGAACAGCCGCCGGTTCCGCCACGGCCGGGCGGTCAACAACACCGACACGTTCGGCGCCCTGCTCACGCCGGACGGCAGCAAGATCGTCGTCGCCACGGTCACCCAGTCTTTCCACCCGCTGACCTCGGAATTCGCCTTCACCGAATTCTCCGCGCGGACCGGGAAGGTGGTCGCGGTGCTCGGCCGCTGGCGGTTCCTCCGGCGGTGGCCCGAGCAGGAGCAGGCCGTGCTGTGGACGAACGCTGACGGCAGCACGCTGCTCGTGCTGGCCCACCGGCCCGGCGTGACTGTCAGCCCGGCCTCGCCCAGCTCGGGAGCCACCTTCCCGGTAGAGTTCGGCGTGCTGCACGGTAACCGGTACACGCCGCTGCCCGGCACGCACGGCCTGGGCCAGCTGAGCATCTTCCCGGCCTGGTAGCGGCCGTAGTGCGGGCCCGGGACCGCGGCCGGGGCCCGCGCCGCGCCACACTGGGCGGATGAGCGAGACGCTGATCGGGCTGCTGCATCCGGGCGAGATGGGCGCGGCCGTGGCCGCCTGCCTGACCGGCCGCGGGTACCAGGTGCTGTGGGTGCCGGCCGGGCGCGGCCCGGCCACCCGGGCCCGGGCCGCCGCGGCCGGGCTGACCGCGGCGGCCGGCCCGGATGCCGCGGGCCAGGCCGCCGACCTGGCCCGGCGGGCGGACATCATCCTGTCCATCTGCCCGCCGCACGCCGCGCTGGACACCGCCCGGGCGGTGGCCGCCGCCGGTTTCACCGGGATCTACGTGGACGCCAACGCCATCTCCCCCGGCACCGCCCACCAGGTGCGGGCGATCGCCGGGGCGGCCGGGGCCCGTTACGTGGACGGCGGGATCATCGGTCTCCCGCCCTCCCCGGGGCCGGGAGAGGAAGCCAGCCCGGGCGGCACCCGCCTCTACCTGGCCGGCGGTTCCGCCGCCGGGGACGGGGGCGGCCCGGCCGCGCAGGTAGCAGCCCTCTTCCAGGGCACCGCGCTGACCCCGATAATTCTCCGCAACGAAAACCCGGCCGGGGCCTCGGCCCTCAAGATGGCCTACGCCGCCTGGACCAAGGGCAGCGCCGCGCTGCTGCTGGCCGCCCGGGCGCTGGCCCGGGCCGAGGGCGTGCAGGACAGCCTGCTGGACGAGTGGGCGCTGTCCCAGCCGGGCCTGGGCGGCCGGTCGCTGGGGGCGGCCAGGTCCGCCGCGGCCAAGGGCTGGCGCTGGGTGGGCGAGATGGAGGAGATCGCCGCCAGCATGACCGCGGACGGCCTGCCCGGCGGGTTCCACCAGGCCGCCGCGGAGGTCTTCCGCCGCTCATCGTCGGACGCTGCTGAAACAGGCGGCCCGGGCGACGCCGTGATCGGCGCCGTGCTGGCCGCGCTGCTGGCCGGGGGCGCCTGAGCCCGGCTCACGAGTTGTGCTGCCGGAACCAGTTCATGATCGCTGAACCGGCACCTTCGTCCAGCCCGGCGTCCGTGCACGCCCAGTCCGACCGGATCACCGTCGGGTCAGCCAGGTCAGCCGACGCGGCGAGCACGCCCGGGCTCAGCGTCCACGCGAGCAGGCCCATCCCGTGGCGGCCCAGGTAGTGCAGGAACGCCTGCACGCTCGTCGGTGCGTCCGCCCAGCAGGCCCGGGTGGATGAATAGTTGGTCCACTCGGCGTCGGTCATCGGGACCTTCCCGGCCGCGAAGCCGAACCGGTGGTACCACTCGGCCGGGTCGTGCGGGGCGGCCGGCCCGCCCGGGTGGTTGATGGTGTACTCCACCGGCCCGGCGCCGGTGATCTGGTGGCTGACGATCTCGTCCAGCGTCCCGGCGGTGTGCGGCCCCTCGATCCAGAGCAGGTTCCTGGCCCCGCGGCTGCGGACATAAAGCGCGAGAGGTTCCATGCCGATGAAGCGGTGGCCTTCGTAGACGCCGCCGTGCTTCCAGAACTTCCACGTTCCCGCCTCGGTCGGGTAGACAGCGCGCCGCGGCTCGTTGAACAGGTCGAAGATCACGTCCGGGTTGGATCCGTACACGCGGGACATGACCTTCCAGAACGCTTCGGTCTGGGCGGTCGGCATGCCCGGGAAGTACGGGTTGCCGCCACCTTCGGTCTGGTCGTTGATCACCACGACCAGCCCGTCGTCAAGCGCCGTGTTGACCTCACCCTTGATCAGGCCGAGAAACGTGCGGTTCACTTTGACGCCAGTCTTACCCGGCCCCAGCAGGCCGTACTGGAAGACCTGCAGGCGGACGGTGTTGCTGCACCACCAGGCGGCTGCGGCGTCGATCTCAGCGTCGTCGCCGACGCTGTTGAGTCTTCCAGCTGGGGCTGCCCAGGCCGGTGACGGTGATGCCGTAGGGGATGTACCGCTGGCCGCCCGCGCCGATGATCATGTTCTTGTCGCGGTGGAACGGACCGGAGACATGGCGGCATGGCCCGGCGCGGCTGGCTGGCCGTGGACGCGCCGATCACCCGGGCGTCGCCCGCCACCACCGCTGCGACCGAGGCGGCCAGGGCGACGGCGCTGGTGACCAGACGGGCCAGCTTCATCGTTTCCTCTCCGGGGAGCCGCGAGGCGGGCCCGTCGCAGGACCGCTGAACCCCCCGCCATGATTCTCGCAGGGACAACCCGTCCGAAACCGCCGGATTCATGGTGGACTGGCCGCACGGTGGACCCGGGACAGCGCCGCGAGACACCGGCTGGCCGGGGACGCTGAGACCGGCCGGTTTTCGTTGCGGAGAATTTTGCCCATCGCGGCGAGCAACTGGCCGCGCGGCGGGACGTCTCTGATACGTGGGCATACCAATGGGCACGCGAGCCGAGCGGGGAGGGTTCCGGGGCGGGCCGGCCGGACGACGCGGCCACGCGCGGACGCCGCGCAGGCCGTCACCGCCCTGTATGAGGCGCACGCGGTCGGGCTGATCCGGCTGGCGGTCGTCATGCTGGGCGACCGGGCCGCGGCCGAGGACGTGGTCCAGGAGGCGTTCTGCGGCCTGTACCGCCGCTGGGGCCAGCTGGCCGACCCGGCCAAGGCCCTGAGCTACGTGCGCGCCGCCACGCTCAACGGGTGCCGCTCGGAGTTGCGGCAGCGGATCCGGGCCCAGCGGCGCGGCGGCCCCGGCCCCGGACGCGGCGGACGCCGCCTCGGCGGAGCAGGCCGCGCTCCTCGGCGAGGAGCACCAGCAGGTGCTGAGCGCGCTGCGGCGGCTGCCGGACCGGCAGCGGGAGGCCTTAGTGCTCCGCTTCTACCTCGACCAGACCGAGCCGGAGATCGCGGAGTCCATGGGCATCAGCCCCGGCACGGTCAAGTCCACCACGTCCCGCGGGCTGGCCGCGCTGGGCCGGCTTATCCAGGAGGCAGGCCGATGATGAGCCCAGTGATCGAGCACCGAAGAGCGGCTCCGCGCCGCGACCAGGGCCGCCGCGGACACGGTGCCGCCCGGCAGCGCCCCGCCGCTGCGGCTCCCCGACGATCCGGCGGCCGGTCCGCTGCGGGGTGGCGCGTCGGGCCGGCGCCGCTGGCTGCGGGCCCTGACCCCGCTGGCCGCGGCGGCGGCCGTGGCCGCCGTGGTCATCGCCTCGCTGTCTCCTGACCGGCCACACGCCGCCCGGCGGCTCAGCAGGGCCCGGCGTCCGGGACCAGCGCGCTGCGCAGCGTCCCGCCGTACTACGTCGCGCTCGCCGGCCTGGCCCGACGCCCCAGACCACGCGGTCATCCGGGCCACTGCGACCGGCGCGGTCCTGGCCACGGTGCAGCCGCCCCGGCCCTACGGCTCGTTCACGTTCGTGAGTGGCGCGGCCGACGACCGCACGTTCGTCCTGGCCGCCCAGCGCTGGTGGAATGTCACGTCCGGTACCCGCGGGGAGGCCGCGCAGCAGCGGGACAACACCACGCCGGTCGCGTTCTTCCGGCTGCGGTTCGACCCGCGCGACCCGCACGGCCCAGCTCACCGCCGCTGCCCAGCCGCGGGCCGGTCCAGCTCCCTGCACCTGTCCGGCCTCGGCGCGTGTCGCCTGACGGCAGCAAGCTGGCCCTGATCGTGCGTCCCGCTGAGATCAGAGTGATCACGCTGGCGACCGGGTCGAAACAGGACTGGATCTGGCCGCACACGCTCCGGGACCGTGGACCCCGAGTCGGTTGGCGACACCTGGGTGGGCAACAGCAAGCCCTCAGGCGCGCCGTTGTCGTGGACCGCGGACGGGCGGACGCTCGCCTTCCAGCTGTGGACCAAGTCGGGAGGCATCACCGAGGTGCGCCTGCTCGACACCGCGCGCACCGGCCGGCAGCCTCGGCTCCAGCAAGATCAGCGTGCAGTTTCACCGGCCTCGGTAGCCCAAGAACGGCCCGGCCGGCAACTACCCTCATCACGCCCGACGGCAGCCGGATCGTCACCGTGACCACCGGCCGCAGCGGTAGCGACCTACCGGGTCACCGAGTTCTCGGCCAGCACGGCGCCGCACCCTCGGTACCCGGCCCGGACGTCGCACCGAGCCGCGCTGCGGAACCTGGAATGTGCTGTGGACCAGCCCCGACGGGCAGCACCCTGATCGTTGACCGGCCCGGGCCGGGACGCGGTCAGGCCGGTCCCGGGCCGGACATCCTGCGGGACGGGCGGTCACCCCGCTGCCCGGGGCGCCGTCCGGGACCGTCAACCTCGCCTGGTAGCCGGCACTGCCGTCGTGCGGCCCGGCCGGTGCCGGGGCCCGGCCGGGCCGCACGTGCGGCCGGCCTGCGACGGGCCGGGTCAGCAGCCGGTCAGGCGCTCGGCCAGGTAGCCCTCGATGCCGTCGATGCCGATCCGCTCCTGCTTCATCGAGTCCCGCTCCCGGACCGTCACCGCGTCGTCGGTGAGCGTGTCGAAGTCGACCGTCACGCAGAACGGGGTGCCGATCTCGTCCTGCCGCCGGTAGCGGCGGCCGATGGCGCTGGCGTCGTCGAAGTCGGTGTTCCACCGCTTGCGCAGCTGGGCGGCCAGGTCGCGGGCCTTCGGGGACAGGTCGGCGTTGCGGGACAGGGGCAGCACCGCCACCTTGACCGGGGCGAGCCGCGGGTCCAGCCGGAGCACGGTGCGCTTCTCCAGCTTGCCCTTGGCGTCCGGCGCCTCGTCCTCGCTGTAGGCGTCGAGCAGGAAGACGAGCATGGACCGGTCAACCCCGGCCGCGGGCTCGATGACGTAGGGCACGAACCGCTCGCCGGAGTCCTGGTCCAGGTAGGACAGGTCCTGGCCGGAGGCCTTGGCGTGCACGCCCAGGTCGTAATCGGTCCGGTTGGCGATGCCCTCCAGCTCACCCCACTCCACGCCGGTGAAGTCGTAGCGGTACTCGATGTCCACGGTCCGCTTGGAGTAGTGCGAGCGCTTGTCCGCCGGGTGGTCGTACAGGCGCAGGTTTTCCGCGTTCACGCCGAGGCCGGTGAACCAGGCGAGCCGGCTCTTGATCCAGTACTCGTGCCATTCCTCGTCGGTGCCCGGCTTGACGAAGAACTCCATCTCCATCTGCTCGAACTCGCGGGTCCGGAAGATGAAGTTCCCCGGGGTGATCTCGTTGCGGAACGACTTGCCGATCTGCCCGATGCCGAACGGGACCTTCTTGCGTGAGGTCTGCAGCACGTTGCGGAAGTTGATGAAGATCCCCTGCGCGGTCTCCGGCCGCAGGTAGGCCAGGCCCGACTCGTCCTCGGTGGCGCCCAGGAAGGTGCGCAGCAGCCCGTTGAACATGCGCGGCTCGGTGAACGCGCCCCGGGTCCCGCAATGCGGGCAGGCGATGTCCTTCAGGCCGTTCTCCGGCGGGTGGCCGTGCTTCTCCTCGTACCCCTCGATCAGGTGGTCGGCGCGGAAGCGGCGGTGGCACGACTGGCACTCGGTCAGCGGGTCCACGAACTCGGTGACGTGGCCGCTGGCCTCCCACACCTCGCGGGCCAGGATGACCGAGGAGTCCAGCCCGACGATGTCGTCCCGCTCCTGGACCATCGCCTTCCACCACTGCCGCTTGATGTTGTTCTTCATCTCCACGCCCAGCGGTCCGTAGTCCCAGGAGGCGCGGAGCCCCCCGTAGATCTCACTGGAGGGGAAGACGAAGCCACGGCGCTTGGCCAGGCTGACGATCGTTTCCATGCGGTCGTTACGGCGGGCCATCAGGACTCCATCCGGCTGGCGGTCGGCGGGCGGCGCGCCACAGCGCGGCGGGCGGGCGCATCCGCCCAGCCTATTACCGGTAAACAGCCCCGTAGACCCAGTCGGAGTCGATGTCCAGTGTGTACCCGCCCAGGCTGCGCCGGTGCGGGCCCTCGTACTGCTTGATCCGGCGCGGCCCCCGCCACCAGCTCTGCAGCAGGTACGGCAGGCCCCGCACGTTCTGCTCGTTGTCCCACAGACCGAACCACATCGAGTCCGGCTTGGCGATCGCGTGCCCGTCCACCCGGTGCGCCCAGCCGAGGTTCTCGGCCCCGGACGAGGCGCTGGAGTACACCCCGGAGGAGTAGCCGTGCGCGTGCAGCGTCCTGGTCCAGGCGTCCAGGAAGGCCAGCGTCGCGTCCTTGCAGCGGCGGTGCCCGTGGTAGGCCTCCATGTCGTAATAGACCGGGGTGCCGCGGCCCATCCCCAGCCCGGCGGCCTGGTGGATGGCGTCGAGAGCCGCGGCGCGGCCCTGGGCCACCGCGCGGGCCGGCCGGATCCGGACCGAGTACGGCGAGCAGGATGCCTGCCGGCCGACGTAGGTCGGCATGCAGGGCCCAGCCCATGCCGGTCACCGCGCGGACCCAGCCCGCGGTCAGGTTCGGGGAGGCGCAGCCGGCCTCCACGCCGCCGATGTAGACCCCCATGGCCGAGAACGCCCGGCGCCACGCCCGCATCGCGGCCAGGGAGGGAGTGGTGCAGCTGTCGAAGCCGTGCCGGGCGACGCGGAGGCGGGGAGTGCGCGGGTGAGCCCGGTGCCTGCGGCGCCCGGTGCCTGGCGGGCCCGGTGCGTGGCGGGCCCGGTGCCTGCGGGCCCGGTGCCTGCGGGCCCGGTGCCTGCGGGCCCGGTGCCTGCGGGCCCGGTGCCTGCGGGCCCGGTGCTTGCGGGCCCGGTGCTTGCGGGCGTGACGCTTGCTGGCCTTGTGCTTGCCGTGGTGCCTGGCGCTCTTCCGTTTGTTGCTCCTGTGCTTACGGCCTGGTGCCTGCTGCCCTTGTGCCTGCTGCCCCGGTGCTTGCGGTGCCTGGCGGTGGTGCCGGCCTTTGTGCGTGTGCGGGTGCCCGCGCCGGGTGGCGGATGAGGCGTGCAGCGTGGCCGCGGCCCGCGGAACCGTCACGGTGCTCTGGCGGCTGGAGGACAGCGGCCTGGCGGGCAGCGGCGCGGAGAGCAGGGCCGCCGTGGAACCCTTCAGCACGCGGGCCGGGCCGGGCGCGGCGCTGGCCCGGGTGAAGTGGCCGTCCCCCCGCCGCAGGCTGCGCAGGATGGCCAGCACCCCGCGGCCGCCCCCGGTGTAGGTCCCGGTGACCGCCACGCCCGGATCCGCGAGCGAGGTGCCCATCTCCTGATCCTGGGCATTGCGCGTCACCGACCCGCCGACCTGCGGCAGGGTTCCGATCGCGGCCCCGGTGCCCGCGGGATCGGCCACGCTGGAGGCCGGCCCCGAAGCGGAACCGGTCGCCTGGATGCTGATCGTCGCGGTGCGGCCGACCAGGTGCGCGGGGCACTGCTGATTGGCCCCGGGCTGGCCGAGGTAGACCGCATGCCGGTCGTACCGGACGCACCGGCTGGGATCGCGGTCCAGCCGGTACACTGGCCAGCTCGCGGGGACCCTGATGGTGTACCCGGCGAACCGGACTACCTTGAACCCGGGCCGGCTGGCCTGCGCCGTGAGGTGCACCGCGGCCGCCCGGGAGCCCAGGCCCAGGGTGAGCCGGCGCAAATGCTCCGAGTCCCGCATAAGTAAGTCCTACGACCAGCGCAAAAGTGATTACCCGACGCATCTGCATCCCCCGAATGCGATAACGCCCGCAACCGCCGGGGGACGACGTCAGGCCTTCCGCCTTTCCGTTCCCTGCGCATTCAGCCGCAAGCGCATCGCCGATGGGAGCGCGGAGCCGATAAGGGGGTAACTTTGCCAAGGAGATGTGAAATCTTGAGCCGAAATCCGGCCAGCCGCCCACGGTGGGATACTTAGTGACTGTGCGCCAGCAATCCCCGCAGATCCGTCAGTCCATCGAGCGGCTGAGCCTCCGGCCCGCCGCGTACCTTCGTGCCCTGCCCCGGTGGCTGCCGCCGGTGCGTCATCGCCGCCCTGTTCATCGGCGGCCTGGCGGTCCGCGGCTGGGGCGGGGCGGCCATGCTTCTCGTGGTCACCGTGTTCCTGGCCTGGCTGGCCGTGCTGTCCTGGCCCGCGCTGCAGCCACCGACCCGGGTGCTGCGGGTGCTGGCGGTGGCGGTCCTGCTCGGCCTGGCCGTCTGGCAGGGCCTCCGCTAGACGCGGCCTGCCGGCCGGGCGCTGCTCAGGTACCGGTGACCGGCAGCAGGTTGGGCTGGGCGCCGCCGTAACGCCGGTCCCGGCTCGCGTAGATCTCGCAGGCCTGCCACAGGTGGCGCCGGTCGAAATCGGGGAAAAGCGTGTCCAGGAAGACGAGTTCGGCGTACGCGGACTGCCAGAGCAGGAAATTCGAGATGCGCTGCTCCCCTGAGGACCGCACGAACAGATCGACATCGGGAATATCCGGCTCATCCAGATAGCGGGCCACGAGTTTCTCGTTGATTTTGTCCGGGCTCAGCCGGCCCGCTGCCACTTCCCGGGCGATGGCCGCCGCCGCATCGGCGATTTCGGCCCGGCCGCCATAATTGACACAGAATTGCAGGGTGAGCACCGAGTTGCCCTCGGTCATGCGCTCGGCGTCCTCGAGTTCGGAGATGACGCTCCGCCAGAGCCTGGGGCTGCGGCCGGCCCAGCGGACCCGGACGCCCACCTCGTTCAGCTGGTCGCGGCGGCGGCGGATCACGTCCCGGTTGAACCCCATCAGGAAGCGGACCTCATCCGGGGATCGCCGCCAGTTCTCGGTGGAGAACGCGTAGGCCGACAGGTAGGGGATGCCGAGCTCGATCGCGCCCATGATCACGTCGAAGAGGGCGGACTCGCCCATCTTGTGGCCCTCGGTCCGGGGCAGCCCGCGCTCCTTGGCCCAGCGCCCGTTGCCGTCCATGACCAGGGCGACGTGCCGGGGCACCAGGTCGGCCGGGATGGCGGGCGGCCGGGCGCCGTCCGGATGCGGGTACGGCGGGCGGACCGGCGGACGGCTCACACGTGCTCCACGTGACGGAGGGAACGGATGGAGTGCTCGAGGTGCCACTGCACGTAGGCGGCCACCAGGCCGCTGCATTCCACCTGGTGCCGGGCCTGGCTGGCGTCGGCCCGGGCCCAGTCGCCGCGCAGCAGCGCCCGCATCAGGGCGATGGTCGCCACCGCGGGGCTCGCGGCGCCCGGCGGCCGGCAGGACCGGCAGGTCAGCCCGCCGGCCGGGCACAGCGAACGACCTCGATCCCGTCATGTCGCCGGGGCTGGCCCCATCCGGGGTGCCGCACACCGCGCACTCGTCGAGGGCGGGCGCGTAACCCGCCACGGCCAGCGTCCGCAGCAGGTAGGCGTCGAGCACGAGGCGCGGGTCATGCACCCGCTCGCCGAGTGCCCGCAGGCCGCCGACCAGCAACAGGAACTGGCGGATGAGGGGCTCCTTCTCCATGGGGGTGAACCGCTCGGCGGTCTCCAGCATGGCCGTGCCGCTGGTGTACCGCGGATAGTCCGTAGCCAGCGGCTCGCCGTACGCCCGCACCGTCTCCGCCTGGGTGATCACGTCCAGCGAGCGGCCGGTGTACAGCAGCAGATCCACGTGGGTGAACGGCTCCAGCCGGGCACCGAACCGTGACTTCGTCCGGCGCACCCCCTTGCCGACCGCCCGGACGCGGCCGTTCCGCCTGGTCAGGATCGTGACGATCCGGTCTGCCTCACCCAGCTTCTGGGTGCGCAGCACAATCCCGTCATCCCGGTACAGGCTCACCCTGCCATTGTCGCGCACCGCGGGTCCTGCCCCGGCGCAGGCGCGCGCCGGGAACCCGGGTTATGGTCCCGGGTTCCCGGCGCGCGCCCGGCCAGCTGAGCCGGTCAGCCGCGGCGGGACCGGTTCACGGCCGAAAGAACGGCGCGCAGCGAGGCGGTCACCGTGTTCGCGTCGATGCCCACCCCCCACCAGGGGCGGCCGTCTACCTCACATTCCACGTAGGCGGCCGCCTGCGCGTCGCTGCCCGCGGAGAGCGCGTGCTCGGCGTAGTCGAGCACGCGGACCTCGATCCCGACGGCGGCCAGCGCGTCGCAGAACGCCGAGATCGGCCCGTTGCCGGCCCCCTCGACCTGGTGCTCCTGGCCGTCGATCTGGATGTCCACGGTGAGCGCGTCCTTGGCGTCCACCACGGAGGACGTGTGGTGCGCGAGCAGGGCCACCGTTCCCCGGGCGAGGTACTCGTCGGAGAACGCCTCCCACATCTGGGCCGGGGACACCTCGCCGCCTTCGGCGTCGGTGTGCGCCTGGACCACCCGGGAGAACTCGATCTGGAGCCGCCGGGGCAGGTCCAGCTGGTGCTCGGCCTTCATGATGTAGGCCACGCCGCCCTTGCCGGACTGGGAGTTGACCCGGATCACGGCCTCGTACGTGCGTCCCACGTCCTGCGGGTCGATGGCCAGGTACGGGACCGCCCAGGGGAAGTCGCGGACCGGCGATCCCGGCGGCCGCGGCGTCCCGCTCCACCGCCTCCAGGCCCTTCTTGATGGCGTCCTGGTGCGAGCCGGAGAACGCCGTGTAGACCAGGTCCCCCGCGTACGGGTGCCGGGGGTGCACCGGAAGCTGGTTGCAGTACTCGGCGGTGCGCCGGATCTCGTCGATGTCGGAGAAATCGATCATCGGGTCGATGCCCTGGCTGAACAGGTTCAGGCCCAGGGTGACCAGGCAGACGTTCCCGGTCCGCTCGCCGTTGCCGAACAGGCAGCCCTCGATCCGGTCCGCGCCGGCCAGCACCGCCAGCTCCGCGTCGGCGACGGCGGTGCCGCGGTCGTTGTGGGTGTGCACGGACAGGCACACGTGCTCACGGTTCGGCAGGTTCCGGGTCATCCACTCGATCTGGTCGGCGTACACGTTCGGGGTGGAACGCTCGACGGTGCAGGGCAGGTTCAGGATGATCTCCCGGCCGGGCCCCGGCTGCCAGACGTCCATGACCGCCGCGCAGACCTCGGCGGCGTAGTCGAGCTCGGTGTCCATGAAGATCTCGGGCGAGTACTCATAGCCGAAGTCGCAGTCCGCGAGGTACTGCTCGGCGTACTTCATCACCGACCGGGTGCCCTCGACGGCCAGGGCCTTGGTCTCCGTCCCGGTCGTTGCCGAACACCACCCGCCGGAAGACCGGCGCGGTCGCGTTGTACATGTGCACCGCGGCGCGCGGGGCGCCGGCCAGCGACTGCACGGTCCGCTCGATCAGCTCGTCACGAGCCTGGGTGAGGACGGAGATCTGCACGTCATCGGGAATCCGGCCGCCCTCGATCAGGCTCCGGACGAAGTCGAAGTCCGTCTGGCTGGCCGACGGGAAGCCGACCTCGATCTCCTTGTATCCCATCCGGACCAGCAGGTCGAACATGGTCCGCTTCCGGGCCGGGCTCATGGGGTCGATCAGGGCCTGGTTGCCGTCGCGGAGGTCGGTGGACAGCCACCGCGGGGCCTGGGTGATGCTCCGGCCGGGCCAGGTCCGGTCCGGCAGGTCGACCGGCTGGAACGGGGTATATCGATGGCAGGGCATGCCGCTGGGCTGCTGCCGGACCGGGGCATACCCGGCGGGTACCCGGCCAGGTGAGGCAGGCTGAGCCGCGGCGGGCTGGGAATTGCTTACGTCATCGGAATGCATTGTGAGGATCTGCTCCCTCGCGGATCGGGCGGCGGCCAGCCGTCACGCCAAACCCCGCGGCGAGGGAGCCGGCCTTATCGGCCCCCGCCGCGGCAGGTAAGCAGCAGCATTCCGTGCACCATGGCGTTTCGACAGTAGCAGACGAACCGGGCGGCGCGCAGATCCCGGTCCGCCCAGTGAGACAGCCCGGTGCAGCGACGGCCCAGGCTCGAGACAGCGCGGTCGCGCGCGGCTCAGTCGTAGAAGCCCAGGCGGCGAAGCTGTTTCGGGTCCCGCTGCCAGTTCTTGGCCACCTTGATGCGCAGGTCGAGATAGACCTTGGTGCCCAGCAGGGCCTCGATCTGCTGCCGGGCCTGGGTGCCCACCTCTTTCAGCCGGGCGCCCTTGGGCCCGATGACGATGGCCTTCTGGCTCGGCCGCTCCACGTACATGAACGCGTACACGTCGATCAGGTCGTCCCGGCCCGCCCGCGGCGCCATGTCCTCCACCACCACGGCGATCGAGTGCGGCAGTTCGTCCCGCACCCCCTCCAGGGCCGCCTCCCGGATGAGCTCCGCCACCAGCAGCTGCTCGGGCTCATCGGTCAGCTCGCCGTCCGGGTAGAGCGGCCGCCCCGGCGGGAGGTGGGACACCAGCACGTCCGCCAGCACGTCCAGCTGGAACTCTCCCAGCGCGGACACCGGCACGATGTCCGCCCAGTCACCGAGTTCCGCCACCGCCGCCAGCTGCGCCGCGACCTGGTCCGGGGTGGCCTGGTCGGTCTTGGTGACGATCGCCACCACCGGCGTCCTGCGGGAGAGCCCGGCGAGCTCAGCGGCCAGGTACTTGTCCCCGGGGCCGATCGGGTCCGTGGCGGGCAGGCAGAACCCGATCACGTCCACCTCGGTCAGGGTGGAGCGGACCAGGCTGTCCAGCCGCTCCCCGAGCAGGGTCCGCGGCCGGTGCAGGCCGGGGGTGTCCACGATGATCAGCTGCGCGTCCGGACGGTGCACGATCCCGCGGATGGCCCGCCTGGTGGTCTGCGGCCGGCTGCTGGTGATGGCCACCTTGGTGCCCACCAGGGCGTTCATCAGAGTCAACTTGCCGACATTCGGCCGGCCCACGAAGCAGGCGAAGCCCGAACGGAACTCAGGCTGCGCCGCCGCCGACCCTGGGCCGGGGCGCGCCGGCCGGGGCCTGGGCGGCCGGGCCTGGGCGAGTACTACGCGGCGATCCCACCCTTGGATTCTCCCCTACCCCCGGCGGCGCTGGTACCGGCCGCCGCGGCCGCAGCCGCCGGCTCCGATCCCCGGGAGCACATCTCGCCACGAAGGTCCTCCGTGCCCGCGGGTCTTTTGACACTGTCGGGCATGATCTAAATACGACATAGTGTAATCAAACGAGCACAGTACGTAGCAGAGGCGCCGGGCTTGCAGAGAGGCCCGGGGACGCCGGCGAGGCGGAGAAGCCATGCTGATCAACGACACAGACGCGACGCTGGCTGATGCTGGCCAGCCGGCCCCGCCGCCGGGCACGGGGATCAACACCGCGGTGTGCGTGACGCTGGCCGGCGCCACCCTGCTGCTGTGGGGTCCATGGCGCCGCCGCCGATGGCCAGCCGCCCCTGGCCCTGGGCGGGATCCCTCATCGCCGCTATCGCCATCATCGCGTCCTTCGGGTACGCCACCGGCACCCCGCCGCGTACGGCTGGGGACATCTGAGTGCCATGTCGTTCGCTCACCACCGTGGCCATGCTCTTCCTCTCGTTCTCCCTGCTCAGCGCGGCCTGGCGGGATTCCACTCCGCGTCACGGGATGCCTGCCCAGGTGGCTCCCCATGCCCGCCGGCGTGCTGGCTCTCGGCCTGGTCGCCGCGGTATGGCTGGTCGTCGCGGGCCGAGGTCAGGCCCCGGGGCGCATCACCGTGGGCACGCTCACCGGCGCGGCCACCGTCCTGGGGCTTGTCCTGGCTGGCCTGGTGATGCTGGTGGTCTGGCTGGCGCAGCGGGCGCATCGGGCGGATGGGCGGCGCCGGGTGGCCGAGGCGGCGCGGCAGGCGGGGGCCGAACTGGAGGCGCGGGAAGGTGAGCAGCGGCTGTTCCAGTTCCTTGACGTCATGCCCGTCGCGGTGTTTATCACTTTGCCGGGCGGCGAGCCCTACTACGCCAATGAGGAGTTCGAACGGGTGCTGGGCCGGGGCGTCGTCGCGGACGTCGGCGCCGCCCAGCTCGCCCGAGACTTACAACGCTTTTCAGTCCGGCACAGACCGGCCCTACCCGACCGAGCGGATGGCCATTGTCCGTGCCCGCGCGGCGTAGCCGTCGCACCTTGACGATATGGAGATCCGCAAGCCGGATAGTGAGGTGATCCCGCTGGAAGTCTGGGGCCGCCCGGTATACGGGGCTGGCGGGGACGTCAACTACGCCATCGCCGCGTTCGCCGACATGTCCGAACGCGACGCCAGGGAGAGGACCATAGCCGGGCAGGCCGCGCTGCTCGAACTGGCCCACGACGCGATCTTCGTCCGCGATCTGGACGATCACATCACGTACTGGAACGCGGCCGCCGAGCAGCACCTACGGCTTCACCCGGGCCGAGGCGATGGGGCGCATCTCCCACGAACTGCTCCGCACCGAGTTCCCCGAGCCGCTGCGCCAGCATCGAGACCGCCGCGACCCAGCATGGACGTCTGGGAGGGCGAGCTTGTCCACCGGTGGCCGACGGGCGGACCATCATCGTGGAGAGCCGCTGGGCGGCACAGCGCGGGCCGGACGGATCCCTGCTGGGATATCATGGAGATCAACCGGGACATCACCGCCCGCAAAGACGCCGAACGCGAGATGCTCCGGGGGCCGGGAGATCCGGCCCTGAACGCCACCCTGGGACAGCGGGTGCAGCAGCGCACCATGCACCTGGAGCAGGCCAACAAGAACCTGGAGGCGTTCACCTACTCGGTCGCCCACGACCTGCGAACCCCGCTGCGCGGGATAAGCGGGTTCGCCGAAGTCCTGCGGGACGACTACGGCGACCGGCTCGACGCAACAGGCCGCGACTACGCCAGATCGCGTCCAGGCCGGCTGCGCGCAAATGAGCGCCCTGATCGATGACCTGCTGCAGTTGTTGCGGGTGACCCAAGCCGAGATGAACCTCCAGGACGTGGACCTCAGCGCCGAGGTCACGGCCGCCTGCGAACTGCTCCGCGCCCGTCACCCCGGCCGCCAGGTGCAGGTGACCGTGGAGGACGGCGTCCGGGTCACTGCGGACCGCCCCCTGATCCGGGCCGCGCTGGAGTACCTGCTCGAAAACGCGTGGAAGTTCACCGCCGGCCGCGAGGACGCCACCATCGAGTTCGGCACTACTGCGGTGGACGACGCCCCCCTCTGCTGCTACGTGCGCGACAACGGGGCCGGCTTCGACCCCGCCTACGTCGGCAAGCTGTTCCAGCCGTTCCAGCGGCTGCACGACGCCAGCGAGTTCCCCGGCACCGGCATCGGCCTGGCCAGCGTCCAGCGCATCGTCCAGCGCCACGGCGGCCGGACCTGGGCCGAAGGCGCCGTCGGCCGCGGCGCCACCATCTACTTCACCCTCGACGCGAACGAGGTCTCCTGAGTCACGGAGTGACCGTCGCGCGGAGCATCCCGTTCGAGCCCGCCTGGAACACCACGGCGGCGGGACCAGCCTCGCGCACCACCGCGAGGTCCGCCGGGTCAACCCCCTCGGCGTCACTGACCAGCGCCGCGGCCTCCAGGCTCGACGCTCCGCTGGACACCGCCATGGCCACGGCCAGGCGCAGCGCGGACAGTTTCAGCGACGGCAGCGAGACGGCCGCGGCCGCGTAGGTGCGGCCCGTCTCATCCCGCACCGCCGCGCCCTCGGCCGCGGCGACCCGGGCCCGCGCCGACCGGGCCAGCGTGATGATCTTCAGGTCTTCCGGGCCTGGCTCCACCGCGCTCACCTGCCCGAGTGTAGCGGCGGGAGCGTCCGTCACATCAGTCCCCATCCGTCTCGTACGTACCGGCCGCCTGCTGGGCCTTTTCCGCAGCCCGTTCCACGGTGACGGTGCCGATCCGGTTGCGCCGCCCGGCCAGGCTCTCGGCGGTCAGCTTCAGCCCCGCCACCGTGGCCACCGACCCGGCGATGGGCACCCGGCCCAGCGCGTGGGCCAGCAGGCCGCCGACCGTCTCCACGTCCTCGGCCTCGATCGTGGCGCCGAACAGCTCCTCCAGGTCGGTCACGGGCAGCCGGGCGGTGACCCTGGCCCGCTCCGGGGACAGCCACTCCACGGTGGGCTGCTCGTGGTCGTACTCGTCGGTGATCTCCCCGACGATCTCCTCCAGGATGTCCTCGATGGTGACCAGCCCGGCGGTCCCGCCGTACTCGTCGATCACGATGGCCAGGTGGATCCGGAGCTGCTGCATCTCCCGGAGCAGCTCGTCCACCGGCTTGCTCTCGGGCACGAAGGTGGCGGGCCGCATCACCGAGGTCACGCTGGCCACCGACTCCTGCTCGGGATGTTCCTGGCTGATCGTCACCAGGTCCTTCAGGTAGGCGATGCCGATGACGTCATCCTGGTTCTCGCCGACCACCGGGATCCGGGAGAAGCCGCTGCGCAGGGCGAGCGAGAGCGCCTGGCGCAGCGTCTTGTCCCGCTCCACGAAGACCATGTCGGTGCGCGGGACCATCACCTCGCGGACGATCGTGTCCCCGAGCTCGAACACCGAGTGGATCATGGCCCGCGCCCCGGGCTCGATGACCTGGCGCTGTTCCAGCAGGTCGACCAGGCCGCGCAGCTCTTCCTCGGTGCCGAACGCGTCCCGGGATCCCCGGCCCGCGGTCAGCACGCTGCCCAGGGCCAGCAGCAGCCGCGGGAGGGGCCCGAGGATCCGGGTCACGGGATACAGCACGTCGGCCGCCACCAGGGCCACGATGCGCTCGTGCTGCCGGCCGAGGATCCTCGGCCCGATCCCGGCCAGGACGTACAGCACGGCGGCCATGATGACGAAGATCAGCAGGAACACGTGCCAGCCGGTGCCGAGCCAGTGCAGCAGCGCGGCGGCGACCAGCACGATGGCCGCGGTCTCGCTGCAGACCCGGGCGAGCAGCAGCACGGCCAGGTACCGGGCGGGCTCGGCCAGCACCGCCTGGAGCCGGGTGGCGGCGCGGTTCCGGTTGCCCCTGCGGCTGCGGGCCAGTTCCCCCGCCCCGGACCGGGACACGCGCATGAGCGCCACCTCGGCACTCGCGCACAGCCCGGCCCCCAGCGCCAGCGCCGCCGCGGCGATGATCAGCCACACCATGGTGGCCTCACCCCGTCCCTTCCTGCCCCTCCTGGTCACCGGGCCGCCCGGGTGGCTGATCCCGGGCCGAGCGCCAGGTCGCGAGCAGCTTGTCCTGCAGGCCGAACATGGCGGTGCGCTCGTCCGCCTCGGCGTGGTCATACCCGAGCAGATGCAGGATGCCGTGCGTGCAGAGCAGTTCCAGCTCGTCGCGCAGCGGGTGCTGCGCCTGGCTGGCCTGGTCGGCGGCGACCTCGGGGCAGAGCACCACGTCGCCGAGCAGGCCGGGCGGCGACGTCGGTTCCCCGCCCGCGCCCTGATCCCCGCCGGGCGCCGCTGCCCGGGGGCGGCGGCCGCAGCTCATCCATGGGGAAGGCCAGCACGTCGGTCGGGCCCGGTTCGCCCATCCAGCGCTCGTGCAGGTCGGACATGGTGCCCCGGTCCACCAGCAGGACCGACAGCTCGGCGAGCGGGTGCATCCGCATGCCGTCCAGGACGTGCCGGGCCAGGGCGGCGAGGTCGGCCTCGTCCACGTCGACCCCGGACTCGTTGGCGATCTCGATGCTCACCGCGGCGCCTGCTCCAGGCTGGCCTTCACGCGCTGGCTCTCACGCTGCTGGTTCTCACTGGGCGCGCTTGCGGCGCTGCGGCGGGGACGCCCCGCGGGCCCGGGCGTCGTAGCGCTCGTAGGCGTCCACGATGTCCCCGACCAGCCGGTGCCGCACCACGTCGTGGCTGGTCAGCCTGGCGAAGTGCACGTCGTCCAGGCCCTCGAGGATGTCCTGGACGATCCGCAGCCCGCTGGCCTGGCCGGCCGGCAGGTCCACCTGGGTGACGTCGCCGGTCACGACGATCTTCGACCCGAAGCCGAGCCGGGTGAGGAACATCTTCATCTGTTCCGCGGAGGTGTTCTGCGCCTCGTCCAGGATGATGAACGAGTCGTTCAGGGTCCGGCCGCGCATGTACGCCAGCGGCGCCACCTCGATCGTGCCCGCCGCGATGAGCCGCGGGATCGAGTCCGGGTCGAGCATGTCGTGCAGCGCGTCGTACAGCGGCCGCAGGTACGGGTCGATCTTCTCGTACAGGGTGCCGGGCAGGAAGCCGAGCCGCTCCCCCGCCTCGACGGCCGGCCGGGTCAGGATGATCCGGTTGACCTCCTTGGCCTGGAGCGCCTTCACCGCCTTGGCCATGGCCAGGTAGGTCTTCCCGGTGCCCGCCGGGCCGATGCAGAACACGATCGTGTGCGCGTCGATGGCGTCCACGTAGCGCTTCTGGTTCAGCGTTTTCGGCCGGATTGTCCGCCCGCGTGACGACAGGATGTCCAGGGTCAGGACGTCGGCCGGGCGGACCCCGGACTTCCGCCGGAGCATGGCCACGACACGCTCCACCGAGTCCGCGGTGAGCTCGGCGCCGCCGGCCAGCAGCTCGGTGAGTTCCTCGAAGAGGCCAGCGACACGCTCGCTCTCCTCGGCCGCCCCGGTAATGGTGATCTCGTTCCCGCGGACGTGAATATCGGCATCGAATGCCTTCTCGATCACGTGCAGGAGTTCGTCGCGAGATCCCAGCAGGCTGACCATTGAGTGGTCATCCGGGATAACGATCTTGACCTGCGCACCGGTGGTGCCGGACGGCTTACGGCCCGCAGAATCTCCGGATCTGTCTGTCAATTCCCTCTCTCCGCCTGAGCGCAGGCGCGGCCCTGCGCCCTACCTGTCATGGTATCCGCGTGGCGTCAGCCCGGGGGCCAGCCCAGGCCGCGGCCGCCCAGGACGTGCGCATGGACGTGCGGCACGGCCTGCCCAGCGTCGGCCCCCGTGTTGAACACAACCCGGTAGCCACTGCCGGAGATTCCCTCCGCCTTGGCCACCTCGTCCGCCTGGCTGATCAGTTCGGCGAGCAGGCTGCCGTCCGCGGCCGCCAGGGCGGCCAGGTCGGGATAGTGATCCTTCGGGATCACCAGCACGTGAGTCGGCGCCTGCGGGCTGATGTCGCGAAAGGAAAGGGTTCGCGGCGACTCGAGCACCCGTGATGCCGGGACACCGCCGGACACGATCCTGCAGAATAGACACTCCGGCACAGAGGGATCCTAGCTTGTGCCCCTCCGGTAACACCCACGACATATATGGTTGCGCATGGTGCTAGCTCGACTGCGCACGCCCGCCGCACTCCCCCAGGTGCAGGGCGCGGCACTTGCGCGTACCCCGGATTCCCGCCGGGGCACCGCCGAAACCGCCGCCGCGCACCCAGGCAGGCACTCCACACTCGACATCCCGGTGGGGGGAATGCTTCCGTGAGGCCGAACGGCTGCGGGCGGGTCGCGTGCACATAGTCGACATGCCAGGTGAACCTGACGGCATGGTGACGCGTCCCACTGATGTGACCGAGGCGCTACTAGCTAATCCTGCGATGAGCACCGCTCCGTCAATGAGCGGCGCCGTGTCGAGTGGGATGCAGACCGGGCGGTCACTGCCATCTACAGCGAGCACTACCGCTCGCTGGTGCGCCTCGCCGCCTTCCTGGTCCGGGACAACGCGACCGCGGAAGAAGTGGTGCAGGACTCGTTCGTGGCCATGCACGGGGCATGGCGCCGGCTGCGCGACACCGATAAGGCGCTGTCCTACCTGCGCCAGTCCGTCGTCAACCGGTCGCGGTCGGTGCTGCGGCACCGGATGGTCGTGGACAAGAACACGCCGAAGCCACCGCCGGACATGCCGAGCGCCGAGCACGGCGCGATCATCCAGCTGGAACGCTCGGCGGTGGTTTCCGCCCTGCGGGCGCTCCCGGAGCGGCAGCGGGAGGCGCTGGTGCTCCGCTACTACGGGGACCTTTCCGAGGCGCAGATCGCCTCGGTCATGGGCATCAGCAGGGGAGCAGTCAAGAGTCACACGGCCCGGGCGATGGCAGCCCTGCGGGCCGTGCTGGAGCGGGACTCGTGAGGAGGGTCTTCAGGGACGCAAGAGCCCCTGGGCGGCAGCGCATGATGACACAGGATCGGGACTACGAGGACGCACTGCGCCGCGCACTGAGCGCGGCGGCAGAGTCCATCGAACCCGCCGGCGACGGACTGCAGCGTATCCGTCACCGGCTGGATTCGCCGCGGTCCCCACGGTCCGTTCTCTCCGGGTGCGCCGACTGGCTGGAGTTGCACGGAACCCGCTTTCTCGTCCGGCTCGAACCCGTCACGGAGGCAGGCCGGACCGCACTGAGGCGGTCTGGGCCGCTGCTCGCCCTGGTCAGCTTCCTGCGCCGCCTGCTCAGCCCGCGGTGGCCCGGCGACGCCGGCGGGCACCGCGGGGCGGCCAGCTCGCCGGGCCGCCTGGGGCCGGCCGGGCCCTGGCTCAAGCCGGTATTCGCGGTCTCGGCGGCGGTGGCCATCGTCGTGGTCGGCGTGGTCATCCTCAACCACGAGACGGGGACCCTGATCAACCCGGCGAATCGGTCGCCACGGCTCGGCCAGCCCAGGCTCCGGCCTGGGCGGCGGCGGGACGACGGCGAACTCCAAGCGGTGGAAGCTGCCGCTGGGTGTCAGCCCGCAGCCCGTCCCGGCCGGGCCGGGCGAGCACAAGAGCGTGAAGACCGCGCTGCCCGCGGTGGCCTGCACCCCGACCCCGTCGCCCGCCGCGACGCACGACGGCCCGGCCGGGAGCGCGACGGCGACCCCGAGCCCGACCCGCGCGAGCGGGACCGCGACGGGCACGCCCGCGTCGCCCTGCCGACCGAGACCGGGCAGCCGACGCCCACCCCGACGTCGAGTCCGGCCACCGGCGGCACGGCCACTGCGACCACGGCCGCGCCATGGTGGTGCCGGACGATGCCGGGGCGCCCGGGATCGTCGAGTGCGGGAGCAAGCCCGAAGACCCCTGACCAAACGGGCGGCGGCCGGATCACTGGCCGCCCGGCCCTCCTGGCCAGGTCCAGCGTCTGCTAGCTCAGGCCCAGCGGCCGGCCCGGCTGAGCAGGACCGCGGCCGCCGCCATCCCCGCCGATGAGGTGCGGAGCACGGTCGGCCCCAGCCGCGCCGCGGTGGCCCCGGCCCCGGTGAGCGCGCCGGTCTCGGCCGGGGTGATGCCGCCCTCCGGGCCGACGATCACCAGCATCTCCCCCGAGCGCGGGCAGCGTCACCTCGCTCAGCGCGTTCCCCGGCCTGCGGATCAAGGATGAAGGCCCGGGCGGCCCGGCCCGCCCGCGCGGCCACCTCGCCCAGGCCCGCGGGCGCGGTCACCTCCGGGACCCGGCTGCGCCGGGCCTGCTTGGCCGCTTCCCGCGCGGTGGACCGCCACCGGGCCACGGCCCGCTCGCCGCGCTCCCCCTGCCACCTGGCCACGCAGCGCTCCGCCGCCCACGGGACGATCACGTCCACCCCGGCCTCGGTCATCAGCTCGACGGCCAGCTGCCCCCGCTCCCCCTTGGGGATCGCCTGGACCACGGCCAGGACCGGATCGGGGGCGGGCAGCACCCTGCGCCGCCGCACCGCGAGCTCGAGCTGGCCGCGCTGGGCCCGGGTCACCACGCACTCGGCCACCTGGCCATCGCCGTCGGTCAGGTCCACCCGCTCGCCGGCGGCGAGCCTGCGCACGTCGGCCGCGTGGCGGCCCTCGGGGCCGGCCAGCACGATCAGGTCGGAGGCCAGGTCCCGGGGGTCGGCGAAGAAGACCGGCGGCTGGGACGCCGGAGTCCGGCCGTCGCCCGGGTCACCGGCCGTTGAACGCGTCACGCAACCGGGAGAAGAATCCCTGCTGGCCCGGGGCGAAGCGGCCGGGCGGGGTCTCCTCACCGCGCAGCGCGGCCAGCTGCTTGAGCAGTGCCTCCTGCGCCTCGTCCAGCTTGAGCGGCGTCTCGACCGCGATGTGGGTGACCAGGTCGCCCCGGCCAGAGTCGTTCAGGTGCTGGACGCCGAGCCCGTACATCGGGATGACCTGCCCCGACTGGGTGCCCGGGCGGATGTCCAGCTCCCGGGGGCCGTCCAGGGTCTCGACCGACAAGGTGGCGCCCAGCGCCGCGGCCACCATCGGGATGGTCACGGTGCAGTGCAGGTCATCGCCCTGCCGCTCGAAGATGGGGTGCGGGCGCTGCAGGATCTCCAGGAACAGGTCCCCGGGCGGGCCGCCGCCGGATCCGATCTCTCCCTCCCCCGCCAGCTGGATGTGGGTGCCGTCCTCGACCCCGGCCGGGATGCGCACCTTCATCGTGCGCCGGGTCCTGACCCGGCCGTCGCCGTCACATTCGGGGCACGGCCGCCGGATGACGGTGCCGAACCCGCCGCAGTGCGGGCAGGGCCGGGACGTCATCACCTGGCCCAGGAACGAGCGCGTGACCTGGCTGACCTCACCGCGCCCGCCGCAGACCTCACAGGTCTCCGGGTGGGTACCCGGCGCCGTGCCCTCACCCGAGCAGGTCGGGCAGACCACCGCGGTGTCCACGACCAGTTCCCGGGTGGTCCCGAACGCGCACTCCGACAGGTCCAGCTCGACCCTGATCGTCGCGTTGCGGCCGCGCCGGGCCCGGCTGCGCGGGCCGCGGCCCGCCGCCCCGGCGCCGAAGAACGCGTCCATGATGTCGCTGAACGGGAAGCCGGGCCCGAAACCGCCCGCCCCGGCGCCGCCGTTGGGCGCGAACGGGTCCGCGCCCTGGTCGTACATCTGCCGCTTCCCCGGGTCGGAGAGCACCTCGTACGCCTGGGTGATCTCCTTGAACCGCTCCTGGGTCTGCGGGTCCGGGTTCACGTCCGGGTGCAGCTCACGGGCGAGCCGCCGGTAGGCCTTCTTGATCTCATCCGGCGGCGCGTCCCGGCGGACGCCGAGCGCACCGTAGTAGTCGTTGGCCACTAGGACCCTGCCAGGATCTGGCCCACGTATCGTGCCACCGCGCGTACCGCTCCCATCGCTGTCGGGTAATCCATCCGTGTCGGGCCGAGCACCCCGAGCCTGGCCAGCACCTGATCCCCGGTTCCGTACCCGGTCGCCACCACGGACGTGCTCCGCAGGCCCTCCACCGGGTTCTCCGCACCGATCCGGACGGTCAGTGAGGGGTGATCGCCAGACTCGCCCAGCAAACGCATCGAGCACGACCTGCTCCTCGAGGGATTCGAGGACCTCCCGCAGTCCCCTGGAGAAGTCAGCCGTGGTCAGGTTGGCCGCGCCGCCGACGACGACCCGCTCGTCGGTCCGCTCCACCAGGGTCTCCAGGATGACCGAGAAGACCGCCGCCGCGTTCGGCCGCTCCGTCGGGTCGACCAGCTCCGGCAGGTCCGCGACCACCGACGCCACCTCGGTCAGGCGGCGCCCGTCCAGGCAGGCGTTCAGCACCGCCCGCAGGTGCATGACGGAGTCTTCCTCGGCCGGCGTCCGGCAGCTCCACCGAGCGCTGCTCCACCCGCCCGGTGTCGGTGATGATCACCAGCATCAGCCGTTTCGCGGCCAGCGGGACCAGTTCCACGTGCCGGACCGAGGACCGGGTCAGCGAGGGGTACTGGACCACGGCCACCTGGCGGGTCAGCTGGGCGAGCAGCCGGACGGTCCGCATCACCACGTCATCGAGGTCGTACGCGCCGGCCAGGAACGTCTCGATCGCCCGGCGCTCCGCCGAGGAGAGCGGCTTGACGCCGGACAGCCGGTCCACGAAGAGCCGGTATCCCTTGTCGGTCGGTATCCGGCCCGCGCTGGTGTGCGGCTGCACGATGAAGCCCTGCTCTTCGAGCACCGCCATGTCGTTGCGGATGGTGGCCGGGGAGACGTCCAGGTGGTGCCGGTCGACCAGCGACTTCGAGCCAACGGGCTCGGTGGTGGACACGTAATCTTCCACGATCGCGCGCAGCACCGCGAGCTTGCGTTCATCGAGCATGTCCCCACCTCCCCTGGCACTCCACCGTCCTGAGTGCCAAGTTTAAGGCGGTCCGGGCGCCGTGACACCCAAGCGCGGGTATTAATCCGGGGGGGCGACCCCCCTGGACCCCCCGCTCGCCGCTACGCGCCGAACGCCGGGTCGGCGAGCACCCGCCTGCGGCGGGCCCCGCCTCCCCGCCGCGTGCGCACGCTACGGCCCCCGGACTCCCGCGCTCGGGTCCAGCCCACGTCCTGCCCGCCGACACCACCGACCCCGCGGAACCCGCCTCCGGCGCGGCTCCGCGGGGCGCCCTGGTTGTCCGCTAGCGTCCGGTGTGGTGGACCCCTATTACGGTACGGACGTCCTCGCCCCGGGCTGGCAGCGCCGCTCCCGGCCGGAGCCGCCCCAGGTGGAGGCGGCCCGCGGGCTGGTCGTCGAAGAGGCAGGCGGCGGCTTCTGCGGCGCCGTGGTCGCCTGCGAGAAGAACGCCGTGACGCTGGAGGACCGGTTCGGGCGGCAGCGGGTCTTCCCGCTGGACCGCGGCGCGTTCCTGCTGGAGGGCCGGCCGGTGACCCTGATCCGGCCGGCGCCGGCCCGGCCCGGCCCGGGTCCCGGCCCGCAGCCGCTCGGGCTCGGTCGCCCGGCCCGCGAGCCCGGCCAGGGTGGCCAAGGCCAGCCGGATCTACGTCGAAGGCCGCCACGACGCCGAGCTCATCGAGCAGATCTGGGGCGACGACCTGCGTGACGTCGGCGTCGTGGTGGAGTACCTGGAGGGCGTCGATCACCTCCCGGCCGTGTGCAGGCGTTCGCGCCCGGCCCGCAGCGGCGGCTGGGCGTCCTGGTTGACCACCTGGTCCCCGGCTCCAAGGAGCAGCGCATCGCCGCCGCGGTGACCTCGCCGCACGTGCTGGTGGTGGGCCATCCTTACGTGGACATCTGGCAGGCGGTCAAGCCCGCGGCCGCTGGGCATCCCGGCCTGGCCGGTGGTGCCGCGCGGCACAGCCGTGGAAAGAGGGCGTGCTGCACGCCGCTCGGCTGGGGCGAGGACACGGCGGCCGGGTGGAAACGGATCCTGGCCGCGGCCCGCAGCTACGCCGACCTGGAATCGGAACTGCTCGGCCGGGTCGAAGAACTGATTGATTTCGTCACCGCGCCGGGTACTGATTAACGTGACGAAGGACACGTACCCCGCGAGGAGCCCATGACGAGCCGCCCGCAGTATCCGATGGATTCCGGCCTCAGCGTGTTCGGGTCGCAGGACAGCAGCCCGGCCGGTGAGCAGGGCAGACCAGGACGCCGCGGGCCCGCCGGCCCGCGCCGGGGCCCGCGGACCGGGCGGAGGCGCGCCGGGCCATGCTCGCCTACCTGGGCGTGCCGTTCACCCTGTGCCTGGTGCCGCTGGCCGTCTACCTGACCAGCCTGGGCGGCCGCAGGTTCGCCCGGGCCCATGCGGCCGTGGCGCTGAGCCTGTCCCTGGCCACCATCCTGTACACGTTCAGCATCGTGATCGTGGGCGGCGTGCTGGCGCTCGACTCCACCGCGGTGGGCACGCTGATCGCCGCGGCGCTGCTGGCGGTGCTGTGGGCCGGCGTCCTGATCGTGGTGATCCGCGCGGCCGCGGCGGCCGGCCGCGGGGAGATGTACCGGCTGCCCCGGTGGCTGCGGATGACCTCGGGCCGCCTCGCTGACCGTGGGCCGCGGGCGTCAGTCGGTGAGGCCGCGGATGACGGCGTCGGCGAGCAGCCGCCCGCGGGTGGTCAGCACGACCCGGCCCGCGGCGTAAGCGTCCGCCTCGGCCAGCCCGTCCGCGACCGCGGTGCGCGCGGCGTCCTGGCCCGCCGGGGCGAGCAGCCCGACCGGGCACCCTGAGTCCAGCCGGGTGAGCAGCATGATCTCCTCCAGCCTGCGTTCCGGCCCGGTGAGCACCTCGCGGGCCAGGCCCGGGCTGGTCCCGGCGCTGAGCCGGGCCGCGTAGGCGGCCGGGTGCTTCACGTTCCACCAGCGGACCCCGCCCACATGGCTGTGCGCGCCCGGCCCCACGCCCCACCAGTGGCCGCCCGTCCAGTACAGGAGGTTGTGCTGGCAGCGGGCCTCCGGCGCGGCGGCCCAGTTGGACACCTCGTACCAGCCCAGTCCCCGGGCCGAGAGGAGCTCGTCCGCGGCCAGGTAACGATCGGCCATGGCCTCGTCGTCCGGGACGGCTACCTCGCCCCGGCGGACCTGGGCCGCGAGCCGGGTGCCCTCCTCGACGATCAGCGCGTACGCGGAGATATGGTCCGGGCCCGCGGCCAGGGCCGCCTCCAGTGACTCCCGCCAGTCCGCGTCGGTCTCCCCCGGGGTGCCGTAGATGAGGTCCAGGCTGACGTGCTCAAAGCCCGCCTCCCGGGCCCACTGGGCGCAGCGGGCCGGGCGGCCCGGCTCGTGCACCCGGTCCAGCACGGCCAGCACGTGCGGCGCGGCGCTCTGCATGCCCAGCGAGATCCGGGTGAACCCCGCCTCCCGCAGGGCGGCCAGGGATTTCTCGTCCACGCTCTCCGGGTTGGCTTCGACGGTCACCTCGGCCCCGGGGGCCAGCCCGAATTCACCCTCGATGACCCGCAGGATCTCGCCGAGCTGGTCAGCCGGCAGGAGGGTCGGGGTACCGCCACCGAAGAACACCGTGGCCACCGGGCCACCTGCGTCGCCCAGCACCCGGCGGGCCAGCCGGACCTCCGCGGCCGCCAGCGCGGGGTAGGTGTCCCGGGAGACCCCCGGCCCGAGCTCGGCGGCGGTGTAGGTGTTGAAGTCGCAGTAGCCGCAGCGGCGCTGGCAGAACGGCACATGCACGTAGAACCCGAACGGGCGCTGGCCCAGCTGGGCGGCGGCCGCGGGAGGCAGCGCGCCGTCGGCGGGGACGGGCGTCCCCGGGGGCAGTACTCCAGGCACGTCAGCCCAGGGCTTCTTGCGGCTGCGCCTGGGCTTCTTGGGCTGCGTGGCTTCCTGCGCTGCCGGCCGAGCACCGAGACCGCCATCTCCCGCCACCCGGGGTCGAGTCCCGGCGCGTCCAGCAGCCGCCGCATCAGGCCAGCGTCCCCGTAGAAGGCGCGCAGCGCCTCGGCCACGGTCACGCTGCCCGGCGGCCGCGCGAGGACCTCAATGGGGTCACCCGCCGCCGCCACCCCTTCTTCGAGGACACGCAGGTAGGCGCCGGGGCGGGCCGCCGGCGGCGAACCGTTTCACCCAGCGCCCGCTCGCCCATCCAGCCCGCGAAGGTGCCGCACGGGACGCGCACCGAGGCGATCTGCACCACGGCGGTGCCCAGCCGCCACGTCTCGCCGATCAGCGCCCCGGAAATGTCCAGCCCGGCCGAGGTGATGTTCTCCCCGAACACGCCGTTGGGCAGCTCCCGGCCGAGTTGCTCGGCCCACCAGTCCAGGTCTTCCCGGGCGTAGGCGTACACGGCCTGGTCAGGCCCGCCGTGATGGCCCTTGTCCACCTGCTCGTCGCCGTCGGCGCCGAGCCGCCCGATGGTCACCGGCCCGCTGCGGGGCCGCTTGTCGATCGCGGTGCGGCCGATCCGCCCCGCCCAGCTGGCCTCCTGGCCGCGGCCCGTGTTCACCGAGATCACCTGCGCGCTCACTCCTGCACGGTATTCGACGCCACGGCGCCGGGCGAACCGGTTTCGCCGCGTGGTTATCCTGGGACCGAGCCACTCGGGCGGGAGGCGTCGATGACAAGCTGGCCTGGATATGGGGGTCCGGCGTACGGGCACGCGGCAATGCGAGCCTCGGACGCGGACCGGGATCGTGCGGCCGAGGTGCTGAAATCGGGATTCGCCACGGGCCGGCTCACCAAAGACGAGTACGACGATCACCTGCACCGGGTCTACACCGCGCGCACCCACGGGGACCTGGCCCAGGTGACGAGCCAGCTGCCCGGCGGCGGGATGGCCCTGTTCGCGGCGCCCGCCCCCGTCGTGACGGGGACCAACTCGCTGGCCGTCGCCGCGCTGGTCTGCGGGGTCGCGGAGTTCTTCACGCTGGGGCTGACCGCGATCCCGGCGGTGATCCTCGGCCACATGGCGCGCGGCCAGATCCGGCGGACCGGTGAGCAGGGCAGCGGCCTGGCCCTGGCCGGCCTGATCCTGGGCTGGGTGGCGATCATCCTGTTCGTGCTGGTCGTCGCCGCTCGGCGCGGTGGCCGTGGTGCGCCTCGGGCACGCACGCGCTGCATGCCGGCACACCCTCGTCCGGCACGCCCGGCGAACCGGCGGCTGAGCGGCCGGCGCCGGCCGGGTCAGCGCGCCCGCTCGGGCGTGGTGGACAGGGCCGCGACGAAGGCTTCCTGCGGCACCTCGACCCGGCCGATGGTCTTCATCCGCTTCTTGCCTTCCTTCTGCCGTTCCAGCAGCTTGCGCTTGCGGGTGATGTCACCGCCGTAGCACTTGGCCAGGACGTCCTTGCGCAGCGCGCGGATGTTCTCCCGGGCGATGATCTTGGCGCCGATCGCGGCCTGGATCGGCACCTCGAACTGCTGGCGCGGGATCAGCTCGCGCAGCCGGGAGGTCATGGCCAGGCCGTACTCACGGGCCTTGTCCTCGTGCACGATCTGGCTGAACGCGTCCACCGGCTGCCCCTGGAGCAGGATGTCCACCTTGACCAGGTCGGCCTCCAGCTCACCGTCCGGCTCGTAGTCCAGCGACGCGTACCCGCGGGTGCGCGACTTCAGCTGGTCGAAGAAGTCGAAGATGATCTCCGCGAGCGGCATGGTGTAGCGGATCTCGACCCGGTCGGCGGACAGGTACTCCATGCCCAGCAGCGCACCCCGCCGGCCCTGGCACAGTTCCATGATCGTCCCGATGTAGTCGGACGGAGCCAGCACCGTCGCCCGGACCACGGGCTCGAACACCTTCGCGATCTTGCCCCCGGACGGATGCCCGGACGGGACGGCTGACCCGGGGGTGCCGCTCGGGAAGTCACTGGGGTTGGTGACCTGGAGCTCCGCACCGGATTCCATGACCACCCGGTAGACCACGTTGGGCGCGGTGGAGATGAGCGACAGATCGAACTCCCGCTCCAGCCGCTCCCGGACGATCTCCATGTGCAGCAGCCCCAGGAACCCGCACCGGAAGCCGAAGCCCAGCGCGGTGGACGTCTCCGGCTCGTAGACCAGCGCCGCGTCGTTCAGCCGCAGCTTGTCCAGGGCGTCGCGCAGTTCCGGGTAGTCGTCACCGTCCAGCGGGTACAGGCCGGAGAACACCATCGGCCGCGGGTGGTCGTATCCGGGCAGGGCCTCGGCCGCGGGGCGCGCGGCGCTGGTGACGGTGTCGCCGACCCGGGCCTGCCGGACGTCCTTGACCCCGGTGATGAGGTAGCCCACCTCACCCGCGCCCAGGCTGTCCGACGGCACCGGCTCGGGTGAGATCACGCCCACCTCGAGCGTTTCGTGCGCGGCCCCGGTCGACATCATCAGGCTCTTCTCCCGCCGGGTCAGGCGGCCGTCCATCACCCGCACGTAGGTGACCACGCCCCGGTAGGAGTCATAGACCGAATCGAAGATCAGCGCGCGGGCCGGTGCGTCCGGATTGCCCCGTGGCGGGGGGACCTGCGCAACCACGGCGTTGAGCAGGTCCTGCACCCCCTCCCCGGTCTTGGCCGAGACGCGGAGCACGTCGCTGGGGGCGCAGCCGATGATGCTGGCCAGTTCCTCCGCGTAGAGGTCGGGCTGGGCCGCGGGCAAGTCGATCTTGTTCAGCACCGGGATAATGTGCAGGTCGGCCTCGAGGGCCAGGTACAGGTTGGCCAGCGTCTGGGCCTCGATGCCCTGGGCCGCGTTGACCAGCAGGATGGCACCCTCGCAGGCGGCCAGCGAGCGGGACACCTCGTAGGTGAAGTCCACGTGGCCCGGGGTGTCGATGAGGTTGAGCACGTAAGGGCGGCCGTCGGGGCCGGTCCAGGGCAGCCGGACGGCCTGGCTCTTGATGGTGATGCCCCGCTCGCGCTCGATGTCCATCCGGTCCAGGTACTGGGCCCGCATCTGGCGGTCCGTCACCACCCCGGTGAACTGCAGCATGCGGTCCGCCAGGGTGGACTTGCCGTGGTCGATGTGCGCGATGATGCAGAAGTTCCTGATAATGCCCATGTCGGTATGACCGGGACTGGTCGCGGGCTGCGCACCATCCGGAAGGACCTTCTCGGGCACTGCTGGCACAGGAAATCCGCCTGGTTCGTGTTGGGGTTCGGTGTCTTTCATGGTCGCATGGGAGAGCCGGTGCCCCAGCCCCGCCCGCACCAGTTTTGAGCCGCACTGCCCGATAGGCTATCCTGCCTCGTCGGAGCGTAAGCGCTGTCGTCGCTGCCCCTGCTGCCGCTGGATCATGCTGTCGGCGCGCGGCGCGGCCGGGCGCGACGGTACGTCCCCGGCACCCAGACGAGATCCCGAGTGAGGCTTCCGCGTGGCGAACATCAAGTCCCAGATCAAGCGCAACAAGCAGAACGAGAAGCACCGGCAGCGCAACAAGGCGGTGAAGACCTCGCTGAAGAGCTCGGTGCGCAAGTTCCGTGAGGCTGCCGACGCCGGCGACCTCGACGCGGCCACCACGGCCATGCGCGCCGCCTGCCGCAACCTCGACAAGGCGGCGAGCAAGGGCGTCATCCACAAGAACCAGGCCGCCAACCGCAAGTCGGCCATCGCCCACCGCTGCGCCGAGCTGCAGAACGCGGCCTGAGCTCGCTCAGGCCGTCCGCCTAACGAGCCCGGCAGGCCACGATGTCGCGGATGGCTACCTCCAGGGCGTAGCCAGCGCTCGTTCCCTCTCCTTTGACCTGAGCGTCCGCCCGGGCCACGACGGCCAGGGCGCGGGCCACCCCTTCCGGGGTCCAGCCCCGCAGCTGCTGCCGGACGCGGTCCACCTTCCACGGGGGCGCGCCGACCTCGGCGGCCACGGCCGCGTCCGGCTGCCCTTTCGGGGCACTGCCCACCCGGCCCAGCAGGCGTACTCCCTGAGCCAGGCCGCTGGTGATGAGCACGGGTGACACCCCGACCGCCAGCGCCCAGCGCAGCAGCTCCAGCGCATCGCCCAGACGCCCCTCGACGGCCCGGTCGGCCACGGTGAAGCCACTCGCCTCGGCCCGGCCCCGGTAGTAGCGGGCCACCACGGCCTGGTCGATCACCCCGGTGGTATCCGCGGCCAGCTGCGAGCACGCGGCGGCGAGCTCACGCAGGTCGTTGCCCAGGGCGTCGAGCAGGGCCCGCACGCCGCTTTCCTCGATCGTCCGCCCCGCCTGGCGGAACTCGCCCCGGATGAACTGCATCCGCTCGCCGACCCGGGTCACCTTCGGGCACTCGATCATCCGGGCGCCGCGCTTGCCCAGCGCGGCGAGCAGAGCCTTCCCCTTGGCCCCGCCGGCGTGGGTGAGCACCAGGACGGTCTCGGGCGGCGGATCCCCCGCGAGGCTGGCGATCTCGTCGGCGACGTTCTTCGCGGCGTCGGCGGTGCCGTGCACCACGATGACGCACCCCCCGCCGAACAGGGAGGGCGCGGTCATCGAGGCCAGCTCGCCGGGCCGCAGCCCCGCGGCCTGCACGTGGCGCACGTCCTCCACCGGCCCCGCGGCCGCGACCAGGCGCGCCACCGCCCGCTCGACCAGCAGTTCCTCCTCCCCCACGACGACGCTGACGCCGGCGATGTCCGCCGGAGAGGCCGGGGAAGAAGAACGCGCAGCGGAAGGCATAGCGGCAGCATGCCATACGGCAGGCGGTGGGCTGGCCGGCGAACCGGGCGGTCAGGTCAGGTGGCGACCGGCGCGCCGCCGAGCCACACCCGGCTCGGCTTGAGCCCGTAGGACCAGGCGAACGCGCCCTCGTGGTCGGCGTCCCAGAGCACGATGTCGGCCAGGCGGCCGCGGGTCATCGCACCGCGGTCGGGGGCCCGCAGCGCCTGGGCGCCGCCGAGCGTGGCGGCCCGCAGGGCCTCGGTCACGCTGAGCCCGAACTGCGACACGGCCAGCGAGATCACCAGGGGCATCGAGGTGATCCCGTTCCCGCCCGGGGTGTGGTCCGAGCCCAGGGCGACCGCGACTCCCTTGTCGAGCAGCGCGCGCACCGGCGGGTTCTTGCCGATCTGCAGCGCCGTGCCCGGGCAGACCACCGCGGCCACCCCGGCCTGGGCCAGGGCCGCCACGTCCTCGTCACTGGCCTCGTGCAGGACGTCCGCGGACGCGCAGCCCAGTTCGGCGGCCAGCCGGGCCGCGCCAGTCCGGCTCTCCCCGCAGGCGTGCACCCGCGGCAGCAGCCCGGCCGCGCGGCCCGCGCTGAGGATCCAGCGTGCTTCCCGCTCGGTGAACCGGCCTTCCTCGCAGTAGACGTCCACGCTGTCCGCGCCGACCGCGGCCGCGTCCGAGCACCAGGTGCCCACGGCGTCGATGTAGTCGTTGCGGCGGCCGAAGAACTCCGGCGGCACCGCGTGCGCGGCCAGGAACGTCACGTGCACCCGCGGCATGCCGGGCTCGCCTTCCAGCGAGCGGAGCATGCGCACGTCGGCGAGCTCGCCGTCGCGGGTCAGGTGATACCCGGTCTTGGCCTCGATCGTGGTGGTCCCGAACCGCAGCCACTCGCCGAGCCGCTCCCGCACCCCGTTGCACAGGGTCCAGGGATCGGTCCCGCGGGTCACCGTGACGGTGGAGGCCATGCCCCCGCCGGCCGCGGCGATCTCGTTGGCTGAGGAGCCGCCCGACCGCATGGCCAGTTCCGCCCAGCGGTTACCCGCGTAGACCGGGTGGGTGTGGGCGTCGATCAGGCCCGGGGTGACCAGGCCGCCGCCCAGGTTCTCCACCGAGTCGACGTTGACGATGTCCTCGACCACGCCGGGCAGGCTCTCCGGGAGTTCCGAGGCCCGGCCCACCCAGGCGATGCGGTCGTTGTGGGTGAGAATGGCCGCGTTGCTCCAGACCTCGGACCCGGTCCAGAGGCGGCCAATGTTGGTGAGCAGGCGGACGGTCACCGGCATGCCCCCGGCCGCGCACGCAGGAGGGGCCGGAGGGGAACGTGCCAGACTGGGCGTACCTGCGTCATGCGCGGTCACCTGCCATAGCTCGTCCGTACTACTGATGGCCCCCCGCCAGGCACCCGGTACCGCGGGTTCCAGAGCGACCGACGGCGGCGCTGCGGGATGCGGCAACCAACATATCGGTTCAGTTACGGTATTGCACTACAGGGTCCCTGTACAGGCAGTTCACGAAGAAGGCAGGACGGAAATTGCCGGCCTTTCCGGTGATCTCACTGTCTGTGCAGGTCCGGGCGGTCTTGGCTGCGCAGCGTGTCCACCAGGAGGCCTCGTTCTGCTTTATCCGGATAAGGCCCGCACAGGAATTCACCGCGCGTTCGGAGTGGCGTTGTCGTCTGCTCCGCACAGTTTCCCATGCCTGGCCGTCGCTGGCCTGGCTTCCTGTGCACAGCTTGTTCAGCGCGGGCAGTTCCGGCGCGGATTAGCTTCCCGCGGGAACGGCAATGCGGTCGATCTCGGCGGCCAGGCCCGGCGGGACCCGGGCGGTCAGCTCGGTGCCGGCGGCGCAGTGCCGCAGCGCGAGCACCTCACCCTCCTGATGGGCCCGGGCCACCAGGTCGCCCCGCACGTACGGCACCACGGCGCTGACCTCGCGGTCCCGCCGCGGGCAGCGCCGCCTCGACCGCCTCGGCCAGCGCCTCCAGCCCTGCGCCGGTGCGCGCGGACACGACCACGCTGCGCGGCTCCTGCCGCCGCAGCGCCTCCACGTCGATGGGATCGGCGGCGTCGGCCTTGTTGATCACGACCAGCTCCGGCACCTCGCCGCGCCCCGATCTCGCCGAGCACCTCGCGGACGGCGGAGATCTGCGCCTGCGGATCGGCGTCGCTGCCGTCCACCACGTGCAGGATCAGGTCCGCCTCGGCGACCTCCTCCAGCGTGGACCGGAACGCCTCGACCAGCTGGTGCGGGAGGTGGCGGACGAACCCGACGGTGTCGGTCAGGGTGAACCAGCGGCCGGACGGGGTCCGGGCCCGGCGGACGGACGGGTCGAGGGTCGCGAACAGTGAGTCATCCACCAGCACCCCGGCCCCGGTCAGCTGGTTGAGCAGGCTGGACTTGCCCGCGTTGGTGTAGCCCGCGATGGCTACCGCCGGGACGGCCTGGTCGCGGCGCTGGTGCCGCTGCACCTCCCGGCCGACCGACATCTCGGCGAGCTGGCGGCGCAGCCGGGCCGTGCGCGTCCTGATCCGCCGCCGGTCCGTCTCGATCTTCGTCTCGCCCGGGCCCCTGGTGCCGATGCCGCCGCCGCCGGCCACCCGGCCGCCCGCCTGCCGGGACAGCGACTCGCCCCAGCCGCGCAGCCGGGGCAGCAGGTACTCGAGCTGGGCCAGCTCGACCTGCGCCTTGCCCTCCTTGCTCCGGGCGTGCTGGGCGAAGATGTCCAGGATCAGCGCGGTCCGGTCGATGACCTTCGCCTTGACCACGCCTTCCAGCCGGCGCAGCTGGCTGGGGGTCAGCTCGCCGTCACAGATCACCGTGTCCGCGCCGGTCGCGGCGACCAGCGCCGCGACCTCGGCGGCCTTGCCCGCCCCGATATAGGTCGCCGCGTCGGGCCGGCCCCGGCGCTGCACCAGGCCCTCCAGGATCACCGAGCCGGCCGTCTCGGCCAGCCGGGACAGCTCACGCAGCGAGTTCTCCGCGTCGGCCAGCGTCCCCTCGGTCCACACGCCGACCAGGATGACCCGCTCCAGCCGCAGCGCCCGGTACTCGACCTCGCTGACGTCCTCGAGCTCGGTGGACAGCCCGGAGACCCGGCGCAGCGCATGCCGGTCCTGCAGATCCAGCGCACCCACATCCAGGTCCCGCTCGGCGCCATCCCGGGCAAACGGAGCCGCGGTGTTCTCCGCAGGGACCTCCTGCGGTAGCTCGCTGGGAAGGGTCATCGCCTGCTCATCTGGGTCGGTTATACGGGCTGCGGTGCTCTGGTCTGCCAATGCTGTCATGCCTCCGGGATACGCTCACCTGAATAAACACCTGCTCTGGATAAACACCCGCGCCGCGCAGGTTGTGCCCGGGATGTGTCCGGGAACACTTTGACCCGCGCCCCGGTGCGGTGTTACGAAGCACAGGACCGGCGCCGTCCGGGTCATTACCAGCCAGTAACATGCCCGGTAACGGCAGGGCGCCGGATGACCTGGGAGGAGCGCGGCATGGCCAGCGACGGTGTGGAGATCACCGGTCCGAAGGGGGACCGTTTCGACGAGGTTCTCACCCCCGAGGCGGTCGGCCTGGTCGCCGCGCTGCAGCGGGAGCTGGGCGGGCGCCGCACGGAACTGCTGGCGGCCCGCGCGGCGCGGCAGCAGGAGCTCTCGGCCGGGGGGACGCTGGACTTCCTGGCCGCGACCCGGCCGATCCGGGATGACCCCGACTGGCGGGTGGCCGCGCCGGCCCCGGGCCTGGTGGACCGGCGGGTCGAGATCACCGGCCCGACCGACCGGAAGATGACCATCAACGCGCTGAACTCCGGCGCCAAGGTGTGGCTGGCCGACTTCGAGGACGCGAACACCCCGCTCTGGGAAAACATGGTCTCCGGCCAGCTCAACCTCATCGGCGCGCTGGACCGGACCCTGGACTTCACCAGCGAGGAAGGCAAGTCCTACCAGCTGGGCCCGGACGCGGACCTGGCCACCATCGTGGTCCGGCCGCGCGGCTGGCACCTGGACGAGAAGCACCTGCTGGTGGACGGCCAGCGGGTCTCCGGGAGCCTGTTCGACTTCGCGCTGTACTTCTTCCACTGCGCGCGCCGCCAGCTGGAGAAGGGATCCGGCCCCTACTTCTACCTGCCCAAGATCGAGAGCCATCTGGAGGCCCGGCTCTGGAACGACGCCTTCAACCTGGCCCAGGACAGCCTGGGCATCCCGCGCGGCACGATCCGGGCCACGGTGCTGATCGAGACCATCCCGGCCGCGTTCGAGATGGAGGAGATCCTCTACGAGCTGCGTGACCACAGCGCCGGGCTGAACGCGGGCCGCTGGGACTACCTGTTCAGCGTGATCAAGAAGTTCCGCAGCCGGGGACAGGAATTCGTGCTGCCCGAGCGCAACTCGGTGACGATGACCGCCCCGTTCATGCGCGCGTACACGGAGCTGCTGGTGAAGACCTGCCACCAGCGGGGCGCGCACGCCATGGGCGGGATGGCCGCGTTCATCCCGAGCCGGCGCGACCCCGAGGTGAACGCGGTGGCGCTGGCCAAGGTGCGCGAGGACAAGACGCGCGAGTCGGCCGACGGCTTCGACGGCTCCTGGGTGGCCCACCCGGACCTGGTGCCGCTGTGCCGCGAGGTGTTCGACGCGGCCCTGGGCGACCGGCCCAACCAGCTCACCCGGCAGCGGGACGACGTCAGCGTCTCCGCCGTCGGACCTGCTCGCGGTGAGCAAGACCCCCGGGACCATCACCGAGGCGGGGCTGCGCAACAACATCAGCGTCGGGCTCCAGTACCTCACGTCCTGGCTGGGCGGGAACGGGGCGGTGGCCATCTTCAACCTGATGGAGGACGCGGCGACGGCCGAGATCTCCCGGTCCCAGGTCTGGCAGTGGATGCACAACGGCGTCCGGCTGGACGACGGCCAGCTGGTGACCCGGGATCTCGCCGAGCGGATCATCGGCGAGGAGTCGGCCACCATCCGGGAGGCGGCCGGCGCGGCCTTCGACGCGCCCCGGTTCGAGCAGGCGGCCGCGCTGTTCAGCGCGGTCGCCCTGGCCGACGACTACGCGGACTTCCTCACCCTGCCCGCCTACGAGGAGATGCCGTAACAGCTCCCGGGGCAGCCCAGAGGAGATGCCGTGAGCCGCGCCCATCGTGGACTAGCGGCCCGCCAAGAGGCACCCTGGAGGGTAAGGCAGGCAGCGTGGAGGCGGGATGACGGTCCAGGCGATGGTGCCCCGGATGACCGAGATCTGCGGGCCGGGCGGAGTGGTGTCAGATCCTGCTGAGCTGCGCACCTACGAGTGCGACGGGCTCACCTCGCACCGGGCCGCCCCCGGCCTCGTGGTGCTGCCGGAGACGGCGGAGCAGGTCGCGGAGATCGTCACCGAGTGTGCCCGGGCCCGGGTGCCGTTCGTGGCCCGGGGATCGGGCACCGGCCTGTCCGGCGGGGCCCTGCCGCGCACCGACGGCGTGCTCATCGTGACCTCGCGGATGCGCCGGATCATCGCGATCGACCCGGTCAGCCAGCGGGCGATCGTGGAACCGGGCGTCACCAACCTGTCGGTCAGCACCGCGGCCCGGCCGTACGGCTACTTCTACGCCCCGGACCCGTCCAGCCAGGTGATCTGCTCGGTGGGCGGCAACGTGGCGGAGAACTCCGGCGGCGCGCACTGCCTCAAGCACGGCTTCACCGTGCACCACGTGACCGGCCTGCAGATCGTCACCCCCCAGGGGGAACTGACCTGGCTGGGCGACGGCACCGGGGCCGCCCCCGGCTACGACCTGGTCGGCATGTTCACCGGCTCGGAAGGCACGCTCGGCATCGTGACCAAGATCGTGGTCAAGCTGACCAGGATCCCGCAGGTCATCACCACGCTGCTGGCCGCGTTCGAGACCACCGGCGCGGGCGGGGCCGCGGTGTCCGGGATCATCGGGGCCGGCATCCTGCCCGCCGCCATCGAGATGATGGACGCGCTGGCCATCGAGGCCGCCGAGGCCGCGGTGGCGCTGCAACTACCCGGCGGGCGCCGGGGCGGTCCTGATCGTGGAGCTGGACGGGCCCGAGGCCGATGTGCGCCGGGACAGCGCGGCGGTGCGGGAGCTGTGCCGGCAGGCCGGCTGCACCGAGATCCGGGAGGCGGACGACCCCGCGGAGCGCGCCGCGATCTGGGCCGGGCGCAAGTCCGCGTTCGCCGCGGTGGGCCGCATTTCCCCGGCCTACCTGGTCCAGGACGGGGTGGTGCCGCGCACGGCGCTCGGCGAGGTGCTGGACAAGATCGCCGCCCTGGCGGCCGCGTCCGGGATCCGGGTGGCCAACGTGTTCCACGCGGGCGACGGCAACCTGCATCCGCTGGTCCTGTACAACGACGCCACGCCCGGGGAGGAAGCCCGGGCCGAGGAGGTGTCCGGGGCCATCCTGGACCTGTGCATCGAGCACGGCGGCTCGATCACCGGGGAGCACGGCGTGGGCACGGACAAGTCCAAGTACATGACGAAGATGTTCACCCGGGAGGACCTGGACACCATGCAGCTGCTCCGCTGCGCGTTCGACCCGGCGGGGCTGTGCAACCCGGGCAAGATCTTCCCCACCCCGCGGCTGTGCGGTGAGGTCCCCGGCCCGCGCCGCGGCGTGCACCCGGCGGTCGCCGCAGGCCTTGCGGAGCAATTTTGACTAGCCGATGCGGAGCAACCTTGACTAGCACCGCGGAGCAGTCTTGAGCGCTGGATCGGTGCCCGGATCGCTGGCCCGGGCCTGCCGCGCGGTACGGCCGGGCGGCCCGCGGGACGCGGTGGGCGGCCTGACCCCGCCCTGGGTCGCCTCCCCCGCCGACACCAGCGAGGCCAGCGCCCTGCTGGCGGCGGCGGCCGAGCACGAGCTCGCGGTGGTGCCGCGGGGCAGCGGGACCACCGTGTCCTGGGGCGTCCCGCCGCGCCAGCTCGACCTGGTCATCGACACCCTGCGGCTGGACCGGGTGATCGAGCACGCCGCGGGTGACCTGGTGGTCCGGGCGCAGGCCGGCGTGACCATGGACCAGCTGGCCGGGGTGCTGGCCACCGCCCGGCAGCAGCTCGCCCTGGATGTCCCGCCCGGCCCCGGCCACGGTGGCCAGGCCAGCTCGCCCACGGTCGGCGGCGTGCTCGCCACGGGCGCGGCCGGGCCGCGCAGGCTGCGCTACGGCACCCCCCGCGACCTGCTGATCGGCATCACCGTGATCCGCCCGGACGGGACCGTGACCAAGTCCGGCGGCAAGGTCGTCAAGAACGTGGCCGGGTACGACCTCGGCAAGCTGTACGCCGGCTCGCAGGGGACGCTCGGCCTGATCACCGAGGCCATCTTCCGGCTGCACCCGCTGCCCGCCGCGACCGCGTTCGTGACCGCGGGCTACGCCGACCCGGCCGCGGCCGCCGAGGGCGTCGCGGCGGCGGCCGGGTCCGACCTCGCCCCGGTGGCCATCGAGATCGACCGGCCGTCGCGCGATGGCCTGGTCCGGGTGGCGGTGCTGCTGGAAGGCGACCCCGGCGGGCTGTCCGAGCGGGCCTCGCTGATGCGCGGGGTGCTCGGGGCGGGCACCGCGACCCTGGACGCCGCGCCACCCTGGTGGGGTGCGGGGCCCGCGACCCCCGGGGCCGGGGCCGCCGCCCGGGAGGGCAGCACGCTGATCCAGATCGGCTTCTGGGCCGCGGCCCTGCCCGGCGTGCTGGACGCGGTGGACGCCGCGGGGCGGGCGGCCGGGCTGGACCCGGCGGTGGCCGGCTCGGCCGCCGCGGGCGTGCTGCACGCCGCGGTGCCCGGGACCGCCGCGCCGGAGGAGGTCGCCGGCGTTCCTGGCCGGGCTGCGCGAGCGTCTCGCCCGCGACCTGGAACCGGGGTTCGCGGGCGGGGAGGGGCCCCCGGCCCGGGCCAGCGCCGTGGTGGTCCGGGCCCCGGCCGCCGTGCAGGCCCTGATCGACATGTGGGGCCCGGTGCCTTCGCTCAGCCTGATGCGGGCGCTGAAGGACCAGTTCGACCCCGGGCACCTGATGGCGCCCGGCCGGTTCGCCGGAGGGATCTGAGTGCGGGAGGGACGCGAGTGAGCGAGCTGCAGGACGAGGGGAAGGTGGGCGGGGCCCCGGAGGCGACGGGCACGCCGAGCACGTCGCCCATCGACCCGTCCGGCGAGCTGCGCGCGCTGGCGTCCGACTGCGTGCACTGCGGCTTCTGCCTGCCCGTCTGCCCCACCTACCAGCTGTGGGGCGAGGAGATGGACTCGCCGCGCGGGCGGATCCACCTGATCACCCAGATCCTGGACGGGGCCGCGGCGGGCGAGACAGCGGCCGGCGGGCAGCGGCAGGCGGGCGGGCAGCGAGTGGCCAGCGAGGCGGCCGCCACCCACCTGGACCGCTGCCTCGGCTGCATGGCCTGCGTGCCCGCCTGCCCCTCCGGGGTGCACTACGACCGGCTGATCGAGGCGGCCCGCGGCTGGGCCGAGGAGCCGCCGGGCGGGCCGGCCCCCGCGCCGCTGCCGCCCCGCTCGCCGCGCGAGCGGGCCGCGCGCGCGGCGATCTTCGCGACGTTCCCGTACCCGGCCCGGCTCCGGATGCTGACCCGCCCGCTGCGGGCCGCCCAGCGCACCGGGCGTCATCCGGCGGATCGAGGGCAGCCGGCTGGCCGCCCGGTTCGCCCCCGAGATGGTGGCGTCGCTCAAGGTGGCGCCCGCACCGCCCCGCAAGCACGCCGCGCTGGCCCGCCGGGTGCCCGCGCAGGGGCCGCGGCGGGCGGTGGTCGGCCTGCTCACCGGCTGCGTGCAGCAGGTGTTCTTCCCGGACGTGAACGAGGCGACCGTGCGGATCCTGGCCGCCGAGGGATGCGACGTGGTCATCCCGCGCAAGCAGGGCTGCTGCGGCGCCCTGTCGCTGCACAGCGGCCGGGCCACCGAGGCCGCCGGGTTCGCCAGGCGGACCATGACCGCGTTCGAGGACGCGGGGGTGGACGTGGTCGTGGTGAACTCGGCGGGCTGCGGCTCGGCCATGAAGGAGTACACCCACCTCTTCGGCGCGGGACGGGGATGACGGCCCAGCGGGCGGCGAGCGCTTCACCAGCAAGGTCCGTGACCTCAGCGAGTTCCTCGCCGAGCTGGCCGCTGACGGCGGCCCGCGGGCGGTGCGGCATCCGCTCCCGGTCACCGCGGTCTACCACGAGGCCTGTCACCTGGGGCACGCGCAGGGCATCCGGCGCCAGCCCCGGGACCTGCTCCGCGAGATCCCCGGGCTGGAGCTGGTCGAGCCGTCCGACCCCGGGACCTGCTGCGGCTCGGCCGGCGTGTACAACCTGCTCCAGCCCGAGGCCGCGGGCGAGCTGGGCGCGCGCAAGGCGGCCTCGGTGCTGGCCACCGGGGCGCCGCTGGTCATCTCGGCCAACCCCGGCTGCAGCCTGCAGATCAGCGCGGCGATGGCGGCGGCCGGGTCGGCAGAGTCCGCCCGCCATGGCGCACATCGCCGAGGTGCTGGACGCGTCGCTGCGCGGCGCTGCCGGTGTCCGAGCTGACCGGCCGCGCCGGGACCGGCGACCCGGTCCCCGGAGCCACCGGCATCCCCGACTAGCGGGCCGCTCAGCCAGTCCGGGTCGAGTTCCCCCTCGGCCACGATCACCGCGGGCCCGGTCAGCCAGCTGGTCCCGGCCTCCAGCGTCACCAGCAGCTCGCCACCCGGCACCGTGACGTGCCACTGGCGGGGGGCGGTTTTCGTTGCGGAGGACAGAGCGGCTGCTGCTGCCGCAGCCGCGACCGCGCCGGTACCACAGGAGCGCGTCTCGCCCGAGCCCCGCTCGTGCACCCGCATGCTGATGGCGTCCGGCCCGGTCCGGCGGACCAGTTCCACGTTGCCGCCGTCCGGGAAGTCCGCCGGGTCCAGGCCGGGCGGCGCGGCCAGGTCGAACTTGTCCAGCGCGTCGTCCACCAGGCAGGCCAGGTGCGGGTTGCCGACGCTGACCCGCAGGCCGTCCCGGATCACGCCGCCGATCACGGCCCGTCCCGGGCCGAGCACGGTGACCGGGCCCATGTCCACGGTGATCTGGCCGTCCGGTTCCGCGCGGACCTGGCGGATCCCGGACCGGGTCGCCACCGCGAACGACGGCCCGGCGGCCAGGCCGTGCTCCAGCAGGTAGCGGGCGAACACGCGGACGCCGTTGCCGCACATCTCGGCGATGCTGCCGTCGGCGTTGCGGTAGTCCATGAACCACTCCGCGCGGCCGGTTTCCCCGGGCCGGTTCGCGGGCCGGCTGCCGGCGCGGGGCCGGGCAGCGCGGCGGTACGGACCACCCGCAGCACGCCGTCCGCGCCGATCCCGGCCCGGCGGTCGCACAGCCGCGCGGCGGCGGCCGGGGTGAGGTCATGCTCGCCGCGGGGGTCGGGCAGGATCACGAAGTCGTTCTCGGTGCCGTGGCCCTTGGCGAACTCGCGCTGGCTAAATTCGTGCTCGGTGAACTGGCGCTCGGTGAGTGGCTCCTGGGCGGATGGCATCTCTCGATCGTAGCCAGTGCCTGGGCCGGCAGGTCCGCGCCGGGACCGGCGTCCAGCCAGATCACCCGGGGGTCGCGGCGGAACCACGACTCCTGGCGGCGGGCGAACCGCCGGGTCGCCTTGACGGTCTGCTCGCGGGCCTCGTCCTCGTCCCACTCCCCGGCCAGGAACCGCAGCACCTGCGCGTAGCCGAGCGCCTGGCTGGCCGTCCGGCCCTCGCGCAGCCCCGCCTGCTCCAGGCGCGCGCACCTCGTCCACCAGGCCGGACCGCCACATCTGCGCCACCCGGACGGCGATCCGGCGGTCCAGTTCGCCGCGGCTGACCCGCAGCCCGATCTGCACCGACGGGTACAGCGACTCATAGCGGGGCAGCGTCGCGGTGAACGGCTGCCCGGACAGCTCGATGACCTCCAGCGCGCGGACGATCCGGCGGCCGTTGCTGGGCAGGATGCCCGCGGCCGCCCCAGGGTCGAGCGCGGCCAGCCTCGCGTGCAGCTCGGCCGGGCCCCGCGCGGCCAGCTCGGCCTCCAGCCGCTCCCGCACGCGCGGGGTCGGTGCCGGGGAAGTTCAGGTCGTCCAGGGCGGCCCGCAGGTACAGCCCGGAGCCGCCGGCCAGGATCGGCACCCGGCCGCGGGCGGCGACCTCGGCGATGGCCTCCCGCGCCATCCGCTGGTATTCGGCCACGTTCGCGGGGTACCGCACGTCCCACACGTCGAGCAGATGATGCGGGATGCCCTGGCGCTGCGCCACGGTGAGCTTGGCCGTGCCGATGTCCATGCCCCGGTACAGCTGCATGGAGTCGGCGTTGATGATCTCGCCGCCGAGCTCACGGGCCAGCCGCAGCGCGAGATCGGACTTCCCGGCCGCGGTAGGCCCGAGCACCGCGATCACCGGATCGGCATGCCGTCAGTCCATCGGGCCGAGCACCGCTATCACCGGATCCGCCATGCCGTCAGTGTGCCATCCGGCGGGCGGCCCGGGCTCCAGCCCAGACCGCCCGCCCGGCCGGACCGCCCGTCCGGTCCCGGGCAGCCCCGGGACCGGGCGGATCAGGCCTCAGAGGTGGCCGCGGCCCGGCTGGATCCGCTGGACCCGCAGGTAGGTCGTGCCCGCACGGGAGCAGGCCAGGAAGCGCAGCCGGGCAAACCCTGGCGCGACCCGGCTCGGCGGGATGACCCGCAGGCCACGAGCCATCGCCGGACGGCACAGCCGGCGCGGGAAGAGCGTGACGTCGGTGATCCGCAGCACCGCGTGCGCGGTCCGGCCACGCCGCAGGGTGACCACCCGCAGCGGAGCCCCCGAGACCCAGGCCGCCGCGCTGCCCAGCTGCCGCCCGTGCCGGTTCACCGCCGTGACGCCCGGGAACCCGAACAGGTAGCAGGTGCGGCGCGAGGTGTTGGTGAACCTCAGCAGGTACGTGAAGGTGCCCGCGGCGCCGCTGCCCTGGCTCACGTGAAACTTCAGGTTGGCCCGGGCGCAGGTCGGGATGGCCGCCGGCCGCGCGGAGTGCACGGGGCTGGCCGGGGCCGCCGAGGCAGCCGTCGCGGTCAGCGCGGTGGCGCAGCCGACCGCCAGGACCACGGCCGCCCGGCGGACGGTACTCACGGAAAACAGCATGAATGTCCCCCTTGATGATGGCGGCCCCATAGGCCGCCCCACCTGGGAAGACGCAGGCCGGGAGGGCAGGGTTGATCGGCTCCGCGAGCAGTCGGGCACGGCGGCGCGCGCAGGTCAGGGGGCGGGCGCGGTCAGGCGGGGCGGCCGACCGCGGGCATGCCCAGCGGCACCGCGGCCGCGCCGGCGGCGCGTCCGGCGCCGGGCGCGGCGAGCCCGTCCGCGCGGGCCTGCCAGGCGTCGCCGCCACGGGTACGCCGGACCGCCCGCGGCGCGGCCGTCGGCGACCAGGTAGTGCGGGGCCGCCCGGGTCACCGTCGTGGTGACCAGGTCCCCCGGGCGCGGCGCGGTGTCGCCCGGGGCGAAGTGCACCAGCCGGTTGTCCCGGGCCCGGCCGGACAGCCGGTGGGTGGCGCCGTCCTTGCGGCCCTCACCCTCGGCCACCAGCACCTCGACCTCGCGGCCGGTGAACACCTCGTTCTCGGCCAGCGACACGTCCTCGACCAGCGCGGCGAGCCGCTGATAACGCTCCGCGACCACGGCCGGCGGGTACCTGCCCGTCCATCCCGGCCGCCGGGGTGCCCGGGCGCGGCGAGTACTGGAACGTGAACGCCCCGGCGAAGCGCGCCTGGCGGACCAGGTCGAGGGTGTCCTCGAAGTCACGATCGGTCTCACCGGGGAAGCCCACGATGATGTCGGTCGTGATGGCGGCGTCCGGCATGGCCGCCCGGACCCGGTCCAGGATGGCCAGGTACTTCTCCCGCCGGTAGGCGCGGCGCATGGCCCGCAGCACCGCGTCGGAACCGGACTGCAGGGGCATGTGCAGCTGCGGCATCACGTTCGGCGTCTCGGCCATGGCGGCGATCACGTCGTCGGTGAAGTCCCGCGGGTGCGGCGAGGTGAAGCGCACCCGCTCCAGCCCGTCGATCCCGCCGCAGGCCCGCAGCAGCTTGCCGAAGGCCAGCCGGTCACCGAAGCCGACGCCGTAGGAGTTCACGTTCTGCCCGAGCAGGGTGACCTCGATGACCCCGTCCCCCGTCAGCGCCCGGATCTCGGCCAGCACGTCGCCCGGCCGCCGGTCCTCCTCCCGTCCGCGCAGGCTCGGCACGATGCAGAACGTGCAGGTGTTGTTGCAGCCCACCGAGATGGCCACCCAGGCGGAGTAGCTGGACTCGCGGCGGGCCGGCAGGACCGAGGGGAACCGCTCCAGCGACTCGGCGATCTCCACCTGCGCGGCTTCCTGCACCCGCGCCCGTTCGAGCAGGGCGGGCAGCGAGCCGATATTGTGCGTGCCGAACACGACATCGACCCAGGGCGCCCGCTCGGCGATACCGGCCCGGTCCTTCTGGGCCAGGCATCCGCCCACGGCGATCTGCATTCCCGGCCGGGACTGCTTGACCGGCAGCAGATGGCCCAGGTTGCCGTAAAGCCGGTTATCGGCGTTCTCGCGGACCGCGCAGGTGTTGAATACGACCACGTCCGCGGGTTCCCCGCTGGGGGCACGCTGATAGCCAGCGTCTTCGAGCAGGCCAGCCAGCCGCTCGGAGTCGTGCATGTTCATCTGGCACCCGTAGGTGCGTATCTGGTAGCTGCGGGAGGCGCTCATTTCGCATCCGAGGGTACGCGCACTGCACGGCATGTCCGGAATCTCTCCCGAGGAGTCCCGTGGCATGTCCGGAATCTCCCCTGGCAGACCCGCGAATGGTAGACGATATCCCCTATGACAGACAGCGTTTCAGCTCCCCGAATCCCCTACGGCGCCTGGCCTTCCCCCATCACCGCGGCCGACGTGGCCAAGGGACAGGTGCTGATCTCCTACCCGATGGTTATGGGCACCGACGTGTGGTGGCAGGAGGGGCGCCCGGACGAGGGCGGCCGGGTGACGGTGGTGCACTGTGACGCAGCCGGTCATCAGCAGGCGTTGCTGCCCGCGCCGTGGAACGCGCGCAGCCGCGTGCACGAGTACGGCGGGCGGTCATACCTGCCGGTGCCCGCGAGGCCCGGGGACGGCAGCACGGCCGGGCGGGCCAGGCCATTGTGTTCGCGAACTACGCCGACCAGCGCCTGTACTTTGCGGCGAGCGGCGCGGATGCGCGGCCCCGGCAACCGCTGACCCCGCCAGCCGCCGACGACGGGCTCGGCGAGTTGCGTTTCGCGGACTTCATCTTGTCAGCGGATGGGCAGGAGGTGTGGTGCGTCCAGGAGCGGCACGAGGGCGGCAAGATCACCCGGAGCCTCGTCGCGGTGCCGCTGGACGGGAGCGCGGCGGAAGATCCCGCGGCTATCCGCGAGCTGGTCAGCGGCTCCGATTTTTTTGCCTTCCCGACGTTGTCCCCGGATGGGAGCCGGCTGGCCTGGATCTGCTGGAATCACCCGCGGATGCCCTGGGATGGGACCGAATTGCGGGTAGCCCAGATCTCCGAGGGGGTGCTGGGGCGCGGGCGGCTGGTTAAGGGCGGGATGAGAGAGTCCGTGCTGGCACCCGTGTGGCGCGACGAGACCAGCCTGTACGTGGTCTCGGACTGGCCCGGCTGGTGGAACCTGTACCAGGTCGGCCTGGTCGGCGAGCCGGCCCAGGCGCTGTACCCGGCCGAGGAGGAGTTCGCCGAGCCGTTGTGGCAGCTGGGCGGGCGGCCGTACGCGATGCTGGGCGACGGCCGGCTGGCCGTCCTGCACGGCCAGGGCGGCATGCGGCTGGGCCTGCTCGACCCGGAGACCGGGGAGATCGCCGACCTCGACCTGCCGTTCCAGGAGTTTCGTGGCGGCGTGTCCGCGGACGGGAACACGATCGTGGCGGTGGCCGGCGGCCCGCAGACTCCGCTGTCCGTGGTGCGGGTCGACGCGGCCACCGGGAAGTCCGAGGTGCTGCGCCGGGAGACCGAGGAGGTTCCCGAGGCCGGGTACCTGCCGGTGCCGAGCCAGGTCCGGCTGGAGGGCCACTACGGGCGCAACGTGCACGCGCTGGTGTACCCGCCGACGCACCCGGACGCGGTGGCCCCGGACGGGGAACTGCCGCCCTACATCGTGTGGGCCCACGGCGGCCCCACCTCGCACGTGGTCGGCCTGCTCGACCTGGAGAAGGCCTACTTCACCAGCCGCGGCATCGGCGTCATCGACGTGAACTACGGGGGCTCCACCGGGTACGGCCGCAGTTACCGGGAGCGGCTGCGCATGCAGTGGGGCGTGGTGGACGTGGAGGACGTGGTGGCGGCCGGGCTGGCGCTGGCCGACAAGGACGAGGCCGATCCGCGGCGACTCGGGATCCGCGGCGCGTCGGCGGGCGGCTGGACCGCGCTGGCCGCGGTCACCACGCAGGCGGCCAGGCAGCCGGTGTTCAGCGCGGCGGCGTCCTATTTCGGCGTGGCCGACCTGCGCGAGTTCGCGGCGGAGACGCACGACTTCGAGTCGCACTACCTGGACGGCCTGATCGGCCCGCTGCCCGGCTTCGAGTACGTCTACGCGGAGCGCTCCCCGGCCGGCCACGTGACGGACGCGACCTGCCCGGTCCTGCTGCTCCAGGGTCTCGATGACCCGATCGTGCCGCCCCGCCAGGCCGAGAGCATCGCGGCCGACCTGTCCGCCCACGGCATCCGGCACGCCCTGCTCACCTTCAAGGGCGAGTCGCACGGCTTCCGCCGCACCGAGACGATCATCGCCGCGCTCGAGGCGGAATTGTCGTTCTACGGGCAGGTGCTCGGCTTCACCCCGCCCGGCATCCCGCAGCTGAGCCTCACCGAGCCGCGGCAGCTGGCCCAGGAGGCCGCGGCGGCCCAGCAGGGGGACGTAGCGCCGCGGCCTGGCCAGGCCGCGGCGGAGCTCAATGGGGAGAGCGCCGGGGCGCCGGCGGTCAAATCCGCAGGCTGAGCGCGGCTAGGTCAGCGGGCGAACTCGGTGGCGCGTGATTCCCGGACGACCGTGACCCGGATCTGGCCCGGATAGGTGAGTTCCTCTTCCACCTGCTTGGCCACGTCCCGCGCGATGACCTGGGCCTGGATATCGTCCACCCGCTCCGGCTTGACCATGACCCGGATCTCCCGGCCGGCCTGCATGGCGAACACCTTTTCGACCCCCGGCTGGGCGGTGGCGATCTGCTCCAGCCGCTCCAGCCGCTTCACGTAGGCCTCCAGGGACTCGCGCCGGGCGCCCGGCCGGCCACCGCTGATCGCGTCGGCCGCCTGGGTGAGCACGGCCTCGACGGTGCGGACCTCGACCTCGTTGTGGTGGGCCTCGATCGCGTGCACCACATCGGCGGACTCACCGTAGCGCCGGGCGATCTCCGCGCCGATCAGGGCGTGGCTGCCCTCGACCTCATGGGTCAGGGCCTTGCCCACGTCGTGCAGCACCGTGCAACGTTTCAGCAGGACCGGGTCCATGCCGAGCTCGCTGGCCATCATGCCGGCGATGTGCGCGGACTCGACCAGGTGCCGGAGCACGTTCTGGCCGTAAGAGGTGCGGTAGCGCAGCCGGCCGAGCAGGGTGACCAGTTCCGGGTGCAGGTCGGTGATGGACAATTCCACCATCGCGTCCTCCCCCGCCCGCACGCACAGTTGTTCCACCTCGCCCTTGCTGCGCTCGTAGGCCTCCTCGATGCGCTGCGGGTGGATTCGCCCGTCCAGGACGAGCCGTTCCAGGGTGAGCCGTCCCACCTCACGGCGGACCGGGTCGAAGCAGGAAAGCAGGACCGCCTCAGGGGTGTCGTCGATGATGAGGTTGACCCCGGTGACGGACTCGAAGGCCCGGATGTTCCGGCCTTCCCGGCCGATGATCCGGCCCTTCATCTCGTCGCCCGGAAGGTGCAGCACGGAGACGACGGACTCGCTGGTCTGCTCGCTGGCCACCCGCTGGATGGCCAGGGTCACGATCCGCCGGGCCCGTTCCTCGCCGTCCCGCCGGGCCGCGTTCTCCGTCTCCCTGACCAGCAGCGCCGCCTCGCGCTTGGCCTGGTTCTGGATGCCGGTGACCAGTTCCGCCTTGGCCTGATCCGCGGTCAGCCCGGCGGTCTGCTCCAGGACCTGGCGGCGTTCCTCGTCCAGCCGGTCCAGGTCGGCCCGCCTGGTTTCCAGGTCGCTGCCGGATCTGGTCCAGGCTCGCGGAGCGCTCGTCCAGCTTGCCGAACTCGGCGTCCAGGCGGCTCTCCCGTTCAGCCAGCCGGGCTTCGCGCCGCTCGAGATCGGCACGCAGATCGCGGGCCTCGGCCCGGACCGCGCGCAGTTCCTCCTCGGCGTCCCGGCTGGCCTGGGCGGCCTTGTCCGAGGCCAGCCCGGCTTCGCGCACCATGGCGGCGGCCTCGGTCTCCGCCCGGGCCCGGACCTGGTCAGCTTCCTGGCTGGCTTCGTCCAGCGTCCGCTGGGCGGCGGCCGTGATGGCCGCGGACTCCACGGCCGGCCGGCTCGGCCACCGGCGCCGCCACGGCGGGCTGGTCCCGGGCCGGCGGCCTGCGCAGCACGACGATGAGCGCGAACACGGCGGCCAGCAGCCCGACCGCCCCGATAACGAGAGAGATTGTGCTGCTCATGGCACACCCCAATCCTGCTCGCCGGCCCCGGCACCAGAGTGTGGTGCCAGGGATAAACCCTGGAGCGAGGGGTCATGCCCGCCATCCACCGGCCGCAGCGTGGCGTCCGGAGCACGCCAGACTTGAGGTGTCGCGCGCACCGGCGGCTGATACCCGGCCAGGCCAGCCTGACCGGGCCGCCCGGATGGGACAGCACCCGCCTGACCGCACCGGGCGGGCGCACCAGCCCGGGTGTTCGCGGCCTTTCACGGAAAGCGCGCGGACCTAAGTCCCGGCCAGACCGTAGCCCGGCCGTCCTGCCTGGCCCGGCTGAGAGCCCCGGTCCGGGGCCCGGAAACCGGGCCTATCAGCCCGGGTGAGCGTCCTCGCCTGGGCCAGACACCAATCAAAGTCCGTGACCGTCAGCCGGTCACGAGCCGTATTTACTCGTTTTCATCCGCATGGCGCGGAGTAACACCTCGCTGCCGTGAGGTTAAGCGTAGATAACGTTTTGGGCAAGCCGTGCCTTGCGTTCTTCTGAAGTCTTACCCTGCGGAACTGCGCTCTTTACCCTGAGCTACCTTCGCTGTCCGGGAGCGGTGAAGGCCAGGTCATCGAGGTCCATCCCGGCATCCGCCGCGTCGATGCCTTCCTGCTCGATGGCCTCCCGGACGACGCGGTAGGCGATCGGCGCCGGATAACCCTTCCGGGCCAGCAACCCGACCAGGCGCCGGATCCGGGTCGGCAGCGGCTTGCCCCGGCTGGCGGCCAGGCCCTTGTCCACCAGCCGCCGCGCGGTAGCCATCTCGTCGGCGGGGTCGAGGGCACTCACCGCCGCGCTGATGTCCTGCCCGTCCACGCCGCGCTGCTTGAGTTCGGCCGAGAGCGCCCGGCGCGCCAGTCCCCGGCTGTGATGCCGCGACTCGACCCACGCGCGGGCGAAAGCCGCGTCGTCGATCAGGCCCACCTCGGCGAAGCGGGCCAGGACCGCGGCGGCCGCGTCCTCGGGCACGCCGTGGCGGTGCATGGCCTCCGCCAGCTGAGCCCGGGTCCGCGGCCGCCCGGTGAGCAGCCGCAGGCAGAGCTGCCGGGCCCGCTCCTCCGGATCCTTGACCTGGCCAGCGGCCTGGTCGGCGCCAGCCTGGTCAGCGCGCGGCCCGGCCCGGCCCGGACCCGTCTGGGCCGGGCCTGGGCCGCCGTCTGCCCTGGCCGCCCGGTCAGGCACCGCCGCCTACGCCAGTCGGCGTCCCCGCGGTCCGGCCTGCGGCCGCGCGGCCCGCTGCGGCCCGGCCCGCCGGAGCGCCAGCTCCCGAACCACTGGCTCCCGGGGCCCCCGCCGGAACTCCGTTCGCCGATCCGTTGGCGCCGGCTGGTGGCCGGGGCGGCTTCCGCGTCGATGCGCGGCCCGACGCCGAGCTTCTCCTTGATCTTCTTCTCGATCTCGTTCGCGAGGTCCGGGTTGTCCCGCAGGAAGTTGCGGGAGTTCTCCTTGCCCTGGCCGAGCTGGTCGCCTTCGTAGGTGTACCAGGCTCCCGACTTGCGGACGATGGACTGCTCGACCCCCAGGTCGATCAGGCCGCCCTCCCGGCTGATCCCGGTACCGAAAATGATGTCGCACTCCGCGACCTTGAACGGCGGGCTGCACTTGTTCTTGACCACCTTGATCCGGGTCCGGCTGCCCACGGCCTCGGTGCCGTCCTTCAGCGTCTCGATCCGGCGCACGTCCAGCCGCACCGACGCGTAGAACTTCAGCGCCCGCCCGCCGCTGGTGGTCTCGGGGCTGTTGTGCACCATGACCCCGTCGACGAAGTAGTTGTGCGATCCCTCAACCTCGATGTCGAACCGGTTCATCGACCTCGTCGGCGGCTTGACATGGATGTCCAGGATCCTGGCTGGCACCAGGCGCATCTCAGCCGGGACGAACTCCGGCTCCACCCGGAACTGCCCGCGGAATCGTGGCAGGAGCTTGTACTCCATCGACGGATGAATGTAAGGCGCGACGAGCTTCTGGAATTTCTCTGACGCCGCGGTGGTGAATTGCAGGATGGCCTGGCTCCGGGAACCTCGGGTGACGACCTTGACGTCGAGCCGGTGGGTAGCCCGCAGGTAGTCGGCGAGCCGTTCGCGGGAGCCTGGGCTCATCGCCTGCACGCAGATCTCTATCCGGCCGGTGCCGCCCTGCGTCCTCTCCTGGACACCCTTCGACCTGACCGTGAAGCAGCCATCGTCCATGTACCAGACCGCGAGGGCGAATGGCGTGAGCGCCTTCAGGTATTCCCAGCTGAGGTGCTTCTTGCCATCCCCGAAGTACACCGCCTCACGCAGTTCAGCCAGTTCGGGAAGCGGGGTCAGGTCAGCGAAGACCGCGCCCTTGGCATTGGAAGACAGCGTGCACCCGATGTTGCCGAGGAGGCTGACCTTCCAGTCCAGGTACGCGGCCTGCTTGGCTCCGTGGCCCATCCGGAACCGGGTACCTGACCTGCCCCGCGGGTTCGGCGAGAGGTTCCCATCCCCCATCAGCGCGCCCAGGATGAGCTCCATCTGCTGCCCGCTCAGCCGCCAGGGCTCGGCGAGGGCAACCCGGTCACCAGGGATCAGCTCTCCTGCTTCGCGCCAGCCTCCAGGCGTGCGGACCAGGTGGTTCTCCGTCGCCGCGAACTGGGCCTTGCCGTTCCCGCCTGACTTGGCCACGGTGAACTGGAGGAACCGCTCGGCGGGGCCGTTGTTGAACCAGTTGACGATGCGGCGCGGGACTATGCGCCCGGATTCCGGGTCGTAGGAGAGGACCTCGACGTCCTGGCGCTGGTTAACGATCTTGCCGATCTTCTCCTGCGTGCCGTCCGCCAGGGTCACCCTGGTCGAGTACGACATGCAGCCGAACATGACCCCGACCTTCTCGCGCAGCTGGTTGATGAAGATCGCGGTGGTCTTCGTCTGGCTCAGCGCGCCGGTGATCTTCCGCAGCGCCTGGGACATCAGCCGGGCCTGGAGGCCCACGTGGCTGTCGCCCATCTCGCCCTCGATCTCAGCCCGGGGCACCAGCGCGGCCACCGAGTCGATGACGACGACGTCGATCGCCCCGGAGCGGATCAGCATGTCCGCGATCTCCAGGGCCTGCTCCCCGGTGTCCGGCTGGGAGACGAGCAGCGCGTCGGTGTCCACGCCGAGCTTCTTGGCGTAGTCCGGGTCCAGCGCGTGCTCGGCGTCGATGAACGCGGCGATGCCGCCGGCCTTCTGCGCGCTGGCCAGCGCGTGAAGAGCGAGGGTGGTTTTCCCGCTCCCCTCGGGCCCGTAGATCTCGACGACCCGGCCGCGGGGCAGGCCGCCGATGCCCAGCGCGACGTCCAGCGCGATGGAGCCGGTGGGGATCACTTCCATCGGGGCGCGGCCCTCGTCGCCGAGCCGCATGATCGAGCCCCGGCCGAATTGCCGTTCGATCTGGGCGAGCGCAGTCTCCAGGGACTTGTCCCTGTCACCGCCGGTCCGGTTGACTGCCCTGTCGCTGCCTGCCATGGGAACTCCCGTTGGATTCAAGAGCTTGCTTGCTGGTTCAGTTGCCGGTCCAGAAGCTACGTGCCGCCACCGACAATTCCGCGCACTGCCGTCCAGTTGCCGCGCCGCAAGGTCGCTGGGCCACGGAAAGGAGGCCTGAATGGCCACCCCCAGGCCACTACCTTAGGCGAACAACTGTTCGACCGTGATGCCAACACGCCGCATCCCCGGAGAAAATCGCCCCGGCCCGGCCGGGAGCTCACGTCCCGGGACGAGGAGATGACGAAGGTGGCGTGCGGCGTGACGTGCACGATGTCCCCGGCGTCCGGAGATAGATGCCGCCGGCATTCAGGGTCACGAGGCCGCTCAGCGCAGGCGCTGCGGGACATCGAACTCCGCGCAGACCGCCCGCCACACGGTCTTGGCGTCCACCCCGTCGGCCAGGGCCTGATCGACGGTCCGCTCCCCCAGCGCGGCCAGGACGTGATCCTTGGCCACGCTGGTCGGCGTATGCGTCGCCGAACTGCGCCCGCATCCGCGTCCAGAACTCGCTGAGCCGCACGGTCCTCCCCGATGACTGCCCCCAGGACCAGCCGGGCCCGAGAACACCGGTCCGTCCTGCCGGCGAGGGTACCGGCGCCCGGCAGCAGCCCCAACCCGCGCCCCGGCCCGCCAGCCCGGCACGGACCACGAATCACATTCGTAACAAACAATGAGGAATGCGCATAGTTCTGTTGGGGAAGGGTCACCACGGGGTGCCCGGCAATGACATGAGAGAATTTCGGTAGTTCCTGGGCGCATCCGATTCGCAGGCCTGCCCGCTTGGCGGGCAGGCACGGACTCTCTCCTGGGAGAGCAGATGGATTCATCCGCCGAGGACGGAGGCGGCCCTCCGACGGCACTGGCACGGGGCCCAGCGTCGCAGGACTCAGCCTCGCAGAGCCCAGGCTCGCAGGCGCCAAGCCTGCCGGACTCTGCCTCGCAGAGCGCAGAGTCACCGAGCCCAGGCCCGCAGAGCCCAGGCCTCGCCAGCGCCGCCCAGGCCCGCCGAGCGCAGGCCCGCAGGACCCAGCCTCGCAGGTCAGGGGGGCGCGGAAGCCGATGGTTCCGGAGCAGCGCACGGCCGCCAACCGCGGTCCGGCCCCGGCGTACGCGAGCCGGACAAGCCCGCGCCGCGCCGGCCGACCGACGGCGTCGCGGTGGCCGCCCTGGTCTCGGGCATCGTCGCGGCGATCCCGGTCACCCTGGTCCTCGGGCCCGCTGGCCCTCATCCGGATCGGCCGCTCCGGCGCCCGCGGCCGGGCCCTGGCCATCACCGGCCTGGTGCTGGCGGGCCTGTGGACCGTGGCCGCCGCGATCGTGGCCGCCGCCATCATCACCCGGCCGCCGCCGCCCAAGCCGGTCACGCTGCCCCGCGTGTTCAGCCTGCGGGCCGGCCAGTGCCTCAACTCGGGCCCGCAACGGGATCAGCGGCCTGCAGGTGCTCAGCTGCTCCCAGGCCCACGGCGCGGAGGTGTTCGCCACCTTCCGGGTGGCCGGCTCGCACTACCCGGGAGCCACGGCCCTGCAGCAGCAGGCCCGCCAGGGCTGCGCCAGCCGGCTCAGCGGCTACCTGAACCCCCAGCTGTCTGCGGCCTCGCTGGCCCAGTCGTTCGTCTACCCCGACGCCGGGGCCTGGTCGGCGGGTGAGCGGACCGTGGTCTGCACCGTCCGCAGCACCTCCGGCCCGCTCGTCGGGTCGGTACGCTCCGCGCCCGGATGAGGTTTTCGTTGCGGATCTGCTGAGCCCAGCCCGCGCGGCGGGGCAGGGACGAGGCGGGCGGCGGGCACGGGAATCCGCGCTCTGGGCAGGACGTTCATTCCTGTCGGTATGACCATGCACCATGTACCTATGCCCCGTCATCCGGCACCCAGCGAGACCGCACCAGCGGGGGTGCGCCCGCAGGAAGCGAGAGAGACCCTCTCGAGGGCTTCAGCGCCATCACCCGCGACTGGTTCTGCTCGGCGTTCGCCGCCCCCACCCAGGCCCAGGCGCAGGCCTGGTCCGCGATCGGCAAGGGTGAGAACACCCTGGTCATCGCGCCGACCGGGTCGGGCAAGACGCTGTCCGCCTTCCTGTGGGCGCTGGACCGGCTGGCCGTCGCCCCCGCCCCGGAGGACCCGAAGCTCCGCTGCCGGGTGCTGTACATCTCCCCGCTGAAGGCGCTCGCGGTGGACATCGAGCGGAACCTGCGCGCCCCGCTGACCGGGATCCGGCACACCGCGCAGGCCATGGGCGCCCCCGAGCCCGACATCCAGGTCGCGGTGCGGACCGGGGACACCGCCGCCGAGGAGCGCCGCCGGCTGGCCACCAAGCCGCCGGACATCCTGATCACCACGCCCGAGTCGCTGTTCCTGCTGCTCACCTCCAAGGCGCGGGACGCGCTGCGCGGGGTGGACACCGTGATCGTGGACGAAGTGCACGCGCTGGCCGGGAACAAGCGCGGCGCGCACCTGGCCCTGTCCCTGGAACGGCTGGACGCGCTGAACCCCGGCCGCCGCCCGGCCCAGCGGATCGGCCTGTCGGCCACCGTCCGGCCCGCCGAGGACGTGGCGTCGTTCCTGGGCGGGGCCCGGCCGGTCACCATCGCCGCCCCGCCCAGCACCAAGGAGATCGAGCTCAGCATCGTGGTCCCGGTCGAGGACATGACCGACCTGGACCCGCCGGCCAGTGCGGCGACGCCGGGCCACGCGGAGTCCCCGGACGGGCAGGCGGTCCGCCGGTCGATCTGGCCGCACGTCGAGGAGCAGGTACTCGACCTGATCGAGCAGCACCGGTCCACGATCGTGTTCGCCAACTCGCGGCGGCTGGCCGAGCGGCTCTGCGCCCGGCTGAACGAACTGGCCGCCGAGCGCGCCGAGCTCCGCGCGGGCACCCCGGGCAGCTCGGCACCCGGGCACCGCAACCTCCGCCGGCCCGCCCGCGCAGATCATGGCCCAGGCCGGATCCACCGCCGGCGCGCCCCTCGAGGTGGCCCGGGCCCACCACGGCTCGGTGTCCCGGCAGGAGCGGGCCCAGATCGAGGAGGCGCTCAAGGCCGGCCGGCTGCCGGCCGTGGTCGCCACGTCCAGCCTGGAACTCGGCATCGACATGGGCGCGGTGGACCTGGTCATCCAGGTCGAGTCACCCCCGTCGGTGGCCAGCGGCCTGCAGCGCACCGGCCGGGCCGGGCACAACGTCGGCGACGTGAGCCGCGGCGTCATCTTCCCCAAGTACCAGGGTGACCTGGTCCAGTCCGCGGTGGTGGCCCGCCGGATGCGCGGCGGGCAGATCGAGCGGCTGAGCATCCCGCGCAACCCGCTGGACGTGCTGGCCCAGCAGATCGTCGCGATGACCGCGCTCGACGACTGGGCCGTGGACGACCTGCACCAGGTGGTCCGCCGGGCCGCGCCGTTCACCAGCCTGACCCGGCCCATCCTCGAGGCCGTGCTGGACATGCTGGCCGGGCGCTACCCGAGCGAGGAGTTCGCGGAACTGCGGCCCCGGCTGGTCTGGGACCGCACCACCGGCATGCTGCACGGCCGCCCCGGCGGCCAGCGGCTCGCCGTGACCAGCGGCGGCACCATTCCCGACCGCGGCCTGTTCGGCGTGTTCCTGGCCGCCTCGCAGCGCGGCGACGGCAAGAACTCGCACCGGGTCGGCGAGCTCGACGAGGAGATGGTGTACGAGTCGCGGGTCGGCGACGTGTTCGTGCTCGGCGCGAGCTCCTGGCGGATCGAGGACATCACCGCCGACCAGGTGCTGGTCTCCCCCGCCCCGGGCCAGCCGGGCAAGCTGCCGTTCTGGCACGGTGACGCGCCGGGCCGTCCCGCCGAGCTGGGCCGGGCGCTCGGCGCGTACTGCCGTGAGCTGTCCGAGGCCGGCGAGCAGGAGGCGACCGCCCGGCTGCGCGCCGACGGGCTGGACGAGCTGGCCGCGGCCAACCTGGTCCGCTACCTGAGCGCGCAGCGGGAGGCCACCGGGTACGTGCCCGACGACCGCACGCTGGTCATGGAGCGGTTCCGCGACGAGCTGGGTGACTGGCGGCTGGTGCTGCACAGCCCGTTCGGCGCGCCAGGTGCACGCCCCGTGGGCGCTGGCCATCGCGGCCCGGCTGCGCGAGCGGTACGAGGGCATGGACGTGCAGGCCATGCACACCGACGACGGGATCGTGATCCGCGTCCCGGACACCGAGGAGCCGCCGCCGACCGGCATCGCCGAGCTGCAGCCCGAAGAGGTCGAGCAGCTGGTCACCGACGAGCTGGGCAGCTCGGCGCTGTTCGCGTCCCGGTTCCGCGAGTGCGCGGCCCGCGCCCTGCTGCTGCCGCGGCGGCAGCCGGGCCGGCGCAGCCCGCTGTGGCAGCAGCGGCAGCGTTCCGCCCAGCTGCTCTCGGTGGCCCGCAAGTACGGCACGTTCCCGATCGTGCTGGAGACCGTCCGGGAGTGCCTGCAGGACGTGTTCGACGTGCCCGGGCTGATCGACCTGATGAAGGACCTGGCCAGCCGGAAAATCCGCCTGGTCGACGTGGAGACCCCGGCCCCGTCGCCGTTTGGCCGGTCGATGCTGTTCCGCTACGTCGGCGCGTTCATGTACGAGGGGGACGCGCCGGTCGCCGAGCGCCGGGCCCAGGCGCTGGCCCTGGACTCCTCGCTGCTGGCCGAGCTGCTCGGCCAGGCCGACCTGCGCGAGCTGCTGGACCCGGCGGTGGTCGAGCAGACCGAGCGGGAGCTGCAGCGGCTGACCCCGGAACGGGCCTGCCGGGACGCCGAAGGCGTGGCGGACCTGCTGCGCAGCATCGGCCCGGTGTCCGCGGCGGAGGTGGCCGAGCGCAGCCAGGACCCGGCCGCGGCCGCGGGCTGGCTGGCCGACCTGGCCCGGCAGCGCCGGGCGCTGGAGTTCCGGATCGCGGGCGAGGCCCGCTGGGCCGCCATCGAGGACGCCGGGCGGCTGCGGGACGCGCTGGGCGTGCCGCTGCCGCCCGGGGTGCCGGCCGCGTTCACCGAGCCGGTCCCCGACCCGCTCAGCGACCTGGTCGCGCGGTACGCGCGCGGGCACGGCCCGTTCCTCACCGCGGACCTGGCCCAGCGGTACGGGCTCGGGGTGGCGGTGGTCACCGGCGCGCTGCGGCGGCTGGCCGCCGAGGGCCGGGTCGCCGAGGGCGAGTTCCTGCCCGGGCGGCGCGGGACCCAGTGGTGTGACACCTCGGTGCTGCGCACCCTGCGCCGCCGCTGCCTGGCCAAGCTGCGCAAGGAGGCCGAGCCGGTCCCGCCGTCGGCGCTGGCCCGCTTCCTGCCCGCCTGGCAGAACGCGGCCAGCGGCTGGCGGCCGGGCTGGCGCAGCGGCTCGCCCGGCCGCGGCCGGCGCGCCAGCGCGGACGCCGTGTACGAGGCCATCGACCAGCTGGCCGGGGCGGCGATGCCCGCGTCGGCGCTGGAGACGCTGATCCTGCCCGGCCGGGTGCCCGGCTACCAGCCCGCGATGCTGGACGAGCTGACCGCGGCCGGCGAGGTCGTCTGGTCGGGTGCGGGCGGCCTGCCCGGCGGCGACGGCTGGGTGGCCCTGGCCCCCGCGGACACCGCGCCGCTGCTGCTCCCCGGGCCGGGCGAGATCACCCTGACCCCGCTGCACGAGGCGGTCCTGGCCGCGCTGGACGGCGGCGGCGGGATGTTCTTCCGGATGCTCGCCGACCGGGCGGCCGCGCTGCTGCCCGACGGCGCGCGGGGCGAGGCCACCGACGCCGCGGTCGCCGCGGCCATCTGGGACCTGGTCTGGGCCGGGCGGATCACCAACGACACGCTCGCCGCGCTGCGCACCGTGCTGGGCACGGGCCGGCCGGCGGCGGGCGGCGGCGCGGCGGGCAGGGCCCCGGCCCGGCGCACGGCTGTGCGGCCTGGCGCCCGCGGCCGCGGCCGCGGCGGTTTCGGCCGCCCGGCGATGCCGTCCCGGACCGGGCCGCCCACGGTCACCGGGCGCTGGTCGCTGGTGCCGCCCGCCGACCCGGACGCGACCCGGCGGCTGCACGCGCTGGCCCGGACGCTGCTGGACCGGCACGGGATCCTGATCCGCGGCGCGGTCGCCGCGGAACGGGTGCCGGGCGGCTTCGCCGCGATCTACCCGGTGCTGCGGGCCATGGAGGACGCGGGCCAGTGCCGCCGCGGCTACTTCGTGGAGGGACTGGGCGCCGCGCAGTTCGCGCTGCCCGGCGCGGTGGACCGGATGCGCGCGCTGGCCGCGGAGGCCGGCCCGGCGAAACCCCCGCCGATCCGTGGGCGCGGGCCGGCGACGAGGGTGCGGGCTGGCACGCCCCCAGTTTTCTCCGCAACGACAACCAGCCCGGCGCCAGCGCCCAGCGTGACCGTGCTCGCGGCGGGCGACCCGGCCAACCCGTTCGGGGCGGCGCTGCCGTGGCCGGAGCGGCCCGGGGAGGCGCCGGGCGGGCACCGGCCGGGGCGCAAGGCCGGGCTCGCTCGTCGTGCTCGCCGACGGGGAACTGGTCCTCTACGTCGAGCGGGGCGGCAAGACCCTGCTGTCGTGGAGCAGTGACCCGGCGCGTGCTCGGGCCGGCCGCGGCCGCGCTGGCCGGGGCGGCCCGCGGCGGGGCGCTGGGCCGGGCTGACCATCGAGCGGGCCGACGGCTCGGCGGTCCAGGACTCGCCGCTGGCCCGGGCCCTGGAGGAGGCCGGGTTCCGGCCCACGCCCCGCGGCCTGAGGCTGCGGGCCAAGGTGGCCTGACTCGCTGGCCAAACTGACTGGGACGGCCGGATAGGCCATTCCGGCTGCGCCCCGCGCCGCGATAGGGCACCTTTCTCAAGGGGGAACGGGAGCTTAGTATTGCCTGGCCTCCACCCATGAGTGGGCCGCCGGTGGCTGCGGCCGCCAGCGAGTGCGAGGACAGGAGGAGCCGTGGCCAACGCGGAAGGCATCGACCTCTCGAGTTTCCAGCCGTCGTTCGACTGGGCGGCCGAAAAGGGACGAATCTCGTTCGCGTTCATCAAGGCGACCGAGGGCATGACGATCAGGGACCCCGAGTTCGCCGCCAACTGGCAGGCGGCGAAGGCTCTCGGCATCGTCCGCGGCGCCTACCATTTCGGCCACCCGAAGAACGGGGCGGCCAACGACTCCCGGGCGTTCCTGGCCACGGTGCGAGGCCCACGGCCTGCAGGCCGGCGACCTGCTCGCCCTCGACCTGGAGACGATCGGACGGCCTGAGCCCGCAGCAGGTGGCGGAGTACGCGCGGAACTGGTGCGCGGACGTGCAGCGGGCCAGCGGGCACACGCCGGTCGTGTACACGTTCCTGTCCTTTGCCGAGGAGGGGAACTGCGCCGGCCTGGGGCACTACCCGCTGTGGATCGCCGAGCCGTCCGCCCCGGCGGGCCGCCCGGTCGTGCCCAAGCCCTGGTCGACGTGGAAGTTCCACCAGTACGGGACCACCCGGGTGGGCACCAACACGGTTGACGTGAACGTGTTCAACGGGGACACCGCCGCCCTGAAGCAGTTCGCCAACCCAGCGCCCAAACCCAAGGAGGAGACCGAAGTGCAGAGCGGCTCCCTGAACAACGGCGCCAGCGCCGTCACCGCCATCGCCATCCCGTTCGGCAGCGCCACAGGAGATCGGCTTCGCCTGCGACAACGGGAGACAGGGGCTGCCCACCGCCAAGCTGCGGGTGGCGGTCTGGAACGGCCACTGGACGGTGCACAACTCCGTGGTGGTGGACAGCACCAAGGGCCAGACCGTGCTCAAATTCGGCGACCCGTCCCGGACGTCGGCGGTCTCGGTCGCAGCGTCTCGACGCCGGCGACGTCAGCGTCGGGTACGTGGTCTCCTAAGCTGCCGGTGTGAACGGCGCTCCGCCCACGATCTACGACGTCGCCGCGACCGCGGGCGTGTCCATCGCGTCGGTCTCCCGGGTCCTCAACGGGACCGGGAGCCCGCGGGCGGACACGCGGGAGCGGGTGCTGCGGGCGGTGGCCGAACTCGGCTTCGTGCCGGACGGCGCGGCCCGGGCGCTGAGCGTCAAGCTCAAGGAGACGGTCGGGGTCGTGTACCGCCGGGTGCCCAAGGCGACGTCGGCGGCCGTGTTCGCCGAGGAAGACGAGAATCTCCAGTTCGCCGACATCATCAACCGGGGCATCGAGGTCGCCGCCCAGCGCAGCGGCTTCAGCCTGCTGATCAGCTCGGTGGCGGCCGAGGACGCCGACGCGGGCCGGCGGATGCTGGCCCTGGCCGGCAAGTGCGACGGGCTGATCGTGCACGACCTGGTCCTGGACTCCGACCAGCTGGACCGGCTGGGCCGCCAGACCCCGGTGGTCAACCTGGCCGGGATCACCACGCCGCACACGGCCAGCGTGCGCGGCGACAGCGAGACGGGCATGCGTGACCTGATGCGGCACCTGACCCGGGACCACGGGTACGCCACCCTCGGGTACCTGGCCGGGGTCGCGGACAGCCCGGACAACGTGACCCGCCGGGCCGTGGTGACGGCCGAGGCCAGGGCCGCGGGCGCCGAACTCGCCGCCGGCCCGCAGTGGCAGGGCAGCTACTACGCCGACGGCGGGGCCTCGGTCATCGACGCGCTGGCCCGCGCGGGCCGGCCGCTGCCCCGGGCCATCGTCTGCGCCAACGATCTCGCCGCGGTCGGGGCCCTGCACGCGCTGGCCCGCCACGGCGTGGACGTGCCAGGCTCGGTCGCGGTGACCGGCTTCGACGACATCCCGGTCGCGCGGCGGCTCCGGCCGGGACTGACCACGGTGCGCCAGCCCATCCAGGAACTCGGCGCCACCGCGTTCGAGCTGCTCGAGTCGCTGGTCCGAAACCGCCAGCCCGAGCCGCGCGACGTGGTCCTGCCCACCCAGCTCATCCGCCGGGAAAGCTGCGGCTGCCTGCGCGAAGCGCGCTTACCCAGCGACGTCCCAGCGGACGGGCAGCGACGGGGGCTTGCGGAACACCAGGCCCCGGGGTGCGACCGGATGCCCGGGGTCGAGCCGCAGGCCCGGTAGCCGGCTGAAGGCGGCGCTGAGTGCGGCCTGGGCTTCCAGCCGGGCCAGGTGCACGCCCAGGCAGAAGTGCGGGCCGCGGGCGAAGGCCAGGTTCTGCCGGGCGTTGTCCCGGCGCACGTCGAAGCGGTCCGGGTCGGTGAACACGGCCGGGTCCCGGCCCGCGCCGGCCACCGAGACGCTGACCAGGTCGCCCGAGCTGATGGCGGCTCCCGTGCCGGACATCACCAAGTTCCACGGCGCGGGTGGCGTAACGGTCCACGACGGCGGCCGCGGGTTCCAGGCGCAGCGACTCCTCGATGGCCTGCGGCAGCAGGCCGGGGTCGGCGCGGACCAGGTCCAGCTGATCGCGGTGGCTGAGCAGGTGCCAGGCGGCGTTGGCGATCATGCCCTCGGTCGTCTCGATGCCGCCGAACATCAGCACCGCCGCGTTAGAGATGATCTCGGCCGCGGCTGAGGCCGGGCTGGACCGCCGCGGCGAGCAGGGAGCCGTCGGCGGGATCTTCGATGACCGCCGCCAGGCTGTCGCTGAGCTGGCCGAACGCGGCCCTGCCCGCGGCCACCCGGGCCGACCTCGCCGGGGCTCCGCCAGTCAGCTCGGAGACCGCGCCGACGATGGCGTCGTACCAGGCCAGGATCGTGCCCGGATCGACCTGGCCGAGTCCGAGGGCCCGGGCCACGACGGCCACGGCCAGCGGTGCGGCCAGGCCGCGGCTCAGGTCGCCCCGCCCGGCGCGCTTCCCGTGCGCATCGCGCTGGCCAGCCGGTCCGCTTCCCCGGTCACGAACGCGGCCAGCTGGTCGTGCACGCCGGACCGGCTGAACGGCGCGCGAACGGGCGCCGGTGCCGGTCGTGGCCCGGGCCGTCCAGCGAGAGCATGCTCGGCCCCACGATCCGGGCCGTCGAGAAGCGCGGGTCGTCAACGGTGAAGGCCGCGCTGTCCCGCATGACCGCCGCGGCCAGGTCCCACCGGGTGACCAGCCAGCCGTTCAGCACCGGCACCCAGGAGACGGGCTCGGCCTCGCGCAGCCGGGCCAGCGCAGGATGCGGGTCCTCGCGGAGCTCGGCCAGGGTGAGGGCCGCGCCGTGCGGGTACTGGCCGGCCCGGTCCATCATGACCCCGACCGTACCGAACCCCTCGTTGACCGGCTCACACTGCCGGACTCGCTGGACCTGGCCAGGGCCGGCGGCAAGTTCCCGGCATCACGGGGCTCTTTGCCGACCCGTCGCACGGCAGGCTCGCGGCCGAGGTTTACGCCATAAAGTTCGTTGCCCAAACCCTTGACTTTGCGCCACAAAGCAGGGTCTACTTTATGGCATAGAGTCAATCGACGGGAGACACCATGAACCCCGCACCCGACACCCGCCCCGCCGGGAACGGCGGCGACTTCGACCCCCAGCAGGCCGCGGCCCTGCTGGACCAGACCACCGCGCAGGCCCGCCGCCAGTTCGCGCCCTCCCCGCCGTGGCTGCTGGCCGCCCGGGCGGTCGCGGTCCTGGCCGCCCTCGGCGCGATCTGGCTCACCGTCCGCGGGCAGCACCCCTACACAGGCCCCACCGGCGCGGACATCCCCATCCTGATCGCGTTCATCGTCCTCAACTTCGCCGCCACCGTCACCGTCCGCGAGCACGCGCGATGGCCGGGGTACGCGGCAACACCCGGTTCCGCCCGGCCGAGATCACCATCCTGGCGCTGTCCTGGGCCGCCGTGCCCTTGCTCATGTGGGCCCTGCACGCCGCCGGGGCCAGCTTCGCCCTGTACCCCACCACCGTCCTGCATCATCCCCGGCCTGGCCTGGGCCGCCGTCAGCGGCACACGCGACGGCTGGCCCGGGTCGGCCATGGGCCTCGCGATCGCCGCCACCGGCGTCGCCGGCGCGTTCGCCGGGCCCGCCGGATCGTGGGCCGTCGCCGCCGTGGGCCTGTGCGCCGTGCTCCTCGGCAACGCCGCCGCCGCCGCCCGGCAGCAGCACCGCATGACGGCCCGACCATGACCGACGACGCCCTCGACCCGCTGATCCACGTCCCCACCCGGCTGAAAATCGTCGCCACCCTGGCGGCCCTGCCCGACGGCGACACGCTCTCCTTCACCCGGCTGCAGGACCTGATCGGGCTCACCCCCGGCAACCTCATCATCCACCTGCGCAAACTCGAAGAAGCCGACTACATCAGCAGCGACAAGACCAGGAACGGGACCGTGTCCATCACCACGGTCGCCCTCACCGGCCACGGCCGCAAAGCACTCAGCACCTACACCCAGACCCTGCGCGACCTGCTCGGCGGCCTGGACGGAGACGGAACGGCCGACCATGAGCACCAGCGCACTTGACCCGCTGATCCACCACCCGGAGCGGTTGCGCATCGTCGCGACCCTGGCGGCACTGCCCGACGGCGACGCGCTCTCCATCACCCGGCTGCAGGACATGACCAGGCTGGCACCCGGCAGCCTGATCACCTGCCTGCGCGAGCTGGGCCGCGCCGGATACGTGCGGACGGGAAAGACCGGCGACGGCAGAGACACAGACCACCGTCACCCTCACCTGCGACGGACGGGCCGCGCTGGATCGCTACACCGCCATGCTGCGGCAGCTGCCCAGGGCGGCCAGGCAGGATCATCAGGCCCCAGCACCGGGCGTGCGCGCTGGCGATGCTGACCGCGAGGCGGCAGCCGCGGCCCTGGGTGAGCACTTCGCGCAAGGCAGGCTGACACTCGATGAACTCAACGCGCGACTTGATGCCACGCTGACTGCTACCACGCACGGCGAGCTGTCCCAGGCCGCCCGGGATCTGCCCGACCTGACGACATTTTCATGAGCCAACACCCGGATTTCAGAGCGCCGGGCCGCCCGCATCCCCCGTCGCACCGGCCTCCGGTCCCAGTAACCGCTTGGTGGCGGCCAGGCAGCCTGTCCAGCCGCCCCGCTCGAACGTCTTGACTGTGCATTGAGCCGTCTGCGGATAGTAGGCATTCATGTGCCGCTGCACGGTGGCCGGCGGGATGAAGTCTGATGAGCTGGCGGGGGGCGGGATAAAAGTGAATCCCTCCGGATACAGCACTTGCTGCGAGAGCATGTTGCGCAGGAGCTGGAATTCAGGCGCGGTGGGATGCGTCGCGGAAGTCGGGATCCAGGTCGCGGCGCTGGCTTTCAGTGCCGCTGGGGATGGCTTATCCGCAGGAAGTGATGAGACCACTGTGTAGAAGCCGTTCCGCAGGGACGTCAGGTAGTCCGCAGTTCCCCCGAAGATGGCTCTGGAACCCCGACCGATTTTCACCACCGGATAGGGCTGCATGTTCAGGTAGTTGGCTATCGACCAGTAGCGGACCTGGAAATCCGGGTGGATCCAGGGCACTGGGTAGGCGCCCACGGAATTCCCGGGCACGCCGCGCCCGGCCTGAGTCGGGCTCGTCGGGGCCTGGCCGTGGGTCACGATCACGTATCCGTTCTTCGGGGTGAATTCCATGACCAGGTAGGCGTTGACGGGATTGGGGAACAGCCCCGACTGTGATGCGGCCGAGGGCCCGAAGTACTGCAACTCGGGGACGGCTGCGGTGCCACGGTCCATCGTTCCCGCAGGCTTGGGCATCCGGGTGGGCGCCGCTTTCCCGCGCCCTGCTGCGGTGCCGTCCCGGGGGCAAGGCGGCAGAGTGGTGCTCCGCCCGTTCCGCCTGATCGTGATGGACGGCAGTCGGACCGTCGTGTTGCCGCCTGCCGGAATGTAGGTCCGGAAGATCACATACCCCAGCCTGGCCGGGCCCGAGGGGTTCGCCGGCGGGTTCTGGTCGATCATCGGGATGGCGTTCTCGTGGTGGTGCTGGGCGGCGGTTACCCTCGGCCGCAGGCGAACGGTGTACGCGTCGTGCCTCGTCACCCGGCCCGTGCGCCACGGGTTCCGCGATCCGCGGTTCGCCGTGATCTGATAGTCAGACAGGTCTGACGGCACACTCTTCCCGTGCACGGTGTTCATGAAAAGCTGGAACGAGTCGTTGTATACCGCAAATGATATGAACCGGCTCTTCGGATACACGCCCCGGATCGTTACCGAATCATGAGGATCGGCGATATATGGCGTGGTCCAGTAAGTGGCGAACGGGTCCGGTGCCGCAACATTTGCCGTGGCCGGGGTGGTCTCAATCGGCCACGCGCATCCCGGGAATACTGACGTTGCCTGCGCTTGTGCCCGGCTAAGGTGGCCGCGCACGCTGATCGACGTCGCGCTGGACGGGAGACTCGTCGCCGCGGCTGCGGCCACGGCCAGCACCACGGCGGCACACATGCCTTTTCTTTCCCAGTATTTGGGCATTAGGATAGAATTCGAGAACCTCACGTTGTCCCCCGAACCTGGCAAATGGTACGTCCCACAGGGCGCACCGCACTCTGCAATGGATACTTCCCGTACTGGCCGTAAAGCATGCTCAGCGGTCTGCCGCGGGGGATGAGCGGCATATCACCCCGCCAGCGCCTCCGGGGACAGTCGCCTGGTGCGCAGGGCACGCTTCCCTCGGCTCATCTCGGATGCGGGGCCGGCCGGGTGGTGTATCGACGGCCTGAGGGGGTGGTCCAGAGGAACTCCCCCGGCGCGGGCTGGCTCAGGCTCCAGCCTTCGGCCTGTTTGCAGCGGTGGTGCCTGCGGCACAGCGGGCCCAGGTTGCACAGGCAGGTCAGTCCGCCGTGCTCGAACGCCACGGTGTGGTCGATATCGCATCGTCTCGCCGGTCGGCGGCAGCCGGGAAAGGTGCACGTGGTACGCCGAACCCGCACCAGGTGCTGGAGCCTGGCCGAAGGGCGGTACCTGATCTTGGCCCCGGTGTGATCGCAGGGGCCGGTCAGCGGGTTCAGCCGGAGCCGGGCCAGCCACCGCGCAAGAGCAGCATCACCACGCTGATCCGGGCCGGGCGCTGGCGGGCCGGGCACGGGCGGGCCGGGCACGGGCGGGCCGGGCACGGGCGGGCCGGGCGTTAGCGGGCCGGAAGGCCCGACCGGGTCCGGGTGGTCTGCTGGCGGGGGCCGTTTGTGGCCTCCGCAGCCGTGGGCGACGGGTCGGCCGCCGGGCATCAAGGAGAGTCAGGCACCACTGGGTGGCGGGGTGACCGGCGAGCGCCTCCGCCAGGTCCCGGGAGTCGGCGGCGTCCAGGGGCCCGAACCCAGGGACGTCCCCGGGCGACTGGGACCAGCTCAGCCAGGTGGTCATGGGCAGGGTGAGGTTCACCGACCCGGTCAGCACCGGCCACCTCGTCCCTGGACGCGGCACGCCCGGCCAGGCCGTCAGAGGCCGGATGCGCGTCCGGCGGGCTGGACTCTGCTGGGCGGCGTTCGGCTGGCGCCGCTGGCTGGTGCTCTGCTGGCTGGCGGTGGCGGTCTTGGCGGCTGGCGGGGATCAGGGATTCCGGGCGCAGGCCGCACAGCAGCCCAAGGTAAGCCCGGGCCCGCAACTGGCTCAACGTGCCCTCGGCCCCCTGGGCTCTGAGGAACTCGGCGGCGGCGGTCACGTGCTTGTCCGCGGCCAGCGCCAGGCCGGTGGGCAGGTCACGGCCGCTGAGCGCGCAGGTGCCGGCGTCCTCGCGCCAGAACTCCACCCGGGCCTGTTTCTCAGCGGCCTGCTTGCGCCGCAGCGCCGCGGCCGGGTCCAGGAAGATCACCAGCCGCTGCAACTCCGCCCGCAACTGGCCCGTCGTCATCGCGGCCGCGGCCCGGATGACCGCGGTGGCCACGGCGGCGGCGGCCTCGTCGTCCAGGGCACTGGTCTCCGCGACGATCACCGCCGCCCTCGCCTGGTCGATGCGGCCCGCGGCCAGCGCCTTCGCGACGCTGGGCAGCCGGGCCAGGCCCAGCGCCAGGTCGTGCAGCCTGGCCGCGGCGCTCGGGGTCAGGGTTAACGCCGCCGCTACCTCAGCATCCACATGCTCCCCGGGATCTGGCCCGTCACGGTCCGGGCTGGCCCGCCGACGCCCGGCCAGGTCCGCGACCACGGCCAGTTCCAGCGCCGCGGCCCGGGACGCCAGCCGCCTGGCGGCACGCAGCAACCCGATCAGCTCATCGTCACCTAACCCGCCCAGCCCGGCTTGCCAGGCCTCGTCGGCCAGCGTCGCCAGCCGCGGCCCGGGCGGGAGCGAGTCAGCCTGCGCACCGGACGCGAAGCCCGCCTGCCGGGCGGCGGCACCGCTCTCAGGTGAGTAGCCGTCCTCACGTGGGGAGCCGTGGGACTCAGGATTGCCGGGCAGTGTGACCGCCTCCCCACTTGCGCCATCTCGCCGTTCCGTACATCTTCGACAGTACAGGCGACCACCGACAAAATGGGGATCTGAATTATCGAACACAAATACGAAACCTCATGGGCGTGGCCATCGCGCTCACCGGCGACCGCCAGTCCGGTGAGGACCTGCTCCAGGCCGCCCTGGAACGGCTGCTCCGCAAGCCGCGCGCGGTGGAGTCAGACACCGAAGGCTATCTGCGTCGGATGCTGTACACGGTGGGCGGCACCGACACCGTCAAGCTGGTCGCGACCAGGCCGCAGCCCGGGCCGCCTCCGACTGCTCACGACACCGCTGCCCGCCGGATTCCGCCAGGCGAAGCCCGCCGGACTGCCCCATCCCACGTTCGCGTTCACGGTGGCCCCGCCAACCGGCGAGACCGCTCAGGGACCGGCCACGGACGCGAGCAGCTCGCCCCGGGCCTGCTCCACCGCGGCCAGGATGGCCCCGCGCAGCACCGGCTGGCCGGTCACCCCGGTCGGCACCACCTGGGGGTGGGCCGGGCAGATCCGGCCCACCTCCGCGGCCACCCGGTCGGCCAGCGCGGTCCCGCCGGCCAGCCCCACCTCGCCGCCCAGCACGACCAGGCCCGGGTCGAGCACCACGCTGACCGCGGCCGCGCCGGTGGCCACCCGCGCGGCCAGCTCGTCGAGCAGGCCGCGGCCCCGCTCGTCACCGGCGGCGGCCGCGGCCACCGCGGCCTGCACGGCCGCCGCGGCCGTGGGCGCGGGGAACCCGTAGCTCTCCGCGAGCGGCCGCACCGCCTGGGCGCCCACCAGGGACTGGAAAGCGCCGGTGGCCGGGTGACTGACGTCCTGTGGCAGCGGCACCCCGGGGACCGGGAGGTAGCCGATCTCGCCCGCCGCGCCCGCCACCCCGCGGTGCAGCCGCCCGCCGAGGATGGTGGCGAGCCCGAGGCCCACCCCGATCCACATCAGCACGAAGTCGTCGGCGCCCTGCGCCACGCCCACCGCGCGCTCGGCCATGGCCGCCAGGTTGACGTCGTTCTCGATCGTCACCGGCTGGCGCAGGTCGCTGCGCAGCGCCTCCAGCACGCCTTCGTGCCAGGCGGGCAGGTTCACCGCCAGCCGCGGATCCCCGGTGCTCGGATCGAGCACCCCGGGGGTGCCGATGACCAGGGCGTTCAGCCGTGACATCTCCACTCCCGCCGAGCGGCAGGCGGTGGCCACCGCGCCGCGGACCAGCTCAACCGGGTTGGCCGCGCCGTTCGGGTCCACGCTGACCTGGGTGACCACCTCGCCGGTGATGTCCGCCACCCCGGCGCTGACCTCGTCGTGCTCGACGTGCAGCCCGGCCACGTACGCGCTGGAGGGCACGACCGCGTAGAGCGCCGCGTTCGGCCCGCGGCCGCCGGCCTGCTCCCCCACGGTGGTGACCAGGCCGCGTTCCTCCAGCCGGGACAGCAGCTGCGACGCGGTCACCTTGGACAGCCCGGTCCGCTCGCCCACCTGGGCCCTGGTCATGGGGCCGCCGGCGAGCAGCAGCTCCAGGGCGGCCCGGTCGTTGAGCTCCCGCAGCAGCCGGGGTGTCCCAGGCCGTTGTTCCATGCCTTCCCTCCGTCGCATGACGTCCCCCCCAGCACCTGCTCGCAAACGGCGAGGGGCGGGCCAGCCGGGCCACGGCCGGGCCGCCAGCGGCGGGACGGACGGGACACCTGGCTGAATTCTGTCTCAATCTGGCCACAGGGTCTATCTAATAGGAAACTTTACTGTTAGTTTCTCCCCAGAATCCCCACAGCGTTAGTCAAAGCCAGGGCCGGCCGGTCAGCCCAGCGACGTGACCGCCAGGGGCCGGCTAGGTGCTTTGCACAGGCAGCGACAGCCTAGACGGCCGACGGCACCGGAGCGCCCTGGGGCCACGAGGAATCGCGTGAAGTGCCAAGGATCAAGCCGGGAAGGGAGATCCCCCAGTGAAGTTGACCAGATCCGCGAAATTGACGAGATCGGCGGTGACCAGATCGGCGGCCGCGTTCGGTGCGGCGGCCCTGCTCGCCGGGGCCGCGGCGGGCTGTGGCTCGAGCAGCGGCAGCAACTCGTCGTCGTCGTCCGCAGCGCCCGCGAAGCTGGTCGTCTGGCGGATGGGCTCATCGGTGCCGTCCCAGGTCACCTGGATGAACGGGGTCGTCGCCCAGTTCCACCAGAAGTACCCGCAGTACGCCAAGACCAAGGTGGTCGTGGACTGGATCCCCTGGGGGAACCGGGTCACCGACTGGACCAACGCCCTGACCAGCGGCAAGGGCGGCCCGGACATCACCGAGCTGGGCAACACCGACACCCCCGGAATCGCCTCGCAGGGCGCGCTGGCCAACATCAGCAGCGAGGTGAAGGCCTGGTCCTACGGGTCCGGCATCATCCCCGGCAACCTGGCCAACGACGTCGTCAACGGGCAGACCTACGCGGTGCCGTGGTTCGGCGGCGTCCGCGGCATCTGGTACCGCAAGGACGAGTTCGCCAAGGCCGGGATCACCTCGGCGCCCACCACCTGGGCCGAGCTGGTCGCCGACGCCAAGGCGTTGCAGAAGAAGTATCCCGGTACGTTCGGGCTCGGCGCGCCGAGCAACTACACCAACGCGATCGTCAGCTTCATCTGGGGCGCGGGCGGCCAGGTGGCCACCCAGAGCGGCGGCAAGTGGACCGCCACGCTGAACACCCCGCAGGCCGAGGCGGGCATCAAGTTCTACGCCGACCTGTACCTGACCCAGCACGTCTCCCCGTCGAAGTACGTCGGCCAGACCGAGCTGGGCGCTCCCGGGGCGACCTCGGGCGGCTCGAACGAGGACTTCGCGCTCGGCAAGCTGGACATGTACATCGACGGCCCGTGGGCGCAGGCCGAGCTGACCGCGGTGAGCAAGAAGTACGAGGCGGACTGGGCCTCGTTCCCGATCCCGAGCGAGAACGGGCCGAACCCGGCCCCGGCCTTCTCCGGCGGCTCCGACCTCGGCGTCTGGGTCAAGAGCAAGTACTCCCAGGCCGACTGGGATCTCGTCTCGCTGATGGACAGCCCGGCTAACTCCACCACGTTCGCGAACGCCGCGGGCTTCTTCCCGCAGTTCACCGCGAAGCTCAAGGGCGGCGCGTACGCCAGCAACCCGGTGATGGCGGGCTTCGCCAAGGCCGCCGCCTACACCCAGATCGCGCCGCTCAACTCCAAGAACTGGGCCACCGCGGACGCCACGGACGCGATCATCCCGACCATGATGAAGTCGCTGATGCAGGGCGCGAACTTCAGCGCCACCGTGAACAAGGCCAACACGGAGCTGCAGAACGTGCTCAACACCGGGTCCGAGACCGGCTGAGCACCCCGGGTTGTCCCGGCCGGCGCCAGCCCCCGTGATCCGGGGGCGGGGGTGGCCGCCGGCCGGGACCTCGCGTGAGGAGAGTGCCGATACTCATGGTGGATACCGTCACCCCGCAGCCCGCGGCCCGCGACCGGGCCGCCGCCCGCCCGGCCCGGTCCGGCCCGCCGCCGGGCGCGCGATTCCGGTCGCTGGTCCGGCGCTACCGGCTGGCGCCGTACCTGCTGCTGCTCCCGTCCATCGTCGCGATCACCCTGGTGCTGGTCTGGCCCGTGGTGCAGGTGACGCTGTACTCGTTCCAGAACTACGGGCTGCCGCAGACGGACGGGGCCGCGCCGGTCCAGTGGATCGGGCTGGCCAACTTCACCGCCACCTTCGCGGATCCGGAGTTCTGGCTGGCGCTGCGGATCACCGTGCTGTTCGCGGCGGCCGCGGTCACGCTGACCCTGCTGGCCGGGCACGCTGGTCGGGCTACTGCTGCACCAGCTGGGCCGGGTGATGTCCGTCATCGTGGGCACGGCCGCCCTGCTGGCCTGGGCCACTCCCCCGGTCTCGGCCAGTGTCCTGTTCTACTGGCTGTTCAACCCGGACGGGGGGCTGGTGGACTGGAGCCTGGCCCGGATGCCGCACTGGCTGGTGGGCAGCACCGACTGGGGCGGCTTCAACTGGACCACCAGCGGCGCGCTGCCCGCCTACACGGTGGCCGTCATCCTGGTGGTGTGGCAGGGCTTCCCGTTCATCGCCGTGGCCGTGCTGGCCGGGCTCAACACCGTGCCCGCCGAGCTGCTGGAGGCCGCGCGGGTGGACGGCGCCGGAGCCTGGCACGGCTTCTGGCGGATCACGTTCCCGCTGCTGAAGCCGATCTTCCTGGTGCTGCTGCTGCTCTCGGTGATCTGGGACTTCAACGTGTTCACCCAGACCTACCTGCTGACCGGCGGGCTCGGTAACCGCGACGAGTTCAACCTGTCGCTCTACCTGTACGACAAGGCGTTCACGTTCCCGCCCAGCTACGGCCTGGGCGGCGCGCTGGCGCTGATCCTCACCGTCATCCTGCTCATCATCACGGTCGGCTACGTGCGGGCCTCCGTCCGGCAGGGAGCCCTGACCTGATGGCACGCTCACCGACCCTGGGCCGTATTTCTTTCCCTAACGCCCGGACGCGGGCCAGGACCGCCAGGAAGACGAAGCGGTTCGGCCTGAACGCCCTCGGGGTGCTGGTCGCCCTGGTCACCCTGTTCCCGATCTTCTGGATGGTCTCCACCGCGTTCAAGCCCTCCCAGGAGATCTACTCGCTGACCCCGCAGCTGCTGCCGTCCCACCCGACGCTGGGCAACTTCTCGGCCGTGATGAGCGGCCAGGCGTCCGGGATCGGCTCGGTCTGGCTGTTCTTCCGCAACAGCCTCCTGGTCACGCTGTCCACCGTGGTGCTGGCCTCGCTGATCTCGCTGCTCGCCTCGATCGCGGTGGCCCGGTTCCGGTTCCGGTTCCGGGCGTCGTACCTGATCATGCTCCTGATCGTGCAGATGATCCCGGGACAGGCCCTGATCATCGCGCTGTTCCTGGACTTCGACCGGCTGAACCTGCTGCAGAGCCTGCCGGGCCTGATCCTGGTGTACGCCGCGCAGGCGCTGCCGGTGTCGATCTGGATGCTGCGCAACTTCGTGGCCACCGTGCCCCGGGAACTGGAGGAGGCGGCCGCGGTGGACGGGGCCGGGAGCCTGCGGATCTTCTGGCGCATCCTGTTCCCGCTGGTCGCCCCGGGGCTGATCGCGACCAGCATCTTCTCGTTCATCACCGCCTACAACGAGTTCATCGTGGCCCTGACCTTCCTGGGCCAGGCGCACTCCGACTACACGCTGCCGATCTATGTGACGTACTTCTTCACCCGCGGCGGCGCCGAGTGGGGACCGATCATGGCCGCTTCCACCCTGTACACCATCCCGGTGGTGGTGTTCTTCCTCATCGTCCAGCGGCGGATGACCGCGGGCCTGGTCGCCGGGGCGGTGAAGGGATGAGCGCCGGGTGTCCTCCGACCCGGTCCTCGAGCGGATGGCGGACGCGATCCTCATCCCCCCGTTCCCCGGTCAGCGGGCCCCCCGCTGGGTGCTGGCCGCGCTGGAGCGGGGCCTGGCCGGGGTGACCATCTTCGGCCCGAACATCGCCGGGCCGGAGCAGCTGGCCGGGCTCACCGCCCAGCTCCGCTCGGCCGGCGGGCTGCCGCTGGTGGCCATCGACGAGGAGGGCGGCGACGTCACCCGGATCGCCCACCTGACCGGCAGCCCCTACCCGGGCAACGCCGCGCTGGGCGCGGTGGACGACGTGGCGCTGACCGCCGCGGTGCACCAGGCGCTGGGCCAGGACCTGGCCGCCCTGGGCATCAACGTGAACCTCGCCCCGTCGGTGGACGTGAACACCGCCGCGGACAATCCGGTCATCGGGATCAGGTCGTTCGGCTCCGACCCGGACCTGGTGGCCCGGCACGCCGCCGCGGCCGTCCGCGGCCTGCAGGCGGCCGGGGTGGCCGCGTGCGCGAAGCACTTTCCCGGGCACGGCAGCACCAGCGCCGATTCCCACCACGGCATCGTGACCGTGCAGGCCAGCCTGGACCTGCTGCGCCGCCGGGACCTGCCGCCGTTCGCCGCGGCCATCGCGGCCGGGGTCCGCGGCGTGATGCCCGGGCACCTGCGGGTGCCCGAACTCACCGGCGACGCTCCCGCCACCCTGTCCGCCGCGGCCCTGAACGGCCTGCTCCGGGGCGAACTGGGGTTCACCGGGGTGGTGATCTCAGACGCACTGGAAATGCGGGCCGTGAGCGATCTGTACGGCATCCCGGAGGCGGCGGTGCTGCGCCGTGGCCGCCGGGACCGACCTGCTCTGCTTCGGCCGTGACGCCGCGGAGGACAGTTACCTCGCGGTGCGCCGGGCGCTCAGCGAGGCGGTGGCCAGCGGGCGGCTGCCCGCGGAGCGGCTGGCGGAGGCCCAGCAGAACGTGGCCCGGCTGCGGGACTGGCTGGCGGGCGCGGCCCCGCCGGGCCGGCTCGCCGGGACGGCGCGCGGTGACCACATCGGGCTGGTCGCGGCCGCGGCGCGCGGTGCGAGCCGCCAGCATCACGCACGGGGGCGGCCCCCGGCCCGCTGGCCGACCCGGTGGTGGTGGAGCTGGCGGCCCAGGAGAACATCGCGGTGGGGGACGTCCCGTGGGGCCTGCGTCCCTGGGTGCCGGCCGCGAGCATCCAGCGCGTCCCGGCCGGCCTGGCGGTCAGTGAGGCCGCCGCGGTCGCCAGGCGGCGCTGGCCCGGGCGGCGGGCCGGCCGCTGATCGTGGTGGTCCGCGACGCCCACCGGTATCCGGCCGTGCGGGCGGTGGTCAGCGAGCTGACCGCGGCGCGCCCGGACACGGTGGTGCTGGAGATGGGGCTGCCGCTCTGGGTGCCGCCCGCGGGCGTGCATCTGGCCACCTACGGCGCGGCGCGGGCCAACGCGCAGGCCGCGGCGGAGGTCCTGGGGCTGGTCCGGTGAGCGGGCCAGGTCAGCCGGCCGGAGATGCCGCCCCGTGAGGACCATGGACCGGCCGGCGAATTCCTACTAAAACGACCCCTCAGATCGGCCAGGCGGCCCGTCTAGTCCCCGGCAACCTGCATAATGCTGGACATGAGGCTCTCTGCCCGCGCTGACTACGCGCTACGCGCCGCGGTGGAACTGGCCGCCGCGGATGGCGGTCACATCACCGCTGAACAGCTGGCCCGCGCGCAGCACATCCCGGGCAAGTTCCTGGAGGCCATCCTCACCCAGCTGCGCCGGGCGGGCCTGGTCCGCAGCCAGCGCGGCCCGGAGGGCGGTTTCTGGCTGGCCAAGCCGGCCGCGGAGATCGCGCTGGCCGACATCATCCGCGCCATCGACGGGCAGCTGGTCGGGGTGCGCGGGGAGCGGCCGGAGAACATCGGCTACATCGGGGTGGCCGAGCCGCTGCAGAGCGTCTGGATCGCGCTGCGCGCCAACGAGCGGGCCATCCTGGAGGAAGTCACGCTCGAGCACATCGCGACCGGGCGGCTGCCCGAGCGGATCGTCGAGCTGACCGACGACCCGCGGGCCTGGGCCTGACACAGCCTGACCGGAGCGACGAACTGCCCGCGGCGCCCGCTCAGCTGACCGACCGGTAGCCGACAGCTCCGAGTCTACGCGGAGACCTCACACGGGGACCTTTACACCGGAACCATGTCGCCCAGGTCGCGTACCCGCCGGGTGACCTCGTCGAAGGCGGGGTGATCCTCGTTGATGCCGACCGGGGTGATGACCGGCTCGGAGTCCATGCCGCGGGCGTGCCCGGCCGGAACCCGGAGCCGCTCCGTCGACGGAGAACGCCCGGGCCACCGGAAGCTGCAGCTCGCGCTCGGCGCGCTCCAGCGGTGGCCGGCCCATCGGGGACGGCACGGCGCGGCCGCGGACCGCCCGGCCGGGGACTGGCCGCTGCGGGACGCGCCAGCCGAGGTGAGCACGGGCTCGCTCTGCAGCTCGGCTTCGTTCTGCAGTTCGGCCAGGGCAAAGCTGTCCGAGACCTCACCCAGGACGTGGGACAGCGGGGTGTTCAGCGCCGTGCAGATCGCGGCGAGCAACTCGGAGGATGCTTCCTTCTGCCCGCGCTCGACCTCGGACAGGTATCCGAGCGACACCCGGGCGGCGGCTGACACCTCGCGCAGGGTTCGACCCTGCCGCTGACGTAGCCGCCGCAGCACGTCACCAAGCAAGTGACGAAGCAGGACCATCGCGGCACTCCCTTCGCGAAGTGTGTCTTTCGATAGCTCCACCGTACTCGCCCTCACCGACAGTAGGGAAAGCACCTGTAGCTGTGTTCGCTGCTAACGTAACACTGTAATCATCAGGTCTCTTCCCGCACGATGACAAGGACCAACGCCAGCGCTTCGCGGACTGTTTCGGCGCGGATGGCGGCCCGGCTGCCGGACAGGGCCAGCCGGCGCACCCGGGTTTGCGTCCCCGGCGCTGGCCGCGATGTACACCGTGCCTGCGGGTTTTCCCTCGGCGGGGTCCGGGCCGGCCACCCCGGTGGTGGCGGCGCCCACCGTCGCGCCCAGCCGGTCCCGCACGCCTGCGGCCATGGCCGCGGCCACCTCCGCCGACACCGCCCCCTGGGCGGCCAGCAGGGCGCGGTCCACCCCCAGCAGGATGGCCTTGAGCTCGGTGGCGTAGGCGACGACGCCGCCCCGGAAGACCGCGGAGGCGCCCGGGACGTCGGTGAGGGCCCCGGCGAGCAGCCCGCCGGTCAGCGACTCGGCGACCGCGATGCTCTGCTGGCGGGCGGTCAGCAGGGCGATGAGCTCGGCTGCGGGCGGCGGTCCGCCGGTCACCGGGGATTGCTCGGCGGCGCAGGCGCACGGCCCGGATCGCGTAGTCGGCGCCGGTCACCACGGTGACCACGACCGCCAGCCCCATCACCACCGCCCGGACGATACCCGGCGGCCCGGGCAGCACGTACAGGCAGATGGCGAGCACCTGGAGCAGGGTCTTGATCTTGCCGCCCCGGCTGGCCGCGATCACCCCGTGCCGGATCACCCAGAACCGGAGCCCGGTCACCCCGAGCTCGCGGGCCAGGATCACCGCGGTCACCCACCAGGCCAGCTCGCCCTGGGCGGACAGCGTGACCAGCGCCGCCCCGGTCAGCGCCTTGTCGGCGATGGGGTCCGCGATCTTCCCGAAGTCGGTGATCAGCCCGCGCCGCCGGGCGATCCGCCCGTCCAGCACGTCGGTCACCGACGCGACGAGGAACACGGCGAACGCCGCGATCCGCCCGCCCGTCCCGCCCGCCAGCAGGAGCACGACGAACAGCGGCACCAGCACCAGCCGGAGCACGGTGAGCGCGTTGGCCACGTTCCGCACGCCCGGCTGGGGGACGGCAGCCGCCGGCGCAGGCGGGGCCGGCCGCGCTCCCCCGCCCGTCTCCGCGGCGGGCTGGCTCAATGCGGTCACCCGCGCCCGGCGGCCGCCGTAGGCACGCCGAGCCAGTCGGCCACCAGGTCCACCCCATCGCCCTCGGCCACCCGGGCGGAGATCAGCTCGCCGATGGCCGCCCCGGACACGCCGCGCACGGTCGTGGTCCCGTCCACCTCCGGCGCCTGGTGAGCCGCCCGGCCCAGGTAGTCCCCGTCGCCGAGATCCTCCTCCAGGAGCACCTCGACGACCTCGCCCACGCGGTCCGCGGCCCGCTGGGCCATCAGCTCGTCGGCCAGGCCCGCCAGATCATCGACCCGCCGGGCGATCTCGGCCGGGTCGAGCTGGCCGGTCAGGGTGGCGGCCTCGGTGCCGTCCTCGTCGGAGTAGCCGAAGACGCCGATCGCGTCCAGCCGCGCCTCGGACAGGAACCGCTGCAGCTCATCGACGTCGGCGGCGGTCTCGCCGGGGAAGCCGACGATGAAGTTGGACCGGACGCCCGCCTCCGGGCAGGCCTGCCTGACCTGGGCGAGCAGGGCGCCGAACCGTTCGCGGTCGCCGAACCGGCGCATGGCCCGGAGCACCTTCCCGCTGGCGTGCTGGAAGGACAGATCGAAGTACGGGGCCACGCCCGGGGTGGCGGCCATCACCTCGATCAGCCCGGGCCGCACCTCCGCGGGCTGGAGGTAGCTGACCCTGATCCGGTCGATGCCCGGCACCGCCGCGAGCGCGGGCAGCAGCTCGTCCAGCAGCCGGGGGTTGCCCAGGTCCTTGCCGTACGACGTGGAGTTCTCGCTGACCAGCACGAGCTCCCGGACGCCGTGGCCGGCCAGCCACCCGGCCTCGGCGACCAGGTCTTCCGGCGGCCGGGACAGGAACGCGCCGCGGAAGGCCGGGATCGCGCAGAAGCTGCACCGCCGGTCGCATCCAGACGCGATCTTGAGCGGGGCCACCGGGCCGCCGGACAGCCGGCGCCGCAGCGTCCGCGGGCCGGACGCCGGGGCCAGCCCGGCCGGCAGGTCCGAGATGCCATGCCCGGGGGGCTGATGGCCCGGGTCCGCGGCCCGGGCCGCGGGTGAGATCGGCAGCAGCCGGCGCCGGTCCCGCGGCTCGTGGGCCGGGCGCCGTTCCCCGGCCAGCACGTCGTCCAGCCGGGCCCCGATGTCGGCGTAATCGTCGAAGCTGAGCACCTGGGCCTCGGGCAGCTCGGCGGCCAGCTCGCTGCCGTACCGCTCGGCCAGGCATCCCGCGGCCACCACCTTCGCGCCGCTCCCGGCGGCGTCGAGCAGCTCGCTGACCGACTCCTGCTTGGCCGCCTCGATGAACCCGCAGGTGTTCACGAGCACCACGCTGGCCTCGTCGCTGCCGGACAGGGTCCACCCCGCGGCCTCCAGCCGGGCCGCGAGCTCCTCGGAGTCCACCTCGTTACGCGCGCAGCCCAGGGTGACGAGGCTGACCGTGCGCTGCGGCGGCTGGGTGGCTTGGCTGACTCGATGACACACCGGAAGACTACGGTAAGCGCGCTGGTGCTGCTGTTGCCCGGTGCTAGCCCCGGTGACCTGGCTAACCGGTGACCTGCTTGCCGGGTCCCAGGCTCAGCGTGACGGGCTGGCCCGCGGCACCGGGCGAGCCCAGTTTCTTGCCGTTGACGGTGAGCACGATGCCCCCGGGATTACCGATGTCCATGTTCACCGCCCGGGAGAAGGTCCAGGTCTTCGAGCTTCCCCCGACCACGTAGGCCTGGGACAGGAACCGGCCGTCCGGCTTGGTGAACTCGACCCAGCAGTCCTGGATCGCGGTGAGGCTGATCACCACGTTCGGGTTCACGGCGGGCGCGGACGGCGTGGCCGCGGGCGTGGACGCGGCCACGGCGGGATGCGTGGGCGGCGCGCGGCACCTGTCCCGAGCTGGCCTGGGTCCGCGCGGAGTGCGCCGTGGCGGAGTCCACCACGCGGTAGATCCCGTATCCGGCGATGACCGCCAGGACCAGGACCATGGCCAGGCTCCAGTTGGGCCGCCGCCGCTCCTTGATCTTGATGGGCGTGGCCGGCTCGAACACGTCCGCCGCCCTGATCGCCTGCGGCGCGCCGTGCGCGGCGTCGTACTCCCGGATCAGCTCCTCGTCGTCGGCCCCCACGGCCCGCGCGACGCTGCGGATATGACCCCGGGCATAGAAGTCCCCGCCGCAGGCGGAGAAATCCCCGTGCTCGATCCCCCGGATGATTGTCTCTCTGATGCAGGTTCGCTGACTAACCTGCGTAATGGTGAGACCCGCCTGGCGGCGTGCATCTGCCAGGGCGTCACCAATGCTCACGCCACGCCTCCACTGCCATATCGCACTGCGCTCCGCCCGGGGTGCGGGAGCAGTAACCGGATGCGAGCAGCCCGCCTAAATACCTGGGCCACTAACAAGTGTAGACATCCCCCCGACGCACGACGCAGAAGCCGTGGGCCTAGATCAGTCTTGCCCGCCCCGCAGCGAATCAACCGTGCTGTCCAGGTCGTCCGGCCGCACCAGGACGTCCCTGGCCTTGGAGCCTTCGCTCGGGCCGACGATGTTGCGGCTCTCGAGCAGGTCCATCAGGCGGCCCGCCTTGGCGAATCCCACCCGCAGCTTGCGCTGCAGCATGGAGGTGGAGCCGAACTGGGTCCGGATGACCAGTTCCGCGGCCTGCATCAGCAGTTCCAGGTCGTCGCCGATGTCGGCGTCGATCTCCCGCTGCTTGCCCTCGGGGACCGCGACGTCCTCCCGGTAGGTGGGCTGCGCCTGCTGCGTGCAGTGGGCGACCACCTCACGGATTTCCTTCTCCGTGACGAAGGCGTTCTGCAGGCGCAGCGGCTTGCTGGCGCCCATCGGCAGGAACAGGCAGTCACCCTGGCCGACCAGCTTCTCCGCGCCCGGCTGATCGAGGATCACCCGGCTGTCGGTCAGGCTGGACGTGGCGAAGGCCAGCCGCGACGGCACGTTCGCCTTGATGAGCCCGGTCACCACGTCCACGCTGGGCCGCTGGGTGGCCAGCACGAGGTGGATCCCGGCGGCCCGGGCCAGCTGGGTGATGCGCACCACCGAGTCCTCGACGTCGCGCGGGGCGACCATCATCAGGTCGGCCAGCTCGTCCACGATGACCAGCAGGTACGGGTAGGGGACCAGGACCCGCTCGCTGCCCGCGGGCGCGGCCAGCTTGCCCGAGCGCACGGCCTTGTTGAAGTCGTCGATATGCCGGAACCCGAATGCCGCCAGATCGTCATAACGGCGGTCCATTTCGCCGACCACCCACTGCAGCGCCTCAGCCGCCTTCTTCGGGTTGGTGATGATTGGCGTGTACAGGTGCGGTATTCCCTGGTAAATCGCCAGCTCGACCCGCTTGGGGTCAACCAGGATCATCCGGACATCGTCCGTGGTAGCCCGAAGCAAAATCGAGGTAATGAGACCGTTAATACACGTTGATTTTCCGGCGCCGGTCGCCCCCGCGATCAGCATGTGCGGCATCTTGGCCAGGTTCGCCACCACCGTCCGGCCCTCGACGTCCTTGCCCAGGCCCACCACCATCGGGTGGTGATCGCTGACCGCCACCGGGGAGCGCAGCACATCCCCCAGGCTGACGATCTCCTTGTCCGCGTTCGGGATCTCCACCCCGATCGCCGACTTGCCCGGGATCGGGGAGATGATCCGCACGTCCGCGCTCTTCACCGCGTAGGCGATGTTCTTGGTCAGCGCGGTCACCCGCTCCACCTTCACCGCCGGGCCGAGCTCGATCTCGTACCTGGTCACGGTGGGCCCGCGCTTGAACCCGGTGACCCGGGCATCCACCTCGAACTGCTCCAGCACCTCCGACAGCGCCCGGACCACCACGTCGTTGGCCCTGGTCCGCTCCTTAGGCGCGCTCCCCGGCTTCAGCAGCGCCATCGGCGGCAGGATGTAGCTCGACTCGGCCGACCCGGCCAGGGTGAGCTGCTCGCCCCGCGACCGGCCCGGGGGCCGGCACCGGGTCAGGCCCGCCGTCCGCGGGCCCTGTCTCGCGCGCGGCGCCGTCTCGGGCGCGGCGCGGGGCCGGCTGCTCCGGGCGCCCCGAAGCCCAGCGCGTCGAGCAGCGACGGCTCATCCGGGTCCTCGGCGCCCGGCCGCGGCCGGCGCGGCGTCCGCCGGGTCCGCGGCCGCCGGCACCGCCGCGCCGCGCCGCAGACGGGCCGCCTTCCCCGCCGGGCCGTCCCCGAGGATGGGCGTGTCGTAGGGCCGGTGATGGTCGCCGGCCTCGATGGCCGGGGGCCGCTTGCGGCCGCCCCGGGGCAGCGGGCCGGGGGTGGCGGTGCCCTCGAACTCCCCGGTTCCGTCCTCGTCGTCATAGATGACGGTGTCGGCGGCGCGCTGGGCGAAGCCTCGCAGTTCGGCCAGCCGGTCGGGCACCCGGTGCACCGGCGTTCCGGTGATCACCAGCAGCCCGAACCCGCTGACCAGCGCGAGCAGCGGGGCGGCGATCCACGGCGTCAGGGCGGCCACCAGCGGGGCCGACACGAAGAAGCCGATCAGCCCGCCGCCGGCCCGCATGGCGTCGGCCCCGGCGCCCGGCTGCGGCGTGCCCGCGGCGATGTGCACCAGGCCGAGCCCGCCCAGCAGCAGGCAGGTCCAGCCGATCACCATCCGGCCGGTCTGCGCGTTGCGCTCCGGGTGACGCAGGAACCGCCAGGCGAGCAGGCCGAGCAGGAGAGGCACGGTCCAGGCCGCCGAGCCGAACGCGCCGAGGAACACGTCGGACATCAGCCGCCCGGCGACGTTGTGCAGGTGGAACCAGGTGGTGGCGGCGACCACGAAGGCCGCGGCCAGGAAGGCCAGCCCCACCCCGTCCCGGCGGTGCAGCCTCGTCCAGGTCCCGGGCGCTCTTCCCGAACCCCCGCGCACCGAACCCGACCGCGTGCGCGGCCACCATCCACATCCCGGCCACCAGCCGGCCCAGCCAGCCGACCAGGATCAGGATCGGGTCGGCCGTCCGCTGCGGCGGCCGGGACGCGGTTCCGCGGGGCGTCCCTTGCTGGCCGGCCGCTTCTTGCCCTGGGCTGACCGTTTCTGGGCTGACCGGGTCTGCGCGGACCGCTTCTGGCCGGGGCGATTCGGCCCGGCCCGTTCTGGCCCGACCCGCTCTGGCCCGACCGGCTCTGGCCCGACCGGCTCTGGCCGGACCGGGACGCGGCGTTTGCGCCCTGGCCGCGACGGGCGGGGGCGGGCATCGCGTTCCTGCTGCTGGCTGTCCGCGCGCCGGCCGTTCCCCCGCTGGCTGGCCGGGCAGGACTGCCGGATGCGCGCGCCTGCCCACCCGGTGCGTCCGCCCTCGGGCGGGGGGTGCCCTTAGCGACACGAGTAGCCATGATGCCCAAAGTACCCACGATTGGCGCGGTGCAGCCGGAAGCGAGCGGCGTGTCGCCATGATCTTCGGGCCGGGGTGAACGGCGGTCATCGCTGGTCTGGCCGGTCCGCGAATACTCGGCGCTTCCCGTTGGCAGGGGCCTTCCGGCAGGCCACTCTGGAGAGAATCTCCCGGCTAGCCGATCATGAACGGAGCGCCCATGCCCAGCCAGGCCACCAGGCCGCCCCTGGTCGGCATGCCCGCGGTCTGGCTGCGCGACAACTGCCCGTGCCCGCTCTGCCGCGACCCGGTCAGCGGCCAGCGGCTGCTGCACATCACCGACATCCCCGCCGATATTGCCGTGGCGGAGGTCGTCTCGTCCGGCGGCGCCGTGTCGGTGCTGTTCCACCCCGATGGCCACCGGGCCGTGTTCGACCGGGACTGGCTGGCCCGGCACGGCGCACCCGCCCGGGGCGGCCCCCCGGACCCGCGCACCGAGGACGCCAAGCGGCTGTGGTCCGCGGCTGACCTGGGCGGCGAGCCGCCCCGCGGGTCCTGGCCCCGCTACCTGGCGCAGGCCGGCTACCGGCGGGCCTGCCAGTCCGCCATCCTGGCGCGAAGGGCTGCTCCTGCTCAGCGACGTGCCCACCGACCCGGGCGCGGTGCTGGCGGTGGCCGCGAGCCTGGGCTACGTCCGGGAGACCAACTACGGCCGGCTGTTCGACGTCCGGGTCGAGAGCTCGCCGTCCAACCTGGCCTTCACCAGCCTGCCCATCCCCCCGCACACCGACAACCCGTACCGCGACCCGGTGCCGACCGTGCAGCTGCTGCACTGCCTGCGCAACGCGGCCGACGGCGGCGACTCCGGGTTCGTGGACGGGTTCCACGCCGCCGCCGCGCTCCGGGCGCAGGACCCGGCCGCGTTCGCCACGCTCGCCGGCACCCCGGTCACCTTCGGATACCGCGACGCCACGCACGGAGCTGTCCGCCACCCGGCCGCTGATCAGCCTGGACGCCTGCGGGCGGATCCGGGAGATCCGGATCAACCCGCGCAGCCTGCAGCCCGTCCGGCTGCCCGGGCCGCGGGCCGCGGCCTTCTACGCCGCGTACCGCAGCGTTCGCGGAACTGCTGTCTGCCGCGCCGTCGATGCTGACCGTCCGGCTGCGCCCCGGTGACTGCGCCGTCTTCGACAACACGCGGGTGCTGCACGCCCGGACCGGGTTCGCCCAGGCGGGACGCCGGCACCTGCAGGGCTGCTACGCCGATCTCGACGGCGTCGAGTCGGCCGTGGCGGTGGGAGAACGTGCGACAACGGGTGTCATCCGCAGGAAGGACCGGACATGACAGCAGCCGACCCGGTACGGGTCATCGCGGACCTCTTCGCCGCCGAAGGAGCCGGCGAATATCTCGGCGAGGCGGTAACCCAGGCCCAGCACATGCTCCAGGCCGCGGCCCTGGCCGAGGGAGCGGGCGCAGCGCCCGAGCTCGTCGCGGCGGCCCTGCTGCACGACGTGGGCCACTTCCGCGGGGCGGTCAGCGGTCACGAGCTGATGAGCGGCACCGACAACCGGCACGGCGACCAGGGCGCGGACTGGCTGGCCCAGTGGTTCGGGCCCGGGGTGACCGAGCCGGTCCGGCTGCATGTCGCGGCCAAGCGGTACCTGTGCGCGGTGGAACCCGGGTACTTCGGCGGGCTGTCCGCCGCCTCCGTGCACACGCTGCGCGTCCAGGGCGGGCCGATGACCCCGGCGCAGAGCGCGGAGTTCGAGGCCAGCCCGTGGTGCCAGTCCGCGCTGCGGCTGCGCCGCTGGGACGACGCGGCCAAGGATCCCGAGGCGATCGTGCCCGCGTTCGGCTACTACCAGCGGCTGCTCCGCCAGCTGGTCCGCCAGCGCGAGGCGCCGCGCGGTAGGCCGCGCCGCCGGCTGACGGGATGGACGGACAGGCCTGGCTGAGCGGGTCAGCGAACTGTCAGGCGCGCGCGGCGGCTTCGACGAGGGGAATGAAAAGCTCGTCCACGATCTCGAGGACCCGTTCTTCCGGCAAGGGCTCGAGCGTCATGAGCAGGTCGTGGCGCATCAGGTCGAACGGCATGGCCAAGATGGCGCGGGGGGTCTCGCTCGAGATCGATCTCGCCGCGCTCGTGCGCCCGGCGGAAGATCTCCGCCGACCAGAGCGGGCGGTCGGTGATGAGCTTCTCGCGGACCTGGGCCGGGGTGAGCCCGGTGCTGGCCAGCAGGCCGGAAAAGGCGGCGCTGACCACTGTGACGAAGGCGACCCGCCCGCTGCTGAAGCCGCTGAGCAAGCCGATCATGTCGCCGCGCAGGCTCCCGGTGTCGGGGAGATCCACCGGATGCGTCGCGCCGTAGTGCTGGATGGCGTCGAGCACGAGGTCGTCCTTGCGGGGCCAGCGCCGGTACAGCACGGCGACTCCCGTCCTGGCCCGGGCCGCCACCGACTCCATCGTCAGCCTGGCGAAGCCGGCCGAGACCAGTTCCTCCCACGCCGCCTCGAGCAGCGCAGCCTCAAGCTCCTTCCCGCGCCGCCGCTGGCGTGGCCGCTCCTGCTCCAACTGCTCCGTCATGCCAGCCAGGCTACCTCCAGGATGTCGATAAGAGAGGCTTGCGTTCCTTAATTTCGTGCCCTACTCTCCATAAGAGAAGGATTCATCTCTTATGGAGAGGGGTGTCATGGCCACGACGCCAGCGCCCGCCGCCGACCAGCTTGACCCGAAGGTGGTCAGGACCGCCCTGATCCTCGTCGTCGGCTTGATGGCGGTCATCTTCGACACCACGATCGTCAGCGTCGCCCTGCACACGCTCGCGCTGAAGCTGCACACCTCAGTGACGACGATTCAGTGGGTGAGCACCGGCTACCTGCTGGCCCTCGGCATCGCGGTACCGCTCAGCACCTGGGGCCTGCAGCGGTTCGGCGGCAAGCGGCTGTGGATGTTCTCCCTCGCCGTCTTCCTGATCGGCTCGATCGGCTCGAGCCTGGCCTGGAACGTTGGCTCGCTCATCGGCTGGCGGGTGGTCCAGGGCATCGGTGGCGGCCTCATGCTCCCGCTGATGACGACGCTCATCTTCCAGGCCGCGGGCGGCAGGTCACTCGGCAAGCTCGTCACCTACGTCGCCCTGCCGGCGCTGCTCGGCCCGATCCTCGGCCCGCTCCTCGGCGGCGCCATCCTGACCCACCTCAGCTGGCGGTTCATGTTCTGGGTGAACGTGCCGTTCTGCACCGTGGGGCTGCTGCTCGCCTGGCGCTACCTGGCTGGCGACGCGCCCGCCCGGTCCGGACGCGGCCCAGCGGCCCCGGCTCGACCTGCCTGGTCTCTTCCTCCTCGCGCCGGGCATCGTGGCCGTCCTGCTCGGCCTGGCCAAGGCGGGGACCTCCGCCGGGTTCGGCCACCCCGACGTCATCATCCCGCTCGTGACCGGCGTCGCGCTGCTGGCCGCCTTCGCCGTCCACGCCCTGCGCAAGAGCCATCCCCTCGTCGAGGTCCGGCTGCTCGCCAGGCGGCCCGTCGCCTCGTCGAGCGCGGTGCTGTTCTTCTCCGGGTTCTCGCTCTACGGCGCGATGCTCCTGATGCCGCTCTACTACCAGGACGTGCGCGGCGCCACCGCGCTGGCGGCCGGCGTATTGCTCGTACCGCAGGGCGTCGGCGCCGTCTTGTCCCGCACCGTCGCCGGAAGCAAGATCGACAAGTACGGGTCGCGCCGCATTGCCCTGATGGGCTTCGCCGTCGTCGCCGCCTCGACCGTGCCGTTCGCCCTCGCCGGGCCGCACACCAGCGAGTGGCTGCTCGCCCTGTGGATGGTCATCCGCGGGTTCGGCCTGGGCTGCGTCACCATGCCCGTGATGGTGGCCGGCGACATCGGCCTGGACAAGCAGCAGATCCCCCACTCCAGCGTGCTCACCCGGACGAGCCAGCAGATTGGCGGCTCGTTCGGCACCGCCGTCCTCGCGGTCATCCTCGAGGAGGCCATCGCCTCGCACCACGGATCGCTGGCTGGCGCGTTCGACGTCGCGTTCTGGTGGTCGGCCGCCTTCTCCGCCGTCGCCGTGCTGCTGTCCGGATGGCTGCCGGGCCCCCAGCGTCCCCCCTCCGCGCAGGGCGCCCCGGCCCCCCAGCCCGCGCTGGTCGCCGACCGCGACTGACTTGGCCGGGCCGGGCTTAAACCTCGATGACCACCGGAATGATCATGGGCCGGCGGCGGTAACCGTCGTTGACCCAGCGTCCGACGGTGCGCCGGACCAGCTGGCCCAGCTGATGAGCGTCGTTGATCCCGTCCGCGGCCGCGCGGTTCAGCGCTTCCTCGATCTTCGGCCGGACCTCGCTGAGCGAGGAGTCGTCGATGCCTGACCCGCGGGCGTGGATCTCCGGCCCGGCCACCAGCTTGCCGGTGGTCGAGTCGACCACGATCACGACGGACAGGAACCCTTCCTCGCCCAGGATCCGGCGGTCCTTGAGCGAGGTCTCGGTCACCTCGCCGACGGACAGGCCGTCCACGTACACGTAGCCGCACGGCACCTTGCCGACCACCTTGGCCTGGCCGTCCGCCAGGTTGACCACGACGCCGTCCTCGGCGATCACGATGTTGCGGCTGGCGATCCCGGTGAGCTCGGCCAGGTGCGCGTGCGCCCGCAGGTGCCGCCATTCCCCGTGCACCGGCATGAAGTTGCGCGGTTTCACCAGGTTCAGCACGTACAGCAGCTCACCGGCGGGCGCGTGGCCGGACACATGGACCAGCGCGTTGCCCTTGTGCACCACCCGGGCGCCCCACCGGGTCAGCTCGTTGATGACCCGGTACACCGCGGACTCGTTGCCCGGGATCAGCGAGGAGGCCAGGATGACCGTGTCCCCCTCGGCAATCCTGATCGGGTGATCCCGGGCGGCCATCCGCGACAGCGCCGACATCGGCTCGCCCTGCGATCCGGTGCAGACCAGGACGACCTCACCGGGCGGCATGCCCTCGGCGTCGCGCGGGTCGACCAGCAGCCCGCCGCGGACCGAGGGCACCTTGAGGTAGCCGAGGTCGCGCGCGACACCCATGTTCCGCACCATGGAGCGGCCCACGAAGGCCACCCGGCGGCCGTGCGCCGCGGCCGCGTCCAGCACCTGCTGCACCCGGTGCACGTGGCTGGCGAAGCAGGCCACGATGATCCGCTGCTTGGTCTCCGCGAACATCTCGTTCAGCACCGGGGCGATGTCCCGCTCGCTGGTGACGATGCCCGGGACCTCGGCGTTGGTGGAGTCGGACATGAGCAGGTCGACGCCCTCGGCCCCGCGCCGGGCGAAGCCGCCCAGGTCGGTGAGCCGGCCGTCCAGCGGAAGCTGGTCCATCTTGAAGTCGCCGGTGTGCAGGACCACCCCGGCCGGGGTGGTGACGGCCACCGCGAGCGCGTCCGGGATGGAGTGGTTGACGGCGAAGAACTCCAGGCCGAACGGCCCGAAGGACTCGGTGCCCGCCCTCGGCGACCTCGGCGGTGACGGGCGTTATCCGGTGCTCGGTGAGCTTGCTGCGGACCAGGGCGAGCGTGAGGCGGGAGCCGATCAGCGGGATGTTGTCCCGCTGGCGCAGCAGGTAGGGAACACCGCCGATGTGATCCTCGTGCGCATGGGTGAGGACCATCGCCTCGATGTCGTCCAGCCTGCCTTCCAGCGAGCTGAAGTCCGGCAGGATCAGGTCCACGCCGGGCTGGTCCGGCTCGGGGAACAGCACCCCGCAGTCCACGATGAGCAGGCGGCCTTCGTACTCCAGCACGGACATGTTCCGGCCGATCTCGCCCAGGCCGCCAAGGCCCACGATGCGCAGCGTGCCGGACGGGAGGGCGGGCGGTGTGCCCAGCTCCGGGTGCGGGTGACTCACTTGATCTTCACGCCTCCAGCGACCAGATCGGCTCGCAGTTGTTCGATTTCGGCCGGCGTCGCATCGATCAGCGGGCCGCGGACTGGTCCGCCGGGCAGCCCGAGCAGGCTGAGCGCGGCCTTGGTCGTGATCACACCCTGGGTGCGGGTCATGATGCCGGTGTAGAGCGGCAGCAGGTCACAGTGGATCCGCCGGGCCTCGCCCACCCGCCCCGCCCGGTACGCGTCGATCATGTCATGCAGCCGGTCGCCCGCCACATGGCCGACCACGCTCACGAAGCCGGCCGCCCCGACCGAGAGCCAGGGCAGGTTCAGCATGTCGTCCCCGCAGTAGAAGACCAGGCCGGTGGCCAGCATCACCAGGGAGCCCGCACCCAGATCACCCTTGGCGTCCTTGACGGCGATGATGCGCGGATGCTCGGCCAGCTGGAGCAGGCTCTCGGTGGCGATCGGGGTGCCCGTCCGGCCCGGGTATGTCATACAGGATGACCGGCAGGCTGGTGGCGTCGGCGGCCCTGGTGAAGTGGGCCACGAGCCCGCTCTGCGGCGGCTTGTTGTAGTACGGCGTCACCAGGAGCAGTCCGCGAGGCCCCGGCGCGCTCGGCCTGACGGGCCAGCTCGCAGGTGTGGGCGGTGTCGTTGGTGCCGACTCCGGCCACGACGGCGGCCCGGTCGCCGACCGCCTCGATCACGGCGCGGAGCAGCCGCTCTTTCTCGCCGTCCGTCGTCGTCGGCGACTCGCCGGTCGTCCCGCTGATCACCAGGCCGTCGTTGCGCATCTCGTTGACCAGATAGGTCGCGAGGCGGGCGGCCCCGTCGTAGTCGACGCCGCCGTCGGCAGTCATCGGCGTGATCATCGCGGTCAGCATCCGGCCGAACGGGGCGTCCGCGTTCGCGGGCTGGGTTGCTGTCATGAACTGAACGCTACCGGGCTATGGCGCGCCGCGGCCACCGTGCCCCGCCTCCGGTCACGTTGAAGACGCGGTGACGTGAGCTCGGGGGTACCCACGTCAACCGCGTCTATCTAGGTATCGGCCTAGGTCGCGAGGACGTTACGCACCGTGATGAAGATTCTTTCTGCGGCGCGGGCGGACTCCGGGTGGCCGGCCCGGCTCCGGCACGACCTGGCGGGTGGGCCTACGGGGTGGACCTGGGGGTGGACCTAGTGGACGACCGCCGCGGTGATGACCAGAAGATGACCGTGACCACGACGAGCGCCATGGTGACCGCCAGGTAACGGCGTCATCACGCCCAGGATGACCCGGGCGCGTCCCTCGGCCGCCTCGGATGCGCGGGCTGCTATCCAGGACGCCTGGGCCGCCCGGACCGCCGCCTCGGCCGCGACCCCGGCACCGGCCTGGAGCTCGGCTTGCGCGAGCAGGGCCGACCGGATGTCCGCCTCCACCTTGGCCGCCGCCGCCTCGATCCGGTCCAGGGTGGCCACGCCGGCGAGCGCCGCCCGCACCGCCACCGACTCAGCGGCGTCATCAGATCCCCCCGATGTCATGCTGGCCGGGATTCTCACCCGCAGCGCGCCCGAGCCGCCGTTCGGCAGGATCGGCGCGGCCTGCACCGCCACAGTGCTCGCCCCGCTCTTCGGGAGTCCGGGCCAGCATGGTTCCGGCCGCCGGGGCCATCCCTGGGGCCTGGGCCGATCCGGGGCCTGGCCGATCCGGGGGCAGGGAGCCCATCGACGAGTCGTGCAGGAAGCCGACCACCGCCTCCCTCGCGGCCGCGGCCACGTCGGGAGCGAGCGGCCGGGGCTGGCGGCGCGGCTGCGCGGATGGAGCAGAGACCGATTGCTCGCCATGTCGTCCAACTTCTCTCAGTGACGGGGCGGGTCCGGTCGATCTGCGCCTGGTCACACCTCGTTCGTCTCGTATCTAACGGATAGTAATTATCCTATCACGATAAGTGAGACAATCGGGGTCGATCCAGGCGCTGGCGTGGTCAGGAATGAGGTTCTGCGGTGGCCACTTCCTGGCGGGCGGTGGCGAGGAGCTGACGGGTCAGGCTCATGGCCTGTTCGGCCGCGCCCAGGTGGCCCAGGCTGGCCAGGCGCTGCGCCTCGCGCAGCTGCTCATCGAGATCAGCCAGGCGCATCCGCTGCTCGGCCTCGGCGAGGGCGCGCCCGATGACCGAGGGCAGCCGGGCCGGCCGGTCTTTCAGGACGTAGTCCGTGGCTCCCTGCTTGATGAGAGCGACCGCCGCCTCGTCTCCGAGCACCCCGGACCAGATGATGAACGGCACGTCCGGGCACCGCTCCTGGGCGATCGCGAGGGCGGCCGCACCGGAAAAGCCCGGCAGATGGTAATCGGACAAGATGACGTCGGGGCGGAAGGAATCCAGCTTCTCCACGAACAGCTGCCTGGTGGCCACGACGATGCAGGTGAAGTCGAGGCCGGCGCTGGTCAGCAGGCTCTGGGCGCGCTCCGCATCCCACGCTTCGTCCTCCAGGATGAGGATGCGGGCCGGCCGTCCCGCGACGTCCGCCGGGTCAGCAGCCGGGCTGGCTGGCTGCCCTGGATTAGCGGCGGCCCCCGGCGCACTCGCGTCCCGGCCGTTGCCCTGATGCCCATCGTTCATGGATCCCACCTTCGTCAGTCCGGTTGCGGCGTGAACTCCGGCACAGGCTCGCTCAGGATCAGCCAGAAGAGGCCGAGGGTCTTGACCGCCTCAGCGAATTCCGCGAAATTAACCGGTTTGCGGACATAAGCATTGGCGCCGCCCCGGTAGCCGGCCAGGATATCTTCTTCCAGCTTGGAGCCGGTCAGGACGACGATTGGGATTATGCGCGTCCGCTCATCGGCCCGAATCCTGTGCAGCACCTCCAGGCCATCAATCTTGGGCAGTTTCAGGTCGAGCAGGATGAGGCCGGGAAGCGGCCCGCCGTTGCTGGCCCTGTCGAAAATCAGCTCCAAGGCCTCGGCACCGTCGTGAGCCACGGAAATCTCATTGAGAATATTGTTCTTCTTCAGCGCCCGGAGCGTCAGCATCTCATCGTCGGGATTGTCCTCGACCAGCAAGATGGTCCGGGTCTTCATGCGATTTCCTCCGCATCCAGGGTGAAGTAGAAAGTCGCGCCTTCGCCGACCGCGCCTTCGGCCCAGGCCCGTCCCCGGTGCCGCTCCACTATCTGCTTGACGCTGGCCAGGCCGATGCCGGTACCGGGGAAATCGCTGGCCGGGTGCAGCCGCTGGAATGGCTGGAACAGCTTGCCCGCGTAGTCCGGGTCGAAGCCGACCCCGTCGTCGCGCACGTAGCAGCAGATGCGGGCGTCCCCGGCCGGTGCCGTGCCGAACTCGATCAGCGCGTCATCCTGGCCGGAGGTGAACTTCCAGGCGTTCTCCACCAGGTTTTGCAGGACGGTGCGGACCAGGAGGCGGTCCGCCCGGGCCTGGACTGGGCGCTCGATAGCGAAATGGACGCGGCGCTCCGGTTCGCCGCCCTGGAGGCCAGCGGCGATGCGGGCCACCTCGGCGCCGAGATCAACCCATTCGAGGTGCATCTCGGCCCGGGCGATACGCGACAGGATCAGCAGATCGTCGATGAGCGCGGACATCTGCCCGCTGGCGGCGAGGATCCGCTCGGCGTAGCCGCGCCCGACCTCGCCGAGGTCGTCCGCGCAGTCCTCCATCAGCGCCGACGAGTACCCGCCCAGCGCGCGCAGTGGAGCGCGCAGGTCGTGGGCGATGGAGTAGGTGAAGGTCTCCAGGCTCCTGGTTGGCCCGCTCCAGCTCCTCCGCCCGGCGCTGGGACTCAGCCGCCGCCCGGGCCTGCTGCTGCCGGTAACGTCGCGGGCGATGGCCGACACGCCGATCAGCCTGCCGTCGTCGTCGTGGATGGGAGAGGTCGTCACCGACACCGGGAACGTGCTGCCGTCCTTGCGCCGCCACACGGTCTCGCGGTGCACGACGCGCTCGCCACGGCCGATCTTGGCCGAGGGTCTCCTCGATCTCGCCGATCCGCTCCGCGGGGCACAGGACGGTCAGCGGCTGGCCGACCATCTCCTCCGCCCGGTAACCGTAAATCCTCTCGGCCGCCGGGTTCCAGGTCGTGACCAGCCCGCCGGTAGTACCGCCCAGGATGGCATCATCTGAGGATCTGACGATCGCCGGGAGAAGCTCGGACTCCGGGAAGCGCGGGCCGTCCTCAAGCTTTAGCTGGGCCACGCCTACCCCCGTATTGGCCGAAACCGTTTCCAGGAGCCTCCCTGCCGATGCGACATGGCATGAATTCCTCGTCCGGAACTATCTTTAAAGTCACTATACACCTGGGCGGATTCGCTAATTAAATGACAGGCAACGAGTCGCAAAGTAGCATGATTTGCCCGATATATGCTTTCACTGTCGCGGGCTGGCCTGGCCTCGCATGCGAGAGCTATCGGCCCGCAGCAATATATTTGTTTTAACTGTATGTGTGCAATTACGCGGGTATTCCGGTGACGGAATATTCGCGGCACGCCCGAGTGGGGGGGCAGCACGTGAACACCACAATGCTGACGGGCGCGGAGGATGCCGCGATGGGCCCGGGGCTGGAGAAAGCGCCGACGGGCATTCCGCGGGCTGGATCAGATCACCGGGGGCGGGCTGCCCCGGGGCCGGGTGATCGCTGGTGGCGGGCAGCGCGGGAGCGGGCAAGACGCTGCTGGGGCTGGAGTTCCTGGTCGCCGGCGCCCGGAAGTACGGCGAGCCCGGCGTGCTGGTGAGCTTCGAGGAGTCGGCGGAGAAGGTCGCCCTGAACGTGCGCTCGCTCGGCTTCGACCTCGACCAGCTCCAGCGGGACGGCCTGCTCGCGGTGATCTCGTTCCAGGTCGAGCCCGCCGAGATCGTCGCCACCGGCGCGTTCGACCTCGAACCGCTCTTCCTGATCCTCGACGACGCGATCGAGCGGATCGGCGCCAGGCGGGTCGTGCTGGACACCGTCGAGGTGCTGTTCGGCGCGTTCGGCGACGACTCGACCATCCGGGCGGAACTCAACCGGCTGGCGCGCTGGCTGGAGGAGCGGGGCGTCACCGCCATCGTGACCGGGGAGCGGGGCGACAACGAGCCTCACCCGGCACGGGATCGAGGAGTACGTCACCGACTGCGTGATCGTCCTCGACCACCGGGTGACCGAGGAGATCTCCACCCGGCGGCTCCGGGTGGTCAAGTACCGCGGGTCCGCGCACGGCACCAACGAGTTCCCGTTCCTGATCTCCGCCCAGGGCTTCGTCGTGCTGCCGATCACGTCGATCGCGCTCGACTACAGCGCCTCCGATGAGCGGGTGTCCACCGGGGTGGACCGCCTCGACCACATGCTCGGCGGCGGCGTGTTCCGTGGCTCGACCACGCCTGGTGACCGGGACGGCGGGCACCGGCAAGACCTCGCTCGGCGCGCACATGGTGAACGCGGCCTGCGCGCGGGGTGAGCGGGCGCTGTGGGTCCTGCTCGAGGAGTCACCCGCCCAGGTCCTGCGTAACATGCGGTCGCTCGGGCCTCGACCTGCAGCCGTGGGTCGACGCGGGCTTGCTGCGCATCTGGGCGGCCCGCCCGTCCGCGTTCGGGCTGGAGACCCATCTGGCCGTGCTGGACCAGCTGATCGAGGAGGTCGTCGCCGTCGGTGGTGGTGCTGGACGGGATCGCGCGGCCTGGCCAGCGGGGCCTCCAGGCTCGGAGGTGACCTCGCTGGTGGCCCGCCAGCTCGACCTGCTCAAGAGCCGTGCGATCACCACCATGGCCACCTCGCTCGGCCACGGGGACGAATCAAGCACGGTAGACGTGTCGTCGCTGGTGGACAACTGGCTGCTGCTGCGCAACGTCGAGGCCAACGGCGAACGCAACCGGCTGCTGTTCGTGCTGAAGTCGCGGGGCACGGCCCACTCGAATCAGGTGCGGGAGTTCGTGCTCACCGACCACGGCATCGAGCTGGTCGAGGTGTACGTCGGGCGCGGCCGGGATGCTGGCCGGCTCCGCCCGGCTGGCGCAGCAGGCCGTCGAGCGCGACGCGGAAGCTGAGCAGGCCGACGATCTGGAGCGCCACCGGCGTGAGCTGCGCGGCAGCGATCAGCGAAGCGCGAGGCCCACCTCGTCGCGGTGCAGGACCAGCTCGCCGCCGAGCGGGCGGAAATCGACCGGATCGACCGGCGCGAACGCCGTCAGGCCGCCGACACCGAGGCGGACCGGGTAGACCATGGCCACCCGGCGCTGGGCCGATGCGCGCCCGGGCAACGGAGGACAGCGATGAGCGAGCCTGCCACCTCGGATGGCGGAACCGGGATCCAGGACGATTCCGCAGAGTCCTGGGATCTGCGCCTGTACGTGACCGGCCAGTCGCCCAACAGCATCCGGGCCATCGAGAACCTGCGCCGCGCCTGTGAGGAGCATATGCCCGGCCGCTACCAGATCGAGGTGGTGGACCTGCTGGAAAACCCGCGGCTGGCCGCCGATGACCAGATCCTGGCCGTGCCCACCGTGGTCCGCAAGCTCCCGGTCGCCGATCAGGAAGATCGTCGGCGACCTCTCCGACACCGACCGTCTCCTCGTCGGCCTGCAGGTCCGGCCGCCGAGGAGGACCACGACATGACCAGCGCCGCGCCTGCTAATCGCTGGTCGCTGACCCTCTACGTCAATGGCGCGTCACCGCGCTCCATCCACGCCATCGAGAACGCCCGCCGCCTCTGCGAGGAAGAACTCGGCGGCCAGGTCGACCTGGAAATCATCGACGTGCAGCAGGAGCCCGCGCTGGTCGTGCGCGACCAGATCGTCGCCGCGCCGACGCTGGTCAGGCATATGCCCGGCCCGCTGCGCCAGCTCGTCGGGGACCTCTCCGACGCCGCCCGGGTACGCCTGGCCCTCGACCTCGGCTCCGCCGGAGATAAGCGACGAGCACCCGGCACCGGGTGGGTGAGGCCATGTCCACATCGCCGGTTCGCAAGGCCGCGGATCCGGCCGCCCTGTCCCGCCGAACCGGGAAGCCAGCACGCAGGCCGGCGAACTGGCCGAGCTGCGGGCCCAGCTGCGCGAGGCGCAGGAGACGATCGAGGCGATCCGGGGCGGCGGAGTCGACTCACTGATGATCGGGCCGCCCGGCCAGGAGCAGGTCTACTCCCTGGCCAGCGCCGACCGCACCTACCGGCTCCTCGTCGAGGCGATGAGCGAAGGTGCCGTCACCATCTCCCCGCGCGGGGTGATCCTCGACGCCAACCCGCGGCTGGGCGCGATGACGGGCCGCAGCGGGACGGAACTGGTCGGCACCGCGGTGCTCGACCTGGTCGACGCCGCCCACCGGGCGGAGTTCACCCGGCTGCTCGATGTCGGCGCCGGCGACAACGCCCGCGGCGAGGTGGAGCTGACCCGGCCGGATGGCACGACCGTCCCAGTCCTGCTGGCGGTCAGCGGCTTCGACCTCGACGGCATGCTGCTGCGCTGCCTGGTGCTGACCGACCTCAGCGGCGCAGCGCGCCGCGGAGGCACAGTCGGCCGTAGCGCACCAGGCGCTGCGCGTATCCGAGGAGCGGCTCCGCGCCCTGGTCGATAACGCGCCCATCGGCATCGAGGAACTGACGCTCAGCGGCGAGCTGGTCCGGGTCAACCCGCGCTTGTGCGAGATCACTGGCTACACGGCCGACGAGCTGCGCTCCCTGCGGATCCAGGACATCACCTATCCCGGCGATCTCGACGCCGATCTGGCCAACATGCAGCGGCTGCGCTCCGGGGAGATCGACAGCCTATCTCGATGGAAAAGCGCGACCTGCGAAAAGACGGTGGCGTGGTCTGGGTCGAGGCGAACCGCGCCGTGGTCCGTGACCCGGACGGCAACCCGCTGCTGTTCGTCGGGGCGGTGCGCGATATCACCGCGCAGCGCGAGGCCGAAGCCGAGGTCCGGACGCTCAACGCCGACCTTGAAGCCCGCGTCGAGCAGCGCACGGCTGACCTGGCCCGGGCCAACAAGAACCTGGAGGCGTTCAGCTACTCGGTCTCCCATGACCTGCGCGCCCCGCTGCGGGCGCTGAGCGGGTACAGCGAAGCGCTGCTGGAGGAGTACCGCGACCATCTCGGTGAAACCGGCCGCGGGTACGCCGAGCGCATCCAGGCCGCGAGCGAGCGGATGGCCACGCTCATCGATGACCTGCTGCAGCTGGCCCGGGTCTCGCGCAGCCAGATGAACCTCGGGCCCGTCGATCTCAGCGCGGAGGTCGCCGCCGTGGCCGGGGAACTGCGGGCTGCGGACCCCGGCCGCCGGGTCCGGCTCACTATCCAGGACGGCGTCCGGGCCACCGCGGATCGCGGTCTCATCCGCACGGTGCTGCAGAACCTGGTCGAGAACGCCTGGAAGTTCACCGCCCGGCAGCGAGGATGCCACCATCGAGTTCGGCAGCATGCCCGCCGACGACGCCGAGATCTGCTGCTTCGTGCGGGACAACGGGGCCGGCTTCGACCCCGCCCATGCGGCCAAGCTGTTCCAGCCGTTCCAGCGGCTGCACGCCGACACCGATTTCGCCGGCACCGGCATCGGCCTGGCCAGCGTGCAGCGGATCATCGAACGCCACGGCGGCCGCATCTGGGCGGAGGGCGCGGTGGATGCCGGCGCCACCTTCTACTTCACCCTCGACGCCGCCAACGCACCGTGAAGGACAGGCGGCGGCCAGGACAAGACGCAGGAACGGCTGGCCCAGGCCCAGCGCCTGGAGAGCCTGGGCCAGCTGGCCGGCGGGGTCGCGCACGACTTCAACAACCTCCTCGCGGTGATCCTCAACTACGCGGCCTTCGCCGCCGAGGAACTCGCCGCGGCGACCGAATCGGACTGGGCCGGGCGCTGCGAGTCGGCCCGCGACGACCTCGGGCAGATCAGCCGGGCCGGCGAACAGGCGGCCAGCCTCACCCGCCAGCTGCTCGCCTTCGCCCGCCGGGAAGTGGTGCAGCCCCAGGTGCTCGACCTCGACACCGTCATCACCGGGGTGGAGGACATGCTGCGCCGGACCCTCGGCGAGCACGTCGAGCTGGTCACCTCGCTCGCCGGTGACCTGCGCCCGGTCCTGGCCGACCCGGGGCAGCTGGAGCAGGTGCTGGTGAATCTGGCCGTCAACGCCCGCGACGCCATGCCCGGCGGCGGCACGCTGACCATCGATACCAGCAACATCACCGTGGACGCGGAGTCCATCGCGGGCGGATCGGAATCACCACCGGGACAGCAAGTGCGGCTGCGGGTCAGCGATACCGGCACCGGCATGCCCCCGGAGGTCATCGAGCACGCGTTCGAGCCGTTCTTCACCACCAAGACAGACGGCGGGGGAACCGGGCTCGGCCTGGCCACCGTCTACGGAATCCTCAACCAGGCCGACGGGCACATCCGCATCTACTCCGAACCCGGCGGCGGCACGACCTTCAGCATCACGCTGCCCGCCACCACCCAGGCCGCCACTCCGCAGGCGCCGGAGCTCACCTACCAGCGGACCCCCAGCGGCGAGACCGTCCTGGTCGTCGAGGACGAGGCCGCCCTGCGCGAGGTCACCAGGCGGATCCTGGCCCGCAACGGCTACCAGGTGATCACCGCGGCGAGCGGCCCGGAAGCCCTCGACATCGCCCGCGGCTACCAGGGCGAGATCCACCTGCTCGTCACGGACGTCGTCATGCCGCACATGCTCGGCAAGGAAGTCGCCGAGCAGATACTGCTGATCAAGCCGGAGACCGAAGTGCTCTACATGTCCGGCTACGCCCGGCCCGTCCTGGCCTCCCAGGGCAGGCTCGAACCCGGGGTGGCCCTGGTGGAGAAGCCGTTCTCCGAGGCCGACCTGCTGGCCAAGGCCGGGACAGGTGCTCAACGGCCACTTCCAGGGGTTCAAGACCACCCGGGACCCGGCTGACCGGGCTGAACGCCAGATCCCGGATAGCTCAGACCCCCAGGTCCCGGCCGATGATCTCCTTCATGATCTCGGTGGTCCCGCCGAAGATCGTCTGGACCCGGCTGTCCGCGAACGCCCGGGCCACGGGGTACTCGGTCATGTAGCCGTAGCCGCCGAACAGCTGGACGCAGCGGTCCACCACCCGGTTGCACAGCTCGGTGTCCCACCACTTGACCATGGACGCGTCGGTGTTGGAGAGCTCGCCGTCGGTGTGCTGCACCACCGCCCGGTCGGTGAACGCCCGGGCCACGGCCAGTTCGGTGGCCATCTCGGCCAGCACGAAGCGGTTGTGCTGGAAGCTGCCGATGGGCCGGCCGAAGGCCTGCCGCTCCTTGCAGTAGGCCAGCGTGTCCTCGAACACCTTCTCCGCGGCCGCCAGCGCGGTCGCGCCGATCGCCACCCGCTCCCGGGGCAGGTTCTGCATGAGCGCGACGAACCCGCCGCCCTCCTCGCCGAGCAGGTTGGCGGCGGGCACCACCACGTCGGAGAAGAACAGCTCCGAGGTGTCCTGCGCGTGCATGCCGACCTTCTCCAGGTTCCGGCCCCGCCCGAATCCGGCCATGCCGCGCTCCACCACGAGCAGGCTGATCCCCCGGTGCCCGGCGCCGGTGTCGGTCCGGGCCACCACGATGACCAGGTCGGCACAGCTGGCCGTTGGAGATGAAGGTCTTCTGGCCGTTGAGCACGTAGGGTCCCCATCGCGGACCGCGGTGGTGCGGATGCCCTGCAGGTCGCTGCCCGCACCGGGCTCGCTCATCGCGATGGCGGTGATGATCTCGCCGGAGCAGTACCCCGGCAGCCAGCGGTCCCGCTGCTCCGGAGTGCACAGCCGGAGGAAGTACTGGCCGTTGATGTCGTTGTGCACGGCGAACCCGGGGCCGGTGGCCCCGGCCCGGGCGAACTCCTCGTCGAGGATCAGGTAGAAGCGGTAGTCGGGATTGCCCCCGCCGCCGTACTTCTCATCCACGTCGATGCCGAGCAGGCCCGCCCGCCCGGCGGCCAGCCACACCTCGCGGGACACCATCCCGTCCCGCTCCCACTGATCGTGGTACGGCGTCACCTCGCGGGCGATGAACTCCCGCACCATCTCCCGGAACGCGTCGTGCTCGGGGGTGAAGATATCGCGGTGCATACCGCCGCCTCGCTGCCTCGGGCCGCCCCGCCCGTCCTGGATCAGGCGGCGGTGGATTCCGGAAGATAGGCGGCCCACTGCGGATCGCCGTCGTTCGCCGCGCCGATCAGGCGCCAGTGCGCGCCGCGCGGCGCGGCCGGGATCCGGTTCATGGTCCAGCCGAGTTCCTCGATCAGCCGGTCCGCCTTGCTGTGGTTGCAGCGCATGCAGGAGGCCACGCAGTTCTCCCAGGCGTGCGGGCCGCCTTTGCTGCGCGGGATCACGTGGTCGATGGTCTCCGCCTTGCGGCCGCAGTACGCGCACAGGTAGTTGTCCCGGCGCATCAGCGCACCCCGGGTCAGCGGGACCCGGCTGCGATGCGGAATCCGGACGTACCGGCGCAACCTGATCACCGAGGGCGTGACGATGACCATCGAGGAGGAGCGCAGCAAAGCACCCTCCGAATCGTCGTGCACGACTTCGGCCTTCTCGCCCAGGACCAGGCACACCGCACGCCGCAGGCCGACCGTGGTCAACGGCTCATACGTCACGTTGAGCAGCAGTACCCGTCGCAAGCCCGCCTCCTGCCTGGTGCGGTAGGCAAGCACTAGTGTGCCGGGCCAGCCCCTGGGAGTCCAGGTAGGCCCCCGGGGTTTCAGGGAAGCACAGCGTGCGAGCCAAGAACAGCGTAACTGGCGGAGCCCGGAGAGGCATAACGCCGGCGTGGCGGTTCAGCGAAATGTCATTCCCATAAGGTGCGTTCATGACTGCCCCCGGCTCTCCCACGGCACCCGCCGGCCCGCAGGCACCGGGGTATCCCCCGGCCCGCCGCGACGACCTGGCCGAGGATCTGCACGGCCAGCGGGTGCCCGACCCGTATCGCTGGCTGGAGGACGCGGCCGGCGCGGACACCCAGGAGTGGCTGGCGGCCCAGGACACGCTGTGGGCCGCGGCAGAGGCCGCGCCTGCCCGGGCGGTCCCGGCTGGCGGCCCGTCTCCAGGAGCTGATGGCCGCCGGGTACGTCGGCGCCCCGGCCTGGCGCGGGCCGCGGCAGTTCTTCATGCGCCGCCTGCCCGGGCAGGAGCACGGGGCGCTGCTGACCGCCGCGCCCGGCGAGCCGGAGCGGGTGCTCATCGACCCGGCGGCCCTGGATCCGGCCGGGCTGACCACGCTCGACTCCTGGCAGCCGGACCAGGAGGGCCGGCTGCTCGCCTACCAGCTGTCCTCCGGCGGGGACGAGGAGTCGGAGCTCCGGGTGCTGGATGTGGTGTCCGGCGAGCAGGTGGACGGCCCCATCAGCCGCTGCCGCTACTCCCCGGTGGCCTGGCTGCCCGGCGGCAAGGCGTTCTACTACGTCCGCAAGCTCCCGCCGGACCAGGTCCCGCCGGGTGAGGAGCAGTTCCACCGCCGGGTGTACCTGCACACGGTCGGCACGCCCGCCGAGGAGGACGTGCTGATCTTCGGTGCGGGCCGGGACAAGACGAACTACTACGGCGTCTCGGTCAGCCGGGACGGCCGCTGGCTGGTGATCTCGGCGGCCCAGGGCACCGCCCCCCGCAACGACGTGTGGCTCGCCGACCTGACCGCCTCCGGGCCGGCCGCGCCGCTCCTGCGGGTCGTGCAGGAGGGCGTGGACGCCCGGACCGGGGTGCACGTGGGCCGGGACGGCCGGCTCTACGTCTTCACCGACGCGGGCGCGCCGCGGGGCAGGCTGGCGGTGGCCGACCCGGCGCACCCGGAGCCGGACCTCTGGCGCGACCTCGTCGGCCAGGACCCCACCGCGATCCTGACCGACTACGCCATCCTGGACGGCACCGAGCCTGGACCGCCCGGTGCTGGTGGTCTCCTGGACCAGGCACGCCATCAGCGAGATCACCGTGCACGACCTGGCCACCGGCGAGCGGACGGGCACCCTGGCCCTGCCCGGGACCGGCCACGCGGGCGGCGCCGCCCGGCTGGGGACCACCGGGGGAATCAGCGCGCGGCCGGAGGGCGGGCACGAGGCGTGGTTCGGCTACACCGACAACACCACCGCCGGCGGCCGTGTACCACTACGACGCGCGCAGCGGGGAGGTCTCCCGCTGGGCCCAGGCCCCCGGCGCGGTCGAGGTACCGGACGTGCGCACCCGGCAGGTGACGTTCACCTCGAAGGACGGCACCGAGGTCCGCGATGCTGGTGATCAGTGCTGGTCCCCGGGGGCGACCCCGCGGACCAGCCGCGGCCGGCCATCCTGTACGGCTACGGCGGCTTCGGCATCAGCATGGTGCCGGCCTACTCGGCCTCCATCCTGGCCTGGGTGGAGGCCGGCGGCGTGTACGCGATCGCGGCGCTGCGCGGCGGCGGCGAGGAGGGCGAGGACTGGCACCGGGCCGGGATGCGCGAGCACAAGCAGGCCGTGTTCGACGACTTCCACGCGGCGGCGGAGGCCCTCATCGCCGGCGGCTGGACCACCCCCGGGCAGCTGGGCATCTCCGGCGGCTCGAACGGCGGGCTGCTGGTCGGGGCGGCCCTCACCCAGCGGCCGGACCTGTACCGGGCCGTGGTGTGCTCGGCCCCGCTGCTGGACATGGTGCGCTACGAGCGGTTCGGGCTCGGCCAGACCTGGAACGACGAGTACGGCACGGCCGCGGATCCGGTGGAGCTCGGCTGGCTGCTCGGCTACTCCCCGTACCACCGGGTGCGGCCGGGCACCCGGTACCCGGCCACGCTGTTCACCGTGTTCGACAACGACACCCGGGTGAACCCGGTGCACGCGTGGAAGATGTGCGCCGCGCTGCAGCACGCGACGTCGGCGCCGTGGCCGGAGCGCCCGGTCCTGCTCCGCCGGGAGCGGGAGGTGGGCCACGGCGCCCGCGCGGTCAGCCGGTCGGTCACGCTGTCCGCGGACACGCTGGCCTTCCTCGCCGCCCAGACCGGCCTAGGCTCTGAGCGCGGCCTCTGGCATGCGGCCGGCGCCTGCGAGCCGGGCGCGGCTCCGGCTCAGCCGCTGACCAGCGCCTCGCGGTAATCCCGCACGGCCGGGAAGTCGCCGTGCTTGGCGGCCACCGCCTCGCCCAGCGACCGGGCCGCGCGCAGCACGATGCCGGGGCGGTGCTGGCTGGGCAGGCCGAGCAGGGTGTCCTGGCTCAGCCGCAGCGCCTCCTCGGGCTCACCGGCCTGCAGCCGGCACCGGGCCTGGCCGAGCGTGACCAGCGAGCGGTCGAGGAACTCGGCCGGTGAGTACAGCCGCAAGGCCTGCCCGAACGCGTCGTCCGCGCCGCGGTTATCGCCCAGGGTCACCAGCGCGTCGCCCTGGTGGAACAGCAGCTGCCGTTCGGTGTACCCGAACACGGTGTCCCGCCGCTCCTCCTCGGGCAGCTGGTCGAGCGCCTCGTGCGCCCGGTCCAGGGCCGCGCTGGCCCGGCGTACCTCGGCCCCGCCCGCGCCGCCCCGCCCGCCGGTGTCGCCCCGCGTGCTCCCGCCGGACCGGGCCCGGGCCAGCCGGGCCAGCGCCCGCGCCTCCACGACCGGGGCCATCACGCCGGCCACGCACGGCTGGTGCCCGGCCAGGTCGGCGGCGGCCCGGGCGGCCGCCGCGGCCTGCGCCGGATCCCCGTAGTACAGCGGCACGAGCGACTCGCGGACGGCGACCCAGGCGCGCAGGTGCCGGTCCCCGGTCTCGTCCGCGGCGGTCCGCGCGGTGCTGAAGAACGACCGGGCCAGGCGGTGGTCCCCGGCATCGATCATGGTCATGCCGGCCAGCCCGGCCAGCCGCGCCGCCAGGCGGCAGAGCCGCTCCACGAACTCCAGCGGCTGGCGCTGCTCACACATCCGCCGGACATCACCGAGGTCGAGGAGCACGTCGCAGAGCAGCCGCATCGGCGGCACCGTCATGTACTGCCGGCCGTACTCGCCGGCCATCCCCTCCCAGTGGTCCAGCATCGCCACCGAGACGGTCGCCCCGAGCAGCGCCTCGTCCAGCCGGCGGCGGATCCGCTCGACGGCGCCGAAGAACCGGCCGTCCACGGCGGCCCCGGGATCGGCCATCAGGCGCAGCAGGGTCCGGCGCACCACGTCGTCGTCAACCTCGCCCACGCTCGGCTGGCCAGGGTGGGCCGCGGGAGCGGACGCGGCAGGCAGCCGCGCTCGGGCGGCATCCGGCCCGGGCTCGCACCAGGCAGGGGCCTGGGCCGGGCACCGGATCCTGAGCGGCAGGGCGCGGCCGCCAGGCCGGCGGTCGCCGGCGCGGCTGAGCCGGGCCGGGGGCTCCAGCGCAGGCAATTGCGTGGCGGTGAGCCCGATCGGCCCCGCGACGGCCGCCCCGGGCCCGGGGGCACCGGGCTCCGCCGCGTCGGCCTCGCCCGCGCTGGGGACTGCGGTGAGTATCGGCGGCGCGGTACGGCCCGGCGGCCCGGGACGTCCGCTGCCGTACCCGGCGGGCCAGCCGGTTCCGCCCGGTTCCGGCGCGGCGGCGGGCGCTGGCCCGGACAGCATCAGTACCGGGGCGCGGTGCCACTGCCCGCACAGGCAGGGCCCCTCGTAACCGAGGTCGGCCGGCTCGGCCTGGTACACGCAGCACAGGTAGTGGAGGTACTCAGGGCCGGGCCGCTTCTGGCCGCCTTCGTAGGAGGACAGCAGGGTCTCGCTGAACCGCGGCGCGGTCCGCCCCTCGTTCACGTACCGCGCCCTGACCTGCGCGACGACGTCCGCGAGAGCGATGCCCAGCGCGAGCCGCTGGGCGCGGACCAGCCTGGTGCCGAAGGCGGGACCGCACTGGCTGTGGATCATGAGCGCGATGTCCGCGGCCGACTGGCCGCACGCCAGGCAGTGCGCCCGGATGGCCCGGGCCATCGAGATCTCCTGCCGGGCTTCCAGGCCCCCGGGTCCCTGGACGCCGCCCGCCCCGGCCCGGGCCGGGGCGGCCGCACCGGCCTGGCTGACCTCGCTGAGCAGCAGTCGTGGTGCAGCCACACCTGCCTCTGACCGGGCGCGCCGTGCTCCCATGTCCCGTTCCTCCTCTGGGCCCCGTCCCGCGTCCGCCCCGCCAACCGAGCTAACTCACTGTTACATCTAAAGTGCTCTCCGCCGCCCAAATCAAGGAAATACCTACTCCCGTTCGGCCCGGAAATGCTCCGTGCAATTCTCTCTCTACACGTTGCATCCTGCACGCTCCCCCTGGGCTGCGTCATCACAATCGCGCGGACTGATACCAAACTGCTTCGGAGATACGGCCCGGCCGCCCCGACATGGCCAGGCCAGCCGGGTCCGCCGGCCACTATGGGGAGCGGCCCCGGCCCCCGCCGCTGGCGTTCCCCGCCCAGCCCGGCCGGCTCCTCCCCCGAGTGGCGAAAGGAATCCCCCGTGATCTCGCAAGCGCTCCTCGCGGCGCGCGCTCTCAGCTCAGCATCCAGCGACACCCTGGACTCCGTCCTGCGGCAAGGATCCCGGGATCGCCTGCCGGCTGACCTGGGACATCCTGCACAACCGCAACGCCGCCGAACTGGTCAAGGTCTACCTGGCCGGGCCGGTCAGCGTGGTGCTGCGGATCATCTTCGTCCTGCTGGTCGCGGCGATCGTCCGGTTCCTGGCCCACCGCGCCATCAACAAGATCACCGCCCGGGCGGCCGCGGCGGCAGGCAACGGGAAGGCCGACGCGGCGCACGTGCTGGTGGGTGAGCGGCGGCGGCAGCGGGCCAATGCCCTCGGTTCCGTGCTGCGCAACGTGGCGTCGGTGGTCATCTTCGGCATCGCCGCGGTGACCATCGCGGGTGACCTGGGCCTGAACCTGGCCCCGGTGCTGGCCAGCGCGGGCGTCCTCGGCCTCGCCATCGGCTTCGGTTCGCAGAGCCTGGTGCGGGACTTCCTGGCCGGGATCTTCATGCTGCTGGAGGACCAGTACGGGGTGGGCGACGTCATCGACGCGGGTGACGCCACCGGGACCGTCGAGGCGGTCAGCCTCCGGGTCACCCGGCTGCGCGACGTCAACGGCGTGGTCTGGCACGTGCGCAACGGGACCATCAACCGGATCGGCAACGAATCACAGGGCTGGGCCCGCGCGGTGGTCGACTTCCCGGTGGCCTACGACCAGGACCTGCCCCAGGTGCGCCAGACCATGAAGGACACCGCCGACCAGATGTGGACCGAACCGCGCTGGCATGACGTGATCATGGAGGAGCCGGAGGTCTGGGGCGTCGAGTCGGTGTCCAGCGACGCCATCGTGATGCGGCTGGTGGCCCGGACGCTGCCGTTGCGGCAGTGGGAGGTGGCCCGGGAACTGCGGGAGCGGCTGAAGAACGCGCTGGCTTCCGCGTCGGTGGCGGGGAGCCGGTAGCCACGGCCATCGGCGCGGGCCCCGCGGCCCAGGCCGACGCCCAGGCCCACGCCCCCGGCCCCGCCGAGGGCTGAGGGGCGCGGCCCGCCCGCACCGCCGCCGCCTCCCGGTGCGGGCACTACCCTGGAGCACGCGATGGACGACACCAGGGAACTGAGCTTTTACGAGGCGGCCGGCGGCGAGGAAACGTTCCGCCGCCTGACCCGCCTGTTCTACGAGGGCGTGGCCGCCGACCCCGCGCTGCGCGCCGTCTACCCCAGCAAGGACCTGGGGCCGGCCGAGGAGCACCTGCGGCTGTTCCTCATCCAGTACTGGGGCGGCCCGGCCACCTATAACGAGCTGCGGGGCCACCCGCGGCTGCGGATGCGGCACCGGCACTTCGCCATCGGCGAGGCCGAGCGCGACGCCTGGCTGCGGCACATGCGCGCCGCGCTCGACCAGATCGGGCTGGAGCCCGCGCTCGACGCCCAGCTCTGGGACTACCTGATCATGGCCGCGAACAGCCTGATCAACGTGCCCACCGGGCCGGACCGGCCCGACCTGGGGCTGAGCCCCGCATAACGCGGCCCAGCCCCGGAGGGCCGGCCTGACCAGCCCCAGGTCAGCCTGACCTACCCCCGGGTCAGCTTGCGGTAGGTGACCGCGTGCGGCCGGGCCGCCTCCGCACCGAGCCGCTCGACCTTGTTCTTCTCGTAGGACTCGAAGTTGCCCTCGAACCAGAACCAGTTCGAGCCGCCTTCCCAGGCCAGGATGTGCGTGGCGATGCGGTCCAGGAACCACCGGTCGTGGCTGGTGATCACGGCGCAGCCCGGGAACTCCAGCAGCGCCCGCTCCAGCGAGCCGAGGGTCTCCACGTCCAGGTCGTTAGCGGGCTCGTCGAGCAGCAGCAGGTTGCCGCCCTGGCGCAGGGTGAGCGCCAGGTTGACCCGGCCCCGCTCGCCGCCGGACATCATCCCGGCCGGCTTCTGCTGGTCGGGGCCCTTGAAGCCGAACGCGGCCACGTAGGCCCGGCTGGGGATCTCCACGTTGCCCACCCGGATCGTGGATTCTCCGCCGGAGATGGCCTCCCAGACGTTCTTGGCCGGGTCGATCCCGGACCTCAGCTGGTCCACGTAGGCGATCTTGACCGTGTCACCGATCTTGATGTTGCCCGAATCCGGCTGCTCATCGCCCACGATCATCTTGAACAGCGTGGTCTTGCCGACCCCGTTCGGGCCGATGACGCCGACCAGCCCGTTGCGCGGCAGCGAGAAGCTCAGCCCGTCGATCAGCACCCGGTCACCGAAGCCCTTGGTCAGGTCGGTGACCTCGACCACCTGGCTGCCCAGCCGGGGGCCCGGCGGGATCTGGATCTCCTCGAAGTCGAGCTTGCGGTGCTTGTCCGCCTCGGCCGCCATCTCCTCGTAGCGCTCCAGCCGGGCCCGGCTCTTGGACTGGCGGGCCCGGGGGCTGGAGCGGACCCACTCCAGCTCGTCTTCCAGCCGCTTGCGGCGCTTGGCGTCCTTCGCGCCCTCGACCTTGATCCGGGAGGCCTTGGTCTCCAGGTAGGTGGAGTAGTTGCCCTCGTAGGGGTAGGTGTGGCCGCGGTCCAGCTCCAGGATCCACTGCGCCACGTTGTCCAGGAAGTACCGGTCGTGGGTGACCGCCACGACGGTCCCGGGGTACTTCTCCAGGTGCTGCTCCAGCCACTGCACGCTCTCCGCGTCCAGGTGGTTGGTGGGCTCGTCCAGCAGCAGCAGGTCCGGCTGGGACAGCAGCAGCTTGCACAAGGCCACCCGGCGGCGCTCTCCCCCGGACAGCACGGTCACATCGGAGTCAGGGGGCGGGCAGCGCAGCGCGTCCATGGCCTGCTCCAGCTGACTGTCCAGGTCCCAGGCGTCGCGGTGATCAAGCTGCTCCTGGAGCTTGCCCATCTGTTCCAGCAACTCGTCGGAGTAGTCCGTCGCCATCTTCTCGGCGATCTCGTTGTACTCGTCCAGCAGGGCCTTGGTCTCCGCCACTCCGTCCTGGACGTTACCCAGCACGGTCTTGGTCTCATCCAGCCCCGGCTCCTGGCTCAGCAACCCCACCGTGAAGCCGGGGAACAAGCGCGCATCGCCGTTGGACGGATGCTCCAGGCCCGCCATCATCTTCAGCAGGGTGGACTTGCCCGCACCGTTGGGTCCGACCACACCGATCTTGGCCCCGGGAAAGAACGCCAGCGTCACTTCATCAAGGAGAACCTTGTCGCCCTTCACCAAGCGGGCGGCATGCATCTGATAGATAAATTCCGGCATGCTCCAAGGTTAGGGGCATCAGCGCAGCGGGTCGGACGGCCCGGCGCCCGGGGGAAGCGTGCACACCCGGTCCCGGCCTGACTTCTTGGCCCGGTACAGGGCGGCGTCGGCCGCGGCGAGCAGTTCGAACAGGTCGCCGCCGTCCACGCCCAGCGCGGCCACCCCGATCGAGACGGTGACGGTGACCGTGGCCCCGCGGGCCTGCACGGCGATGTCCCGGACCCGGCCGCGCAGCCGCTCGGCGATGTGACAGGCCTCCTGCTGCCCCGCCCCGGGCAGTACGGCCACGAACTCCTCACCGCCGAACCGCCCCAGCACGTCGCAGGCCCGGACGTGCTGGCCCAGTGTGCTGGCCGTCGCCGCGAGCAGATCATCGCCGGCCAGGTGCCCGTAGGTGTCGTTCACCCGCTTGAAGTGGTCGATGTCCACCAGCAGGATCGCGGCGGGCACGCTGAGCCGCCGGGCCCGGCGGATCCACCGCTCCGCGTCCCGCTGCCAGGCCACGGCGTTGAGCAGGCCGGTCTTGGGGTCAGACTGGGCCGCGGCGCGCAGCTGCTGGTGCAGCAGGCTGCGCTGGAGCAAGATGACCGGCGGCAGCGCGACGACCAGCATGGCCCAGCTGAACGTGCAGGCGATGGTGACCAGCACGCCCGCGCACAGCCCGGCCGCGTCGACCAGCAGGCTCTCGAAGTCCCGGGTGGTGCCGGGCCGGAAGGCACCGGGCCACGACTCGCCGGGCCGCGCGGCCCGCCCGGCCAGGGCGATCAGGATCGCGTTGACCAGCACGAACAGCCCGGCGCAGCACGCCGCCCCGAGCACCATCACCGGATCGCGCAGCCACGGCCCGTGCGGGTGGACCAGGCTGGACAGGCCGTGGAACAGGAACGAGCTGGCCGCCCCGGCCAGGCCCAGCGCGGCCGCCGTGAACGCCCGCCAGTACAGCGGGCCCTGCCGGACCCGCCAGTGCGCGTACCCGCCGATCAGCACCGGGCCCAGCAGCGCGTACTCGGGCGGCAGCAGCAGCGCAGCCGGGAGCCACCAGGCGGTGAGCAGATCATGCGTCCCGGGTGGCGGCGCTCCCCCGCGCCGGGTCGCCTCGACGCAGACCATCCCGCAGCCGAGGACGGCCGCGAAGAGCCCCAGCTCGCCGGTGTGCGGCTGCAGCCGGGGCAGCTGCCAGGCGGCCAGGAGGAACTCCGTGGCGGTGACCGCGATCAGGTACGCGCGTAGCCGCCGCCGGCGGGGCAGCCGCTCGAAGGCCCATGGCTCTTCGAGGCGGTGCCCTGACCCGCCGCGGTCCTCACGGTGCATCGTGCGCTGGACTGCCGACATGCCACCTGTCCATCACTGCCGCAGGCAGGCCCCTCCGGCATTTCGGTCACATTCCGTATTCGAGAAGCGGCCGAACTATGACGCTGGGTAACACAGCGTAGGGCCAAGGGGCCTGCCCGGCAGGCAATTTCGTGGATCCGGCCCGGCGCGCCGCTCAGAACGGCGCGGACACCCCCGCGGGCTCACCAGCCCGTCCGCACCGGCCCCATCCAGGCCGGCGCCATCCAGGGCGGCCCCGTCCAGGCCGGCCCCATCCAGGGCAGCCGCGTCCGCATCGGCCAGGCCGGCCCCATCCGGACCGGCGCCGTCCAGGCCGGCCGCGGCCAGATCAGCCGGGTCCAGACCGGCCAGCGCCGGATCGGTTCCGCTCTCGCGGCGCTCCGTTCCCGGGTGTTCCGTTCCCGGGCGCTGCGTACTCGGCCGCGGGCCGCCGGGGCCGCTGGAAGCTGGCCACGCCGCGGGCCAGGTCGTGCCCGACCGAGGTGGCCTCGATCTCGACCGCCAGCCGCGGGGCCCCGTCCTTCTCGTACGGCCGGACGTGAAGCCGGCCCTTGACCAGCACGGGCTCGCCCTTGTGCAGGCACTTCGCGACGTTGTCGGCCAGCGTCCGCCAGCACAGCACGGTGACGAACGAGGTCTCCCCGTCCGTCCACTCACCCGTCTCCCGGTCCACCCACCGCGGAGTGCAGGCCACCCGCAGCGAAACGCTGGAGATACCCCGGGTCGTGAAGCGGAACCGCGGCTCGCGGGCCACGTACCCGGCCAGGAACACCTGTGCCTCGTTGATCATGCCATCCTCCTGGGTCTGCCCCGGCGGCCCGGTGAGCGGCGCCGCCCGCGGCGGCACGGTGCCGCCCGCTGCCGTCCACGATCACCGCCGGGGACGGGAGCGGCCACGCCGAATCAGGTTCTGTGGATAGCGGCGCCAACTCAGGAAGGTTGTGGACAAGCAGGCGGAAAACGGCGGTACCGGATGCGACAATCCGGCTGCCGCCCGCTGTGCCCGGCCGGCCCCGGGCACCGGCGCCGGTTACGCGGAGACGAGCTCGGAGGGCTCGGCGATCACGTCGACCAGGGCGCCGTTGCGCATCACGGTGATCGCCATCGGCTGGCCGATCGCCTCGGCGAACATCAGCCGCTGCAGATCCTGGGCCGCGGCGACCGGGCTGCCGCCCGCGCTCACCAGCAGGTCCCCGGCCCGCAGGCCGGCCCGGTCGGCCGGGCCGCCCGGCACCACCTCGGCCACCCGCAGCCCGGTGGGCCGCCCGACCCGCTCGGCCAGCACGGCCGGGAGCGGGGCGGGGACGCTGACCAGCCCGAGGTAGGCCCGCCGGACCTTGCCGTGCCGCATGAGCGCGGAGATGATGCGCCGCGTCGTCGCGTTGACCGGGACGGCCAGGCCCAGGCCCACCCCGGCCACGGCGGTGTTGATGCCGACCACCCGGGAGTGGCTGTCCGCGAGGGCCCCGCCGGAGTTGCCCGGGTTCAGCGCCGCGTCGGTCTGGATCACGTCCTCGATCAGCCGGCCCGCGCCCGCGCTGCGGGTGGGCAGCGACCGGCCCAGGGCGCTGACCACCCCGGCGGTGACCGAGCCGGCCAGGCCGAGGGGGTTGCCCACGGCCACCACCAGCTGGCCGACCACCAGTTCGTCCGCCTCGCCCAGCACGGCGGGCGGCGGGGTGGTCCCGGAGGCCCGCAGCACGGCCAGGTCGGACAGCGGGTCGGCCCCGACCACGCGGAACGGGGTGGTGGAGCCGTCCGCGAACGCGGCCGTGCCGGACGTGGCGCCCGCCCACCACGTGCGCGTTGGTGAGCAAGAAGCCGTCCCCGGTGAAGACGACGCCCGAGCCGAGGCTTTCCCCGCCCCGGCCGCCCCCGCCGCGGCTGGCCCCGCCCCGGCCGGGCTGGGGCACCCGCAGGCTGGCCACCTTGCCGGTGAGCTCGGCCGCGACCCCGGTCACGATCTGCGAGTAGCTGTCCAGTGGTTGCTGCTCTGGCACGCTGCCTCCTACCCCGGCGGATCCGGGAGAGTGCAGATCCTGCGGGGGATTACATAATTACAACTTGTGCAGTCTCCTAACGCCAGCCCGCGGCCCGGCCTTCCCCCCGGGTTACGCCGTGGGCGGAACGGGGGACGGGGCGCTACCGCCGGGCGGCTCTCCTCCTGGGCCGCCCGGCTACCGCCGGGCAGCTCTTATCCCGGGCCTGCTGCCGCGGCTACCGCCGGGCCGCCGCGAGCGCGCTGCAGAACCGGGCGTACTCCGACAGTTCCTGCTTGACCGGCACCAGCACGAATTGCTCGGCGACGTCCTGCATCCGGGACCGCATCTGGGCCTCGACCCGGCCGCGCTCCCGCAACGCGGCCGCGCTGACCATGCTCATGCAGCCGGACGCGGTCAGCCAGCCCAGCGCGAGGATGGCCACGATCAGGACCGCGACCCAGGGCAGCAGGGCGGCGTCGCTGAAGATGGCGGCGGCGTGATGCGCGGCGTGGAAGACCCCGATCACCAGCAGCGCGCCGATCCACGCCAGCCCGGCCACCACGCAGCCCAGCAGCAGCCCCTGCCAGACCGCCACCAGCCGCCACCAGGGCTCCACGCTGTTCTCCTCGGGCAGCGCCTCGCCGATCGCCGCGCCGAGCGCGCCCGGGATCTCATCCCGCTTCGACCGGGCCGCCAGCCGGACCGTCTGCGACCAGGGCGCCGGGAGCGCCGGGCCGATCTGCTCGCCGATCGCGGTGAGCGCGTTGTCGATCTCCGCCTGCTGGGCCCCGGCCGGGCCGGCCGAGATGCCGCGGAGCTCCTCCCACAGGTTGCCGAGCCGGAGCTTGCGCACCGGATCATGGCCGAGAGCCCGGTCCACCAGCCAGGACACCGGCCAGCCGACGTAGTCCACGGCCCGCAGCTCACGGGCACTCTGCAGGGCCTGGCCGACCCCGGCCGCGCCCGCGGCCTTGGTGAACGACTCCCCCAGGACCGCGGCGCTGCCCGGGGGGACCTCGGCGAAGTCCTCGTCGCCGGTGTCCAGGCCCGCGCCGCGCGCCTCACCGGCGTAGGGCACGAACCGCTCAGCCATCACGTCCAGGTCGGCCGCGATCCGGTCGGTCGCGGCGCGGCGCTCGCTGACCGTCCCGACCAGCACCTTGCGCAGGTCGTCCAGGCCCGCGCCGGTCCGGGCCGAGGTGACCAGGACCCGGGCGTCGTGCAGCCCTTCCGAATCGAGCAGCCGGGTCAGGTCGGATACGCAGTCCTCGGTCTGCTCCGGGGTGAGCAGGTCGGACTGGTTCAGCACGACCGCGATCACTGACGAGTGGCCCGCGAGCGGGGTGAGGTAGCGGCGGTGCACGGACGCGTCCGCGTATTTCTGCGGGTCCAGGACCCACAGCATCAGGTCGGCCAGCCCGACGAGCCGGTTCGTCTCCACCGCCGCCCCGGCGGCCACCGAGTCGTGGTCAGGCAGGTCGATGAGGATCAGGCCGCGCAGCGACGACTCGCCCTCGCTGAGCGCGCTGGACCGGGCGTAGCGGTTGCGGTGCGGGATGCCCAGCCACTCCAGCAGGGGCCCGGCGCCGTCCATGCCCCACACGCAGGCGTGCGGATCCTTGGTGAACGGCCGGGTCACGCCCACGGCCGAGAAGTCCGCCCCGGCCAGCTGGTTGAACAGCGACGACTTACCGCTGCCGGTCCCGCCGGCCAGCACCGCCACGGTGTGGTTGGGCGACAGCCGGAGCCGCTCACCCGCCCGGGCCACCAGCTGCTCGGCCTCGGTCAGCAGCGGCTGGCGGAAGCCCTCCGGGCCGCTGCGGGCCGCGCCGATCTGGATGACGCGGGCCAGCGCGGTCAGCCGCCCGGACAAGTCCGCGGCCGGCTTCGGGCCGGCCCCGCCCGGGGCGATGATCCCGCTGGCGGCCTGCCCCCGTGGCCTGCCGGTCCCCCGTTCCCCGCCTCCCCGGCCCCGGTCAGCCAGGTTGACGGGTATTCCCCGATGCTCATCTCGCCATCTCAAGTGAGTAGGTGGCCTGGTACAGCCGGACCGCCGCGGCGGCGTCCAGCGTCCCTGCCGAGTCAATCACCTCGACGAACCTCAGCATCTCCTCATCGAACAGCCGCCGCATCCGCTCCCGCAGGTCGGCCCGGGCCTTGGTGCTGATCTCGCGCAGCGGTTCCGCCCCGAAGAGCGAGGTCAGCAGGAGCTGCGGCACAGCGCTGGTGCCCTCGGCCGCGGCGCCGTCGGCGTCACGCTGCCCGAGCATGGCCACGATGAGCACGGTGGCCAGCGAGTCGTCGTCGAAGGACATCACCCGGGCGATGGAGCGCTTGGTCACGCTCTCCGCCTTGACCAGCCGCATCACGTGGTCCTGCCAGGCGCTGACCGCCCGGGCCGCGCGGGTCGGCAGGTCCGCCGCGGAGCGGGCCAGCGGCAGCGTCGCCTGGCGCAGCGGGCTGGCCCCGTCGGCGTCCGCGACGTCGCGGGGCCGCGTCCGCCGAGGTGCCGAAGATCAGCCCGGCGTCCGCGGCGAACTGCGAGCCGGTCCAGCTCTGGCTGGCCTCGGCGGCGGCGAACTCGTCCAGCAGGGCCTCGCCCGCCGGGTGGTTGCGCCAGCGCCGGACGGATTCCTCGGCGGCCCGGTCGCCGACCGAGAGGATCAGCGACTCGATCCCGGACCGCAGCGCGCTCTTGAGCGTCCGGGCCCGGGCCGGGACGCCGCGCTTGCGCTGGCGGCCGGCCTGCCGGCCGCGGGGGGCCTGGAGGCCGCGCAGCAGCTCGCCGGTCCCGGCGAAATCCTGCCAGCGGGCCAGGATCTCGCCCGCGCAGCAGCGAGCCGTCCGCCAGCGCCTCGTCGGCCTCGGCCAGCCCGGCCGCGTAGGCGCCCTCGACCGCCGCCTTCAGGTCCGAGCGGATGACCAGCTGGGCTTCCACCTCGGCGGCCAGCGCGGGAACCCGGCTGCGGAAGGTGTCCAGGGCGCCCGCCATGGTCTGGGTCAGCACGGCGACCCGGCGGTCGGCCCGCACGGCGGTGTCCTGCAGCCATTCCCGGATCGGCGCGGAGACCTCGGCCGGCAGCCGCCCGTCCGTGATGATCGTCTCGTTGATCACGAACCGGTCGTTCTCGCCGAGCCCGTTGGCGTCCAGCATGGCCCCGAAATGCTTGGTGAGCTCGGCGCCGCTGGACGGCGGGACCCGGGACAGCACGATGCCCAGGGCGGCGCCCCGCTCCTTGGCGTACTCCAGCAGTTCCCACACCGCCGCGTCGGCGTAACGGCTCGCCGTGGTCATGAACAGCCACAGATCCGAGGCGTCCAGGAACTGGTGGGCGAAGTCCCGGTGCGCGGACACCACCGAGTCGATGTCCGGCGTGTCGAGCAGGGCGACGCCCTTGGGCATGCCCTCGCTCGCGGCCAGCACGAGCAGCCCGTCGCGGCCCGACCGGGCCAGCCCTTCCTGGCGGACGCGGGGCACGGTGGGCAGGAACACGTTCTCCGCGAACCAGTCCGCCTCGTCGGGATGGCAGGCCAGCACCGGGCTGTTCGTGGTGGGGCGGCGGATCCCGGTCGCGCTGACCTGGGCTCCGACGATGCTGTTGACCAGCGTCGACTTGCCCGCGCCGGTCGAGCCGACCAGGGCGACCAGGATGGGCGCCTCGGACTGCCGGATCCGGGGCAGCAGGTAGTCATCGATCTGGCTGAGCAGCTTGCGCCGCTCGGCCCGGGCCGCTTCCACGCCCTTGGTCTCGTAAACGAGGTTCACGTCCACGATCCGGCGTCGTAGCGTGAGCAGGGCCGCCTCGAGCTGCCGGGCATCGACCCTGCGATGCCGCCCCGCTTCGCCGCCCCCTGGAATTACCGGTCCCGCCGCGGCGGGACCTGGGCCCGGCGGGGCAGCAGGCGGCTGCCCGGGCCGGACGGGGTCGGCCGCAGGTACCGCATCCGTGCCCGTCGCACGGGCTGATGCGGCAGCTAGGCCCTGCCCTTCCGTCATTGCTCTCCTGTCACTGCCCTTCGCGCGTCGGAATGACTCCGGCAGGCCCGGAAGACGTGGGCACGACTACACTCTGCGCTTCCCTCAGTGCTTTTCGTGAGAGTTCGGCAATCTGTGCCCCGACATTCACTACTTCACCTATGACCACAATCGCTGGCGGACGCAGCCCGGCCGCGCCGGCCTCCTCGGCGACGGTGGCGAGCCCCGTGGTAATTATGTGCTGCGTGGGCAGGGTACCGTCCACAATGACCGAAACTGGCGTCTGCGAATCCCGGCCGTAACGCATCAGCGTTCTGGTGATCGGCTCCAGGTTCTCCAGCGCCATCAGCAGCACCAGCGTGGCCTGCGAGCCGCCCAGCTCAGCCCAGTTGACCGTGGACCGCTCGTCACCGGGCGGGATATGCGCCGAGACCACGCGGAATTCCTGGGTGATGCCCCGGTGAGTGAGCGGCACACCGGCCGCGGCCGGCACCGCCACGGCGCTGGTCACGCCCGGCACCACCGTGACCGGAATACCGGCCTCGAGGCAGGCGAGAATCTCCTCGCCGCCCCGGCCGAAGACAAATGGGTCACCGCCTTTGAGCCGGACCACAAACAATCCCTGCCGAGCCCGCTCCACCAGCACGGAATTGATCTGCTCCTGGGCCATCGCCCGGCCGCGGGGAATCTTCGCCGCGTCGACCAGTTCCACGTCCGGGGCGAGTTCGTCGAGCAGGGACCGGGGCGCGAGCCGGTCGGCCACCACGACGTCCGCCTCGGCCAGCAACTCCCGGCCGCGGACCGTGATCAGGCCCGGGTCGCCCGGGCCGCCGCCGACCAGCGCGACCCGGCCGCCGGGGCGGCGCCGGCGGCGCGCGCTCACCCGGCCGGACTGCAGGCCGGCCAGCACCTCGTCCCGGATGCCCGCGCTGCGCAGCGGATCACCGCTCACCACGCCGAACCGCACGTCCCCGGCCTGGCCGGACGCGGGCGTCCAGGCGGCGGAGGCGGCCGCGTCATCGGCCCGGACCGACCAGATCCGGGCCGCCTCGGCCTCCTGGGCCACGGCCGCGTTCACGGCCGGGTCGTCGGTGCACGCGCAGACCAGCCACGCCCCGGCGCAGTCGCCCGGCGCGTACTCGCGGGACTGCCACCGGATCCGGCCCGCCGCGGCCAGGTCATGCAGCGAGGCGCTGATCCGGGGCGAGACGACCAGCACGTCGCGCGCCGGCGTCGAGCAGGCCCGGGACGCGCCGGGTAGCCACCCCGCCACCCCCGGCGACCAGGACCCGGCGGCCGTCCAGGCGGAGAGCCAGCAGGTAAGGCGCAGCCGTGCCGGCGACCATGGCGGTCCGCCCTCCTTCGGCTACGGCTGGGCCGCGCCCAGCGATTCATTCCCCAGGTCACAGAGACTAGTGGCTCCCGGGCGCGGCCTTTCCGCTTCCCCCTGCCCCCGCTACCGCGCGGTTACCGGCGCAGCCGCCCGGTTTCCCCGGCCCGCTACGGCGAGGCCTGGCCCGCGGCACCGTCCCCGGCCGCGGCCCGCGCGACGTCGGCCAGGGCGCAGAACGCGGCCGCGGCCACCGCCGCGCCACCCTTCTCCGACACGTTGGTCAGGGCCGGGAGGCCGCTGGCCCGCAGCGCGTCCTTGGCCTCGGCCGCGCCCACCAGGCCCACCGGGAGCGCGATGACCAGGGCGGGCTGGACGTTCCGGCTGATGATCTCCGCCACCGCCTCGGCGGCGCAGCCCACCACCCAGATCGCGCCCGGCCCGGCCTGGCCGAAGGCCAGCCGGACGGCGGCCGCGGGCCTGCTGATCGCGGCCGTCCGCGCCAGCCGCGCGGTCAGCGAGTCCTCGCTGGTGCAGATCACCGGGTAGCCGGGGATCCCGGCGGCCACCGTCACGCCGTCGGCGACGACCGGTACCCCGGCCGCGAGTTCCTCGACCCCGGCGGCCAGCACCTGCTCGTCGCAGACCAGGTCGGTCGCGTAGTCGAAGTCGGCACTGGCCATGATGACCCGCTCGGTCACGCACCGGCTCAGCGGGGCGAGGCGGCTCAGATCGATACGGGATCGCACGATCCGGTAAGCCTCGTCCCCGGAACCCGCGTCCGGCACGGGAACCCCGGTCACCATGGTCCCTTCCCGCTGGCAATCGACCCGTAATTCATTGTTTTCAGATCACCTGAATAGCTAAATCTCTCACCTGCCGTGGGCTCATCAGCATGGCACAAGGGTTTGCCGAGTCGTGGGTCATCCGCATCCGGCACGGCGCTGCGCCGCTACACTGGCCAGGCGCATCCGTGGTTGCGTCCCGCACCCGGCGGCTCCGCAGCGCCCGCCACGCGATAACCGCGCATGAAGCCGGGATAAGAACAGACAGGGTTTGCGCCACGCGATGGCGGGCAGGCCAACAAGATCCCGGGGCTGGCTGAATCCTCGGCCTGTCGTCAGGTAACCCTCAGGTTGCCCAGGTGGCAGAATCCGGCGGAGCCCGGTACAACCGGGTGGCAACTGGACGACGTGCGTCGCGAATGGAGAATTGATGGGCCCAATGGAGGCGGCACTGCGAGAGGCAGCACCGTGAGCGGCACCTGGGAAGCGGATGAGGCGATCGACGACGCGGCCGCCAAGGCCTTCTTCGCCGAGTTCGGCGAGCCGGCCGAGCACATGCCGCCGGTCGCCATCGTGATTGCCGCCTACAACGAGCAGGGCGTGATCGGCTCCGTCGTGGATGCCTTGCCGGCCTCCATCTGCGGGCTCGCCACCACGGCCGTGGTGGTCTCGGACGGCTCCGCGGACGGGACCGTGGCCGAGAGCCGGGAGCACGGCGCGCTCGTCGCGGACGTGCCGGTCAACCGGGGCCAGGGCGCCGCGCTGCGCCTCGGCTACCGGCTGGCCCGCGAAGGCGGCGCCCAGTACATCGTGACCACGGACGCGGATGGCCAGTACAACCCGGCCGAGATGGAGCGGGTGCTGGCCCCGGTGGTGGCCGGCGACGCAGACTTCGTCACCGGCTCCCGCAAGCTGGGCAGCCAGGAGACCAAGGACCTGGTCCGCCGGATGGGCACCTGGGTCTTCGCCACCACGATCAGCGTGCTGACCGGGACGCACATCACCGACTCGTCGTTCGGGCTGCGCGCGATGCGGTCCGAGGTGACCGGGGTGGTCCGGCTGGAGCAGCCGCAGTACCAGTCAGCCGAACTGCTCATCGCGGTGCTGGCGCGCGGGTTCCGGGTGGCCGAGGTCCCGGCCACGATCCACAAGCGCCAGGTCGGCGAGAGCAAGAAGGGCCACAACGCGATCTACGGCCTGCACTACGCCGGCGTGGTCACCGGCACCTGGTGGCGGGAGCGGCGGCACCGGGTGCCGGGCGGAACCGCCCTGCCGCCCGCGCTGTCCGAGACCCCGGAACCCTCGGCCGGCGCCGTGCCGGATCCCGGACCGGCCCAGCGCGGCTGACCCGACGCTGACCGACGCTAACGCGGCAACCCGGCTGGTGATCACCAGCCGGGCGCTTCGCCGTGCCCGGTCTGGTGATCACCAGCCGGGCGCTTCGTTGTTCGCAGTTCAGCGGCGGGAACCGTGCTCCGGGGCGATCGTGCCGTCCGCCTCGTCGTGCTGCGCGGGGGCGTGCGATCCGGCTGAGCCATTGGGCCAGGCGGAATGACCGTTGACCCGCGCCGGGCCCATGGTGTCGGCGAACCGGGCCTGGTCGGCCTGCGGCCTGGCCCGGTGGTGGTCGGTGGTCAGCAGGGGCTCCACGGGCTCGTCCGTGACCGGCGCCCGGCCCTCGACGACCTCCAGCGTGTCAACCTTGGCGTTCCGGTCGGCAAACAGGATGAAGTGGAAGATAAGGAACCGGAGCGCGAACGTCAGGCAGTTCGCCGCAAAGTAGAACAGGTCGGCCACGAAGACCCGGGCCGCGCCGTCCAGGTTCATCTCCAAGGCCACGTGGTTGCCGAACTTGCTGGCCAGGGTCAGGATGACGCCGGCGCCGACGGAGACGGCCACGAACGGCAGGGTCTCCTTCAGCAGATGCGGGCGCCCTTTGCGCTCCCACGCCCAGCGGCTGATCACGTAGCTGACGGCCGCCCCCGCGAACCAGCCGGCGAACCCGGCCACGCCCGCGGTCAGGTTGGCTGGCCCCAGGCAGATGATGTACGTGATCTGCGAGGCCGCCACCGCGCAGAACGCCGCCGGGGCAAAGCGGATGAAACGCTTCACGACCGTACTGCGCAGCCTGCGCTGCAACGGTGCGGGAACGATTCGCCACAGGGCGTCAGAAATCCTGGGCGGAAGAAGAGTCATTAGCGTCCTAGCTCTTTCGGAGACCGACAGGTCACCCAGATAGGTATACAGTACGGGACCCGGCTGGTGTCCCAGGTACGGGCCTCCTCTCAGCATTCATTCAGCATCACCCGTCGCTGCGCGGCGCATGATGTCCCTGGTTGCCCACCACAGCTGCCCGCTACGGACGGCGGGACACATCCGCCCCACGCCGGCTGACCTGATGCGCTCGCTGGCCGCGCTGTCTGCACGCACGGGCTGGCGCATGGCCGGGCCCGGCTGCCTCGGCCGCCTGGCCCGGGCTAGCTGACCGCACCGCCCAGGCTGGCCGGGCCGGCCCAGGTGCCCCCGCTGTACCGGGCGTGCCAGAGGTTACTGCTGGCGCCTTTCCAGAACACATCGATCACGCCACTGGGCTGGCCAGCGGCGAATGGCGCGCCGCCCAGCATCCCCATTCCCAGCGGCGCCGCCCTCTGCCAGCTGCTTCCCTGGCTGGCCGACCACCAGAGCTTGCCGTCGGTGCCCTTCCAGAAAACGTCCGCTCCCTTGCCGGGCACACTGACCGCGACCGGGCCCGCGGACAGGCCCCCGCTCAGCTCGGTGGCCTTGCTCCAGCCGGAGCCGGGCGTGTAGGTGATGTGCCACACGCCGTTGTGTGAGCTCGCGGCCCAGAAGACGTCCACCAGGCCGCTCGCCAGGCCGGTGACCGCGGGAGCACTGCCCAGCTTGCCCATGCCCCGGTCGGCCGGCTTGCCCCAGGACCGGCCGGAGCCGCGGATCACCCAGAGATGGCCGTTGGCGCCCCTCCACGCCACGGTCAGCGCGCCGTTGCCGGACACCGCGGGGGCCGGGGCCGACGCCAGGTGGCCGCCCAGGTTCTGCGGCTTGCTCCAGCCCTTCCCCGGCCGGTACTCGGCCTGCCACAGGTGATGGTCGGAGGAACCGCGCCAGAACACGTCTATCTGGCCGTTGGCCTGGGCCACCGCAGCCGGCTTGCTGCCGATAATGCCCATCTTCAGCTGCCGCAGCCCGGACCAGTTCGTCCCGGGGGCGTAGGAGGCCTCCAGCAGGCGGCCGTTGCTGCCCTTGGCGAACACCGCCACGTTGCCCGGCACCGACGCGACCGCGGACGGCTGGGTCGCCAGCGAGCCGCCCATGCTGACCGGGCCGTGCCAGCCGCTGCCGGGCGCGTACCAGTCGTGCCAGAGCTTGCCGTCCGTCCCCTTGAAGAACGCGTCCACGTCCCCGGCGGACTGGGCCGCCGCCTGGGACGCCTGCGGTGACCCGCCGGTGACCCTTCCTGCTGGACGTCGAGGTAGTCCTTGTCGATATTGACGGTGTCACCGCCGTAGGTGACGTTCTGGCCGCCCTGGTACTGGTGGACGCGGTGATGACCGGCCCATTGCGTGCTCGACAGGATGGGGTCGAGGGTATTCGCGGCCCCATTCCACAGGGCGTCATAGATCACGTCAGGCATAGCGTCGGCCGCGTTGGTGTAGTTGCTGGCCAGGGCCTGGATACCGGACAGCGAGTTGCTGTACACGCCGGATGAATATCCGAGGGTGTGCAGTTCGTTGGTCCACGAAGTCAGGAAGCGCAGCACCCGGCCGTTCAGCGTGCTGGGATAGGCTTCCATGTCGTAATACAGCAGCGTCCCCGGGCCGAAGCCCAGCTGCCGGGCCTGGCTCACCGCGTCCTGGGCCGCGCTGACCGCCTGGCTGGCCGGCGGAGTTAATTTCCCCGAAGCCCGCCTGCGGGCCCACGTAGATGGGCATGAAGTGCCATCCGGCCGCCTGCTGCTGGCTGACCCAGGAAGCGGTCAGGGCAGGCTGGGCACAGGCCCGGTCCGAGCCCCCGATGTAGATACCCACCGCCCGGTACGGGGAAAGCCGCAGCCAGGTCGCCATCGTGGCGGCACTGGGCGCGGTGCAGGCATCGAAGCCCTTCCCGGTGAAGTCGGTCGCGCTGGCCGGCACCGTCGCCCGCGCGGACGCCATCCGGGCGGTCGCGCGGCCAGGGACGTCGGGCGCCGCCACGGTGCGGCGCGTCCCCCGCACCGGGACCCGGAGCGACGCACTGGCCAGGATGCGGTCGACCAGGGCCCGGTCGGTGGAATAGGTCGCGGTGACCATGATCCGCGCGGTGGTCACCGTGATCAGGCGGTCCACCGGGTACATCGTCGCCGCCGCGGTGGCGCGTGCGGCGGCCGGCTGGACGAGCAGCGCTTCCGTGGTCCCGATGAGCGTGCTCGGGCAGTCCTGGTTCCGCCCGGGCGTGCCCAGGTAGAGGACATGCCGGTCGAACCGGACGCAACTGTGCGGGTGCGCGGCCAGGCGGATCACCCGCCAGGTGCGCGGGACCGTGAAGGTGTATCCCCGGTACGCCACCCGCTGGGCCCGTGCTTGGATTGAGCGGCTCGGTCGAGCCGTGCTGGGACCTGGGCTCGGGACTGTGACGAGGACTGGGCGTGCGTGACGCTCGCGGCAGCGCTCACCGCCGGTCCCGCGGTGGCGAGCAGCAGGCCGAAGGCCAACCAGGCCGGGATTAGCGCACGGCGGCGCCCGGCCTTTCGGGCATACCTATTAAAATGCATGATGAGTCCCCCCCGGGCAAGCCGCATTCACTCCCATTTCCGGCAACCCGCATTCTTACTGCCCCCTGCGGCGCCGGGCGGTGATACGCAGCCACTCTTCATCTACAACCTGAGCTTAAAGGCTAAAGTTCCGCATGACTAGAGCGACTCCCCGGGAGCCGGTCATTTTTCGCAAGAAGCCGCTTGCCAAAACAATCGAGAAAATAGAAGCAAGAAATGATTCAGCCGGACAACTAGTCTGAATTGCTAATACCAGCGTCCAGTCCGCCGGAACTGCCGGGGCTCGCATGCCACAGCTTGCGGGGCGGCCCTTTCAGCCCGGGGCCAGGCGACCCGGTCTCCGCGTAGGGGGACAGCACGAAGCCGTTCGGGTAAATGATTTTCTCGCCTGCCTCCGGCGGGACCGGCGGCCTGCCGGCCTCCTGCCTTGGGCTGGCGCCGCCCTGGGCCGGGACGTCACCGGCCGCCATCGCGGCGCGCACCGCCCCGATGCCGCTGGCCGCCCGGATCTCCTCCAGCGCGGCCAGGTCCCAGCACTCCTCCCCGTTGACCGACACCGACCCGCCGGTCCGGCGCACCCGGCCGCGGGCCACGAGCAGCCAGGACCCGAACACCCGGGCCGCGCACCGCGGCTGGACCGACTCGAAGAACGCCAGGTCCACCGGGCCGGTCGCATCGTCGAGGGTGGCGAAGATGATCCTCATCCCGGACCGGATGGCCGGGGTCTGCGTGGCGATCTTCACCCCGGCCACCAGGATCCGCGACCCGGCCCGGCAGCGGTGCAGGTCGGCGGAGCGCACCACGCCCAGCTGGGCGAGCAGGTCCTCGTAGAAGCTCACCACGTGCTGGCTCAGGTCGATGCCGAGGATCTCCAGCTCGGTCTCGACCCGCTCGGCCGGGGTCAGTTCCCGCAGTTCCCCCGCGGGCACCAGTTCCGCGAACCCGTCCCGGTCCGCGTCCAGGTCCAGCAGCGCCTGGCTCCCCCCGGCCACCATCCCCTCCACCAGGCCCGCACTCCCGGCCAGCCGACCCGCCGCGGCGCGCCCCTCACCCACAGCGTGCCCCTCGCCCACAGCGCGCCCCTCACCCGCGGCCGCCCCTCTCCACCCACCTGCCCGCCACCGGGCGCCCCTCCTCCACGGGGTCCGCCGGGCACGGCCCGCTCCCACCTTTCCCGCGAATGGTGCGCTTTGGTGTCCTTTTTGGGGGGGTTTGCGGGCACGGAACGCGGGAAAAGTCGCGAGGACGGCCCCGGACCGCGGCGGGAGGGGCGCGTCGGCGGTCCAGGACCCCGACCCGGGCCAGCAGGTCGCGACCGGGCCGCCGCCAGGCGGCCCCGCCGCGTGAGGCTCTCCCGCCCGCGCGGGACTCTCCGCCGCGCGGGCTCCCCGGCCCGCGTCCGGCTCATCAGGGTCGTAGAGCGAGTCCAGGGCGCCCACCAGGACCAGCCGCTCGGCGACCGGGCGGGACACCGCCGCCCGCTCCCACAGGTCCCGCAGCGACGTATAGGGCTGGCCCGCGACGATCCTGGCCACCTCGGCCTCGCTGATCCCCTTGACCTCACGCAATCCCGGCCGCAGCCCCTCCCCGGGCAGCTGGGGCACCCGTTCCACGCACCAGTCCCCGGCGGAGGCGTTCACGTCCACCGGCAGGATCGGGATGCCGGCCAGCCGGGCGTCCCCGACGATCACCCGCTTGGGATACATCCCGGGATCATGGGTGAGCACCCCCGCGTAGAACGCGGCCGGATAGTGCCGCTTCAGCCAGGCCGACTGGTACGTCGGGACCGCGAACGCCGCCGCGTGCGCCTTGCAGAAGCCGAACCCGCCGAACGACTCGAGCACCTCCCAGACTCCGCACCACGGTCGCCGCGTTGTACCCCCGGTCACGGGCCGCCTCCCGGAACCACTCCCCCGCGCTGGCCCGGGAGCGGTCGTCGGAGAGCATGCGCCGGATCCGCTCGGCCTCGGAGAGCCCGCAGCCGGTCATCGCGTGGATGATGCGCAGCACCTGCTCGTGGAAGATGACCACCCCGCCGGTCTCGGCGAGCGTGGCGGCCAGGTCCTCGTGCGGATAGGAGGGCTCCCGGCGGCCGTGCCGGGTCTCCAGGTAGGGCGTGACCATGTCGGAGTTGACCGGGCCCGGGCGGAACAGCGAGATGTCCACGATCAGGTCGCCGATGGTGCGCGGCAGGAGCTTGGCCACGAGCTCACGCTGGCCCGGTGACTCGATCTGGAAGCAGCCGAGGGTCCGCGCGCTGCGGATCATCTCGAACGTCGGCTCGTCGGCGCAGCCGACGGTGTCGATGTCCACCTGCTCGCCCCGGGTCCGGTCGATCTCGGTGAGCGTGTACGCCATCGCCGACTGCATGCGCACGCCGAGCACGTCCAGCTTGATCAGGCCCGCCGTCTCGACGTCGTCCTTGTCGAACTGGCTCAGCGGCAGCCCCTCGAAGCTCCGCTCCACCGGGGTCCGGTCCAGCAGGGAGGTGTCGGAGAGCACCACGCCGCACGGGTGCATGGCCACGTGCCGGGGCAGCCCGTCGAGCCGTTCGGCCAGCTGGAACACGGCGGTGAGCTGGGGCATGGCCAGCCCGCTGGCCCTTAGCTCGGGCAGCTCGGTGAGGGCGCTGCGGATGCGGCCCGCCCGGATGTGCGGGAAGGCCTTGGCCACCGCGTCTATCTCGTGCGGCGGTAGCCCGAGCGAGGCCGCGACGTCCCTGATCGCGCTGCGCGCCCGGTACGTCTCCATCATCGACACGCAGGCGACCCGCTGGTCGCTGTAGGCGTCCACGATGGCCCGGTACGCCTCGATCCGGCGGGCCGACTCCACGTCCAGGTCGATGTCGGGCAGGCCCTTACGGCTCTCGGACAGGAACCGCTCCATGATCAGGTCGTAGTCGAGCGGATCGATGTTGGAGATGCCGATCAGGTAGTTGACCAGGCACCCGGCCCCGGACCCGCGGATCGAGCAGCGGATACCCCGGCTCCTGATCAGGCTGGCCACGTCGGCCACGGTGAGGAAGTACGAGGCCAGCCCGGTCTTGGCGATGATGGAGAGCTCGTGGTCCAGCCGCTGGGCCGCGCGGCGCCGCACCCGGCGCTGGCCGCGGGCCCGGATGCCGCCCGGATACCGGCGGCGCAGCCCTTCCGCGCACCTCATCCGCAGCGTGACCAGCGGCGCGCCGCCGGTGGTCTCCGGCATGAACCGGCCGCCCAGGCCCAGATCACGCTGGGGATCGAGGGTGCACCGCTCGGCCAGCACCGCGGTCGCGTGGAGCAGTTGCGTCATCGCGGAGTCGCCGGAGCCCCCATCGCCCGGGGCCGCCGGCCCGGGATACCACCGCCCGGGGTATCACCGCCGGGGGTGCCGCAGACCCGCGCCGCGATCGCGGCCATGTCATCGCCGCTGGCGAGGTAGGCGCGGGCGTTACGCCGGGCCAGATGACGCTCGCTGAGCGGGGCCAGCTGCCGGGCCGCGTCGAGCACCTGGGCCACGGCGGCGTCGGGCGGGTCGAGGTAGCGGACCGCGTTGGTGAGCACGGCCGTGACCCCGGCCTCGCGGGCGAGCCGCAGCATCCGGGCCGCGCGGTGGGTGCTCCCCCGGGTGCGGTGGTCGGTGATCTCGATGACCACCTCGCCGTGCTCCCGCCACCGGGCCAGGGCGGCCGCCGCGTGGTCGGGCCGCCGGGCGGCGATCGCCCGGCCCACGTCGCTGCCCGGGCCGAGCAGGATGATGAGGCCCTCGGCGTGCTCGGCGACCAGGCCCGGGGTGATCACCGGGGCCCCGCGCGCGCCCGCCTGATGCGCCGCGCTGACCAGCCGGCACAGCGACGCCCATCCCCGGCGGCCCGAGGCGAGCAGGGTCACCCGGGCGGCATCCTCGCTGCGCAGCCGGGCCGGCGCCGCGGAGTTCAGGACCCGGCCAGACGGGTCGCCCGCCGGGCCCGCCAGCGCGAGATCGGCGCCGAGGATCGTGGCGATACCCGCTTCGGCGCAGGCCACCGCGTGCTTGACCGCCCCGTACAGCCCGTCCCGGTCGGTCAGCGCCAGCGCGCGCATCCCGTGCTGGGCGGCCCGGGCCACCAGGGCGGCCGGGGAGGCGACGCCGTACCGCAGCGAATAGGCCGACGCGACGTGCAGGTGTACGAAGTCGGCCGCCCAGCTCACCCCGTTAAATCCCATACCCGGGCCAGAATCCACTGGCCGGTCGCGAGGTCATGGCGCAGCTCGTAGGTACCCGCCCGGGCGCTGCGCCCGGGCGACGCCTCGATCCGCCAGAACTCACGTTCGGCCGGGGTGTCCAGATCCGGGTTCTGCTGCTTCCACCACTCACGGCTGATCACCCAGTGGTCCAGCACCCCGAGCACCGTGTAAAGCCTTCCCCGCCACACAAACCTGGTCGGCCTGCCGTCCGGAGACCCCGACGTCCACCGGCTCCGCGTACGTCCTGCTCACCTGGCTGCCCGCTCCCTGTTACTCCGCTCGCCACCCCGGGGAAGGCAGGCAGACACTATTACATCGAACATAGGTTCGATGCAAGCAACCGGGGTGCCCGGACCGTCGCCCGGCGGTCACCCGGAAGGCCAGGTCACAGGCCTGCAACGCCGGCCTGGCCGGCGATTCAGGGCGGCGGGTTCTCCGCCGGCGAGTTCCCGGCCGGGCAATTCCAGGCGGCGATTCCTCAGCCGGCCCGAGCCGGCGATCTCCCCGGCCGGCCCGGGGCGATTCCTCAGCCGGGCAGCCCGGCCAGCCGCCCCTGGCAGGCCATGGCGTGCCCGAAGAACGCGGCCCGGTCGGTGATGACGTTCTCGAACTGGCCGAACAGCTCGAAGCTGATCATGCCGAACAGGGCGGTCCAGGTGGCCAGGGCCACGGCGATCACGTCGTCGGGCACCCCGGGCAGCACCGACTCGCGCAGCGCGGCCGCGTCCGCGGTGAACGACTCCGGGGGCGGCGGGCAGATCCCGGGGGGCTGGAGCGCGCCCGCCCGGAAGGCCTCGCTGATGATCTTCCCGAACACCGCGGCCCCCCGGGCCGCGGGCCCGATGGTCTGCTGCGGCGCCTGGTAACCCGGCACCGGCGACCCGTAGACCAGCGCGTACTCGTGCGGGTGAGCCAGCGCCCAGTCCCGGATGGCCCGGCAGACGGCCAGCCAGCGCCCGGCGTAGTCCCCGGCCGGGCACGCCGCGTCGGCCTGCTCGGCCGCCTCGCCGATCGCGTTGTAGCCGTCCACGATCAGCGCGGTCAGCAGGTCGTCCCGGCTCGGGAAGTAGCGGTAGATGGCCGAGGAGACCATGCCCATCTCCCGGGCGACCGCCCGCAGCGACAGCCCGCCGGCTCCCTCGGTGGCCAGCTGGACCCGCGCCACATCAGTGATCTCCCGGGTGAGCTCGGCGCGGACCCGCTCCCGGGCGGTACGGCTCGCATTCACGCCGCCATCGTAACAGAGCAGCGACACGAAAAGAGAGCATCGCTCTGACTTTCGCCCCGAGGAGCTGCTCGATGACACGCACCGGAAGTCCGCAACCTCCAGAGCTCGCTGTCACGTGACGAGCATCGCCAGAAGCCGCAGTCGGAGGGCTCGTGACCAGCCAGACCACCGCCACGCCTGGACCCGCGACCACTCCAGCGCCGCTGAGTGGCGCCGCGGTGAGCACGTGCTGCGACCCGCACTGGTCCGACCTGACCGCCGGCGCCGCCAGTCGGCCTGGCCGCACCTTCGCCTGGGCCGCCGGTGGCTACGCGACATCACCTACATGCACCTGGCACCCTCACCGCCTGGGGTGGCCGTCAGCCCCAGTGGCACCCGGGCGTACGGCCTGGCCTGGCAGCTCGGTACACCAGTGCGCGGCCGCAACGGTGCACCGCGCACTGAAGCGCGGCGTCACGCGGTCACGGTCAGCCGAGGTAGCCCTTTACGTCCACAAAGGGCCTGAACAAACGGCCCAAGTCCGCAAAATCCCATTTCGGGCAGGGGATGATCTCTAGGCTCGGCCGCATGGCGCACCGGCCCAGTGGTCCTGGGCGTATCCCCGCGCCGCCGGCTGGCCGGCCGGGCCGGTCTGCTGGCTGGCCGTCGGCTGGCGGGTTTCCGGGTCGGCACCCTGGCCGCCGCCGGGGCGGGTGCGGTCGTGGTCCTGGTGGCGCTGGCCGTGGGCATCTCGCAGGCCACCGCCGCCCCGGCCTGCGCCTCGGTGATCATGCCCGGTCCGGTCCTGCCCCGGTGCGCGCTGTCACCGGCGCCGCCGTGCACCGGGCCGCTGTCACCGGTCCGCCGCTGTCACCGGCGCCGCGGCGGGCGCCCAGACCAGCGGCGAGGCCACCCACTACGAGCTGGCGTCCGGCGGCATGGGGAACTGCTCCTACCCGTCCCCGCCCGCCGGGCAGCTCTACGTGGCGCTCTCGCCGTCCGAGTACGGCGGCTCGGCCGCGTGCGGCAGCTACCTCCAGGTGAGCGGCCCGGATGGCTCCGTCACGGTCGAGGTCGTTGACCAGTGCCCGGAATGCCAGGCGGGGCACATCGACCTCAGCGAGCAGGCCTTCGCCCGGATCGCCCCGCTCAGCGCCGGCCTGGTCCCGGTGACGTACCACACGATCGTGGACCCGCCGCTGCCCGCGCCGCTGTCCATGCTGGTCAAGACCGGCTCCTCCGCGTACTACCTGGCGCTGCTTCCGATCAATAACGGAAACCCGCTGGCCACCGTGGCCGTCAGCCAGGGTTCAGGGGGCTGGCAGGAACTAAGCCGGACCACGTACGGCTACTGGCTCGCCTCCTCCGGCGCGGGGCCGGGCCCGTTCTCGGTCCGGCTGACCGACTCCCTGGGCCATCAGGCCACGGTGCACGGGATCACGATCAGCCCCGGCGTCATCCAGTCCACCGGGACGTCGATGTACGGCGCGGGCGCCGCCGCGCCCGTGGCCACCGCCGCCCCCGCCGCACCGGCGGAGAAAGCGGCCCGCGCGCACCGGGCCAGGCACCGGCACCATGCCGCGCACGCCACCGCCAGCCCGGACTCCGAGCCGGGGGAATCAGCGTCGCCGAGGCGTCCGCGCGCCCGGCCGCCGCCTCCCCCACCCCGTCCTGCCACTAAAGCGCATCGTGAGACGTCCAGCGCCGTACGGGGCTACTCGGCGACGTATGTCCCCCGGGTGGGCACGGTCTCCGCTAGGCCCTGCTCTCGCAGCGATGCCATCGCACGGCGGACGGTCGACCTGCCGAGCTCGAACTCTTCCATGAAGTCAGCCTCGCTCGGCAGGCGTGAGCCTCGCGGGTACTCGCCCGATTCGATCCGCTCGGCCACGATCGCCGCCAGCTGGCGATAGGGCGGCAACTTCCCGGTCGGATCGATCTTGCTCACAAGATCAACGCTAACCGAGCCGGCGCAACCTCAAACGAGTCGATACGTTTCGAGTTAAGCTTGGACCACATGACTCAACCAGACGACGCGGAGTTAGCGGCCACGATCGAGCGGCTGCGGCGTGAGCATGAGCACCTGGAGATCTCGGCCGAGGTCCTGATCGAGCGCAGGGTGTTCGTGGCCAAGGGACGCGACGGTGGCCGTCCCTGGCTGGTCCTCTCCTCGGACCTCGCGCGCTTTGAACGGGCCCTACGGCAGCGGGACCTGGCTAGGCGGTCAGCGGGCGGCTGACCTGGGCGGGCTGGTCCCAGTCGGGGGCGAGCCCGAGGGTCCCGGGCAGGTTCTCCCGGCCTGAGTCGGTGACCCGGACCACCCGGCGCCGGTCGGTGCGCCGGACCCAGCCCAGCGCGAACAGCCGGTCAGCCAGGGCCGTGCCCAGCGGGCCGGCCAGATGGTGCTGCTGCTCGGACCAGTCCAGGCAGTACCGGACGGCCGGATGCCGGGCCAGCACCGCGTCCAGGTCCATGCCGAGTCTCCCCGAGCGCGGCCTCGCCGCGCGGGGTGAGCCGGTAGCTGAGGTCGCGGCCCGGGGCGGACAGCCGGTCCGCCATGGCCCGCTCCGGATGATGCCGCCCGTCCCCGCCGGACAGCAGCCCACGCCTCGAGCAACCCGTCGAGCAGGCCGACCCCGAGCCGGCCGGCCAGGTGGTTGTAGCAGGTGCGGGCCTCCCGCAGGGCGCGGGCGTAGGTGCCCTGGCGCAGCGAGCGGATCGGCTGCGGCGGGGAGATCCGGGAAATCGCCTCCAGGGCCTCGGCGACCTCGGGCGACGCGAGCCGGTAGAACCGGGACCGGCCCTCGGGCCGCATCGTGACCAGCCCCGCCGCCAGCAGCCGGGCCAGGTGCTCGCTGACCGTGGACGGCGCGACCCCGGCTTCTGCGGCCAGGCGGCTGGCCGGCAGGGCCCGCCCGTCGGTCAGCGCGGTCAGGACCCGGGCCCGGGTCGGGTCGCCGATCAGCGCCGCGATCGGGGCGATATCCGCGTCGCCTTGAGCGGCTGCTCAGTACGCATATCTGCACGCTAGCAACGGGACGCTTCGGTCGCGGCCGAACGATCTGGCGGGCAGACTGCGCCGCATGGACACCTCACTACGACGCAGTCCAGACCCGGCCCAGGCCCATCCAGTCCCGGCCCATCCAGCCGGGCCCGGCGGCCAGGTCCCGGCCGTGCCGGGGCCGTCGTGGACGCCGCTGGTGGCCGTCTCGCTCGGCTATTTCATGGTCATCCTCGACGCCACCGCGGTGAACCTGGCCCTGCCCGCGCTCCGCCAGGACCTGGGCGGCGGGATCACCGGGTTGCAGTGGGTGGTCGACGGCTACACGCTGGCCTTCGCGGCGCTGCTGCTGTCGTCCGGGGTGGCCGGGGACCGGTTCGGGCCGCGGCGGGTGTTCCTGACCGGGCTGGTCCTGTTCACGGCCGCCTCGGCCGGCTGCGCGCTGGCCCCCTCGATCGGGATCCTGGTCCTCATCCGGCTCATCCAGGGCGCGGCCGCGGCGCTCCTGGTCCCCAGCTCACTCGCGTTGCTGCAGGCCAGCTACCCAGACCGGGCCAGGCGGGCCCGCGCCGTCGGCCTGTGGGGCGGGATCGGCGGGCTGGCCGCCGCCTCCGGACCGGTCCTGGGCGGTGCGCTGACCGCGGCCGCCAGCTGGCGGCTGGTGTTCGCGATCAACATCCCGGTCGGCCTGTTCGCCTGGTGGCTCACCCGCCGCCGGGTCGCCTCGCCCCTGGGTCAGCGTGACCGGCGCGGCCGACCCCGTCGGCCAGATCACCGCCATCGTGGCGCTGACCGCGCTGATCGCAGGCCTGATCGAGGCGGGCCCGCACGGGTGGGCTTCCTGGCCGGTGGCGGCCGGCCTGGCCATCGCGGCCGCGGGCGCCGCCGTGTTCGTCGCCGCGCAGCGCCGGGTCCGCCTCCCCCATGCTGCCGCTGCCGCTGCTGCGGCGGCCGGCGCTGTCGGGGGGCAGCGCCGTGGGGCTGCTCATCAACCTGGGCTTCTACGGCCAGCTGTTCGCGTACAGCCTGTACCTCCAGCAGGTCCGGGGGGACTCACCGCTGATCGCCGGGACTGTCGCTGCTCCCCGAGGCCGCCGCCGTGCCGGTCGCCTCCGTGCTGTCCGGCCGCCTGACCAGCCGCCGCGGACCGCGGGTCACCATGATCACCGGGCTGGTGCTGGGGGCGGCCGGGCTGCTCGGCCTGATCGTGACGGCCCATGGCACGCCGTACTGGCTGCTGGTGCTGCCCATGCTGGCCGCCGGGTCGGGGATGGCGCTCACCATGCCCGCCGCCACCACCGCGGTGATGGACGCGGCGCCGGACAGCCGCGGCGGGACGGCGGCCGGGCTGATCAACACCGCCCGCCAGGTCGGCGGGGCCCTCGGCGTCGCCGTGGCCGGCTCGCTGGTCAGCGGGGCGGCTGGGGTTCGTGCCCGGGCTGCATCGTGGCGCTGGCCGTATGCGGCGGCGCGTTCGTGCTGGGTGCCGTCCTCACCGCGGCCACCGTGGGCCGGGACCGGGCGAGCCACCAGCCGCCTAGCCCGGCCCATCGGCATAGGCGCTGGCCGGCCCCGTCAGGAGGCGTCGGCGGCCTGGCGGAGGCGTCCGGCCAGGGCGTGCAGGACGGGGACGAGCTCGGGCGGGTCGAGGACCTGGAAGTCGAAGCCCTTGATGGCGGTGTAGAGGGCGAGTTCCTCGAGGGAGTTGGACCCGGCATGCAGCACGCAGGCGTGCTGGCCGGTGGCTTCCAGCCGGCCGGCCGCGGGGGACGAACGCTCGGCGACCGCCTCGAGCGGGGCGTGGATGAGGATACGGGCCTGGTAGCGGTAAGGGGCGGAGGAGATGGATTGCGACACGTAGGCGGCCACGTCCTCCGACGGGCGGCGGGCGTGGCGTGAAGCGGGCGCCGGGCAGGCCCAGCGGTCCCTCGATCCGGTCCAGGCGGAAGGTCCGCCAGTCGCCGCGGTTGGTGTCCCAGGCCAGCAGGTACCAGCGGCGCGTGGTGTGCACCAGCCGGTGCGGCTCGACGTTGCGGGTGGTGACGCCGTTGCGGCCCTGGTAGCGCAGCCGCAGTTGCCGCTGGTCCCGGCAGGCCGCCGCGATCGAGGTCAGCAGTTCGGGGTCCACGGTGCCGGGCGAGGACTCCGGTCAGCGGGAGCGTGGTGGCGTGAAAGGCGGTGATCTTGTGCCGGAGCCGGGACGGCAGCATCGCCTGGAGCTTGGTCAGCGCCCGGAGCGCGGTCTCCTCCAGCCCGGCCACGCTGCCGGTCGTCGCGGAATGCAGGCTGATCGCCACCGCCACCGCCTCCTCGTCGTCCAGCAGCAGCGGCGGCAGGGCAGCGCCGCCGGTGCCGAGCCGGTAACCGCCCGCCGCGCCCGGTGACGCGTCCACCGGATACCCCAGGTCGCGCAGCCGGTCGATGTCACGCCGCACGGTCCGCAGCCCGACGCCGAGCCGGCCGGCGAGTTCGGCGCCCCGCCAGTCCCGCCGGGACTGCAGCAGAGACAGCAGGCGGAGCAGGCGAGCCGAGGTCTCTAGCATGCGATCCATTGTGCCGCTCATTGGTGCCAGAAGCTGACACCAATGGTCTCTACCTTGAGGTACATGACGAGCAACGACATCACCTCGCAGCAGAGCCGCCCAGCCGCGCAGCCGCCACCGACGCCGGGATCCGGCCGTACCGCATCAGCGTCCCGCAGGCCGACCTCGACGACCTCCGCGAGCGGCTGGCCCGGACCCGCTGGGCCCGCGACCTGCCCGGCACCGGCTGGGAGCGCGGCGTTCCCACCGGTTACCTGCGTGAACTCGCCGCCTACTGGGCCAAGGACTACGACTGGCGGGCCCACGAGGCGGCGCTCAACGCCTACCCCCAGTTCATCACCACGATCGACGGAGCCAGCGTGCAGTTCCTGCACCTGCGCTCCGCCCAGCCGGACGCCACCCCGCTGCTGCTCCTGCACGGCTGGCCGGGCTCGATCGTGGAGTTCCTCGACATGATCGGCCCGCTCACCGACCCGGCCGCGCACGGCGGCGACCCCGCCGACGCCTTCCACCTGGTGATCCCGTCGCTGCCCGGCTACGGATTCTCCGGTCCGCTGACCGAGACCGGCTGGACGGACGGCCGCACCGCCGCCGCGCTGGCCGAACTGATGGACCGGCTCGGCTACGACCGCTACGGCGTGCAGGGCGGGGACGTGGGCGCCTTCATCGCCCCGCTCATCGGCCGGATGGCCCCCGGCCGGGTCATCGGCGTGCACGTCAACGCGCTGGTCACCTTCCCCTCCGGTGACCCGGCCGAGATGGCCGCACTGACCGAGGCCGAACGCGCCCGGCTGGCCGCGATGGAGAAGTGGCAGCAGCACTCCAGCGCGTACATGCAGGTCCAGGGCACCCGGCCGCAGACCATCGGGCAGGCGCTGACCGACTCCCCCTCCGGGCTGCTCGCCTGGATCGTGGAGAAGTTCCAGGAGTGGACCAACCCGGCCGCCCTGCTGCCCGAGGACGCCGTGGACCGCGACCGGATCCTGACCGACGTCAGCATCTACTGGTTCACCGCCACCGCCGGGTCGGCCGCGCACACCTACTACGAGCGGTTCAACGACCCGGCCATGTGGATGCCCCAGGAGCGCTCCACCGTACCGACCGCCGTGGCGGTCTTCCCCACCGACATATCCATCCGCCCGTTCGCCAGCAAGACCAGCAACATCGTCCGCTGGTCGGAGTTCGACCGCGGCGGCCACTTCGCCGCCCTCGAAGCCCCCGACCTTCTCACCGCCGATATCCGGGAGTTCTTCCGCAGCCCCGTCTAAGGCGGGGCCGGTACCAGCCTCGCCCGCTAGGACGAGGCCGGTACCCAGCCGGGCATCGGGAAGCCGGCCAGCAGGTCCCGGACCTCCGCCGCGATCCGCTCCAGGACCGGCTCGTCCTCCTTGGCCGCGGCGGTGATCGCCTCGTCCATCCAGGCCGCGATCTGCGGCATGTGCTCTTCGCGCAGGCCGCGGGTGGTGATGGCCGGGGTGCCGATCCGCAGGCCGGACGGGTCGAAGGGCCTGCGCGGGTCGAACGGGACCGTGTTGTAGTTCGTCTCGATGCCGGCCCGGTCCAGGGCCTTGGCGGCGGGCTTGCCGCCGATCCCCTGGCGGGTCAGGTCCATCAGGATGAGGTGGTTGTCGGTGCCGCCGGACACCAGGTCGTAGCCGCGCTCCCTCAGCGCCGCCGCGAGCGCCTGGGCGTTGGCCACCACCTGGCGGGCGTAGTCCCGGAACGACGGCTGGGCCGCCTCGTGCAGCGCGACCGCGATCGCCGCCGTGGTGTGGTTGTGCGGGCCGCCCTGCAGGCCCGGGAACACCGCCTTGTCCAGCGGCGGACGCGTACTCGGCGGCGGACATGATCATGGCGCCGCGCGGGCCGCGCAGGGTCTTGTGCGTGGTCGTCGTGATCACCGGGGCGTATCCCACCGGCGAGGGGTGCGCCCCGCCCGCGATCAGCCCGGCGATGTGCGCGATGTCGGCGACCAGGATCGCCCCGATCTCGCCCGCGATCTCCGCGAAGGCCGGGAAGTCGATGGTCCGCGGGATCGCGGTGCCGCCGCAGAAGATGATCTTGGGCCGTTCGGCGCGGGCCAGGTCCCGGACCTGGTCCAGGTCGAGGCGGCCGGTGTCGGCCCGGACCCCGTACTGCACCGCGCGGAACCACTTGCCGGTCACCGAGACCGGCCAGCCGTGGGTGAGGTGCCCGCCCATCGGCAGCGCCATCCCCATGACCGTGTCGCCCGGCTGGAGGAACGCCAGGTAGACGGCGAGGTTGGCCGGGGAGCCGGAGTAGGGCTGCACGTTGGCGTGGTCCACGCCGAACAGCGCCTCCGCCCGCTCCCGGGCCAGCGTCTCGATCGGGTCGATGAACTGCTGGCCCTCGTAGTAGCGGCGGCCCGGATAGCCCTCGGAGTACTTGTTGGTGAGGACCGAGCCGGTCGCCTCCAGCACGGCCACCGAGGCGTAGTTCTCCGACGGGATCAGCCGGACCTTCTCGAACTGGCGGCGGGCCTCCCCCTCGATCAGGCCGGCGATCTCCGGGTCGGTGCTCGCGACGTGCGGAATGGGCGGCTGGTGCATGACGACCTCCTCGCCCCGAGGCTACCCACGCAAGGTCGGCACGTCATGGCCCGAGGCGGCGAGATCCTGGGTGCCGAGTACCGCGAGGAGCCTCAGCTTGTCCGCGTCGGCGCTGCCCGGGGCGGCCGTGAACGCGACCACCCGCAGATCGACGGCGGGCACGGTGAGCACGTCACAGTCCACGGTGATCGGCCCGAGCTCGGGGTGGTGCACGGTCTTGTGGTCCCGCTCGTGGGTGCCGACCGCAGCGGCTCGTCCCACAGCTGCGCGAACCGGGGGCTGGCGGCGCGCAGGTCCGCCACCAGCCGCCGCAGCCCCGCGTCCCGCGGGTACCGGGCGGCCGCCGCCCGGAGGTCGGCCACCGCCGAGGCCTCGAAACGCGGCTCGTCCTCCGGGGTGTGGGTGACCCGCCCGGGGGCGCCGGTGAAGTGCCGCCACAGCACGTTGCGGTCCCGGCCGCGCTGCCCGGCGGGATCGCCGACCAGGGCGGCCCACAGCGGGTTCCAGGCCAGCAGCGTCCAGCTCGCGTCGTTGACGCAGACCGGGATCCCGCTGAGCTGGTCGAGCAGCCGCTGCAGGCTGGGGGTGAGATGGGCCGGCATGATCCCCGGACCCGGGAGCGGCTGCCCGGCCAGGACGAACAGGTGCTCGCGTTCCGCGCCGGTCAGCCGCAGCGCGCGGGCCAGCGCGGTGAGCACCTGGACCGACGGCGCGCTGGCCCGGCCCTGCTCCAGGCGGGTGACGTAGTCGGCCGACATCCCGGCCAGCATCGCCAGTTCCTCGCGGCGCAGGCCGGGCGCCCGGCGGGGGCCGTAGCTCGGGCAGGCCGGCGTCGGCCGGGGCGAGGCGGTCCCGCCAGGCCCGCAGCGCCGCGCCCAGCTCGGTGTGCTGGCTCATCAGTCCAGTATGCGCGGCCCGGCCGGCCGCAGCCTGGTACCGGCATTCCCAGGAAGAGGAGTCCGCTGGCTGCCCGGCGGACGCGCCGGCCACGCTGGGGGCATGACGACAACACTGATTACCGGAGCCAACAAGAGCCTGGGATTCGAGACCGCCCGCCGCCTGACTGAGGCCGGGCACACCATCTACCTGGGCTCCCGTGATGAGCAGCGGGGCAAGGAGGCGGCCGGCCGGATCGGCGCCCGCCCGGTCCAGATCGACGTCACCAGTGACGACTCGGTGCAGGCCGCGGCGGCCCTCATCCGTGACGAGGCCGGCCACCTCGATGTCCTGGTCAACAACGCGGGCATCAGCGGTGGCCGCAAACCGCCCGGCGACGTCACCGCGGCCGACATGCGGGCCGTGTACGAGACGAACGTCTTCGGCGTGGTCCGGGTCACGCACGCGTTCCTGCCGTTGCTGGCGGCCAGCGAGGCCCCGGTCATCGTCATGGTGAGCAGCGGCCTGGGCTCGCTGGCGATCGCCACCGACCCCAGCCGGTTCGAGTCCAGCCTGGAGCTCCTGCCCTACCCGTCCTCCAAGTCGGCGCTGAACATGGTCACCGTCCAGTACGCGAAAGCGTTCCCGGCCATGCGGATCAACACGGTGGACCCCGGTTACACGGCGACCGACTTCAACCAGCACCGCGGCACCCAGACCGTCGAGGAAGGCGCGGAGATCATCGTCGCGATGGCCAGCATCGGCCCCGACGGCCCGACCGGCGGGTACTTCAGCGCCGGCCGGTGTCCGGTAGCCCTGGTGAGCCCGGGCCTGGTGACCTCTACTCGGGCAGCATCGCGGGCACGAACTCCCTCGGCAGCCCGTGCGTCTCGTGCAGGTAGCGGAACTCCTCCTCGGTGAGCGGCCCGCTGTTCCGCCGCCGGGACAGCACCCGGCGGCCGCGGCTGAGCAGGTCACGGAACCGGCGTTCCTCGTCGAGCAGCACGCCCATGACCTGCTGGGGCCCGGTGAGCTGCCCGAAGTGATCCAGCGTCCCGCCGACCAGCTCCGGGGGCAGGTCGGACAGCGTCCGGGACGGGTCGTCGCGCCACAGCGAGGTCAGCGTCCGGCGGACCAGCCGGCGCAGCACGTAGCCGCGCCCGGTGCTGGACGGCGTCACGCCGTCCCCGACGACCACCACGCTGGACCGCAGGTGGTCGCTGACCAGCCGCCACGAGGTCTCCCCCACCGGCCACAGGCGGCCGACGGTGTCCGTCCACGGGCCGGAGCAGGTCGGTGCCGAACACCGAGTCCTGGCCCTGGAGCACCATGACCAGCCGCTCCAGGCCCATGCCGGTGTCCACGCAGGGCCGGGACAGGGGCATCAGGGTGCCGTCGTCCAGGCGCCGGTAGCGCAGCATGACGTGGTTCCATACCTCGACCCAGCGCCCGTCCGTGCCCGGGGTCCCCTGCGGCGGGCCGTGACTGCCCGGTCCACACGAACAGTTCGGAGTCCGTGCCGCACAGCCCGGTCGGGCCGTTCGACCACCAGTTGTCCATCCCGGTCAGCTCGACCGGGACGCCCAGCTCACCCCAGACCTCCAGCAGGCCGGTGTCCGGGCCGACCTGATCGCTGCCGCCGAAGACGGTGGCGTGCAGCCGGCCCGGGTCGATGCCGAATCCGCTGGTGACCAGCTCGTAGCCCCAGCGCAGGCTCTGCTCGCCGGGGTAGTCACCGAGCGACCACGAGCCGAGCATCTCGAACACGGTCAGGTGGGTGCGGTCCCCGACCTCGTCGAGGTCGGTGGTGCGCAGGCAGCGCTGCACGCCGGTGAGCCGCCCGCCGTCCGGGTGCGGCTGGCCTTCCAGGTACGGCGTGAGCGGGTGCATGCCCGACGTGGTGAACAGGACCGGGTCCCCGGGCCGGGGCACCAGCGAGCTGCCCGGGATGGGGCGATGCCCGCGTTCGCGGAAGAATTCGAGGAACGTGTCGATGACCTGCTGTGAATGCATGGCGGTGTCTTTCCGGGTTGGGCACCGGAAACGCGCCGCAGGACGAACACAGGGAACTGGAACCCAGCGACCAGTTTCCGGTCGCCAGGGACAGTGAGAAAGGTCAGGCAGCGGCAACCGGCGAGCCGATAGCTCGCGCGGCCGCGGTGTGCTGCCAGTTGACCTGCATGCACTCCATTTTACGGCGAGCTCAGAACTTTCCCTAACGCTTTAACGGCCGGCTCACTCACTCACGAGTGACCCAGGATGCGGTGCGGACGGTACGGTGCCTCCAGCCGGGCCGCTTCCGCGTCGTCCAGAGTCAGGTCCACCGCCGCGATCGCGTCCTCCAGGTGGGCCAGCCGGGTCGCCCCCACGATCGGCGCGCTGACCGCGGGCTGGCGGAGCAGCCAGCCCAGGGCGACCTGCGCGGCGGGCACGCCCCGTCCGGCGGCTACCGCGCGGACCGCATCCACGACGTCAAAATCGTCGCTGGTGTACATCTCGCCGGCCAGTGGGTCGCTGCCGGCCCGGACGGTCTGCTGCGGGCCCGCGTCGCCCCGGGACCGGCTGCCCGCGAGCAGCCCGCGGGCCAGCGGACTCCACGGGATGACGCCCACGCCCTGGTCCCGGCAGAGTGGCAGCATCTCCCGCTCCTCCTCCCGGTACACCAGGTTGTAGTGGTTCTGCATCGAGCTGAACCGGGTCCATCCAGCGGCCTGGGCGGTGTGCTGCGCCTTGGCGAACTGCCAGGCGAACATGCTGCTCGCGCCGATGTAGCGGGCCTTGCCCGCCCGGACCACGTCGTGCAGGGCCTGCATGGTCTCCTCGATCGGCGTGCCGTAGTCCCAGCGGTGGATCTGGTAGATGTCCACGTAGTCCGTGCCGAGCCGGCGCAGCGAGGCGTCGATGCTGGCCAGCACGTGCTTGCGGGACAGCCCGCGGTCGTTGGGGCCGGGTCCCATCGGGAAGTAGACCTTGGTGGCCAGGACGTAGTCGTCGCGGCTGCGGAACAGCTTGGCCAGCAGCCGCCCGGTGATCTCCTCGGTCAGCCCGCCGGAGTACACGTCGGCGGTGTCGAAGAACATCACGCCCGCGTCCACCGCCCGGGCCACGATCGGCTCGGCGGCGTCCTCCGGCAGATGCCACGCGCGTTCCGCGGTGCTGCCGTAGCTCATCATGCCCAGGCAGATCCGGGACACCTGCAGTCCCGATGAGCCCAGTTGCGTGTACTGCATGAGGCACTCTCCTTATCGCTGAGGGGTGTCGTTGGTCGCAGGGATGCAGTTGCTGTTATCAGTTGGTCTGAGGTCAGCGCGGGGAACTTGGTGTACCGCGACCCCGGCGATCACCAGGGCCACGCCGGCCAGATCCTGGAGGTGTGGGTATCTGGCGCAGCACGATCGCGCCGATGACCACGGCGAACATGGGCAGCAGGGCGAGCATCAGCGCGAACGTGGCCCGGGGCAGCCGGGCCATGGCCAGCTGGTCCGTGACGTAGGGGATGACCGACGAGCACACCCCCACCCCCGCGGCCGCGAGCAGCAGCACCGGATGACCGAAGGCCCGGACCGCGCCGCCCAGCCCGACGGGAGTTATCACTACCGCGGCGATGAGCATCGAGGCACCCAGCTGGTCGATCGCGGCCCCGGGGGCGTCCCGGGCCGGCCCGCTGCTGGCTATCCGGTGGCCCAGGACCACGTACCGCATGAACAGCACACCGTTCCCGAACGCGCAGGCGAAGCCCAGCGGCTGCCCGGCCAGGCGGACATCGGTGATCGTGGCCACCCCCGCGACGGTGAGGGCGAGGGCCACGACGTTGCGCCGGCTGCGGGCGGCCGCCGCGGCGAGCAGCACGGTGCCGAGGAACTCGATGGCGCCCACGGTGGACAGCGGCAGCCGGGCCAGCGCCAGGTAGAACAGCGTGTTCATGGCGGCGAGCACCACGCCGAGCTGGACGAGAAGGCATCGCCCGGCCCGGTCGAGCCGGGACACGAGCCGCCACGGGCGGCGCCAGAGGGCGAACACCGCGGCGGCGGAGACGATGCGCAGCCACGCCATCCCCAGGACCGGGACGCGGAGGAACAGCAAGACCGCGAGCGATGGCCCCAGGTAGTGGAATACCGCGCTGACCAGGAAGAACGATGCCGGCGGCAAGCGCGCGGCCAGCCGGCCGGGCCTGCCTGCGACCCGGCCAGCGCCTGCGGCGGAAGCACTGCTTGCCTTCGGTACGGCACGGGGGTAACCATACGAAGGTCAGGCTCAGCTGTGAATGGCCAAACAACGGAGCACGCATGAGTACGGCGTCGGAACTAAGGAAAAACCCCCGGGATACCGTTCAACCGCCTGACGACATCGACCTGCGCCTCATCGCCGAGCTCCAGGCGGACGCCCGGGCCCGGGTCGCCGAACTCGGCCGCCGGGTGGGGCTTTCCCCGCCCGCGGTGGCCGAGCGGCTGCGGCGGCTGGAGGACACCGGCGCGGTCACGTTCCGGGCCGAGGTGAACCCGCGGGCCCTCGGCTACACGCTCTCGGCCATCGTGCGGGTCAGCCCCATGAGCGGGCACGTGCACGCGATCCCCGACATCGCCCGGCAGACGCCGGAGATCACCGAGTGCTACCGGATCACCGGCGAGGACTGCTACTTCATGCGGCTGTACCTGCGCTCCATCGACGATCTGGAGCCGATCCTGGACCGCTTCGTGGCCCACGGGCGGACCACGACGTCGATCGTCCATTCGGCCCCGGTCCCGCCCCGGTCGCTGCCTGCCCTAATGGGGCCCGCCTGGCCGTGCCCTAGCCGCCGTCCCCCGCTCCCGGGGCGGGGCGCTGGCGGGTTTCCGTTAGGGAAATAAAGCGGCGTCGCAGCACGGTCCGCTCGCCGAGCGTCCAGGCGGTCGTGGTGAGCAGGTAGAGACCGGCGGCCAGCGGCACGATCGCGGCGGTCACCAGGGACGCGAACGGGATCACCCAGCCCACCAGGCTGACCGCGCGGCCGGCCGGTGCGGCGGGCGGCGCTGCCGCCTGGCCGTCGATCCTGGCGCCGCGGATCCTGCGGCCGGGACCCCCGGCGGGGTGGCCCGCCGGGCCACCCGGACCGCCAGCACCGCGACGACGGCCAGCAGCGCGAACAGCCCCGCGAACACCGCCCCCTGCGCGCTGAGCGGGCCCGCCCCGGCGAGCCAGTGACTGCCGAGCGGCGCCGCGAGCAGGCTGTGGCGCAGCAGCGTGTTCGGGGCGCCGCCCACCGAGTGCTCCAGGAACAAGCGGTACATCACGCTGAAGAACGGCAGCTGGAGCAGCAGCGGCAGGCAGCCAGCGAACATGCCGGACCCCTCGGCCCGGTACAGGGCGCCCAGTTCCTCCTGCAGGCGTTGCGGGTTCCGGGCGTGCCGCCGCTGCAGCTCGGCGATCTTGGGCTGCAGCCGGGCCCGGGCTCCCTCGCCCCGGACCGAGCCGCGGACCGCGAAGTAGCCCAGCGGCAGCAGGAGCAGCCGGATGGCCACGGTGAACGCGATGATCGCCGCCGCGGTGGCCAGGCCGCCCAGCAGCGGGGCCAGGATCGCGGCGATCCAGCAGACGAGGTGATACGCGAGATCGACAGGAATGCCAAAGACGGTGTTGCTAAAGAACAGGGACATGACGGAGCACCCTCCAGCGGGCCGGAATCGGATGACAGCTGGAGACGGCCGCCTGGGAGGCCAGCGCCGCCCGGCGCCGGACGGCGCTGGGGGCTCAGGAGGTCAGGCTCAGGTCAAGCGGATGATCAGGCGGCCGCCGGGGCCGCCGTGGGCGCCCGGGGCCGGGCCCGGCCCGCGGCATCCGGGTCCCGCTGAGGCAGGAACCCGGCGCGCCAGGACTTCTCGCGCAGGGCGCTGGCGCGCCGGCCCTGCGGGATCGCGGTGACCGCGGCGGCCACCCGCGCGCTGTGCGCCAGCAGCGCGACCAGCATGCCGGTCAGGGTGATAGCGGCCAGCACCAGCAGCCCGGACGGCGCCGACCCCGGCAGTGCCAGCCCGGGCAGGGCCAGCCCGGGCAGGGCCAGGCCGGAAGGGGCAGGCCCAGCAGGCGCTGGTCAGGACCGGGATCACGGGTGATGCCTCCGCGGGATGCCTGTTCGCCGGCCGGGAGACCCGGCCGCGGTTTCAGCGTACGCCGCCGCACCACCGGGCCCCGCGGGGGGACCACGGGCAGCCCCGCGGGCGCCCCGTTCTCGATGAGCCTGGTCACCGCGCCGGTGTCGAGGTGCCCGGCCACCAGGTCGGCCAGCGTGTCCAGCCGCGCCTGCCGGGCCGCCGCGAAGCTGGTGTCCGGCGCGACGGTGAAGTCCCGCCCGGCCAGCGCGGCGACCTCGGTCAGGAACGCCCGCCGGAACTCGTCGCACTCCAGCGTCCCGTGCCAGGTCGTGCCCCACACGGCTATCGACCGGCAGCCGCCGGGGAACGGGTCCACGCCCGGCCGCTCGACCGTGGCCACCCCGTGGTGGATCTCGTAGCCGCGCACGGCGGCTCCGTAGCCGGTGCCGCTCGGCCGCCCCAGCACCTTGTCTTTCCCGAACGTCACCCGCACCGGCAGCAGGCCCAGGCCGGCCACCACGCCCGTACCGGACTCGACCGGGTCGTCGATCTCCCTGGCCAGCATCTGGTAGCCGCCGCAGATGCCCAGCACCGGCTGCCCCGCGCCGGGCCCGCTCGGTGACGGCCGCCGCGAGCCCCCGCTCCCGCAGCCAGGCCAGGTCGGCCACGGTGGCCCGGGTGCCGGGCAGGATCACCAGGTCGGCGTCGGCCAGTTCGGCCGGGCTGGCCGCGAACCGGACCAGCACGCCCGGCTCGGCGGCCAGCGCGTCCACGTCGGTGAAGTTGCTGATCCGCGGCGTCCGGATGACGCTGACCCGGAGAACTTCCTTCCCGGCCGCGCCCGGCCGGGGCTGCCCGGAGCGGCGGCGTCGAGGGCCAGGGAGTCCTCCATGTCCAGGCCCAGTCCCCCGCGCCAGGGCAGCACCCCCAGCACGGGACGGCCGGTCAGGCCGGTGAGCATCCGCAGCCCGGGGGCGAGCAGGCCGGGGTCGCCGCGGAACTTGTTGATGACGAACCCGCTGATCAGGGCCTGGTCCGCCGGGTGCAGCAAGGCGAGCGTCCCGTACAGGGCGGCGAACACGCCGCCCCGGTCGATGTCGCCGACCACGATGACGGGCAGCCCGGCCGCCCGGGCCAGCCCCATGTTGGCGATGTCGGTGTCCCGGAGGTTGATCTCCGCCGGGCTGCCCGCGCCCTCGCAGATGACCACGTCGTACTCGGCCCTCAGGTCTTCGAGGCTGTCCAGGGCGATCTTGAGCAGGTCCCCGGAGTGCGTGCGGTACTCCGCGGCGCTGACCTCGTCGCGGGGCTGGCCGAGCACGATGACGTGGGTGCGGGTGTCGCTGCCCGGCTTGAGCAGCACCGGGTTCATCCGCGCGTCCGGCTCGATGCCCGCCGCCGTGCGCCTGCATGGCCTGGGCCCGGCCGATCTCGGCGCCGTCCGGGGTGACGAAGGAGTTGAGGGACATGTTCTGGGCCTTGAACGGCGCGACCCGGACTCCCTGCCTGGCCAGCCAGCGGCACAGCCCGGCGGTGAGCACGCTCTTCCCGGCGTCCGAGGTGGTCCCGGCGACGAGCAGGCCGCCCTTCACGGGCGGATCCTGGGCGGGTGCCGGCGGGTGGCGGTCGTTCTGGCGGCGGTCACCCCATGACCTTAGGCAACCCGGTCCAAGTGCGCACTGCTGGCCCGGTTCACAGCCCTAAGCTGGGACAGTAGCCTCCTGGGCCAACTCCGCGGAGCCACCAACCCGGCTCCGCTCTGTGTCCGACACGTGACCTTGACCCTGCACAATAAGTTGTCCGGCGCCTGTAGCTCAGTTGGATAGAGCGGCTGCCTTCTAAGCAGCGGGTCGCGGGTTCGAATCCTGCCAGGCGCACCAGCCAAACTTCAAAATAGACCAGTGGCAGCGGCGCACTGACACCCCCGTTTGACACCTATTCGCTGTCCGCGCTGCCGCGTGGCCGAACACATCGCTGATCCGAACCACTCGTAGCCGAGGCCAAGCCCCTCTCGGCGTTGTTGCGGCTCGTCAAGGGGACGTAGAGCAAGCCGTCACCACCGCGAAGCCTGTTTGATAGAACACGCATTCGAACTTCACATGACCATCGCACATGTGTTCTAATAGCCGCCACACCAAGACGGCGGTCCCCCTGTTGGCACCAGGGGGACCGCCAGAGCCAAACCAACTCACACTCGATCTCCGGCCTGGAGCCCTAACGCGAGGAGGTCTCAGCGTCATGCAGATTACCGGACTGAAAGAGCTGCTGACTATACCCTGTCCGAATTTTTGTTCGATGATCCGGGACGTCGTGCTGACCGGATGGAACAGCACGGCCCGCCTGGCCGTGATCCTGTTGATCATTCAACTGCCTGTCTTGTTCGTCATGAAACCGGGCGCCACGCCACATCGCGGCCCAGCCCTTCAGCCCGCCCCGATAACGATCGGCCTCCAAACGGACGGTCCACCAGGGGGTGGGCACAGGAACGGGGCCGCAGGTGGTTCGAGGTCAGCAACGTAGCTGAGCACGGACATCGCAGCACCGGACGCGTGGCCACGAGAGATCCGGACGGCGTGGCGACTATCCCCCGGCCAGATGCTCAGCAGTCCCCGCGGGGCTTCACATGCGGGCCCGGAAGTGGGTCAATGTCACTTACGCGATGATTCGTCACCGCGCCGCGGGCGGTGCGCTCGCATGGCAGGATCGAAGCGCTCCCGACCGGAAGGCGAACATGGCTGGCATCGCGCCCAGTGGCACCGCCCCGCCGGGACCGGCAGCCAAGAAGCGGGAACGCCGCGCCGCGGGCATCTACGGCGCCATTGTCACCGCGGCGATCCTCGCTGCGGTCGGCGGGCGGCTGCCTACCGTCGCGCTGGTGGTCTCGGTGGTGGTCACGCTGCTGGTGTACTGGGTCGCGGAGGAGTACGCCGAGATCCTGGCCGAGCAGGCGGAGGGCGGGGTCCTGCCGACGTGGGCGTCCATCCGCGGAGCCCTGGCCGTGACCTGGCCGATGGTCAGCGCGTCCTACGCGCCCCTGCTCGTGCTGGTGCTGGCCCGGCTGGCCGGGGCGTCGGCTCTCGCTGCCGCCAACGTCGGGCTGGTAGCCGCGACTTTGCTGCTGGTGTTCCACGGCTGGTCGGCGGCCCGCTCGTCGCAGTTGCGCGGCTGGCGGCTCCTGCTGGCCACCGCAGTGGCCGCCGGGACTGGGACTGGTGATGATCGGACTCAAGGACCTGGTTCTCATCCACCTGCACTAATCCACCGGCACGGTCCACCGGCACTGGGCGGGAAGTCAGTCGGTGCGAGGCCCCGGCCCGGCTGGGCGGTTCTGGTAGAACACCAGCTCCGGATCGCCTTCGTCGAGCCCGCCGAGTTCGCCGCTGAAGGACCAGTCCTCCGCGTCCAGCAGTGCCCTCATCGGGCGGTTGGATCTGTTGGTTGACGTGAACACCCGGGCCGTTCCCGCACCGGCCAGCGCTTCGCGCAGCAAGATCCGGCCGATGCCCGACCGGCGGCGGTCCGGATCGACGATCAGCAGTTCGACGAAGTCGCGGCCGAAGAAATGCGCCGGAAGCACGACGACGAAACCCGCCACCACCTCGCCGGCCACATGCACCCGGCATTCGCCGAGGTCCAGACAGTGCCGGAGGAACTCGGCCCGCTCGTGATCCCCACTGGCCGCCACGTGATCCATGCGGAGGATGGCCGGGAGGTCACTGGCGACCGCCCGGCGGCTGGCCTGATGCTCGGACGCCATGCCCACACCTTAGGGCGCACCACTGCGGCCAGCCTGCCTCGCACCAGCCCAGTACACTGAAGTACTAAGGCAGGGAGGTCTGGTCATGGGCTACCAACTCCGGATGCACCGCGAGATCCGCGACCGGCTCACCGGTCTCCGGGGCGAGGAACCTGAGCTGGCCCGCCTGGTCGGCGAGGCGGTGCTGGCCCTGCTCGAGGCGGGCGAGAACCTCGGCCCGCCGCTGGTGGTCGCGCTGGAATCCGTGCTCCAGCCACCGGATGACCCCCGGGAAGCCCTCGACTACTCCTACCAGCGCCAGCTGGAAAGCCTGACCAAGGTGCGCCGTGGCGTCGCGGACGTGGCGACCTCGCGCAAACGCGTCGAGCTGCAGGTCGCCGCCCTGGAACGGCAAGCCGCAACTGCCGGCCAGCGCGAGCACGCGATAGAGGCTGGGCGGGCCGACCTGGCCCGGAAGCGCACATGCGCGAAGCGGCGGTCCAGGAACAGCTCTCCGGGCTGCGCGAACGGCTTCTGATCCTGACCGGTGAGGAGGAGAAGCTGACACGGCCAGCCAGCGCCTGCAAGCCAAAGTCGAGGCGTTCCGGTCCGAGGAGACGCTCAAGGCCACCTACACGGCCGCCGAGGCAGCCAGTCCGTTCGTGAGCCCTCGCCCTCACCGGCACGGACACCGACGATCCCGAAGCGGTGCAGCCGGACGTCCCGGCCGGGTTCGCCGGTGCCACCCCCACGGCCAGCGAGATCCTGCAGGAAATCCGGGACCTCACACCGCCGTTCCCGGTCAGCCCCTGGCCCGGGTGAGGGCGGCATCCATCCGCCGCCTGGCCTGATGGAGCTGCGGCCCGGTGCTCCCGACCAGGTACGGGCCGGCCTGCTGTTCGCCGTCGAGCCGCCGGAGACCGCCATCCTGGTGGCCTGGGTCGACGATCCCGGCGGCCCGCCTGACTCCTACCGGGATGTGATCGAGCTGGCGGCAGGCCGCCTGCCGCCTGCGGGCACGGCTCCTCCCGCTGACTTCGTTTCCTATAACGCCGAATCGTTGCTGGACGAATTCTTCCCCGGTGAGGGGACCGAGGTCGAGGTCGGCGCGGGGCGCTGGTGGCCCGCGATCGTGCTCACACCCTGGCGGAGGCCCGGCAGCGGATGAGGCTGACCCAGGCGCAGGTGGCCGAGCGGATGAACGTCCGCCAGGAACGGGTCTCCGCCATCGAGCGCGCCGAGCCAGGCGCCACCGAGGTCCGTACGCTCGCCGCCTACGTGCGCGCCCTGGGCGGCAGGCTGGAGATCGTGGCCGACGTCGGCGGCGAGCGCATCGTGCTGAAGTAGCCTCCCGCTGCCGGAGTCAGTACCGTGGCGGCGTGACGTCACCGCTGGTCCCCCAAGGATTTCGCCGTTCCGGCCGGGTTCCGCAGCGAGCTGTTTGTGCTCGAGCCGCTCGGCGTCCAGCACAATGCGGCCGATCACGCCGCCTGGACATCCAGCATCGAGCACATCAAGGCGACTCCGGGCTTCGCCGGCCTCGCGTGGCCCAAGCCCATGTCCCTGGAGGAGAACGCCGCCGACCTCGTCAAGCACGCCCAGGACTTCGCCGACCGGACCGGATTCACCTACACGGTGCTCGATCCCGCGTCGGGCGACGTGATCGGCTGCGTGTACCTCTACCCGCCCCGCCGCAGCGGCTACGACGTCGACGTGCGCTCCTGGGTCCGCGCCGATCACGCCGGACTGGACAAGCCCCTGCATGATCTGGTCCGCCAGTGGCTGGCCGGCTCGTGGCCGTTCCAGAAGCCTGACTACGCGGGGCGTTAGAGCATCGTGGTCGCGTTCGAGGGCCATCACGACGCAGGCGGTGGCGGCCACCAGTAGCGGCCTGGATGGTGCGACAGCACGCGAGATCGGGGGCTCGAGCGTGCTGCCGCACCCGCTCGGGTAACGGGCAGCGGGACAGCCAGCGCCCGCCCGGGCCGGGACCGGCCGTTACCCGCTGTCGCGGCCCGCCAGCCAGAGCACTCGTCCCGGACGGGTCGCGCATCACCAGGACCGAAGTCTGCTGGCGGTCAAAGCTGTCCCAGATGAAATCGAGCTCGGTGACCCACCCGGTGGCGGGCATGCCCCCGGGCACGGCGTCCAGTGCTTCCAGCATGAGGGCCTGGGCCTGGGGCGCCAGGTTGGTCACGCCGGCCGGCAGCCGCCGGGGCCGGCCTTCGACGTCTGCGACGACGCCCCATTCGTACAGGCGCTTCAGCAAGGGACGGGCCAGTGTGGGTGAAGTCATAACTGGATCCTGACTGCGGATTACGTTGCGTCGCTACTTCGTAACCGTCTTATCTGTGAACGAGGCCCTCTCGTCCGCATCTCGTGCTCTATCTAACGCTTCGTTGACCTGGATGTAGCCTTCCCGGCAGATCGCCGCCCGGGACCGGACGGCGACGCCGAGACGGCGGGCTGGAGACAGCGCTCTGGACGAGCGCACTGGGCGACGGCGCACCGGGCACGGTCCAGCTTTACCGCTCCTGGCTAAGCCCATGACCCGGACGGCCAGCAGGCACACATCGTCGGCGCGCGGGGTTTCGCCCAGCAACTCGGCCTGCACCGTCGGCACACGTCTTCTCGGCACTGAGCGATGGCACCTGGGCCATCACCCCGGCCAGGGCGCTGAGCCCGTCAGTGATGTCCCGGCGCCGGTCCTCGATCAGCCCGTCGGTGTAGAACAGCAGGCTGGTGCCGGGGTCCAGAGTCCGGCAGCCGACGGTGAATTCCGCCTCGCCCGGGACGCCGAGCATCACCCCGGACGCGTCATCCAGGTATCCGGTCTGGCCCGACGGGCTGGCCCAGACCGGGGGCGGGTGCCCGGCGTTGGCGTAGCTCAGCTCGCCGGTGGCCGGGTCGAGCAGCGCGTAAATCACCGTGGCCAGCGCGTCCGGCAGCAGCCTGGCCTGCGCCCGGGCGGTGCGCCGCAGGACGTCGGCCGGCTTTATCGCGTCCACGGCGTACGCCCGGAGCAGGTGCCGCATCTGGCCCATCACCGACGCGGAAGCGATGTTGTGGCCCACCACGTCGCCGATGACCAGCCCGACCCGGCCGCCGTCCAGCGGGAACGCGTCGTACCAGTCGCCACCCACGTCCACCCCGGCCGTCCCGGGCAGGTAGCGCACCGCGAGGTCCAGCCCCGGGATCTTGGGCAGCGAGTCGGGCAGCACGGAGCGCTGCAGGGTTTCGGCCACGGTGTGGTCGCGGGCTGAGGTGGCCGCGTTGTCGAGCCCCACAGCGGTCTGGCGGGCCAGTTCCTCGAGCACCGCGATATCGGTGTCCGCGAATCCCGGGTGGTCGGCGCTGCGGCCGACGGCCAGCACCCCCAGCGCGTCCGGGCCGGCCACGAGCGGCGCGACCAGCACGTCCCCGGGGCGTATCCGGGCCACGATGTCGCGCAGCGGCGGGTTGCCCTCGACGTGCGTGGCCATCTGGGCCGCGGCGCCATGGACCAGATGGGTCGTCCCGGTGATGTAGGCGGTCTTGACGGTCCACGTGCCCAGGGCGGGGACCGGCTCGTCGCGCAGGTCGGTGAACTCGACGCCGCCGCCGGGCTCGCGGTGGGCGATCGAGATGGCGCGCAGCACCCCGTCCGGGCCGGGCAGGAAGACCAGGCAGAAGTCGGCCAGGCTGTGCACGACCAGCTGGGCGGCGTGCTGGAGCAGTTCGTGCCGGTCCTGCGCGGCGGCGACCAGAGTCGCCGGCCTGGAGCAGGAAAGCGACCCGCTCCTTGGCGCCGTCCGCCTCGGCCCGGGCGATCCGCTCCCGGGTCAGCAGCGCCGCCCGTTCCTCCTCGGCGCGCTGCCGGGCCGTCAGATCGACGACGTAGGTCACCCAGCGCAGCGGATGGTTGCTGACCACCGCGGCGCCGACCAGGACCGGCACCCGGTGCCCGTCCCGGTGCACGTACTCCTTCTCGTACGGCCGGAAGGCCCCGGTGCTCTTGAGCTGCTCCGGCGCGCGTCGGCGTCGGCCTTGCGCCACTCGGGGGCCGTGATCACCTCGCTGGAGATGCGGCCGGCCTCCACGTCGTCCCGGGTGTACCCGATGATGTCGAGGAACGCGTCGTTGGCGTCGTGCACGTGATCCTCGCCGTTGACCACCACGCCGATCACGTTGGCCTCGCGCAGCCGGCCCATCAGCTCGGCGCCCTCCCGCAGCGCCGCCGCGGCCCGGCGCTCCCGGGTCAGGTCCCGGAACATGGCGTACGCCCGCTGCGGCCGGCCGTCCGCGTCCCGGGCGTCCGGCACCGCGGTGACCCGCAGCCAGCGCTGCTCCCCGGTCCGGCCGTGCGGGACTCCCATCACCACGTCGGTGACCACCTCACCGGTGCGCAGCGCCAGCCGCGACCGGCAGCTCACTGGCCAGGAACGCGGAACCGTCCTCGTGCACGGCCTGCGTGGAGCCGATCAGCGGCCAGGTGATCAGTTCGTCCTCGTCCAGGCCGAGGGTCTGGCAGGCGGCCGGGTTGGCCCCGAGGATCAGGCCGTTGGTGTCGTAGTAGATGACGCCCTGCGGCAGGGTCTCGAACAGCGTCCGGTACCGCTCCTGGGTCGCGGCCAGCTGGATGGCGAGCGCCTCCTGCGCCCGCCGGTCGAGGACCTGGGCGGTCACGTCGCTCAGCAGCAGCAGCACCCCGTCAGCCGCCTCGTCCGGCGCCGCGCACCGGCTGGTAAAGGCACTCAACGAAGACCTGCTCGGGGCCGGACCCGCCGTCCCGGGGGACGAGCAGCTCGGTCTCATAACCCTGGAACGGCTGCCCGGACTCCAGCACGCGCGGCGATGAGCTCCGACGCGGCCCTGCGCCACGAGTTCCGGCAGTGCCTCGCCCACCGGCCGGCCGACGAGCTCCTGGCGGCCGACCAGCCGGCGGTACGCGTCGTTCGCGAACTCGAAGACCAGTTCCGGCCCGGCCAGATAGGCCACCGGGACCGGAACGGCCGTGAAGAGCTCGCGCAGCACCGCCAGACGGCGACTGGAATTGCGCCCCCGCGAAACCGGACCTGAACTCACTCTGCCCCCCCGGGCAACACCTGGGGGACATCATGCCAGACTCCCCCGGTATGTCGGCATCGTCACCCAGGGTACCTGCCGGGCTCACGCTCCGGTATTCCTCCGCGGCCTGCCCCAGGCGGCCCGGTAGGTTCATCCAGCTGAGGCTTTCGCTGGACGGAGGCGACGTGAAGCTGCTCCGGGTGCTGGCCGTGCCAGCCGCGCTGATCCTGGTGACGGCCTGCGGTGGCGGCAGCAGCCCGAGCGCCGCGCCGAGCACCTCCCGCGGCCCGACGCCGTCGGCCACGACCAGTGCCCACCCGGTCAGCCAGACCACGGCCCGGCCTCCCGGCGATGGTCGGGGTGACCGCCGGGGGCTCCCTGGTCCTGCTGAGCTCGGCGACCGGGGCACCGGTCCGGGCGTTGGTGCGGGGCGGCGTCATCGGCGACGAGATCTCGGTCTCGGCGGACGGCCAGACCATCTACTTCAGCAGGCGGCACGGGTGCGTGGACGACGTGGAATCGGTCGCGCTGTCCGGCGGCAAGCCGACGCTGATCACTACCGGCAGCCTGCCCGCGATCAGCCCCGACGGGAGCACGCTGGCCTTCGCCCGGCAGCCGACGCTGACCAGGCACTGCATGGCGGGCTCGGGGGACGTCTCCGCGCAGTATGACCTGGTCACCCGCACGCTGAGCACGGGGGTGGAGCGACTCTACCCGGTGCTCCCGGCCGGCCAGTCGAGCGGGCTGCCCGCGCCCATCTCGCACCTGTCCTGGGCGCCGGATGGCACCGAGCTGGCGGTGTCCATCGCCGCGATCCAGGACAACGAGGGCTGGCAGATCGCGCTGCTGGACACCGCGACGGCCCAGAACTACCTGGGCGGAACCGGGGTCACGCCGGTGCCGATGACCGGCCCGGATCGCCGCCGGAGCTACTGGCGCGAGGGTTCGTACCTGCCCGACGGCAACCTGTTCGTCAGCCGCGCCTGCTGTGCCGGGGAGCCGGTGCGCAACGTGTCCAAGCTGATGTGGGAGATCACCCCGGCCGGGGTACTCAAGCACCAGGTGGCGATTGGCTTCCCCGGGCTCGATCACACCAGCCTGGCGGTGAACCATTCCGGGAAGTGGCTGCTGTATCTGGCCGGCACCGGGCTGTACGTGTCGGAGAAGGGCGCCCGGCCCAGGGCCCTCGGCTCCGGCCTCATCGCCGCTGCCTGGCTTTAATAGGCGCCCGCCACTACGGTGCCCGGCGCCGGAATACCCGCGCCAGCCACTACCTCAGCTGCCAGCCTCTTGCTGTTATCGCGAGTAAGGTGACGGTCCGGTCCGGCGCTGGAGTACTGGCGCCCGCCCGCTACAGCGTCCGGCGCTGGCCCGGCAGGTACACGGTACGCCGGCTCTGCCGGGCCTGGCGGGCCGCGGGCACCCGGGGCGCCATGACTGCCGCCATCCGGGCCTCGGCCTCGGCCCAGCCCAGGAACTGGGCGTCGTCCAGTTCCTCTTCCTGCAGCCGGATGGCGCCGGGGTCGCTGAGCACGCCCCCGTCGAAAATGAAGTTCATCATCGCCTGCGGCCGGTCCCCCGCGGCCGCCGCCCAGTCGACCACGAGGAGATCACCGGCCGGGATGTCCAGGCCGAGTTCCTCGGCGATCTCCCGGGCGGCGCACTGATCCGGCGCCTCGTCGGCCTCGACGATGCCGCCGGGGATCCCCCAGTCCGGCCGGTAGTTGGGCTTGACCAGGAGGATCCGGTCGTCCTGATCGGTGATCAGCATGCTCGCGGACAGATAGACGGTGGACAGGCTGGCGAACCAGTCGGCGGTGCTCAGCAACGGTTCAGGCACGCCTAGCAAGCTACCGGGTACGCCGTTTGACCGCGTACATGGCCCGGTCGGCCTCGCGCAGCGCCGCGGCCGCGGACTCGCCGGGCTCAGCGAGGTGAACGCCGATGCTGACCGGAACCGGGACCAGGTGCCCATGGATGAGATGCGGCTGGCTCAGCGCGGACCTGACCCGGCCGGACAGGCCGTCCAGTCCGGCGGCGCTGATCCGGGGGGCAGTGACCGCGAACTCGTCCCCGCCCAGCCGGGCCACCGTGTCCTGCGGCCGGACGTGCGAGCGGAGCCGGTGCCCGATGGTGAGCAGGGCCTCGTCGCCCGCCTCATGGCCGTAGGTGTCGTTGATCTGCTTGAACCCGTCCGCGTCCAGGAACATCAGGCCCACCTGGGTGGCCGTGACCTGGCTCCGGCGGCCGGTCAGGGCGGCGGTCAGCCGCTCCGCGAACAGGCCCCGGTTGGCCAGGCCGGTGAGCGGGTCGTGCGCGGCCTCGTGAAACAGGGCCTGCTCGGCCATCTTCCGGCGGGTGATGTTGACGTGCGACATCACCGCCCCGGTCACGTCGCCTGCCAGCGGCGTGATGCGCAGCAGGAACCAGCGGTTGACCGCCGGAGACGGGCAGGGATACTCCACCTCGCTCTGCACCGTGCGCCCGGCCAGGACGGCCCGCAGGCCGTCCGCGGCCCGCTGCGCGTCCTGGCAGCCCGCCGCGGCGGACCGGGCGCACAGATCGAAGTAGTTGACGCCCACGCCGGTGCTCTCCGGCTGGCCGCCGTTGTCCATGGCGAACATCAGCCAGGCCCGGTTCACGGCCACCATCGTCCCGTCCGGGTCCACCACTGCGGTCGCGTCTGGCAGGGCGTCCATGACGGCCCCGGCCAGCCCGTCGCTCATCATCGCGGCCTCCGCCGGACACTCAACAGCACGGAGCAAACTAGTTACTACCCGTAGCCTACCGACGGTGCCGGGCGGCGGGCACCCAGGCGGCCTGCGCCGTCCCGTCCGGCTCGACATCCTTGCGGGTCACGGCCAGGTAGGC